>JASMDM010000046.1 GCA_030752795.1 SAR202 cluster bacterium | reverse complement strand
CCGCCTCAAGCACAGCCGGAAGTCCAACCAACCTCTGGCAACCGCCTAGCGCCGGCTCTTACGCACCGCAGACATTGACGCTCAACCTGCGGCGCTCGGTGGTACAGTTTTACTCCGCCCCACTGGTACACTTTCACTCCGCCCTTGACACGGAGGCTATAGCCTAAACATCAGACGCATCGATAAGTATATCGGCGACCTCAGGTTGAGCAAGATTCGCCCGACCACTTGGAATTGGCCTACGGTAGGTTGATGGAGGAGGGCCTCTCGCCTTCTTACGTCAACGCGATACACAGGTCGGTTGGGGATTGTCTCCGTACAGCGATGAAAAAGAGCCTTATGGCCAGGGACATAGCAGCGATGGCCAGCGCACCTTCCGCAGCGAAATCAAAGCCCTACGTGTTGACCAAAGACCAGTTCCTGTCTCTGATAAAAGCTTCGAGAGCGGAGCCGGGTGGCATCATCATCGAGACAGTGCTGCTAACAGGCATGCGGATCGACGTCGAGGCATTGAGCCATGCCTGTCAACCTTGGCCTTCGCACGAACAGCACAAGGCACGCGCCAAGGAAATTCAGGATCGCGAACGTCAGGAACGGGATCTGGTATGAGTCGGTCGTGTCGTACATGTAGGCGGCGAATAGCGGCGCGAACATCATCGCGATGTTGTTCGGCATCTGGGACAAGCCCATGATCGTTGCGAAGGCTTTTCGTCCGAAGTAGTCGCCACGAATGGACGTCAGCAGCGGCACCCTGCCCCCGAACCCGATGCCGTAAAGAACTGCAAACAGGAACGCCGTGCCGATGTTGTCGGCAAACGCGATCACTGCCATGCCGGATGCCTGCATCGCCAGGAAGAAGAACAATACCAGCTGTTTTGGCAACTTGTCAGCAACGACGCCGGCGACGAACTGGGAAGGCACGGCGGCTGCCGTGTACGACAAGACCACGATCCCCGCGGTGCTCAACGACAATCCCATGTCGGTCAATTTGGGCACGAGGTGCAACGACAGCGTCACGATGGATATCGTCGACGATATATGGACGATCGTCAGTATCCAGAAGGCGGACGTCCGCAACGCCTGCCTCACGGTGAACTCGGCCTCTTCGTCGCTGCTCCCCGGAGCGCCCGATTCTTGAGCGCTGGACTGATTGGTCATGATCTTGGGAGGATCGCCGTCGGGCGCCAAGCCGATGTCCTCGGGCCGGGTGTGGATCACTCGTACCACCGGTCCGATCATGATGAACATGAAAATGCCCATGCCCAGCGTGGCCCACCGGAACCCGTGCGCGTCGATCCCCAACGCCAGCACAGGCACGAGGAATCCGCCGAAGTGTATGCCCGATGTGGTTGCGGCGATCGCCAAAGAGCGGTGGCGGATGAACCAGTTGTTCACCATCGAGACCACGGCGAGCCAGCCGCCTAATCCGGAGCCGAGAGTGATGATGATAAACGCGACGTAGAAGTGCCACAGGCTCTGGATCATCGAGAGCAGGATGAATCCAAGGCCGATGATGCAGTAGCCGATCAGGACCAACCCGCGAGATCCGAACCGGTCGATCACCATTCCTTCAACGGGGCCGAGCACGGCGCCCTCGCCTCGTGCGAGCGTGAAAGCCCCTGACATGGCAGTTCGGCTCCACCCGAATTGCCTTTCCAACGCCACCAGGAATAAGCCAAGACCCTGGAATACGCTGACGGCCATGACCGTTAGCAGGAACGTACCCGCGCCTACAACCCTCCAACCATAAAACGCGCCTTTGGCCTTTTGAATTAGGCCGTCTGGCGCGTCGGTTAAGCGGTTCGGAGATTGCATCGCGCCAAGTCTATCGGATTGGACCCGCTCCCCGCAAAAGCGATCATCTCGCCGAGTTCGATGGCGACGGCTGTGATGGACGCGGCGCCTCCGATTGACAACCACGGTCGACGGTCGTATATCCTGGTGCTTCCTCAACCAGCGAAACCGATTCGACGCAGAACCAGACGCGGGAGCAGCCGATGTCCGACGCCGTCAACCAAGCAACAGCCTCGTTCGAACGATGGAACGCCGCGTTCAACGCCAGGGACATGGACGCGATGATCGCGGAGATGCACTTTCCGCATCGAAGATTGTCGTTCGACAACAAGTTCCAGGTCTGGGATTTTGCAGACGATTTTCGCGAGTCGGGCGGCGAGAAGACAACGGCAGCGTTAAAGGCGGAAGGCTGGGATCACACGACCACGACCTCCATCGAAGCGGTTCAGTCAGGCGACGAGAAAGTGCATCTGGCCATCCATCAGTCGAGACGGCTAGCGGACGGAACCGAGTACAACGGCTTCCTCACGTTGTGGATATTCACTCTGATCGACGGACGCTGGGGCGTGCAGTTCCGATCGTCGTTCGTCTCAGGAAGGGCTCAAGGCATCGGTGGTGGGAGGTGACGCCCCGGACGATTTCATTGCCCTATTCCCGTGCGACAGGGACCGCCGCCCGACACTCGTAAACAGCTTCGAAAATCTAACCTACGGGATGAGGAGAATCACATGCCCGGTCAAACGATCAACGAGATCAGCGTGACGCCAGTCCCTGTTCATTATCGCAAAGAACTTGGCCGAAACTCGCGCGGCGAGAATATGGGTCGTGAACGCACCGAATGGCTGGTGCGCGCCCGGACCGACGGCGGTCTAGAGGGACTCACGATCGCAAATCGCTTCATGCGGGAGTTCACCGGCTTCAACGATCCAGAAGGCACCGTGCGAGGGTTGATGGCCCTGCTCCGTGAATCGTTGCTCGGCAAACGGGTCGACGAATTCCTCGAAGTTTCCGGCGGTCGTGTCGTCGGCGTGACCGACGCGCACAAACCGCCGTTCTGGGAACACGGCTGGATGAGCATCCTCGCCTTCGATCTGTTGGGTCGGGACATGGGCGTATCGTGCGTCGATCTGCTCGGTGGACGGGTGCGGGACGTGGTCCCTGCCTATGACACGACTCTGTACTACCAAGATCTTGTGAATCCCGAGAAGGGCGCCGGCCAAGTGGCTGAGGAAGCTGCTGAATCACGTCGGGACGGATATCGTCAATTCAAGATGAAAGTTGGCAGGCCGGGCCGTTGGATGGCGCCGCAGGCCGGACTGGAGCGCGACATCGAAGTGGTCCTCGCCGTTCGCGAGGCCGTCGGGTCCGACGCTGCGATCATGGTCGACGCCAACTTCGGCTACGACGGCAGGCTGGACCTGCTGGAAGACTTCGTACGGGAGACTCTCTCCGCCAACATTTTCTGGATGGAGGAGATGGTCACTCACAATGTGGCCGACTACCGGGTGTTCCGGCGGATGAGGGACCGGCTTGGATCGAACGCGCTGCTGGTCTGCGGTGAAGTGGACCGAGATCCGCCGGGTCCGGTGTTCGTCGATCTGGTGAACAACGGCCTGATCGACGGCTATCAACCCGACACCGTTTCGGCAGGTTTCTCGCGCTGGCAAGCCCTCGAGAAGTGGTTGGAGCCGACGAGCGTGCGTTCGATCCCCCATAACTTCGGCAACTCGAACTTCGGCGCAAGGGCGACGCTCGTGTTCGGAGCTGCATCTAAGACGTTCGAGTCGCTCGAGGACGAGCGCTACCTGCCAAACGTCTACGCGAACGACGACGTGACCTTCGAAGAAGGTTCGTATTCCATCCCGGCCGGACCAGGACTGGGACTGGCCGTCGACCAGGAGATTTTCGCGGCGAAATTCGGCGGCAATGAAGTGATTATCAAGTAGGCGGTTGATTGTTTCGGGATTCTGCTTGGAGACGCACACAGTTGCAACCCACCGGAGATGTCAAAATCGCGCCGAAAGAAACCTTCAGGTGACGAAACCCAATATGTCATTCTGAACCCGCAGGTGAAGAATCTGGCTCAACGTTATGAGTGTGATTCCAGAAGACCCCGAGTATCTCGGTTTGTTGAATGATCCGCATTGTGCTACGAGAGCCGGCATCGAGTCCGGTCAATCGCCAAAGGTTCCGTCCTCGATCGACTATTCGCAAACAATCGACGATTGGCGCCGACGTTTACGACACCGAGTTCGATTGTCTCGCGCAATCCATCGCCGCGCCGCATCACTAACGGGAGAAGACAATGCCTGACCTGAACTCGCTGGCAGCTTCGGTTGCTGAAGTGCTCAAAGAATCGAATCAGAACCTGGCCGTCGCCGAGTCGTCGGCTGGCGGCTTGATCTCGGCGGCGCTCCTCGCGATTCCCGGAGCCTCGGCCTACTACGTCGGAGGTGCCGTGATATACACGCGCGCGGCACAGCAGGAGTTGCTAGCCGTTGCCGACGCGACGATGGCGGACATGCGCGCCAGCACTGAGCCGTATGCCCTGCTGAATGCCCGCACGATCCGCGGCGCCCTCGGCGCAACGTGGGGACTCGGCGAGACCGGCGCGAGCGGCCCCACCGGCAATCGATACGGCGATTCGTCCGGCCACGCATGCTTCGCGGTAACGGGACCCTTCGAGCGCACGATGACCCTCGAAACCGGCGACAAGGACCGTGAGGCCAACATGTGGGTGTTCGCAAAAGCGGCAATCGACCTACTCGAAGAGTGCGTGCGAGAAGCCAACTGAACTTCCGCATCGGAGCAATGTTCACGATTGATCGGATGAACTTGCCGGAGGTTCGGTATGGCTGAAACGCCGCGGGATGCCGTCATCGTGCAGTTGGACGTGATCAGCGACAGTCGAAATCATCGGTTCAGAGATACGATCCAACCGCCGTTCACGCAAGGTTCGGCGACCAGCGAAACGCCGTTGTTCACGATCGCTCGCGTGGAAGACGTTCCGGAGTACGTCTGTGACTCGGAGTGGTTCGTATCCCGCGGATATAAGGGCACAACAGCGAAGCTCGACGCGCATTACGTCGAATCAGAGACCGACGCCGAGTCGACATGCACATTGGCAGCGACGCGATATCATGCGGACGGCGCCATAATGCAATCGTTCACGGCGCGGTTCACCTTCGTGAAAGTTGGCGATGGTTGGCGTTGCGTGAGAAGGCAACCGCCGGGCATCACGAAACCTTGAACAGTGGTTTCGCACCTCGATCTCTCTGACCAACGACTGAGCTCTGTGGGCGAGTGACAATCACTTGGCCGCGTCCAAATTGCCGATGCCGGACGGAAGTGAAATACTGGGCCCGCGATTCGTATGGAACCTCAGTCACGACCGAACATCACGGCGCACTGAGCCGAATCCGTGACAAACGAACAATCGATTGCAGGCGTGTTGGTCGCGCCGAGTTCCGGGGAAGCGGGAATAGCGTCGCTTCATGTGAGGCCCGGGACCCGTCGCGGCATTCCCGACGGTGGGGTGTGGGGGTGCGGTAGGGGAGGGATCGGCCGCTTTCGGATACGGCAACCGACGAGCATCCTCACGTTGAATGGGGTGGAATGCCGAAACGGCTGCAAATTCTGACCCGGGCTCGCGCCGTACTTGGCCTGTCCCTCGTGGCGCTCGCCCTCTCGGTGCTCCACGACCTCGCGGGCGAACCGGTCGACTTGAGCTTGGGTGTGTGATCGAAACACGGGCTGCGACCCGCGCCGATTTGTTTCAGGCGCAGTCAATGTCGCCCTCTCGCGTTCGTCCTGAGCTTGTCGAAGGACCTTAACGAGCCGAGGTTCGCATTCGGTCGCCGAAACCCGAAGGTGATCACACGTTGAAATACGAAATCATGTCAAAAACCCCAATGCGAGAAATCGAACAAATCAGATCCCGATGAAACCACCCTTCTACTACGGCTGGGTGATCGTCGTAACTCTGTTCTTCGTAAACTTCGCGGTGCACGCGACCGGCACACTCAACCTGGGCCTTTTTGTCATCCCGATGGGCGAAGCGATGGGCATCTCGCGAAGCACGTTCGGCTGGCTGACAACGGCGCGGTATCTGGCCAGCGGATTCACAAGCCTGTTTTTAGGGAGGCTGCTGGACCGGTTCGGACCGCGACTCATAATCCCTGTCGCCGCGCTCGTGACAGGCATGGGCGTCATCGGATTTGGGCTGGCAGACAATGTGCTGCAGCTCTTCATTCTGTTCACGATCGTGGGCTTGGCCGGACTCAGCACACCGGGCGGCGGTATTCTGAGCACGGTGCCGGTCGCCAAGTGGTTCGTTCGCAGGCGAGGGGTCGCGCTCGGATTGGCGTCTCTCGGGCTCGGCGTGGGCGGAATAGTGTTGCTGCCCGTCACGCAACTGTTTATCGAAGTGGTCGACTGGCGCGACGCCTGGCTCTACCTCGGCATCGTCAGCATGGTTCTGATCATTCCCATGTCGCTGCTGTTTCTGCGACGTCAACCAGAAGACATGGGCCTGCGTCCCGACGGCGACCCCGTCGTGATCGAACAACAAAGCCCAGGCGAGCAGAATGCGGAAGAAGAAGCCGTCTGGACCATAGGCGAAGCGCTTCGGACTCGGGCTTTCTGGATGCTGGTCATGGCGATGATGCTGGGCGGATTCGGGATGGGCGCCAGCGTTCACCGCATCCCATACTGGGTGGAGAAGGGATTCGACGCCGACCTCGTGGCGGTGGCCATCTCGGCTGACGCGGGCGGCGCGGCCGCAATGCTGCTCCTCGTCGGATTCCTGTTAGATCGGTTTCCCGCGCGTTTCGTGGCGGCGGGGGCGTACCTGGGATTCACGATGGCGGTCGGACTGATGCTCGTGGCATCGAGCGCCACCGAAATGTTCACGTCAACGATCCTTTGGGGGCTTTCGGTGGGGATCAACATCGTCTCTCAAACCTACATGTGGGCGAACTATTTCGGCCGCGCTTTCCTGGGCACTATCAGGGGATTGACAATGCCGACAATTATGCTGGCCAGCGCGTTCGGCGCGCCGGTGGTTGGGTATATCTACGACAACAGCGACGGTTACGAACTCGCCTGGCAATCGTTGATGGCGATCTACCTGCTGGCGCTCGTCGTTATGCTCAGCGCCACGCCTCCGAGCAAAGCCCTTGATGCCGCTGTGTCAGCGGTCGCGTCGGATTGACGCTAACGCCGCGACGCCGAAGCCTGACCGACGATCAAGATGATAAGCTGTGAAACGACTGGCAATCCGAGGCTCCATGACCCGGCGCCGTCGCCGGTCCCACTGCAACAAACGATAAGGGATAGACATGCCATTCGCAATCGACCACGTGCACATCAGAGCTGCAAGTCCGCAGGAGTCGGCGGCTTGGTACGAAAACACTTCGAAGCCAAGATTCTCGGCGCGCGGGAAGTCATGCCAGTAACGATCACCGTGAGCATGCAAATGGGCGGCGAGGTCCGGCTCAACATCTCGTCCCCGCCAGCGGGATCGTCCGACCAGCGCGGCAACGCAGAGCTGAACCACCTCGGACTCGAGCACTTCGGCTTCGGCGTCGACGACCTCGCGGCAAAACTGGACAGCCTCGAGAAAGCAGGCGTCCGAATCGTCCTGCCAAGCACCGAGATCGTCTGTGGCGCTCACCTAGCCTACATCGAAGGCCCGGACGACGTGCTCATCGAGCTCGTCCAATCGCCGTAGGTCCGACGTTCGATTCTCGTATAGCCGGCATCGGCCTCTGCCGAGCATCATCAATCGCTCGGATGACCGGCAGAGGCCGAGTGAGCCTCGCCCCCGAACCGTTCGTCCTGAGCGTGTCGAAGGACCTCACCAGCGCAAGCTCGCAACGCAATCGTTGGACCTTCGCGTCGTTGGCCACCTGGGCATACCGAAGCGCCTAATCGGTGACCGTACCGCAAGCCACCCGCCAAACACAATCGCAGGAGCAAATCCATGGACTGGGGATTCAAAGACGCCGTCGCACTCGTCACCGGCGGAAACTCGGGTATCGGACGCAGCATCGCAATGCACTTGGCCGAGGCCGGAGCGCAGGTCATCATGGTGGGCCGCAGATCTCGGCTGAGCTCCGCCCCAATCCGTTCGTCTTGAGCGTGTCGAAGGACCTCACCAGCGCAAGCTCGCGACGCAACCGTCGGACCTTCGGGTCGTTGGCCACCACGTCATACCGAGTCGCCGAATCGATGGCACTAACGGAAACCATCCGCCAAGCACAATGTAGGAGCAAAACATGGACTGGGGATTCGAAGACGCCGTCGCGCTAGTGACCGGCGGAAACTCAGGCATCGGACGCAGCATCTCGATGCACTTGGCCGAGGCCGGAGCGCAGGTCATCATGGTGGCCCGCGATCGGGTCAAAGGCGAGGCTGTGCGAAAGGAAATCATCGAACTCGGCGGCCGGGCAGAGTTCCACTCGGTGCAGCTAGGCGACCATGACGCGGTCAAAGCCTTGCTCGAAGACATCGATCGCAGATACGGCGCGCTCAACGTTCTCGTCAACTGCGCCGGCGGCAGCGAACGCAACCAGGGCGTCGATGAATCCTTCTCAGTGATGCAGCGCTGGGATCGTGTCTCGGGCGGCAACTTCCTCAGCGCGTTTCTGGCAACAACGTACGCTCTGCCGATAATGCAGCGGACCGGCGGCGCGATCGTCAACATATCGTCGACCGGCAGCATTCACGGCAACTACGGCCTGTACGGCGCGATGAAAGCCGGACTCGAAGGCATGACGCGCAGCATGGCGCTCGAATACGCGCCCCTCGGCATCCGCGTCAACGCGATCAGCCCTGGCTGGGTCGAAACGCCGTTCACCGCGCCGACTCCCGACGATCCAGCGCACATCGAGTGGGCGACCACCGCATCGCTGCTCGGGCGAATGGGCCACGTCGACGAGATCGCGATGCCGACCTTATTTTTCGCATCGAAACACTCGTCGTACATAACGGGAACCACGCTAATCGTCGACGGCGGCAACTCGATCATTGACGCCACGACGAAGCAGATTCACGCGCGTTAGGGGCGGACCGCGAAATTCAGCGCAGACAGAGAAGACGAGTGCATGGATTCGTGGGAGCAGGGCCAGACCGACCAGCCTCATTCAGCGTCCAGGGCGACCTCGCCGAGGCTGGGTGCTGTCGGAGATGACTTCGGTGGCCCTAGTAGTCTGACAGGTTCACGATCGACGGAACGACCTCGCGATCGTTGATGTCGAGGAACCCGACAGTGCCCAGCGCATTGATCTGGCCGGGTAGGGTAGGGCTTCCCGGATTGATGATCAGGACGCCCTCGTACCAATCGAATCGCTCCATGTGGGTGTCGCCGCAAACCACCACGTCGATGGGGCGCGTGAAGTGCAAGTCCAGGAGCTCGTCGAGCGTGCGCCAAGGGAGTTCGTGCGGCAGCGGGAAGCCATGGATGAGGCCGACCCTTAGCCCTTCAAGTTCAAGCGTATGCACTTCCTTGACGCGCGGGTCATCGGGCAACCCGGGTCGATTCGGGTTGATGCCGTCGTAGTGATCGCCATTGCCACGAGCGCCCCAGACCGGCGCCAAAGGCTCCAGCCAATCCAGAACGTCGATGATGTGCATGTCGCCCGCGTGTAGGATCAGGTCCACGTCGTCGAACGCCTTGAACACCTGCGGCGGAATTTCCGCTCCGGCTTCGGGAATGTGTGTGTCGCTAATCAGTCCAATTCGCATGCGGGACATGTTACCGGCTCAACCGCCGCGTATCAAGGCGCTGTGGCCTCCAGATCAACCGCCAATCTCCGGCAGCCCAGCCTCGCGCTTTGCGTCGTTGATGTGCTCGAGGATGCGGACGTTCAGCGGGGCCATCTCGTAGCCGATGTCGGCTAGCATCTGGCTGTTGTCGACCAGGTAGACGTGCGGGACGCGGGTTTCGCCGGTCGTGATCTTGGCGTCCGGGATGAAGCCGCGCACCGCGTCGGCCATGTCTCCGACGGTGGCGAGGTGCCCGCCGCTGTTGTAGGTGCGGTGGTTGAGCTTGTCGGCCAACGCCACTCGGACGAATATCTGCGCCGCGTCTTCGGCGTGGATCATCGCCGAGGGTTCGTCGGGCGAAAACGGCAGGTCGACGGGCTTGCCGATTGCCGGCAGCGACGCGAGCAGGCCTCCGACCATGCCGGTCATTCCCGTGACGCGTCCGTGGCCGAACACGGTGCAGATTCGCACGCCGCGCACGTCCATGCCGAACTGGTCGATGTACTTTCCGGCAACGAAGTCGTTCACGACCTTGGTCATGCCGTAGACGGTCACCGGAACGGAGCTGTCGGCTTCGATCACCGGGCGGTCCCCGAAACGCTCCTGCACCCCGTATACCGCGATCGAGCTCGCGTAAACGACTCTTTCGGCGCCCACCCATCTAGCGACCTCGAGGATGTTGTTCATGCCTTGTATGTTCACGAACATCCCCGCGTGCGGCCGTTCCTCGGTGTCCGGCGCCAGCATAGCCGCCATGTGGATGATCTTGTGGACGTTGTTGGCGCTGGCCGCGTCCATCACGTGCGAGATCTGCGTGACGTCGCCCCGGTACACCGTGATCCGATCCAGCAACGGCGTCAGGTTAGCTCGAGGCGGCGCCATGTCGAAGCAGACTACGTCTTCTCCGCGGTCAACGAGCTCGCAGATGACCTTGCCGCCGATGAACCCCGTGCCGCCTGTAACCATGATGGCCATGTTGCATGTGCTCCTAAGTGATGATCCGTCCGGAAGAAATTGCTAGTTCCAGACGCCGATCATGATACGAGCCGCCGCCGTCGGGCGCAATGCTCGACCGCCCGGTTCCGATCCGACCGCCGCATCGAAACTATATTCCCCTCGCCGCCGCCCGAGCGCCTCGATAGATCGCTTCGGAGAACAGCACGACGAAACCGCCGAGAAATCACTACGTCGTACGGCAACAAATGGCGATGAAAACGCAGCCGAGTTTCGCACAACAGCGCGACGTGCGGCCCAATCCGCCGCGATCCTGAGATAGATCGACTATTCGACCAATCGCCGGATCGCGAATCTCAGGCGTGAATTCTTCGTTTTCGTGTGTCATTTCGGTAAACCGTAGGCGCAGCCACGCAAAAAAGCCTATGCGTCTGTACCTGATCGACGATGCCGTTTCGCCGAAAACCTCTCTGGGCAATGCACGGAGGGGTAAACGAATCGCCATCGTGCGCGTCACTCATCGGGTTTAGTGGTGACCCCCGACGCGTGTCCGTGCCTGGTCTGCGACACTTGGCACAAGGACGCCGGTTCAAGCGCAAAACTCGATCTCGACGACCGCAAGCCAACGCCCGAGAGGAGATTGTCGGCGTCGAGTGACGGTGACGACGGGCCGGATCAAGCGGGCCTCATTGATTCACGCAGTCACCTAAAGTCAAAATGACGACGAAGTGACCGAACTGGACGCCAACCTCTTCGTCGCAAAACTACGATTGCACCGGTAAAGCACGGGTCGAGCGCGAATCCCGCGGCGGACATTCACCCCGTCCCCGCCGGATTCCGTTCGACTATGTGCACCCTACGCCAGAGCGTCTAGGTCGATTATCTGAGCTCCTGGCGAGACCTTCGTGAAGAGGTCGACCATCTCCGGGTGGCACGTGAACACCAGCACCTGGTTGGTCTCTGACAGCGCGGCAAACGCCTCCGCCGCCTTGAGCTGCCGGTCCGGATCGAAGTTGACCAGCACCTCGTCCACGATCACGGGCAGCCGCTCGGCGCGTTCTCCGAACTCACGTATCAGACCAAAGCGCAACGCAAGGTATAGCTGTTCGCGCGTGCCGCGGCTGAGCTGAGCCGGATCGAGCCGCGAGCCATTGGCAGACTCAACGAACACCTCCGAGGGCTGGTCGGCGGGCACGAAAACGCGGGTGTATCGGCCTCCGGTGATCGAGGCGAAGAACTCCTGCGCGTGACGGATCACACCCGGCTGGCGCTCCTGTTCATACTTCTGTCTAGTACGCTGAAGAATCGTGGCGGCGATCGTCAGCTTCGACCACTCGGTCGCCAGGAGCTTGAGCTGTGCCAATAGCGATTCGCGGCGTGCTCTCAGCTCAGACGCCGCTTCGTCGGTTGCCATACGGGCGAGATCGTTCTTCAGGCTCCCACCTTCTGCGTCGAGATCGCTTCGCCGAGATTCCGACGTGTCGATCTCGTCTTTGACAGTCGCCAGCTCCTCGCGCAGATATTCCAGAGAGGTCTGCGTCAACGTTTCGACCAGAGCTTGCAGCGACTGCCCCGGAACGGACAATCGCTGCAAGTGGACGCGATCTTCGGCGATCTGTCGCTCTGCATCGCGCCTTTGTTCGTGCTGACTGGCTCTGCGCCTGAGATCCTCGGCGTCGGCGGCTCCGGCGGCCGCGATGAGTTCGTCTCTGTCGACGTTGAGTCTGTTTAGGCGTCGTTGCGCCGCCTCTAGCCGTTCACGAGCGTCCTCGGCCATCTTCACGGCGTTCTCGCGAGCGAGCGCGCCGGCACGTGCTTGATCCAGTCGTCGAATCAGGTCGTCCGCGGCCATGGACACTTTCCTGTCATCGTCGCCGTCAAGGCTCGTCCCGTGCCGCTGGGCCACTGAGCCCACCTGATCGCGGTACAAGGAGATGTTGCGCTCGATGGCTTTAACGCGGCCACGCATCTGAACCACGGGCCCGTGTTGAGCTCGGGCGGTCTCGACGCGTCCCAATAGCTGTATGAACGTGTTTGGCGTCAGCGTTTCGGCGAGACCTCGGGCGGTCAACCACCCTCGCCACTCGTCCGCGACTGATCCGTTCGACGTCTCCGCGGATTCAAGCATGTCTCGGGCTTCGGCAGCACGCGACTCATGACGTTCAACCAAGCGTTCGGCACCTGCCACCGATTGGGCGGCAGCCTCGTGGCGGCGAATGCTTTCCTGGATGCCGTCCAGAGTCTCTTCGAGTTCACCCAGCGGTTGCGAATCGACCACGGCGATTCCGAGCAACTCGGCTGCGCGTTGGAGGTTCTCACCGAGGGCCTGCTCCTTCGAAGCGGCGTCATCGCGTTGAGCCTGCATAGCGTCCTCACCGCCAATGGTGTCGACAGGCTGAGTCGACCGGGTCCAAAAGACAGCGCCAACACCAGCCACCACGAGCACGACGCCGAGGGCGAGCGCCGCCTGCTGGCCGTCCATCACGATGCCAATCGCGGCGGCTGCCAAGCCTCCGAGAATCAGAGAGATCGGAAGCCAAGCACTGCGGCCGGTCTTGTCACCGACATCGCTTGCCCCGGCGACGGCGTCGATCTGGCCTTCAAGGTCCTCTCGGCGTTGGCGAGCCGAATTCAACTCTGGGTAGACGAGCTTTGCTGCTCGAAGGTGGCGTCGCTGCTCTTGCAACGTCGCCGTGGTCATCGCGGGTTGATCGACGCTGTCGAATGTTTCTTGCGCCTCCTGGCGAGCTCTGAGGGCGTCTTGGTGATCTTGGTGGGCCTGCTCCAGCCCTGTGGTTCGGTCCCGTATGGTTTGCTCGGCGATGGCCAGCCTCTCGCGCAACTGATCGGCTTCATCTCGAACCACCATCGACGAGTCGAACTCTTCGAGGCGGGCCTCGTCCCATTCTGGCCCGAGATCGCGCAGGTCCGACGCCAGCTTCTCGCTGTCTGCGCCAAGCTCGGCCACGCGCTCCGGCAGGTCGTGAACCGAGCTGTCGAAGCTGTCTCGACCGCGACGGATCGACTCGATCTCCATCGCTTCGGACACCAGATCCTCGTCGGGCACTTCTTTGTCTGCCTCGGCTTCGGCTCGCGCTACCGCAGCCTGTGCGTTGTCGACTTCCGGCGCGGCCTCTTCGATGCGTTCGTCGATCCCCTCAAGTCGAACGACGGCGCTCTCGGGGAAATTTTCGAACTCGGGCAGTGTCGCAAGGTGCTCTTCGCGGAGCCTGATCGGCGTCCACTCCTCCCATGCCCTCGACATCCGCTGAAGCTCGCTTTCCCGCGAAGACAACTCGGCCCGGCGTGTTGCAATCGACTCCAGTTCCTCGCGAACCTGTTCTCGGCGCACCGTGAGTCGGCCGTATTCAGAAGCCTGGCCTGCAAGCTCCGCCAACTGGGATTCAGTTTCCTGAAGTTCACTCAGGACGGTCGCGACCTTGTGCGTCCGACCTCTGGGAGCGAAGATCGCTTGTCTGTTCGCGTCGAGTTCGCGGACCGCGGACGGCAGGTTCGCCGCTCCAACCCCGGCACTGTAGATGCGCCCACGAACCTCCTCGCTGTTGAGCGATTTCATGTCCTGGAGTTCGTCCAGGCTGAATGCGAATACGGTTCGGAAAAGGTCAGGAGAAGGGCCTACAAGCGACGGCATCATGTTTTTGTCGTGCAGCTCGCCCAGCGGCCCGGCGAGGATCAATGGCCCGCCGTTGGATCCGTGCTTTCTGTCTGCGATGTATTGTTGGCCCGCGTCGACGGTCATCGTGATCCGACCGCCGTGCGCGCCGCCGGACAACGCCGGTATGAAGTCGCGTGATCGGGCAGTCGGAAATCCGAAAAGCACTCCTCGCACAAACGCCAGCAACGTGCTCTTGCCAGCCTCGTTGGCTCCCGAAATGACGGACATCGACCCCGTTGTCTCGATGTCCGCGTCGTGGAAGTGGCCGAACCCGTCGATGTAGATCCGATCGATCTTCACGCGTCGTCCTTCAGCAAAAGGTCGAGACTGACGCCCTCAGCGGCATTCAGTAGCTGCGTCAACTCTTCGTCCGTGGGCACGAATTCTCGCAAGTAACGCGCCGCCCTGGCATTCGTGAACAGCGGGTCGAGCGCCGATTGCAGATCGTCAAGCTGGCCGGGATCGCTCCCGAAATCATCCACCAACCTCAACAAGTCGCCTACGAAATCTTCAGCCTGCTTTCTCTCGTCACGGTTCACCGTCGGAGCAGTCGAATCGGCAATGCGTTCGCAGTAGGCGAACGGCCGCCTGCTTGCCCACGATTGGTTGAGTTGCGATTGGACGTCCTCCATGAATCCGGGACGAACCAAGTTGCCGTGCACTGGCCCTCGACCGGTCAGCGTCAGTCTCATCACCAAGTCTCGCCCGTCGGCCGCGTCTCGCGCCGCGACGACCTCCTGGTCCAGTCGGTCGAACAGGTCAGCTTCGTCCTCGATGTCGTCGATGCGTAGTTCGAGACTCTGCCAGCGCACCAGGTCCGTCGGGCGAAATTCGAGCGCCACGGCGCCTGCGTCGGAGATTTCGACCAGATAGGCGCCCCGCGGACCGGCTTCGTTGGCGTGCCTGCCCTGCGGGTTGCCAGGGTACACGACCGCCGGGTCCCTCTCGCGGAGCACTTGCCGAGTGTGCACGTGACCCAGCGCCCAGTAGTCAAAGCCGGTCGCTTCGAGGTCGCCCAACGTACACGGAGCGTACACCTCGTGGCCGGTGTCCGTGCCGACATTGGCGTGGACCAAGCCGATCGCCGCCCGCTCGGCACCTTTCGTTCCGAAGCGGGGGATGAGATTGTCATTGACCACGCGGGTTGGGTAGCTCATGCCGCAGACGACAACACGGTCCGGGTCATCGGGAAACACCGGGATACGCTCGACCTCGGAGCCGAAACTGGTCGCGCTTGGAGGGAACGCGAGATTGGCGTCCCAGCCGTCAAGCGGGTCGTGATTGCCGTGGCAGATGAACGATCGGACCCCAGCCTCGTCGAGGCGTTGCAGTCCCGCCACGAACCTGAGCTGCGCCTGAAGGCTGCGATCTCTGCCGTCGAACACGTCGCCTGCGACCAGCAGGGCATCGACATTCTCCTCGATGCACAGATCAATGATCTTTTCGTAGGCGTCGAATGTCGCGTTGCGCAATCGGATTGCGATGCTTGGAACGGACGCGGCTATCCCCTGGAACGGACTATCGAGATGGAGATCGGCTGTGTGCACGAACCGGATGAGTGACATGCTAGCTCTTCGGTGCAGGGTACGAGGATTATCGCACCGGAGACACAGAATCGCAAAGCGTCGGTCTCGCGAATCCAGGCAAGTGTTGGAGCCGAAACCCCGGTTAGGATTCGGCGTCAATCGTGCAATCGTAACCGCGCCGTGCCCTGAAACGAAAACGCCCGTCGAAGGCAGATCGCCTTCGACGGGAGCTTGGAAGACCGTGTGTCAGGCCTGTTTGGGGCTAGTCGTCCGCAGCCTCTTCGTTTTCGGATTCGCCTTCCGATTCCTGAAAGGCTGGCGGCGTCGCCGATTCGTGGCCCCATAGCCAGTCGATGCGTTCATTCTTTTGCGTCCGGATGACCGCCCGGCCTTTCAGGACGTGGATGACATACTCGACCGTGTCTTCGGCGCAGTCGTCGCAGTATCCGTACGATTGCACCAACCGGTTGTGGATCGCCCCGCGCCTGCGAGCCCACTCGACCTGCGTCTTCGCCGACCTTCGCTTCGACAACGTCGTGTGAAGCGTCCGACGGTCCGGGAACAACCGCGCATCAATGGCGGCCTTCATCCGAGGCTCAGACGTGTAGTCGTAGGGAGCGCTCCGGCGTTTGCGGTCGGTGAAGAACCGATGAATGTCCCAGCGGAATTGTCGGCGTTCTCGGTCGTTGACGCCGATGTGCTTCTCCATCTCGCGCATGCTGCGGTCGTCGGCCTCGCGAAGAGCGCCAGTCCCGGGGTCGCGTTCGACTTCGGCTGCGAATTCGATTATCAAGTTGTTGAGGTAATCGTCGAGAAGTTCGGCCGCCGTTTCCTCAAACCGCTCCATGTAAGCCTGTTGAACGTCTTTGGTGGCGCGTTCGTTGTACTCGGAGACCGTGTCTCGGATGAGTGTGATGTACTCGGACGTTCGAGTCTCGCTGGTGTCGAGGTATTCGCTGAGGCCCTCCCATAGGCTTTCGAGAGCCAATAGAGGAGCCACGCACGCCACCTCGGGCTTGCTTGCGACGTCGCTCAACCGATTCATCACGTAACGAGGCGAGATGCCGTCCATCGCCTCGTCAGGGAAGTGGAGCCGCTCTTTCCGCACGTCCTCCGCGTCGAAGTTGCGGACCAACTGGCCGTCGTAGGCGCGCATTTTGTCCAACATGCTGACCGCGGTTTTGTTTGGCGACTTCAGTCGCGACAAAACAGCGAACACGCTCATTATCGGGAGTGTGAGCGGTGGCACGTGCACGTTCTCGAGACCGCTGCTCCTGATCATCGTTTCGTAAATTTTCACTTCGTCGCCAACTCGGGTGTTGTATGGAATTTGGACAGCGATGATCCGGTCGCGCAACGCTTCCGAGCTCGGATTCGCCATGAACTCGTTGAAGTCGCCCAAGTTGGAGTGGGCGATGATAACTTCGTCCGCGTACACGGAGCCGAACCGCTCCATCTTTATGAGCTGTTCTTGCGACAAGCCCAACAACGCCGTCAACAGGTGTGGGTCGGCTTTGAACATCTCGACGAACTCGACAAGCCCGCGGTTGGCTACGTTGAACTCACCGTCGAGCCTAAACGCCTTGCCGGCGACTTCCAGTCGATCGCCTTCGAGCTTGTCGTCATTAATGCTGCCGACAAGCAACTCGGTGCGAGGGCGCGGGTTCGTGGCGACATAAGAGCCTATCCCGACCGCCTCCTGCGCCGAGAAAACCACTCGCACGACGGGCACTTTCGCGGGGTTGCTCTTGTATCTTCCGCGGAACATGTACCGGCATCTGGGGCAAAGCTGTCCCTCGATGTGGATGCCGTACTCCCGCATTAGCTGCGGCCTCAAGTTGTCCGGAATCAGGTGGAGCGGTTCCTCCTGCATCGGGCAACCCTTAATCGCGTAGACGGCGCCGCCGTCTGTGCGCGTGTGGCGCTCGAGCGATTCTTTGATTAGATCCGCGACCGACGACTTGCCGCTGGCGGGCGGTCCCAGCAGAAGCAGGATTCGTTTTCGAATCTCCAGACGTCGCGCTGCCGACGCGAAGTAATTGACGATTCGATCCAACGACTCGTCCAGGCCGAAAATCTTACCCTGGAATATCCCGTACACGGGTTCGCCGGCAGGCGTCTCGGTCGCGCCTCCGTCCAAGATCGCATCGTAGACGAGGCGATGGGACAGCCGAGAGACCGATGGATCTAAGATCACTTTGGCCAGGTACTCGGAAAACGGACCTTCCCAAACGTGTCTTCCAGCTTCCTGTTCGGCTTCTACCAGCAGATTCTCTACTGCGGAATTGGGCGTCGACATAGCTTTCCTCGCAGCGTATCAGGAGGGTGGTTCGGCGTTTGTGAACAACCTAACGGCGCTTCAGCCTAATACGCGATAACAGTGCTAATTATGGCCAACCCGATCACCATTACGCCAATCGACCCAACAAGCATGAACCATCCGGCGACCGGTTTTAGCGCGGACACGGGCTTGGCCATGTAGGCGAACATTACGGCGGCCAGCACCGTCAAAATCGCGGTGGCTCCCGTCATCGTGGCAGTTACACCGCCCGCGCTGACTCCTGCGATGTCGTCGTGCTCCCAAAGTTGAGTCGCGAAGAAGAAAATAGCCATCGCACTCGAGATGGCCAACGGGACCGCGTACAGTCCGATCGAACGCTCTTCAAGGTCCCACCAACCCTGGGCTGCCACGATGCCAGCATACACGGCCCACATGACGATGAGCATCTTCATCATCGTCATTTCGCCGACTAACTGCACTCCATTGGATCCCATGTAACCGACAACTTGCGGTTGCATGGTCAACGTGATGAGAATGCCCGCTGCCAGCGCGGCCATAATAACCCCGACCGGCCGGGCGTCGGAATACATCCCCAGGAGATACCAGGAGTGAGAAAAGATTGCGGCGCCTATGAGAATTAGAGCAAAGCCTTCCATTGTATCCTCCTACAATCGTCGCCTATGGCTTCCACGCCGCCTGACGCGGCGACGGATCGGCGGGCATCCTGCCCGGATAATCCGCCAACAACGCATCAGGCGAATCTTCGCCGGAATTCGAACCCCGTGGACATCGTCCCACGATTCTTGCTTCCGGTCGACCAATCCTTGCGCGTCGCGGCGGCTCTCTGGTCAGGGCCTTCAGACATCATAAACATAACTATTTGGCTTGTTCCAGCATCGTTAGGTTCTTCATATTGGCGAATAAATGGCTTGAATTCGCCGTTCGAACTAAATCGACTCGGACGGCGGACCGGTGGGCGCTGTTGAATCCAAACACCCTCCGTGCTAGCCTACGCCCACGAATCGAGCCAAGCCAGATCGACCCAAATTGCGTCGCAACCGAACCTGCCCCGAAGAACGCTAGGAGTTGCACGATGACGATCCGTGGAGGATATCAGCCACACATCCTGCGCATTGACCTCAACCACGAGACGATCGAACGTGAGCCATTGCCCGACGAGACGATCCTACGCAAGTACGTCGGCGGAGCCGGTCTGGGATTGTACTATCTTCTGAGAGACGGCCCGGATCACGTCGAAGCGACCGACCCGGACGCGCCGCTGATGTTCATGCTCGGCCCGCTTACGGGCACCCCGGCCGTGAACTCGTCCGATTGGGTGACCATCTGCTACAACCTGTGCATCCCATACGCCGCCGGGATCGGTCACGCGCACGGTCAATGGGGCGCGTACCTCAAGCACGCCGGTCACGAGGGAATCATATTCACAGGCCAGAGCACCAAGCCTTCCTATCTGTGGATCGATGACGACAAGGTCGAGCTCAGAGACGCCAGCCATCTTTGGGGGCTCGATACCAGGGAGACCGAGCGCCGTCTGAAGAACGAACTCGGCGACCCGGCGAACGTCAGCGTGGCCTGCATCGGACCCGCGGGCGAAGCGCTTCTCCCGGGCTCGATGGTGAAGGCCGACCGCAACCACGGAGCAGGCAAGGGCAGTCCGGGCGCGATCATGGGCAGCAAGATGCTCAAGGCAATCGCGGTGCGCGGCACGGGCACGGTGAAGCTTGCCGAAGCTCAGGCCATGACAGAAACGGCGGAGGTCTGGGAAGAGAATCTGCTGGCGTCGTCCCCGTGGCTAAAGGATGGCGGCATCACCCGCAACTACTACGACCCTTGGGGCAAAGCGCTGCGGGTCGCGGCCAAGAATATGACCGACCCGGAATGGGGCGCCGAGTTCGCGCGCAAGTACGTCGAGGCGTGCAGCCGATGGAAAGTCACGCCGCAGCCGTCCTACAATTGCAAGATTTCGTGCGCGTACGACATCGAGATCACCGATGGCCCGTACGCCGGTTTTACTGGCAGCCCTTGCGGCGGCGCTGAGAACATGGAAGGCGCCGCGGCCATCATCGGAGTCGACGACCCCGCGGCCATCGTGGTCATGACCGACTTCTATGACGGCATGGGCCTCGAGTCCGGCCAATTCGGCAGCATCCTCGGCGCGGTCTACCAGGCGTTCAACGACGGAGTGCTCAACCTCGAGGACACCGACGGGCTAGACCTGTCTTGGGGCAACTGGGAATCCGCCATGGAGCTCGTGGACAAGACAATCAAGGGAGAAGGCGTCGGCGCACGGCTCTCCGGCGGAATCAAAGCGCTGCCTCAGGCGCTCGGAGCCGAGACCGGCGTGGTCGACGAATTGCGAAGCAAAGTGCTGGACGTGAAGGGCGAAGGCGTCGTCATGCACGACCATCGCCAGTTCTGGAGCGTCTTCTTCGGCGAGCTCATCGCTGGCTCGGGGCCCAGCATCCAAGGCACCGGCACCGATGCGAATCCCCGTCCGGAGCTTGGGTACCCCGAGACGACGCCGGGTGTCGCGCACAACATGGAAGAGGCGATCGCGAAGGTTAAACCCGTGTGCGATACCCAGTTCGCCAAGCTGTTTGCCGACACGTTGGGCATCTGCATGTTTGCCGTCCGCGGCGTCGAAGGGTCTGTCGACCTGACCGCGGCGAGCCTTGCTCAGGCTGTCGGTTGGGACGACTTCACGTTCGCCGAGGGCATGGTCGTCGGAGAACGAGTAACCAACCTGATGCGCCTCGTGTATGCGAGGCGTGGCTTCACGAAGGCCGACGAGTTCGACGTTTCGCCCAAGCATTTGGAGCCGCCCCCTGCCGGACCGTCGAAGGGGCTGAGCATCGAGCCGTACCTGCCCGCGATGGTGGACGAGTACTACCGGAACATGGAATGGAACGTCGAAACCGGGTTCCCGACTGTGGCGACCCTGCAGCGATTAGGCATGGACGAGTTCCTGGAGGAACCCGCCCTGCGATAGGCGGTAAACCTGGTCGGCCTCAGCCCACGCTGAAACGCAGTCTGCCGAGTCGTCGATCACTAGGCGAAGCTGCGTGCCCGGCGTCGGACCACTCTCCACGCAAACGCTGACGCCAGTGCGATGGCCATCGCGATTAGTCCCCACTGAGACAGCCCCGGAACCGGCGCCGGGGTGCTTCCAGTCGTTCCCTCGTATCGCCCCTATGTCGCTGACCGCGCCAACCGGTCGCGTCGTGCCGACCTGGTCCGTGGCCGGGGCTGCGCCGTCGTCCCCTGCATCTATTGCAGGGCTTCCGGCCTGCAATAGATGCGTGAGCGTCGTCCCGCCGTTGTCTTGCAGTGTGCCTAGTTTCGCGTCTGCCGTGGTCACGTCGCCAGTTCCGCCAGTCGGGCTCCCGGTGCCGATTCCGACCAAGTTGTGGCCGCCGGAGTTTATGCCGTTGAAGCAGTCCTGACGGGCGGCGCTTCCGGAGTTGCCGAAGACGATCGTGTTGGTAATGGTCACCGCGCCGAAGATGTTGAAAATGCCACCTCCGCTTCCGGCGGAGTTGCTCGTGAACGTGCTGTTCGTTACGGCAGATGTGGCGCTGCCGCCGGTGTTGTCCAACCCGCCGCCGCTGTTCTTTACGAAACCGGCGTCGACATCCTCGGCGACTTCAACATCTCGGACGTTCCATCCGGTTGCTACGATCTAACAGTGACCCTGGAATCGATGGAAGTTATCGTAAAAGGAATAGAAGTCTAAACAAGCGAGCGGAAGCACCCCCAACCGCCTGCTGAACGGCCCCGCTCTCGAAAAGAGCGGGGCTTTTTTTCTGTCGGAAGCCCGTCGAGCACAGCTCCAGCTTCAAGCATCCCGTATCCCGAGCCCCGATCGGCGTCTGGGATCTGACTCGTTCGGCGCCCCGTTGGTTGCTCGACGCATCACAATTGCCGCAATTTCCTGACTTCGCTGTCCGGTTTTGGCCCCGCCGCGCATTATAGTAAACGGAGGACTTTGGAAGGACAGTCGAATATTGGACGACAGCCAAGTCATCGCACGGGTCCGAGAAGGGCAGACCGACGCCTTCGAGCATATAGTCGATCGGTATCAGTTGCCGATCGTTCGATATCTGGCCCGCTTGACCGGCAATAACGAGACCGCCCGTGACCTGGCCCAGGACACGTTCCTGCAGGCGTACAAAAGCATCTTGAAAACGAGCTCAGAATTGTCGTTGAAGGCGTGGCTCTACAAGATCGCCACCAACAACGCTCGACAATTCCACCGGCGCAGGCGTTTGGTGACTTTTGTGCCGCTGGAAGGCAGAGCCATCGCAGACACCGGCGCGGATCATTCACCGTCAGAACGGACCGTAGAGCGAATGACCATCGAGCAGGCGCTGCTCAAAGTTGACCACGAGCGACGAGAGTGCATGGTGCTCCACTACGTTGAAGGACTGAAATACCGAGAAATCGGTGAGATTGTCGGCGCCTCGGAGGATGCAATCCGCAAACGGGTTGCTCGCGGCAACGACGAGTTTCGGAACGCGTACCAGTCGCTGGAAGGAGCTCGGCGATGACGGACTGCCACGAAATCAGCGAACTGCTCGCCGCCCACGTCAACGACGAACTCGCGCCCACGGAACGCGAGGCGGTCGACGGGCATCTCAGAACTTGCACCACATGCCGTATATCGCACAGTAGCCAAGCCTGGGTGAGACAGCGACTCGAGACGTTGAGCGACGCGCTCGAAGGCGCCGACATCAAAGCCGTGACGATGTCGAAGATTCGAGCAGCGGCGCTGAGGCGATGGTATGCGCGCCCGATGTTGCGCGCGGCGCTTTTGGCTGCCGTAATCGTCGTGGCACTCGCCGTGCCGCTTACGCTTCAATTCTTCGGCGCCGGCGTCGATTCGCGTATAGCGGAAGCGTACGCGGCGGTCCGAGATTTGCAGACCTATCGGATTAGCGGCACAACCAGCACCGACGCCGACGGTGAAACCGGCAGTATCGAATTCGAGTGGTCGTTCGTGGCGCCCGATCAATATCGGGGCAGCATTTCCGGACCGGCGATGAACAACGAGTTCATCGTCATCGGGGCCGAGCAGTACGTCCATAGCTCCGTCGTCGATGGCTCGTTCCAATCGGTGGTGCTGACCGGGGACCTGCTTAGCCCTGTGCCAAGCCGCACGGGTACGCTGAAGCTGCTCGCGTCGATGTCGGATCTGTCCGAGCTGCCGGATGAGGTCGTTGACGGCGTAGACGCGCGGCATGTCAATGGAAAGATCGATTTCGGCAAGTATCTCGAGGAGCAACTCGTGGGCCTCGATCCCGCGTCGCCCGAGTACTCTCAGGCGATCCAATGGATCGACCTACAGCGGTCCACACGGATCGAAGTCGACGTTTGGATCGCGAAGGACAACGGGTTGCTCAGACAAATGCGCTTGGACGTCAGCACACCGACGATCAGGTCAGGGCCAGCCGGCATTCAGCAGGTGGGCGCTATTGGATATGTCACCGATGTTCGTTATTTCGACTTCGACGCCGTCATCGATATTACGCGTCCGGTTGACGCATCCGGAGAACTCGAATCCGGATGGGTCGCGATGGGCAACGGATCGTCGGCGCCCGCCGTGACGCCTTCGTTGGGTCCGTGAACGCTGGATTTGCGAGACGTTGGTACAAAAATGGCAGCACAGGGTCGGCCTGAAGGCCGAGCCCACCGAATGGGTCAGTGCTCTGGCGCTCTTGACGATAAACGAAATAAGTGGCGCCGAACAAAAAGGTGTCATTCAGAGGCCGCAGCCGAAGAATCTGGGCGCAAAACAGACGTCGTCGCCAGCATAAATCCGGAGGCTTGCCATCTGCGGAAGACTCAGTGCCGCGGGAAGCGTTGAGCACAATTTGTTTGATTGATGACCGTCAGGGCCAAGCCTAGTTTTTATACTTTGCCACGTGGGTGACAACCGCGACGAGACATTCAGAGGCGCCGACGGCACGGGAACAATAATGGACATGCAACCGTCTAGATGAGAGAACGACGGGAGGATCGATATGGACTGGGGCTTTATGATTCAAATGGCGATGGCCATCCTCGGCGCCGTACTGATAGTGGGCGGAATCGTATTCTATCGATCGAGCACGCGGGACGGCGCCAGGTCGATGGGAGCGGCCGGAGGGGCAGCCGGAGTTGTGATGTGGGCTTTCGTTGCGTTGACGCTGCCGATTTCAGGCGCCGGCAACGCGACGTCTCCGGATCCGGTCATTAGCACGTCTGCGGTGGTGACCAACGGCGGCTGATCGAAAGATCGGGGTCGAGCAACCTAGAAGTCAGGGACGTCCGTTGTCTCGATTTCCGGCTCGAATGCGATCCGTTGAGGACAGTCGGCGGGTGTAAGGTCGCAAAACGCGCACTCCAATTGGCTGGGCGCTTGCCGGGGCGGGTCCGGCGAGACGACTCGGCGCAGAAGCGAAAACAGATTGCCGCGGAATGAGTTGTCGATGGCTGTCGCGGGGATATCGATGTCGTGGTCGCGATAGACGATGCGTCCATTGAGCTCCATGTCGCGAAACCGGTCGACGTGCGGCAGGGCGTACATGTAGATCATGAGCTGGGCGTGGTCGGCGATCGAAGGCTGGCCCGTCTTGATGTCGTAGACCACTCCCTGGTCGTCGTCGATGGTGACGAGATCCGGCCTGCCCGCCAACATCGCCCCAGACTCCCCGCGCAGGCTGAAGTGACACTGCCTTTCCGTGAGCACCGTCTGGCTTCTGGTTTCCAGGGCGGCGCCGACTTCGCCTATCCGCGCGGCGTGGTTCATCTGCCAACTCGCAAAGTGGTAGGTGCGAGGTGTCTTGGCGTAGTCCTTGTGATGAGCTCGAAACCAGGTGGCCCACTCGCACGAGGCGTCACCGACAAGCAGCTTCGAGAGCCAGGTAACCCAGAGATATGGACCTGAACGCGGCATCGCCATTGCATCACATACCCATGTACGCGTTCAGCCCATCGTAGCATATCGAATCGCGGTTGACCGGCGAGATGACCAGCGGCTATCCAGGCATGATCGTCAGGAGAACCGTGTGCGTTCAAAAAGGGGCATTTGCGACGGCGTGTATAATGAAGATGAGCATTCGGTCGCCGTGGCGAGGCTTAGGCGGTGGCCGAGTGCTTGTCTTTCGTCAGAATACCGAGCAGGACAACCCTCCGCGGCAACGCCCGGGGGGTTTTGTATTTTCGGGTGCGCGCTCTCACGACAAGGCAGAAAGCATGACCTTGGTCCCGTCGTCCCATTGCTTACCGGTCTATGCCGGGCACGGGGAATCGCCGAGACATTTCGACGACCTCATCGCGTACCTGATTCTCGACAGACTCGTCGCCCATCGCGTTCAGCACCCGCAGGATTAGGCGGCCCACGCCGCGTGAGTCTTCCTCCATGAGTCCGCGCGATGTGATCGCAGGCGTTCCGAGGCGTACACCGCTGGCGACGCGCGGAGGTCGCGAATCGTATGGAATGGCGTTCCGGTTGACGACGATGTTGGCGCGCCCCAGCGCCTCTTCGGCGCGTCGACCGGTGATGTCGGCGGGAGTCAAGTCGACCAGCACCATGTGGTTGTCGGTCCCGCCGGCAACTAAGCGGAGTCCGCCGTCCGCCAACGTGTCGGCGAGCGCTCGGGCGTTGGCTTTGATCTGGCGCTGGTAGTCGGCGAATTCAGGCCTAAGCGCCTCTCCGAACGCCACCGCTTTGGCCGCAATGATGTGTTGCAGCGGACCGCCCTGGGCGTTGGGAAACACCGCGCGGTCAACGTTCCGGGCCAGGTCCTGGTCGCACAAGATCATGCCGCCGCGCGGCCCGCGAAGCGTCTTGTGCGTGGTGGTCGAAACGATGTGCGCCTCGCCGACGGGAGTCGGATGCTCGTCCGTCGCCACCAGTCCCGCGATATGCGCCATGTCCGCCATGAGCTGAGCTCCGACCTGGTCCGCGATCTCCCTGAGCTTGTGGAAATCGATCACCCTGGTGTACGCGGTCGCCCCGGAGACGATCAGCTTCGGGCGGTGTTCTTCAGCGGTCCGCGCCAGCGCGTCGTAGTCGATGATCTCGAGTTCGCGGTCGACCTCGTACGGCACGAAGTTGTAGAGCTTTGAGGAGAAATTGACTGGACTGCCGTGCGTCAGGTGCCCGCCGTGGTCCAGGCTCATCCCCATCACCGTATCGCCCGGTTGAATCATGGCAAAGTAAGCCGCCATGTTCGCCTGGGCGCCGGAGTGCGGCTGGACGTTGGCGTGCTCAGCCTCGAAGAGTTCTTTCGCGCGTTCGATCGCCAAACGTTCGCCTACGTCGACGAACTCGCAGCCGCCATAATACCGCTTGCCCGGATAACCCTCGGCGTACTTGTTCGTGAGAACGGAGCCTTGCGCTTCGAGAACGGCCTCGCTTGCGTAGTTCTCGGACGCGATGAGGTTGATATTGTTGCGCTGGCGGTTGATCTCGTTGGTGATCACGTCAGCCAATCGCGGGTCTTGTTCCCTGAGCGAGGTCATGACAGCCCTCCGTTGCGAGCTAGGGTTTCGTTGAACATCGGAGCGGTCTCAGGTCTGGCGAACAGACGCCGACATCGAATGCGCGGGCGCGACCGAACGCAAAGCGCGGCCCTCGGCAGGTCGCCATCACCAAGAGATGACGAGCCTCGTGTTCGTCATCCGACTGTCTCGATCGACGACGAGTTACGTGAGCTCGGGCTCGATGATCCCGTAGCCGCCGTCGCTCCGACGGTAGGCAACATTGTACTCGCTGGAGTCCATGTTGAAAAACAGGAAGAAACCGTGGCTCAACAGCTCCATCTGGAAAATGGCGTCCTCGACCGACATGGGGGCCATGTTGAATCGCTTGGTCCTGACGACGCTGCCCAGCTCTTCTTCGGCTTCTTGCCGGTTGGCGAGGTCGGCCTGATCCGGCGCCGAGGCCGATACGTTGAGCGATTCGATGTCGGATCCGCGTTGTCTCGGTTGCTCGGAGCGGTACACCTTGCCCTTGAATCGGCGAATCTGGCGATCGACGACATCGGTGACGCCGTCGACGGCGGCGTAGATGTTGACTCCGGTGTCCTGTCCCCGCAGCGTGTATTTGCCGACGGACAACGTCATCTGGGCGACAACGCCTTTGCCTCGCCCTTTCGAAGTGCCGCGTGAAATCTCGACTCGCACACCGTTAATCTGGGCCATGTGACGTTCAAGGCGGTCGAGTTTTTTGTGGACGTAGTTCTCGGCGTCGTCGTTAAGTTCGATGTCTTTGGCTTGGATGCGGATGTCCAATGTAGGCGCCTCCGAGGGAAGGGATATCGTCGGTCGGGGCTCCGGCGCAAAACGGTTGCATCGACCTGCCGAGACGATACCATCATTGTAGGTGCAGTCGTTGGACCGATCAAGGTTGCGTGCCTGCGCACTTGTCACCCGTCGAGCTTGTGGGTTAGAGTAAGTTTAGCCATTCTTGAACCGCTCACGAGAATTGACGAGATGCGACAGGGCGTCCTCGAAAAATACAAAGACTACCTCCCTGTGACCGACGACACCCCAATGTTCTCGATAGGGGAGGGCTCCACGCCGTTGGTGAAGTCTCGTAAGATCGCCGACATGGTGGGCTGCGACGAGCTCTACTTCAAACTTGAAGGTTGCAATCCGACCGGATCGTTCAAAGATCGCGGCATGGTGGTCGCGGTCGCCAAGGCGATCGAGGCAGGCGGGACGAGCCTCGTGTGCGCGTCCACTGGCAACACAAGTGCATCAGCTGCGGCCTACGGAGCTTATTGCGGATTGTCGACCACCGTGATCGTCCCGAAGGGCAACGTTGCCCGAGGAAAACTCGCCCAAGCAATCGCTTACGGCGCCCGCATAATGCTGATTCGCGGAAGCTTCGACGTCGCCATGAACATGGTGCGTGAGCTTACCGAGCGCAACCCTGTTGTGCTGGTCAACTCCGTCAACCCGCACAGGATACAAGGCCAGAAGACCGCGTCGTTCGAGATCGTCGAAGACCTGGGTGCCGCGCCGGACTACCTGTTCATACCAGTCGGGAACGCCGGAAACATCACAGCATACTGGCTGGGCTTCAAAGAGGCGTATCACAACGAGTGGACGTCGGTGCTCCCGATGATGATGGGATTTCAGGCGGAGGGAGCGGCGCCGATCGTCCGAGGCGATGTGGTCGCTGAACCCGAAACCATCGCATCCGCCATCCGCGTAGGCAATCCGGCGAGTTGGAGCAAGGCGATAAATGCCCGAAACGAGTCCGGTGGCTCGATCGGCATGGTCTCCGACGACGAGATCATGGACGCGTACAAGCTGATGGCCAACGGCGAGGGCTTGTTCTGCGAACCAGCGTCCGCGGCGGGCGTCGCCGGGCTTCTCAAACGATCCGAGGCAGGTACCTCGCTTGAAGGGAAACGAGTGGTCTGCGTCATCACGGGCTCCGGACTCAAAGACCCCGACCTGGCCAACGAAGTCGAGCCGGTTTGGATGGAAGAGTACCCGCCGGATATATCAGCCGTAGAAGAGGCCCTGAAGTTGAATTGACGGCGCAATTCAACGGCGAGCGAGGAACGATCCGCAACCGCACTTCGGACGAAAAACGACACGGCCCGCGCTTTGGCCTGAATCGTTTTTGGTTCTGCGGCATCCCACATAAGGCGCCCGCATTCGATCAGACCATATTCGCAGATAAATCAACGCGAGACGGAAGACCGGCCTCCTGTGGCCCAAATCCGGATATCCCGCCCGCGGAAAGTTGGACAGCGTCTGATTAAAGAAGATCAAATCAGCGAGGCGGTTTCGTCGATACTCGAGGCTATCGGAGATGATCCTAGCCGCGAGGGCTTGCGGGAAACGCCGCGCAGAGTCGCCCGCATGTACGCGGAATTCTTTTCAGGTCTCCACCGAGACCCCGCGGAAGAATTGGCGACGGGCTTTGAAGAAGGCCATAGGGGCATCGTGGTCCTGAAGGGAATCCAGTTCAGTTCTATATGTGAGAACCATTCCCTGCCGTTCTACGGAACTGCCCATATCGGTTATGTGCCCAACGGGCGAGTCGCCGGCGCAAGCAAATTGGCGCGAGCATTGGACGTGCTCGCGAAACGCCCGCAAATCCAGGAACGGCTGACCAATCAATTCGTCGACCTGGTGTACACAACGCTCAAAGCCGAAAGGGCGGCGCTCATCATGAGCGCAACGCACATGTGCATGACCTTGCGAGGCGTCAAAAAACTGGGGTCCGAAATCGTGACCCAAGCCAGCAGGGGCAGCCTGAAGACACAACCGGACGCCAGGCGCGACTTCCTGGCGACGTTGCAGGAGATGTGAAGGTGGGTAGCATCATCCAAAAGGAGACATTCGAATCGATCTGGAGCGAATGGGAGGGCATTTTGCCCTCATGTTCGACCGATACGATATTCGTCACTCCTTGGTGGCAGAAGATCTGGTGGGACAATTTCGGAGAGGGCAACGAGCTGCAGATCAGTTCCGTGCGAGACGGTGACCGGCTGATCGGCGTCTCGCCGCTGATGCTACGCGACGGCGTCCTGACGTTCGCGGGCGATCGAGACCTGTTCGACTACTTCGACTTCTTGGTTCCGGACGGCGAGGAGACTGCCTTTTACGTCGCGCTCGGCGAGCACCTGAGCGAGCTCGAATTCGACACGCTGGACCTGCCCTCGCTGCCGCACAATTCTCCGACGCTGCAGCATCTGCCGGAGATTGTTCGGAAATTGGGCTTCTCGGTGAACATCGAAGAGAAAGAAACGACGCCGGTGACGTGCCTTCCCGGAACTTGGGATGAGTACCTCGGAGGTTTGCGCAAGAAGCATCGCCACGAGCTGCGCCGAAAGATCAAGCGGCTCGAACAGGCTGACAGCCCGCACCAGTACTCGTGTCAGCAAGCGGACACCCTCGATGGCTGCATGCAAGATTTCTTCAAACTGCTGCGCGCCAGCAGCGATGAGAAAGACGAGTTCCTGACGCCCGAGCGGGAAAAGTTCTTCATCGACATCGCTCAAGAGCTCTCGGCGCGCGATCAATTCAAATTATACTTTCTGGAAGTCGAAGGCCAGCGAGTTGCGGGATGTATTTGTTTCGATTACGGGGAATCGTATCTGCTGTACAATAGCGGGTACAATCCCGAGTATTCACGGTTGAGCGTCGGCTTGATCAACAAGGCATTCAGCATCCAGGCGGCGATAGAGGAGGGGCGGGAGTCTTTCAATTTCCTCAAGGGCGATGAGCGCTACAAATACGACCTCGGCGCTCACGACGAATCGCTCTTCGACATGACCGCTCGTCGCTGACGATCGGTCTGCGAGCGATTCCAAAACCGCTCATGCAACGTCGTAAGTTGGCGATATTCGTCCCGATTCGTTGAAGACGTAGCCCAACTCACCCACTGGCATGCTAACCGCGGCCAGCATAGGTGACGCGTGCGGAACCGAATATCTAACACGTTGGCGATCAACTAGCGAAAACGAAACGGCGCACGCCGCTCAACTCCGAGAATACCACGGGCGTCAGGGCGTGACGCTTGGACGGCGAGAAAATGAGACCCTCCCCGGATCGGCGGAGGGATTTGGCACGATCAATGGAGCCACAGATGCGAAGATTGGCGATACTTAGTTTCCATGGGTGTCCGGTTGCGCGGCTCGGCGAAAAGGACACAGGCGGCATGAACGTATACGTCCTCCAGCTCGCGCGAGAGCTGGCCCGCCAAGGTACGGACGTTGATGTATTTACCCGATATCACGATCCAAACGATCCCAAGGTCGTTGAGCTCGAAGAAGGCGCGAGAGTCGTTCACCTGAACGCCGGCCCGATCGACGCGGCCAAAGAGGACCTCTTCGACTACATCCCGGAGTTCCTCGGCGAGCTCTACGCTTTCCAGCGCTCGGAGGGCACTACATACGATCTGGTCCATTCCCATTACTGGCTCTCCGGCCGGGTGGGCATGACGTTAAGGCAGAAATGGGACGTTCCGCACGTGACGACGTTCCACACGTTGGCCAAGACCAAGCTGAGGGCCCGCGTGGGCGAGCGCGAGCCAGCCAGGCGCGTCGACGTCGAGGGCCTGGTCATCGAAGACGCCGACACGATCGTGGTGTCCACCGAAGAAGAGAAGCAAGACGTCGTTCGGCTCTACAATGCCGATCCTCGCAAGATATCTGTGGTGCCGGCTGGGGTCGACCTGGACCTGTTTGCGTCCGTCGACAAACAACTTGCTCGACAGGCATTGGGTATTAAGGAAAACAGGGTTATACTGTACGTAGGTCGGATTGAACGACTGAAGGGAATCGAGATCTTACTCAGGTCTGTAGCCCTCGTCGAGGATCTGGTGGATTTGCGGGTGTTGATCGTTGGAGGTCATCCCGACAACGATGCGGAGTTGGACCGACTCGGGGATCTCACCGAAGAACTCGGGCTCCGAGATGTCGTGACGTTTACCGGCGCGGTTGGGCAAGGCGAATTGCCAAAATACTACAGCGCCGCCGACGCGTACGTGTTGCCGTCGTACTCGGAGAGCTTTGGTCTTGCGGCGCTTGAAGCGATGGCGTGCGGTACGCCGGTAGTCGCTTCGAGAGTTGGCGGACTCAAAACCTTTATCGACAGTGGCGAATCGGGGTACTTGGTTCCCTGGCGATGCCCGGAGCCCTTCGCTCAACGCCTGGAGATACTTCTGGCCAACCCCGAGCTCAAGCAAGCGATGGGTAGAGCGGCCAGGGCGAAGGCTCTGAAAATGGGCTGGGGACATACTGCTGACCGCATGCTGGAGTGCTACTCCGGCCTACTTTGCGAATCATGGGAGAGCGTCGCGGGAGATTAAGGATGAACGGCCGGCACGAGAATTCTCATTCGGCTGACCAGCACGGCAGGCTCCAGCAGCTGGAGAGCCACGTGCTGCAAAGGCTCGGCAAAGGCTTTCTCGTCCTGATACCGCTGCTGGCCACGCTGATAATCGTCAGCTACAGCATCGGCGCGTTCATCGACGTACTCAGGCCCTTCATCGACGGCTTCACGCAAGTGCCGTTCATCGCAAGTGTCCCCGCGATCGAAGTGTTCACGTGGATCGTCTTCGTGGGCGTCGTGCTTGGCACCTTCTATTTCGCCGGAGCCCTGGTGTCCGCGGGTTCCCGGCGCAGGGTGGTGCAGCTTCAAAACGCAATGCTGAGCCGGATCCCTGTCGTGAAAAGCATCTACGGCGTCGTGCGACAGGCCACTGAGGCCCTGTCGACAGGCTCCCAGCACGAGTTCTCCAGGGTAGTGTTTGTCGAATGGCCTAGGCCGGGCGTCACTGCGATGGGGCTCGTGACCGGGCATTGCC
>JASMDM010000045.1 GCA_030752795.1 SAR202 cluster bacterium | reverse complement strand
AAGCGGGCAAGCAGCGCCTGAGTCGGGACACAACCAGAGACGCCACACGCCAGGAGATCGACGATCTCAAGCGAGAAAGCGCTGACCTGAAGGTTCTGGTAGCTGAGTTTGTCCCTTGATCTTCATCGTTTGAAAAAAACGGCGATACCAACGCTGGGCGAAAGCCGTCTCGGCGCATGAGCACCGATGAGAAAGCTCAAGTTCTGGAAAAGGTCGAAGCCTCCCGCGGTTCCAAGCGTAAGGTCATGGCTGAGCTGGGTGTTCCCAAGAGCACATACTACCGCTGGCGAGCCAGGCAAAGCCAAGGGAAGCTTGAGGATCGTCGACATCCAGGTCCGTCTTGGAATCGTCTGAGTCCTCGTGAGGAGTCTGTGGTCCTCGAGGTGGCCTTGGAGTACACCGATCTCAGCAGCCGACTGCTGGCCGCATGGATCACCGACAGCAAAGACTTCGCCGTTTCAGAATCCACCGCTCGGAATTCAGTCGAGGCAAAGCCAATATGGTTGCAAGTCAGATCGGTCGAATCGGGTCCAGCCTGAAAATCGACACGGGCCGCGTCGGAGCGACCGTGGCCCTTCTGGAAGAAGGCGGAACGGTTCCGTTCATCGCGCGATACCGTAAAGAGGCAACCGGCATGCTCGACGAGGTGGCCGTCGCGGCGATCCGTGATCGACTGGGCGCGCTCGTTGAGCTCGACGACCGGCGAGAGGCGATTCTGAAGTCGCTGAAGGAGCGTGAACTGCTGACCGACGAAGTGCGAGAGCAGGTTGACTCGGCCGAGACCATGACCTCGCTGGAGGATGTGTACCTGCCGTACCGTCCGAAGCGTCGCACGCGTGCGACCATCGCTCACGAAAGAGGCCTCGAACCTCTGGCCGACGCCATCTGGGAACAGACTGACCTCGACATCGAGGCCGAAGCGGGGCCGTATGTCGATGAAGAGCAGGGCCTGACGAACATCGACGACGTTCTCAGCGGCGCTCGCGACATCCTTGCCGAGCGCGTCAGCGAAGACAGCACCGCACGCAACGGGATGCGCCGGCTATTCGCGAAACGCGGCGTGCTTAGGTCGCACGCGGTCAACGAAGAAGAGAAGGACGCCGCGAAATACCGTGACTATTTCGATTGGGAGGAACCGCTTGGTTCGGCCCCGTCCCATCGGATCCTGGCCATGCTCCGCGGCGAGAAAGAGTCGCACCTGTCGGTCAGCATCTCGCCTTCCAGCCCGGCGCCGACGGACGTTCTGTCCGCGCTGTTCGTCAAAGAAGTCAATTCGAGCGCCGGACAGGTCAGCTCCGCTATCGACGACGGATACAAGCGACTCCTCGGTCCGGCCATGGAGCGTGAAGCTCGCAACGCGATCAAGGAGCGCGCGGACAAGGTCGCCATCGACGTCTTTGCCGTGAATCTTCGCGAGTTGCTGCTCGCCCCGCCGCTAGGTCGCAAGATCGTACTGGCGGCCGATCCGGGATTTCGAACCGGCGTCAAGATCGTCGTGCTCGATCGGCAAGGCAAGCTCATCCACGACGACGTGGTCTACGTTCTGACGGGTGGGAGCCGGGCGAACGACGCGAAGACGACGATCTTGAAGCTCGTCGACCTGTTTGGCGTCGAAGTCATTGCCGTCGGAAACGGGACCGGCGGCCGTGAGACCGAGGAGTTCTTCCGCAACCTCGGACTCGACAGCCAAATTCCCGTGATTATGGTCAGCGAGAGCGGCGCGTCGGTCTACTCCGCGTCGGATGTCGCCCGCGCCGAGTTCCCCGACCACGACCTGACCGTTCGAGGCGCCGTGTCGATCGGCAGGCGGCTGGTCGATCCGTTGGCCGAGCTCGTGAAGATCGATCCCCAGTCCATCGGCGTCGGTCAGTACCAGCACGATGTCGACCAGAAGCTGCTCAAGCAAAGGCTGGACGATGTCGTCGTCAGTTGCGTCAACAACGTCGGCGTCGACGTCAACACAGCGAGCGAACAACTGCTGTCCTACGTGTCGGGTTTAGGGCAATGGGTCGCTCACAAAATCGTCGAGTATCGGTACGAGAACGGTCCGTTCACGGACAGAAACTCGCTCCTGAACGTGTCGAGGCTTGGCGAAAAAGCGTTCGAGCAGGCCGCCGGATTCCTCCGGGTACAGGGCAAGAACCCCCTCGACGCCAGCGCGATCCACCCCGAAAGCTACTCGATAGTCGATCAGATGGCCCGCGACCTCCGATGCTCGGTCTCAGACCTGATGCGAAATCAGGAGTTGCGAGACCGAATCGACGTCGAAAAGCACGTCAGCCCAGGCGTCGGCCTGCCCACGCTGAACGACATCGTCGCCGAGCTCGGGCGGCCCGGCCGTGACCCGCGCCCAGAGTTCGAGATGTTCAGCTTTACCGCGGGCATCAACACCATCAATGACGTGTCGCCGGGGATGACGTTGCCGGGAATCGTGACCAACGTCGCGGCGTTTGGCGCGTTCGTGGACGTTGGCGTGCATCAGGATGGGTTGGTTCACGTGAGTGAGCTCTCGGACACCTTCGTCAGCAATCCCGGCGATGTGGTCAAAGTGCTCCAGCACGTCACGGTCAAGGTGCTCGACGTCGACCTGGAGAGGCAAAGGATCTCGCTGTCGATGAAGGGGCAGCCGCAGGGCTCGTAACGCGATCAGCGCCGACGGTCACTCTCCGCCGTCGAGGGGGACGTAGCGATCGATGTTGATCGCGCGGTCTCGGCGGGTGTAGCGCACCTTCAGCATGTCGCCCACATCCAGCATTCCGAAGGTCACGGCGTCGACCTCGACTTTGGCGTGTGCGACGTGGAAGTAGCATTTGCCGTCGGGGCTCGTCTCTTTGGAAGCCAGCGTGCCTCGAACGACACGGTACGGAGGCAGGGCGTCCGTCAGTGATATTGCGATGGACTCCAACCTGCGAGACACAGTTTTCGCCAAGCCCCACACCCCCATGTTCCGCTTTCTCCTTTCAGAGAAAGAACGTTGATTCCGGGGAAATCATAACCTATCGCAGCCCTGAAGGTACAACGGATCGGATGGTCAGGAATCGCTTCGTTTGAGCGACGCGGCTCCTCCCGTGGCCCGAAACCGGGCAAGTACGCGGATGCGACAGTCACGTTGGTTGAGTCGAATTGTGAACTTGTGCCTGATCGATCCATCCGTTCACGTTTCGCTCACGGGTGTTTGGTTGATGTAAGTAGGTGAAGGCGCACGCGTGTTGCGCCGCTGTTTCGCATGGTTGCGAGGCCACGGAGCCGAGCTTGTTGAAGGTACTCTTCATCTCCTAGGACAAGGAGAACATCGCCGCGCTCGAATTGGCGCTGCGATTGCGATGACCCGACGCTGATTCGACGGTCGTGTCCGACGAGCGATGGCTGATCGACGGTCTGGCGCGCGAGTTGAGATCGTCTTCGTGTCCGGGGATTTTCCAGGCATCGGACTGATGGACATCCTCAAGGTCGTGCGCGACGTCACCGACATCCCGTTGGTCGTCGCAGACGAACGCGAGGACGAGTCGATGGTCGTCAAAGCGCTGCAGCTCGGGGCGGACGAGTATATTCGCTTGCCTCGCAGCATGATGGAGATCACCGCGCGCGCCATGGCATTGCTGCGTCGCGCGGGCAACGGCCAACCACGATCCGACGACACGCAGATTAGATGCGGCGATTTGCTCATCAATCCGTCGGAGCGAGCCGTCTATCTGGGTTCCGCTCGGCTCAATCTCACACCAACCGAGTTCCGGCTGCTCCATTTGCTCGCCAAGAACCGATACGTCACGCTGTCGCAAGGGTTCATTCTGCGCGTAGTATGGGAGGGCGATTCCGATGGCGGAGAAGGCTTGAAGAAGTTCATCCCGCGACTTCGTCGCAAGCTAGGCGACGATGCCCGCGACCCGGTTTGGATCCGCACGGTCCGCGGCGTCGGCTATCGCCTCACTGCGCCCACCTTCGCCGCCGCCTAAAACGACCCGTTCGCAACGAACGGTCGCGCCTTTCGAGATCACCGCGCAAGAGGCGCGGCGCGTTTGCTTCTATTGACCGTCGCTCTGCACCATTCCGATGATCGCGCCCGATGGATCGGCGAACATTGCCATCGTCACCATGTCAGGTATGACGGTGACGGGTACGATCGTCTTGCCGCCTAGCGCTTCGGCCTTGTCCAGATAGGCTTGCAAGTCATCGACCTCAACGTAAAACGTCACCATAGCTTGTCCGTTTTCCGTTGGCCCGATTCCCCCGCCGATGCCCTAGCCGTCCTGGGCATCGACCAGCCCGTAGTTGATCGGATTGTCGGAATTGACCTCCCAATCAAACAAATCGGCGAAAAATTTCTGACTCTACTCGGGCGCGGTCGATTGGATTTCGAAATGAACTACTGGGTTCGGCATGGTGACAGCTCCTCGACCGATGCGCTTCGCATGGTTAAAACACCGGATATCGACTCGTCCATCGTAATGTTTCGCGGGCCGCTTTGCCGGCATTGGCCGTTGTTGGGGTTTTGTCGGCTTGGCCGTGAACGGCCAGAGCACCGCTGCCTGCAGGGCGATGACTGCGGGGTTTACGTGGAAAGCATCCGGCCTTCCGACCCGTTTGCGCGATTCGGGGACACAGGGGTATGCTTGCACGATATGGCGGTGTCGCCAGCGCGCCTCCCGCGCGGGCCATGCGAAACCAAACGCGTGTCTACAGGCGCAGGAGCCACGCCGTCCCGCTCACGAGCACGAGCCCAGAGACATGCGGCATATCCTTCACGCTGACTTCGACGCTTTCTACGCCTCGGTGGAACAGCTCGACAACCCCGCGATCCGAGGCAAACCGGTCGTTGTCGGCGGCAGCCCCGAAGGCCGGGGCGTGGTCGCGTCGGCTTCGTACGAGGCGCGCAAGTACGGCATACGCTCCGCGATGCCGATGCGCACCGCACTCCAGCGCTGCCCGCACGCGATACAGGTCAACTCGAACTTCACTCGATATCGCGAAGTCTCGCGCAGAGTGATGGACATCTTCCGCGAGCTCACTCCGACGATCGAGCCGCTCTCCATGGACGAGGCGTATCTGGACATCACCGATCGTGTGTCGGCGAAGCACAGCGCACGAGAGATCGCCTATCGACTCAAGCGCCACGTCAAAGCCGAGCTCGGTCTCACGATCTCCGTTGGCGCCGCGGCCAGCAAGTCGGTGGCCAAGATCGCGTCGGACCTGGAGAAACCCGACGGTCTGACAATCGTCGAACCTGGCTCCGAGCGCGAGTTTCTGGCGCCGCTGTCCGTGGGCAGGCTGTGGGGCGTCGGCCCGAAGACCGAGGAGCGACTCCACGCCGAGGGCATCGAGACCATCGGCGACCTGACGAAGTGTTCCGATGAATGGCTCAAGAAGCGGTTCGGGCGAAACGGGCCGTACATGAAAAAGCTCGGACTCGGCCTCGACGACCGCGCCGTTGCCACCCATCGCGGCGCCAAGTCGGTCAGCTCAGAGACGACGCTGCACCAAGACACCGGAGACCCCGATGCGCTTCAGGAGCTGGTCAATAGGCTGAGCCATCGCGTCGCTCGAGACCTCGACCGAAAAAGCCTGCAGGGTTACACGGTCAAGCTCAAACTCAGGCTCACCGACTTCACGACCTTCACTCGACAGGTCACGATGCCCGAACCGGTCGGCACGTCCGATCAGATCGCCGAAGCTGCCGGCGTCCTCCTGAGCGCCGAGATCCAGCCCGGCCGGACCTTCCGCCTGGTGGGCGTGGGCATATCCGGCTTCGCCAGCGATGAAGAGCCCGAGATCATCCAGCCGCGCTTGCCTGGGTTCTAGCGTGCGGCTGGACAGCTTGGCCGTGAACGACTGGGGTGAGTGTGATCTCTGAGCAGGTGAGGACACTGCTCGAAAACGTCAACCGGTCTCTCCCCACCCGTCTCGCGGGGTGATCAGACCGGGTTACGGATGTCAGGCGTGGTGGCTGTTGAGCCTCACGATTTCTCGTTCGTCCCAGTCGTTTGTTCGAAGCTCGGTAATGCTCGCAACATCAAACCGGAAAGAGACCTCTAACTGTAGCGGCAGCTTGAGCCACGTTTGGATGAGAGCTTGACCGAAGTTGCCGTGTCCGACGACTATTGCCGTTTCAACCTCGCGACTCTGGATATTCGCTAGCGCTGACGCCGTGCGCTGAGTCATCTCCCTCCAAGTCTCCGCGTTGGTGTACGGGCGCCAATCCAATAACCCGGACTTCGGTTCAGGGTTCTGAATCCTGGCCGCTTCCGATAGAGTCATTCCTGCAGCATCACCGTTGTTGAGTTCGCGGAGTTTTGGCATTGGGACCGGCGTGCATCCCAGTGTCGATTCGATGATACTCGCACTTTCCATCGCTCGTTGAAGGTCACTGCAGTAAAGCCCAACGTTTGATAGTCCGCGCCCTCGAAGTTGAGCGGCTGTGGCGGAGATCTGCTGTCTTCCCAGTTCCGTCAGCGGCGTGTCATTCCAGCCACCGGTCAATCCGTTGATATGGTGCTCGCTCTCCCCGTGACGCACAAAAACATGTGGGCGATCTCATTCATCGACAAAGATCAACTCTCCTTGGCAGCCGGGGACGTTTTTGCCTGTCGCTTATTTCGATCGATCATCCTGTGCGACCATCAGCGCTTCGTCGACTGCCAAGAGCGACCCCTACCGCCTGACAATCTCAGGCCAATCGGTCCTGACACACAGCCTGCCGGTTGCCTGGCAAATCGGTTGAAGCGGATTGAGGACGCCACCCAGCAGCTCCTCACCAAATATACGCCATGATCACAAAGGATCGGTCTTAGAAAACGGCTAAACAATAGTCGAGCGAAACCCCTTCGATAGACTATTGATAAGCGAACATTTGTTCTGTATCATTGAACTTCACCCGATTTAGAGACCGTTCAAATTAGCAGAATCGAACGGGAAAGGAGCCGGTGTGAAGGTCGCGTGCATGCTGATAACCCACCTTCCGATGAAGGCGGAACTGATGCGGCATCCGGCCCTGCGCGACCGGCCCGTCATCGTCACCGAGGGTCCGGACTCTCGCGAGATGGTGCTCGACAGCTCTCCCGAGGCCGTGGGCGTCGTTCCGGGCATGCCGCTGCAGGAGGCGCTGTCCCGTTGCAAGAATGCCTTGCTGCTGAAGGCCGACGTGCCGTACTACCACTCCCTCTTCAACAAGACGGTCGCCGCCCTCCGTCAGCGTAGCCCGCTGGTGGAGAAGGGCGAGGTCGGCTGCATTCATGTGGGCCTGGACGGGCTGGACCGGATGTACGGCGGCGAGACCCGGCTGATAACCACTCTCATTCACGCGGTGCCTCACCACCTGAACCCGCGCGTGGGCGTCGCGGACGGCAAGTTCATGGCGTACGTGGCCGCGCTGTCCAGCAAAGGCGGGCAGGCGACCAGGGTCCCCGACGGCGGGGCGGCGGACTACCTCAAGAACCTGGCCATCGACGCCCTGCCGCTGACTTGGGATGACCGGGAGCGCCTGCGCCGTTACGGAATCACCTCCATGGGGCAACTGGCGGCCATGGACCTGGGATCGGTGCAGGCCCAGTTCGGCCCTCAGGGCCGCCGGGCCTGGGAGCTCGCCAATGGGCTCGACTCCAGTCCCGTCGTGTCGGACGAGGCCGAGGATGCTGTTAACGAGTACCTGACCTTCCCTGTGCCCACGGTCACGCTGGACGCCCTTCTGGTGGCGGCCGAGCTCCTGTTCGGTCGAGCCTTCGCTCGCGCGGCGCTCAGAGGTAGGTACGTCCGCATGGCGACGCTGGAGTCCAGGGTCGTGCTCGGTCCGCCCTGGATCAGGGGACTCGCCTTTCGAGAGGCGGTCGGCGGCAAGGAAACGGCGGTTCGTCTTCTCCGAGCCATGCTGGGCGACACCATGCTCCCCGGCCCGCTGGAAGACCTGGGCCTGACGCTGACGGGACTCACCGGAGAGTCGGGACTCCAGGCCAGTCTGTTCTCCGACGTGCGCCGGCAGGAGCAGCTCCGCGAGATGATGCATCAGATGGCGGTCCGTCTTCGCACGAAGCCGCCGATATTCAAAGTAAGGAACATAGAACCGTGGTCAAGAATCCCGGAGAGGCGCCAAGCATTGGTGCAATTCGACCCCTAAACCCGCCCATCCCGACAGTTGTGGTGGAAGACGAGCTCGGCATGCCGCTGGCAGTGGCCCTCGGCACGACGCAGCCGCCCAGTGCGCCTCGCAAGAGTGCGTCCGTAAGGGCAGAGGTACAGAAGCAAGCGCCGTCTGAGTCCGGTTCTCGATCCCCACACTCCTCAGACGACGCCTCCCAAAACGAGCGCGTCGCCAGCCCGTTCCGACAGACGCCGGCGCCCACGGACTTCTCTTTCCTGGGGCCAGCGGCAGAGCAGTCGCCCAACACCCGGTCTATCGACTACATGCTCGCAGATACAGGAGCGCAGTCTTCCCTGAAGAAGATAGAGACGCCCCCCAAAGCTTCTTCCAAGGGAGGAGCCGAACTGCCACTCGGCGCACCCAGTGCGTTTGCGGCAACAGGAGTGCAGCCCTTTCGCTTCCGCAGAAGCGGAAGGACGCCGAAGTCTGAGGTGTCGCAAGATGCTTTTGCTCTCGAAAGAGAGGTGAGCGGCCCTCTCGGTGCGTCCAATGCACCTGCAGCAACAAGGGCGCAAACGTCTGCTGCGCCTCATAAAAGCGCATCCTCAGAAACAGGGGTGCAATCCCGACTTGTCAGGACGCTGGGGTTCGTCGAGGCGTCCTCAAACCCTTCTTCTTCCGAGGCAGGGGTTGCATCGACACTCGGCGCGCCTCGCAAGAGGACACTCGAAGCAGGGGTGCAGGGGACGAAGTCCCTGCCGGGGTTTGGGGTGTCCCAAATTTCTTTTTCTCCCGGGGGTGGGGCGTGGCGGCCACTCGGCGCCAAAACCTTGAAGGTAACCTCCATCGAAGATCAATGGGAGATAGACGAAGAGTGGTGGAGGCCCAGACCCCTATCGCGAAAGTACTACCAAGTGCTGCTGGAGGACAACCAAACCGTCACCCTCTTCCGCGACATGGTCAACGGCGCCTGGTACCGGCAGCGATATTAGCGTCGATCTGTGCGCGCTCTTTTGGGAAGAGGCATGGAAGACCAGAGCTTCGGAAAGCCTTCATGACGGATGAATTAGGATATGGCAGGCTTTGATGATGAGCACAAACGAAGAGTCTGCACATCTGTTTTTCGGAGTGATGACGAAAATGAGGACAGTGTCATGAGGGAATTCAAGATAATCGTCAAAAACACCCTGGGGGTTATACGGCTTACCCGCTGGGAATCAAAGGTGTCGTGAATGAAGGGGACACTTTTGGAGAAGCACTTGCCAACATTAAGTCCGCGATCAAGTTTCACATCGAGACATTCGGTTCTAAGGAACTCGAGAGTGAACCGCCCGTTTTGGAGGCTTTTGTCGCGGAGGTCAATGTCTCGATCTGATGGCTCACCCGAACGGAGAATCGTGAGTGGATTCCGATGCAATTACCGTCGCCTGATGGCGAAAAAATAAGTGGTGCGAACAAAATATGTCATTCTGAGCCCGCAGGTGAAGAATCTGGTCGCTGAACATGCATCGTTGCCTGAAAGTCACCAAACCCTTCAATTTCTGCGCAAGGTCCAGCATGGCAACTGACTCGTTGGCGCCGTCATTAGTTGATGACCTGAAAGCCGAGCGCACCGGTGTTCTGGCCCTTATGGTCATCAACTAAATAAGCTGTGTTCAATGATTCTCGCTGTACTGCGCGTTCCGCAGAAGGAGAAACTTCTGGAGTCCTGCGGGCAATAGTGTGTGTTCAACGACCAGATTCTTCGGCTGCGGCCTCAGAATGACAAATTTTGTTCGGCACTACTTATTTTGTTTATCGCCATCAGGGCCAAACCTGCGAAACTTCCGATGACTTACGCCGAACTACACTGCCACAGCAACTATTCCTTCCAGGAGGGAGCGTCTTCCATCGACGATCTCCTGGCTCGCGCCGCCGAGCTCGGTTACCCGGCCCTGGCGCTGACCGATCACGACAACATGTGCGGGACGATGGAGTTCGCCCAGGTTGCCCGCAGCCTGGACATCAATCCCATCGCCGGCGCTGAAGTCACCCTTCAGGGCGGGCAACATCTGACGCTGCTGGCCTCGGATCGCGCCGGATACGGAAATCTGTGCCAACTCGTGTCGTACTCGTACATCGGCGCGGAGCGTCGCAACCCCGAGCTTGACGTCGACCTCCTGAGCAAACACTCCGACGGTCTGGTGCTGCTCACCGGATGCCGCAACGGCCCGGTGCCCAGTTTGGCCGCCCAGGATCGGACCGATGAGGCTGAGGGCGTTTTGCGGCAGTACGTCGACTGGCTCGGACCCGACAGCGTTTTCGTGGAGCTTCAGCAGAACCTGGTCCACGGCGACACGCGGCGGAACCGGCAGCTCGTGGAGTTGGCCGGAAAGGTTGGTGTGAAGGTCGTGGCCACCAACAACGTCCATTACCACACACCGGATCGCCACAGGCTCCAGGATGCGCTGGTCGCCATTCGCAACAACAAGAGCCTCGAAGAGACCCACTTGGAGCGCAGACCCAACACCCACTTCCACCTCAGGTCTTCCGCCGAGATGGAGGCTCTCTTCCGGGACTGCCCTGAGGCGGTGAACAACACGCTGGTAGTGGCCGAGCGATGCTCGTTCGATCTCACCCGCGACCTGGCTTACAAGTTTCCCGACTATCCCGTGCCCCCGGGACACACGCCCCTGAGCTACCTGGAAGAGCTCTGCCACCAGGCGGCGATCAGACGCTACGGGCGCATCAACTGGCGAGTGCGCAAGAGGCTCAGCGAAGAGTTCCGCCTCATCAAGAAGCACGACCTCGCCGGATTCTTCCTCATCTACCACGACATCATCCAAATCGCCCGCGACATCCAGATCGAACTGGGACTAAGCGACTCCGAGATACCACTGGAGGAACGCCCTCCGGGCCGAGGTCGAGGGTCGTCGGTTGCCATGTTGTCGGGGTATCTCATCGGCCTGTCGCACATCGACCCGCTGAAGTTCGACCTGTCGCTGGAGCGCTTCTTGCAGGAGGACATGGCCTCCGTGCCCGACATCGACCTGGACTTTCCCCGAAACATCCGCGAGGAGCTCATCAAGCGGGTGCACCAGCACTGGGGATGGGATCGGGCCGTGCTAACCGGCATGATAAGCACCTACAGGATGAAGGGCGCCATCCGTGACCTGGGCAAGGCGCTGGGGCTTCCGTTCCAGGATGTCGACCGCCTGGCAAAGCGCGTGGAGTCCGGAAACGCGAAGCAACTACAGTCGGAGATGGAGCGCCTGCCCGAGTTCCGCGACCGCACCGACACCCCCGTGTGGCGTGACCTGATCGACCTCGCCGCCGAGCTCAACGGCTTCCCCAAGTACCTGGCCCAGCATCCGGGAGGCATGGTCATCGGGTCGACTTCTCTGACCGAAATCGTCCCCGTGCAGCAGAGCGCCATCGAAGATCGCTTCATATGCCACTGGGACAAAGACTCCGTGGACGCCGCCGGATTCGTGAAGATCGACTTCCTGGCCCTGGGCGCGCTATCGCAGTTGCAGGACGCCCTCCAACTCATCGAGCAGCGCACGGGACGCTACATCGATCTTAGCCGCATCGACTTCGAGGACCCGGCCGTGTACGAGATGCTGCATCGCGCCGACACCATCGGCGTGTTTCAGGTGGAGTCGGCGGCCCAGATTCAGACGATCACCCGGATCAAGCCTCGGAACCTGGTCGACATGGCCTACGAGGTTGCGGCCGTTCGACCCGGCGTGGGCGCAAACGACGGAGTGACCCACTTCATACACCGTCGTCTGGGCGAACCCTGGGACTACGACCACCCGCTGGAACGTCCCGCCCTTGAGCGCACCCTGGGCGTCATCCTGTTCCAGGACCAGGTCAACCAGGTGGCGATCGAGGTCGCGGGCTTCGGCTCCCTCGAGGCCGACCAGCTTCGCCGCGCGTTCCGCCGCCGCAACAATACGACGCTCATCGACCAGTACTGGGTGAAGTTCCGGGACAGATCGGGCGAGCGAGGCGTGCCCGAGGACGTTGCGGCGAAGATATTCAAGAAGTTCAACGGCCAGTACATGTTCCCGGAGTCCCATGCCTTCGCGTTTGGCGTCACCGCGTTCCACATGACGTGGTTGAAGCACTACTACCCCCTGGAGTTCTTCGTGGGCCTCTTCAACCAGCAGCCGATGGGCTTCTACAATCTGGAAACGCTCAAGGAGGACGCCCGACGTCACGGCGTGCGAGTGTTCAATCCCGACATCAACGCCAGCATCGAAAAGTGCATCATCGCCTCCCGGTCTCCCGACCCTGACGGACTCACGGGGCAACTAGATGAGGGCGTGCTGCTCGGGTTCCAAAACGTCAAGGGCCTCGGCAAGGCAGCGGCAGAGGCGATAGTCGATGCCCGCGAGCGCGGCGGTCCGTTCGCCGACATGGCAGATGCAATGCTGCGCACCGGCCTTCAACGCGAGACCGTGGAGCGCTTGGTGCTGGCCGGCGCATTCGATTCGCTGTCCTCGGACCGACGCTCCGCCCTCTGGGAGGTGGGTCTGCGCTACAGGCCGGTTCCTCTCGGCCAAGGCATGACGAGCGGCGAGGCGCGGGAGGGTTTTAAGAGCCTGTCTCATAAGTCGCCGCGAGCCTCTCAAAACGTCCAAAATCGCGATTTCGATACGTCCGTCAGGCACGACAACCCCGCCGCATTACCGACGAACAGGCCCTGTTCACGACTTCTGAGACGGGCTCTTAAACCCTCCCCTACGACGGAGGGCGAGGTGCAGCATGTCCCGATGCAATCGGGATTCGGGGCGGACGAGCGATCTCAATCACCTGAAAGAGAGATTCTACGCACGGATGGTTCCGTGGTTCGAAGAGAGACCGCGAAATCCATCTCCACGACGAAAGGCGTGTTGCGGGGCAACGGAAAAAGCAAACCCTACGCCTGGCAAGCGCCTCTCGACCTGCCTGTCGACCAGGACATGGCCGAGCTCGAGCCCATGACAAGCTGGGAACGGATGGCTGGCGAGTACCAGACAATGAGACTGTATCCGGAGGGTCACCTGATGGCCCACGTCCGCCCGCATCTGCCCGCGCACGTGTTGCCCTCGGACGAGATGCCGCACCTGAAGGAAGGCATGGAGGTTTGGGCCGCCGGGCTGGTGGTGCGCCGTCAGCGACCTCAAGGCAAGGTGGTCTTCATCACGCTCGAGGACGAGTTCGGCCACATACCGCTGATCGTGTGGCCGGCCGTCTACGTCGAATATCGCCTGATCTTGCGCGAGCCCGTGCTGCTGGTGCGCGCCAAGGTCTCCCGCCGTGAAGGCACGCTGAACCTGGTGGTCGAGCACGCGGAGAATTTGCCCTCTGTCAAGCACACACCGAAATCCATGGATTTCAGGTAGCGGCGGGACCGTGCGCGCAGAAACATGGCAGCCGGCACATCGAGAGGACAACCCGAAACTGCACGGTGTCGAACCTGACCGTCAGATTCGATCTGAAAACCCAGCCTACAACCTTGGTGTTAGAGCCTTCTGGTGATCAACAAAGCCAAAGGCCGCCGCAATCCGCTGTCATTCAGATCCTTCCGCGCGCGGAAGGACGAAAAATCCGGTCGTTGAACTCCCACTGTTGCCTGGAGAACCCCGACATGGTTCTCATTCCGCTGAACATTCGGCACGGCGAGACCCGTTGAGCACAATGTGTTCAGTCGATGACCATCAGGGCCAAGCCCGATCTTCATCCAAGACCCCGACTTTATCTCATCCACTCGTTCTAGCGCCGAGCCGGTACACGACTTCGAATCGTTCGCAAATCACCTGCATGCGCGGGGCAGGCGCCTTGCCTATTTGGGCACACTCCCTCGAGAACGCATCCCAATGAACCTCCCGCCAATGCCGCAGCGAGCCGCCGCCCTCGCCCTCCACGGCGGCGAACTCTTCGGTCACATCTTGATAGGGCATTACATCCACCTGCGTTGTTTCGATGACGCATAATGGACGCCCATCCCAATCGGTCACCACGCTGAAAGCGCCGGGTCGTGGGATCGAGTCGCTGTCGGCCTCATATGCCCACAAGAGCGACGTTGTAGCCCGTTCTGTGCCGATCAACACTAATTCGGCGAGTTCGTTCGTAACGCGTTCATTGTCGCCGAAGAAGAATGCTTCGGAAAACTCCGGCGGCGGGTCAAGGTCAACGGCAGCGACAAAGCTGTCCCAGAAGGGCCGAATGATGCTCGGGATGTCTGGTGACGTCATATCGTGTTCTCCGATCAACTGCCACTGATTCGTCGATTCTGGCGTCGCGCCGGTTGAGGGTGGTCTGTTCATCTGTTGCCGGCTTTCGCCACGACGAATCTATCGGGTAAGTCTGTTATTCGACGGTTCAGGATAGCAACGAAAAGCCAATCATTGAACGTATCCGCAATCCCTCTCCTATCGAGTACCGCCGCCGCCCAGCATTGCCGGGCGCAATGGGCGCTCGCGTCGAATCGAACCATAATCGATGTTGTAAGGGCTTCGCGTGGTCGCGACCGCACAGAACGCCTGATTGCCTACCCGTCGTAGGCACGTACCATGATGTTTTCTACGAACCGGACTGGGAGGCGACAAATGCCGGCAAATCAATCTGCGGTAGAGCAACGGATGAAACGCTGGCAAGAGCAGCGCTGGCTGCTCGACGCCGTGGTACGTACAGTCGGCCCCGACTGGGACCAGGGTCGTCTCGCAGGCCTGCTCCGGGCGTGCGGCCCCGTCGCCGCGGCCGACGTGGAGGCCGCACGAAGCCGAATGCGGAAGTTCGACGACATGTCGCGGGAGTTCGCTCGCGTGGCCGTGCGGCGCGAACGCATCGCCCGTGCTGAGGAAGAACTGGAACACTCGGTGGCCGCCAGAGAGAGCTACTTCATCGCGGCACTCTTTTACGCCGGCGCGCAATGGCCGATCTTTGAGAACAGCGCCGAGAACCGGCGCCTGGATCGGAATAAAGTCGAATGCTACTCGAAATACGCCCAGTACGCGGATCACGAGGTGCGGAAGGCCGAAATTCCGTTCCAGGGCAAGTCGCTGCCCGGATGGCTACACCTGCCCAAGGTCCGTGCCGCCGAGCGCGTACCATGCGTCATCAGCATACCCGGCATGGACGCGTTCAAAGAAGGCCGGGTCGCTATGTACGGCGACAGGATGCTGGAGCGAGGCGTTGCGGTTTTGGCCATCGAAGGGCCGGGCCAATACGAAGCGCTGCTACGTGGAATCCATGCCGGCACCACGAACTGGTTGGATGCGGGCCGCGAAATGATAGCGTGGGTGCGGTCTCAGCCAGAGCTTGACCCTGAGGGCATCGCGGTAACCGGCAGCAGCTTCGGATCCTTCTGGGCCACGCAGGTTGCCTCTGTGGACAGCCGTCTCAAGGGGTGCGCCGTTCAGATGGTCGCCCACGAGCCGGCCCGCTACACTCTGTTCAATCTGGAATCGCCCACGTTCAAGCTCCGATTCATGTTCATGGCGGGGTACGAGGACGAAGATGAATTCGACCAATTCATGCAAGGCATGAGCCTTGAGGGAGTCGGCGAACAGATCGGTTGCCCGTACCTCGTGGTTGCCGGAGAAGACGACTCTCACAGTCCCATCGAGTACACGTACCGGCTGCTGGACACGGTCAAATCGCCCAAAGAACTGATTCTCTACGAGGGCGCGGACCACGGCGTTGCAGGCTCCTCGTCCGCCGAATTGGGTCCCAATCCGGGGAACTACCTGGCGGATTGGCTCAAGGAGCGGTTCGAGGATAAACCAATGGAAAGCCGGCACACGTTCGTGGACCTCGGCGGCCATGCAGAAGTCACCGGCTTCGAGGAGGCAAAGCGACGATATTCGTGGGCTCCGGATATCGACTAGGCGAGCGGTCGAATCAGTCGCCGAGATTGCCTGCGCGATGCATTCGAGACGACGAGGTTCCGGACAGAGGAGACTCTATTAGGGTTCGAGAGGCGACAAGCCAGGATCGCGGACGACGAGCTGCGGGTGGATCGGATCGCGAAAGACGCGGCGGCTACAGGTCCAGCATCTCCCTGACTTTGCGGGCCAGTTCCACCATCGCGACAGGCTTTTGCAGGAACCCGCCGTCGAGCAGAGTATCGCCTTGCCTGGAGATCATGGAGTCCAGGTAGCCGGACATGTGTAGGACCTTGCCGGTTGGACGCGCTCGCTTCCGAACCACGACGCCAGCCAGCGGACCTTGCAACGGGGAACCGGATTGCCAATGTCATTGCTGTCGGTTTTGTTAGCTCCAGCCACGTAGGACGGCGAGGTGATTCCTTGCCGGGTGTCAACCGTGCTGACCGCGAGCTGATCGAACGGGATGATCGTTCTAAGGTTCTCGGCGAAGTGATCGATCACCCCAGCCATGTCCAGCGAGGAGCTCATCACCCTGCCGATGTTTGCGAGGGCTTCGCGGTACCCGGCCTCGCGATGCGACGACGTCACATACGTGAATGCGGCGCCCGAGGCGAGCCCGACCGCCACGTACAGCACCCAGGCAGTTGTCACTGACCCGGCCGACGCCCGTGTAATCACAGATCCATCGGCAGACAGTTGGAGGATCGACTGCCACATAATGGCAAGGCCTGCGCTGCCTAGACCGGCTTTCCATCCAGGCCGACGCGATCATGATGGGTATCAGCAGCAATCCCTGATAGACGTGCAACGGTCGCGTCACAAGCAACACGACAAAGATAACCGCGAAACCAGTCGCCGCCAATGCGAATTCGTTCAGGCGCGTACGTTTGGTGACGCCGTTAATCCGTTGAGCTACCGCAAGGCAAGACTGAACTATCGATTCTGGCAAAAAGTCATTCCGTCCTGGGTTGGGTTGCCGCCGACGCGTGATTCACGGCTATAACGCACGCCTCGATTACACCAGTCTTCTAGCTAACATATACACGGACGCCGCTTCCTTTGAAACGACTTATTCGAAGGATTCAAACGGGTTTTGCAAGAGCAATGTGTAGGCAGTGCTTACGAAACGTATTACCCCGCATTGACAATCGCGAAATATCGTGGCGAAAGGCGGCCTCGTGATACACTGCACTTCCTATATTTCGGAGGCGTCGAAGGTATGGAAACCAGGCAATTAGGACGTGATGGACCGGACGTTTCGGCGATCTGTTTCGGGGCCTGGCCCATCGGCGGCGGAATGGGCACTGTGGCCGACGAACAGGCTATCGCCGCTGTCCAAACCGCGATCGACGTGGGCATGACGTTCCTCGACACCGCGGAGAGCTACCGCACGAGTGAGGAGCTCATTGGCCGCGCCATCGTCGGCCGCAGAAACGAAGTCTTCCTGGCGACGAAGCTCTCCGGCAGCGACCACTCGCGCGAGCACATGGACCGCGCCATCGAAAACAGCCTGCGAGTGATGAGGACCGAATACGTCGACCTGTACCAGCTTCACAGCCCCCAACCTCAGTGGCCGATCGAAGAGACGATGTCAAATCTGCTGCGACTGCGAGACCAAGGCAAGATTAGGTTCATCGGCATCTCGAACTACTCGGCCGAGCAAACCGTCGAAGCCGCCCAGTACGGCCCGATTCACAGTTCCCAACCCCGGTACCATATGTTCGGCCGCGAGCCCGAGGAGGCCATACTGCCAGCATGCCTGGACAACGGAATCGGCGTCATACCGCACTCGGTCTTGGCCAAAGGCTTGCTGACTGGCCGGTACAGCCCCGGTCATGTCTTCCCGCCCGACGACGAACGCCACGATGCGGTCGCGTTTCGTGGCCGCACCGGCGAAGGGGCTCTCGAGATTGCCGATCGCCTGAAAGGTTGGACGCAGGACCACGGCAGAGACCTGGTTCAACTCGCCATCGCCTGGACGCTAGCCCATCCGTCGGTCGTATCTTCTATCGTGGGCGCCAAGTCGCCCGAGCAAGTGCTGCACAACGCCAAAGCGGCCGATTGGAGTCTCTCGGCCAGCGACCTGAGCGAGCTCGACGAGATACTCGGCGGATTCTCGATTGACGAGTAGGGTGCGCCCGACAGGAATTGGCCAGAATTGATCGCTGAGCGCCGGAGGCAGAGTATAATCGTTCGAACAACGTCGTTCGAGGGCTGATATGTCGAAGATACTGATCACTTCCGCTTCAACCCGGCTGGCGCGACGCCTCGCGTCCGACCTGGCCGGAGACCACGATGTCCGATTGACCGACCGTTCGCCAGTCCCAGACGCGTCCGACTTCACGCGGTGCGGTCTTGGCCACGACGAGAACACCAACGATCTCGTTCGCGGCGCCGACGTCATCATCCACTCAGGTTGGGTGGACCAATCCGACAGCGTCTCCGATCAACTCGACGCGGCGATGTGTCGCACGTACAACCTGCTTCAGGCAGCGACTGACGAAAGCGTACCCAGGCTGATCTTCCTGAGCTCATTGGCGCTCATGGGCGGCTACGACGAGAACTTCGCCGTCACCGAAAAGTGGCGTCCGGTCCCGACGACGGAGACGGCGAACCTGTGCTATCATCTGGGCGAATTCGTGTGCAAAGAGTTCGCCCGCGAACGCCGTCTGGAGGTGGTCTGCCTCAGACTGGGCGAGTTCGTTTGGGACGAGGCGCCGGCATCGACCTCCGCACTCTACCCGGACGATGCAACGAACGCGGTGCGCAAATCGCTCACGGCGGACGTGTCCGAGGGCTACGCGGGATCCATCTCCGCCTGGAATGTCTTCCACATCCAGTCGGCGGTTCCAGACGCACGCTTCCTGACAGCGACGGCCAACCGTCAACTCGGCTACGAGCCGGCGTCGAGATGATTTCCGTCCCCGCTATCGGCGAGCCGGTGTTTTTCACTGATCAAGTGAACCGCCGTAGCCGGCTATGCACCAGCGTGGTCTACGCATTCATCAAACGGTCGCTCCGACCCGCTCCGACTCTGATCCGGGCGCAGAGCCAATGACGAACCCGGCGTCTGGCACATCACGACCGGAAACAATCGATGGACTTCGGATCACGGCGGACCTCGCGATGGCGATGTTGGCGGGTGTGCAACTCGATCTGTTCAACCCGCTCAGGGACGGACTTTGACCGCCGAGCAGATCGCCAGTGCGTTGGAAGTTCGGCCCGACCGATTACGTTTGCTGCTGTACGCCCTGGTCTCAGCAGGACTGCTGACATCGGAAGACGGCCGATTCGCGAACACCGCCGAATCCGATCGTTTTCTCGCCTCAGGCAGTCCGAACTACATGGCGGACATACAAGCCCAAATGGCGGGCGAGTTGGAGAGGAAACTAAAGACCGCGGAGTCTCTGCGAACCGGTGTGCCCCAGGCGAAGGTGGACTTTGCCGGCTCGCCGCCGACCAGGTTGAGAGGTTCATTCGCTCGATTGGCGTACGTACCAGACCTCTCGCGCGGGGGCTGGCGGAGAGATTTGATTTTTCGTCAGCCAAAACGTTGCTCGATGCAGGAGGCGGCTCCGGCGGAGTCGCGATTGTGATGACCGAGATCTGGCCCGAGATCCATGCGACCGTGGCGGAATTGCCGTTGGCGACTCCGATCACCGAAAAGGTGGTGGAGGAAGAAAGCGCCGGCGACCGGGTCGGCGTCGTCACAGCGGACGTGACACGCGAATCGATTCCGGGAGCATACGACGTCGCGATCGTGAAGGCTCTGCTACAGACATTGTCTCCTGACGGCGCCCGAGTCGCATTGGGAAATATCAGCGAGTCGATAAATCCCAGCGGCCGCATATTCATCATTGGCTCGATCCTCGACGACTCGCGAACATTCCCGTCTGAGTCTGTGTTGTTCAATTTGAACGTTACCAACATCTATGATGTCGGCGAGTCATACACCGAGCAGATGCACAGAAATTGGCTCGCGGACGCCGGATTCGCGGACATCGAGCGCGCGGCGCCGCTTCGAGACGGACGATCCGGATTGATGACGGCCCGCAAGCGTGGATAGGGCGACCAAGTGAGCAACGGCCGAGACTCTGGCACCGTACAGTGGACCGGCCACTGAATGTGGAACTCGACATCAACCGAACGGAAGGACTGAATACAACAAGATGAACGTCCTGATTCTGGGAGCCAATGGTCAACTCGGCCCGCACGTCGTGAAAGCTCTCGAAGAGGAGCACACGCTACGGCTGACCGACATCAACGACCCGCCCGATGGGCCGCACGAGTATTTCCGGCTGGACGCGGCCGACCTCGACGGCGTCATCGCGGCGGCCGAAGGCATGGACGCGATCATCAACCTGTCGGTGCTGCGGCCGCATCGACAGATCGCCTTCGATGTCAACGCCCGCGGGGCGTACAACGCGATGGCGGCCGCCGTTCATCATGGCATCCGCCGCGTGATCAACACCGGCCCGCACTGGACCATCGCCGGGCCAACGTACGAAAACCACGACTTCATGCTTAGCCCGGACATTCCTTCACAGTCGGGTACCCAGCTCTACGCGATCACCAAGTCTCTCGGGCAGGAAATCTGCCGCGTCTTCACCGAAAACCACGACGTCCACGTGCAGACCTTGCTCTTCTACAACTTCCGATGGCCGGACGACCACTCGGCGGACGGCCAGGACATCATTCCGTTCCCTGTGGTGTGGCAGGACTCGGCGCAGGCGTTTCGTCCGGCGCTGACGATCGACCTTGACACGCTGCCCTCCAAATGCGAAATCTTCAACATCTTCGCCGACATTCCGCACAACAAATTCTCCAACGAGAAAGCCAAGCGAATCCTCGGCTGGAGACCCACGGACGACCTCGAACACTTCTGGAAGAAGCAGACGTAGACATCGGCGCGTCAACGTCGTCCGACAATAGCAGTTGAGCAGGCACATACGAGTAGGTACATAAAGGAGAGCAAGCAATGACTTCCTCACAGAACGCTTCCGCGATGGAGCAGGGCAACGCGACGCAGCAGCCCACCGGGCGCCCGGTTGTGTTCGGTACGCAGGGGGTCATCTCCAGCGGCCACTACTTGACGTCCATGGCGGGCATGCGCATGCTGCTCTCCGGCGGCAACGCCTTCGATGCCGTCGTCGCATCGTGCTTCGCGGCCGCGGTGACCGAACCAATCGCGTCGTACTCGCTCGCCGCCGAGGGCGTGTTCCTGCTGTACCACGCCGAGAGCGGCGACCTGCTGTCGCTTAGCGGTCAGGGCACGGCGCCCGCTAAGGCGACCGTCGACTGGTATCGTTCCCAGGGCCAAGAGGAGATTCCCACCGGGCCGGGACCGCTCGCCCCGTTGTCGTTCACGGTCCCTGGCGTCGTCGACGCCCTGTTCTCGCTGCTTGAGAAGTACGGTACGAAAACCGCCGCCGAGGTGCTCGCCCCGTCGATCCACTACGCCGAGCGAGGCATCCCGAACTACGACTACATGATCGATCGCCTCGAGTCGCCTGCCGGCAAGAGCCAGTTCGAGCTGTTCCCGCCGGGCGGGATGGACGTCTTCTACGACGACGGCGATCTACCCGAGGCCGGGTCGCTGCTGGTGCAGACCGCGCTTGGCGCAACGCTACGGAAGCTCGTCGACGCCGAGAACTCTGAACCCGGTCATCGACTCGCCGGGATCAGGGCGGCACGCGACGCATTCTACGAAGGCGAGGTCGCCGAGCTCATCGTCAACGGCAGCGAACGCTTTGGCGGCGCCCTCGAAATGGAGGACCTCGCCACGTATCGCGCGCAGTTCGAGGAGCCGGTCGAAGTCAGCTTCATGGGCCACGAGGTTCACGGTCAGTCGACATGGACCCAGGGATCGGTGATGCTGCAGACGCTGAACATCCTTGAGCACTTCGACCTTAAAGCCATGGGCCACAATTCGACAGCATACGTCCACACGGTCGCCGAGGCGGTCAAACTGGCGATGGCCGACCGCCAGGCGTACTACGGCGACCCCGAATTCGCCTCGATCCCCATCGACGGCCTGCTCTCGAAGGAGTACGCCGCCGAACGGGCGAAGCTAATCGACCCGAACGAAGCGCATCCCAAGCTGCCTCCGTCCGGCGATCCGTGGCAACACTCCACGCTTACCGGAGCGCCCAGAGCGACCGCCGAACCGGTCGCGTCGACAGGCGACGGCGCTGGCGACGACGGCGGCACCACGCACATATCGGTCATCGATCGCGACGGCAACATGGTTTGCGCCACGCCCAGCGGCGGCTCCTTCGCCAAGTCGGTGTTCCTGCCCGAGATCGGATGCGCGTTGAGCACTCGCATCGAGATGTTCAACTTCGAAGACGGCCATCCCAATCGCCTCGAGCCGGGTAAACGCCCGCGGACGACGCTGATCAACTACATCGTCACCAAGGACGGCGTGCCGGTGCTGACCGTCGGCTGTCCCGGCGGCGATCACCAAGCGCAGGGCAACCTTCAAATCCTGCTCAACACGCTCGTCTGGGGCATGAACCCGCAGGCAGCCGTCGAAGCGCCGAGGTTCGCGAGCACAAGCGTCACGAACTCTTTCTATCCGCACACGTACTACCCCGGCCAACTGGCGCTGGAGCCCGAATTCCCGGCCGAGACCGCCGACGAGCTCCGCGCGATGGGGCATAACATCGTCACCGTCTCCGACGCCGGCATGGGCGCGACGATCTCCCGCCGCGACCCCGACAACGGCGTCCTGAGCTCCGGCGGCGACCCACGCAGAGCTTGCTACGCCATCGCGTGGTAGGAGGAGTGCTGTGATGAAAATCGTACTAGCGTCCCTCGCGGACGATGCGTTCGTCGCCGACCTGCGCGAGAGCTTCCCCGACGTCGAGTTCACGGTCGCGACGGCCTCGGAGGATCAGGCGCGCGAGATCGTCGACGCGGACGCGTTCTTCGGCATGCCGGACCGCGAGGTGTTCGTTGCCGCCGACCGGCTTCGGTGGCTGCACTGCCCCGGCACCGGCGTCGACAAGCTGGTCGCGATCCCCGAGCTCGCCGCCAGCGATGTCGTGCTGACCAACGCACACGGCCCGCACACGGCGCCGATGGCCGACCACGTCATGTCGATCATCCTTGGCTTCACGCACAGGATCCACGACATGATGGAGGACCAACGCAACCGCCACTGGGAGACGCCGAAGTACGACCGCACGATCGTCCAGATCGGCGGCAGCACGATGGGCATCCTAGCGCTCGGCGGCATCGGCATGGCCGTCGCTCGGCGAGCTAACGCCTTCGGGATGAACGTCTACGCCGTCGACAAGCGCCCATATCCCGCTCCGCCCGAGGTCAAAGACATCTGGGGTCTCGGTCGACTCGACGAGTTGCTCGCGATGTCGGACTGGTTCGTGATCGCCGCGCCTTTCACGACCGAATCACGTGGCATGATCGACGCTCGACGCCTGGCGCTCATGAAGCCGTCGTCGCACCTGATCGTCATCTCGCGCGGCGGCATCGTGAACGAGGACGCGTTGCTGGACACGCTGCAACAAAAACGCATCGCCGGCGCCGGAATCGACGCATTCGAGGTCGAGCCTCTGCCGTCCGACAGCCCGTTCTGGGACCTGGACAACGTCATCATCTCGCCGCACTCTTCGGCGCTGACACCGCAGATGTGGAGTGGTCGCCAACAGATATTCAAGGAAAACCTCCGGCGCTGGCTGGCCAACGAGCCGTTTTTGTACGTGTGCGACAAAGAGGCGGGGTTCTAGTGGATCGCACGGCGGCACTTCGACGAATCTCGACAAAGCTGGGGGCTTGATGGCGTCGGGACCGAGGGCGAATGGGGGTTGGATTGGCCGCAAGGTTGGTGCTCTGGCCGTTCACGGCCAAGCCGACACACGCCGAGTTTCAAGTGCCGAAATGGCGAACGTGTGTAGGCGAGGACACGAACGGGTGTAGGCGGAGGCACGAACCAATGATGTGGGCGCTCTCAGCCGGTGCTCTGGTCGTTTACGGCCAAGCCGGCTCGCGCCCTCCAACAAACGCGCGCACGTACGCCGTCGTCATACCAAGGGCTCCTGGTTGTTGAACCCCTCTCGGATGCGACGTACAGATCTGACGTCCCAGTCGTGGGTCAGGTTGTCGATGTCCAGTTCTTTGCAGATGAATGTGAACAAATCGGCCCGTCGGAAGCGAACGAAGCCCGGTATCCGGGCGATCCACTCGTCGGCGATGGGCATCTTCTTTTTGTAGCCGTCCAGTAGTGGACCATAGAACCAGTCCTGTTGCGACGCATCCATGCTGGGCAGGTCGAACGACAGCAGCGCGTAGAACAACGGGACGGCGAGATCGTACGCGAACCAGTCGTAGTGGCAACCGTCGAAATCAAAGGCGGTGATTTCGTATTGCGTATCTACGTACATGTTCGCGTAATGCAGGTCGGTGTGCACCAGCCCAAACGTGGCGCGACTCGTGTCGAGGGTAGTTGCCCATCGCACAACCTCGTCGAACTCCGATCGAGCCGACGGTTCGCTGGTCGAAATGACCTGCCTAAGATGGCCCATGTCCTCGGCCCATGATTTTCGGCGGGCGCCCTCGGGAGGCGAATACCCCATCGTGGCGGCGTGCATCGATCCGATGAGCTCCCCTAGCGCGCGGTGAAACTCCGGTCCCCAATCTCGCTGGAAGTTGAATGGGCTGCCCGGCGCCTTGACGAACACTGAGACGTGGAGCGGTCCATCCGCCGTCTCGAACGGTTCGATCAAATTGCCGCGATCCGAGGGTAATGGAGCGGAGACTTTGATCCCGCGTTGCGAAAGAAAACCCAGCCAATCTAACTCCGCCTCCAACTCGGCGAAGGACCGGTGAGTAGGCTCGGTCACGCGGACGATGCGCTCGCGATCGCTCGGGCCGGCCCTGTACGTGAAGTTCTCCAGACGCCCGATGAGGCTCGGCTCGCCGCCAAGATTCCATGCCGATGCTGCACGATTGGCCGCCTCCCGAGTTGACGGGGTGTCGGTCATGTGGAAGTCGTCAGCCACGAGCGCGGATCGCCAAGCCGCGACTATCGCCCGACGAACTTGGGCTCGCGTCGTTCGCGAAAAGCCTGGATGCCCTCGGCGCGGTCCTCGGTCGTGCTCGACACGATGCTCGTTTGGCCTTCGAGCCAGAGCTGCTCTTCGAGCGTGCGCGAGCCGGACGAGTACGCGAGTTTCTTGGTCAATCCGTGGATCACCGACGGCCCGGCGGCGAGCTTCTGCGCCAGATCCATCGCCGTCTCGGCGAGCTCATCGTCGGGGACCACGCGATTGACGAGGCCGATGCGGTCGGCCTCTTCGGCGCCGATGATGTCACCCGAGTACATGAGCTCCAGCGCTCGCGGCATCCCGACGATGCTCGGAAGCGTTTGAGTGCATCCGTAGTCCGGGGTCAACGCACGCTTGGCGAAAATCGCCGAGAACCGAGCGCTCTTGGCCGCAATCCGAATGTCGCACGCCAGCGCCAACGAAAAACCCGCGCCTACCGCCGCGCCGTTCACCGCCGCGATCGTCGGCCTCGGGAACTCCTGAAGCAGCATCGAATGGTAGCCGAGCGGGAGGCCTCTTTCGCGCAGCAGGTCGTTTCCGCTGGGGTGGCCTTCGCCCGGAGGCGCAGCCAGGTCGGCGCCTGAGCAGAAGCCTCGTCCGGCGCCGGTCAGCAGCAGCGCCCGAACTCCGTCGGCGCGCATCTCCCCGATTGCCGCAGCCAGCTCTTCTGTTAACGCGAGGTTGAGCGCGTTCAAGTTGTCGGGCCGGTTGAGGGTGATCCGCCCGACGTCGCCAACGGTGTCCGCGATGATAGTTGTGTAGGCCATGAAAGACTCCTGCCGAGATGTTCGATGAAATGGGTCAACGCCTCGCAATATACGGCGCAGGTATAAAGGATGTCAAAGCAGGCGGCAGATTGAACGGCGACCCGATGATTCTCACTCAGGACCGATCGCTTATTGAGGATTGCTGTTTCGCTCGTCTCAAGTTCATCGCAGCACACTCGTCGGGCCGGAGGGCAACGTCATCGGCGTCGATATGACGCCGGAGACGCTTGCCAAAGCGACCGCGGGCGCGGCCGAGGCCGGAGCCACAAACGTCGAGTTCCGCGAGGGGCTCGCCGAGAAGCTGTCCGTCGACGACGGTTGGGCCGACATGGTCATCTCGAACGGCGTCATCAACCTCTGCCCGGACAAACAGGCAGCGTTCCGAGAGATCTACCGCGTCCTGAAGCCCGGCGGCAAGATGCAGATTGGCGACATCATCGTCCAGACGGCGGTGCCGCCCGCCGCAAAAGAAGACATCGACTTGTGGACCGGTTGAATCGCCGGAGCTCTACTGGACGTAGAGCTAGCAGCAGTCGTCAGACTCACCGGCTTCGAAGGCTTCGAGATCACATGGCGAGCCGACGTATTCCGCGGCGCGCCCCAAGACTCAAGCGCCGCCGAGTACGGCACCCTGGGCATCAACTTCCGTGCGGTGAAGCCGAATTAGTAATGCCTGATCCTGGGAGCAAGCGCGGATGCCTGGCCCCGGTAGGGGAGGGTTTCAAACCCTCCCCTACGATTGCTGGCAACGGAGTTTGCACTCCGTTGCATCGGGATCGCGGGTCGTAAAACGCGCACGAAATGTGGTCACGCCTGCCGCTGCTCAGCCCGTTCCCGCGCCGCGCGTTGTAGGCGCTCCGGGAGCGGCGGCGGCTTCGACATGAAAAACAGCACCGAGCCAAAGGCCGCGACCGTCGCCAGAATCCCGAACGCGAGCGTGTAATCGTCTGTGCGGTCGGCGACGAAGCCGGTGAACAGCGCCCCGGTCATCATTCCGACCATCATGATCATCGACGAGAAGCCCATGATGGTTGCGTACGCTTTTCGCCCGAAGTAGTCGGCGCGGATCGAGATCACGATCGGTCCACGAGTCCCCCACGAGACGCCGTGCAGCACGACGAAAAACGCGACGAGCCAGATATTCGTCGCGAACGCCAGCCCGAACAGAGCGATGGAATGGCCGATCAAGCAGATCGTCAGCGCGTATCGCTTCACGATTTTGTCGCCCAGAACTCCTCCGCCGACTTGGCTGAAGATCATCATCGCCGTCATCAACGTCACGACGATCCCAGCCGTCGCCAGCGAGTACTCCAGGCGGTCGACGATGAACGGGATCAGGTGCACCATGATCGCCGAGACGACCAGCAAAGCCGACGCGTGACCGAACGACACGTACCAGAACGCCCGAGTTCGCATCGCCTCCCTGGCCGTGAAGTTCAGATCCGGTCCGGTGTCGTTGGGGGCGCCGTCTTCGACCGGGCTGGGATCGGCGCCGTCCGGAACCTGGCCGTAGTCCTCGGGATCCTTCCGCATCAACTGACCGAGAGGCAGTCCGACGAGTATGAGCACGATTCCGGAGGCGAACGCCGTCGATCGCCAGCCGAAGCTTTCGGTCGACCAGGCCATGATCGGAACCATCAGCCCGCCGACGCTCATCCCGGCCATCACGATCCCCATGGCGCGGGACCGCTTCTTCTCGAACCAGTTCGCGACGGTCGTGAAGATCGCCATGAACCCACCGAGGCTCGATCCGAGCGCGATCGTGGTGAAGGCCGCGTAGAACTGCCAGAGATTGTTGATCCGGCTCAACAGCATCAGGCCGATTCCAGCGATGACGATCCCGATGGACACGATCATGCGCGGCCCGAACCTGATGATCATCCAGCCCTGGACGGGGCCGAGGATGCCGGTCTCGAGTTGCTGGATCGAAAAAGCGCCCGAGATCTGGGTTCGAGTCCATCCGAAGGTCTCCTGGAAGTGGACGAAGTAGACACCGAAGCTGTGGAAGATCATCCCGGCGTTTAGAAGCTGGATCATGAACCCGGCGGCGACGATCCACCAGCCATAGAAAATGCGGCTGGTCGGCGGCCTACGTTCTGGTTCGATCAAGAACTCGTCCCATCCCAAAACAAAACCGTGGCGGACCAGATCTCCAACCACGGCACATAATTCGATGACAAAATCGGTCGAGCCGCCGTAACAACGCGACGTCCGAAACAAAGCTACCGTAGGGTAACAGACGCGAGGGCTCGCGGGAACGCGCGCTTCGCGTTGGGCTCGATTCTTGTCGGCTAGCTCACGCTTGCGACCGTCGAGTTCCGGCCCGCATCTCCGGATCGATCCGTTCGTCGTGAACCCCGATGCAACCGGGATTGTGTCCGCAGGGCGGGCAATTCATTGGCCAGGAACGGCGCCCCTGGCGTCGCTTCTGGCACGAAAATGGCTGCACAGGGTCGGCCTGATGGGCGAGCCCACCATCCAGTTGGTGCTCTGGCCCTTCAGGGCCAAGCCTAGTTTTCATGCGTTGATACGGGGTGGCAATCGCTATCAGTCATTCTGAGGCTGTTACTTGTAAACCCCGACGAATTTCGATCCCGGCATGTCGGGACCCATCGAACCACAGCGCCCTCAGAGACCCTTCGACGAATCCGGCGACAGCGAGAGCGCCATATTTCGAAGCATGTTCACGCCTGGCGCTGGTCGGCTCGCAATCGATTCGCGCGGAGGAGTCGCTCCGGCAGCGGCGGCGGGCGCGACACAAAGAACAGAATCGTGCCCAGCGCCGAGACCGTCGCGAGGATCGCGAACGCCAACGTGTAGTCGTTGGTGCGGTCGGTGACGAAGCCCGTGAACAGCGCTCCGGTCATCATCCCCATCGTCATGATCATCGACGAGAAACCCATGATGGTGGCGTAGTATTTACGCCCGAAGTAGTCGGCCCTGATCGATATGACGATCGGAACTCGCGCTCCCCACGAGGCGCCGTGCAGCATAGCGAAGAGCGCCACCAGCCAGATGTTCGTCGAGAAAGCCATCCCGAACAGGGCGATGGCGTGCCCAAACAGGCAGACCATCAGCGCGTATCGTTTGTTGACCCTGTCGCCCATCGCGCCGCCGCCGATCTGGCAGACCATCATCGCCGCCGTCATCAGCGTCACCACGGTCCCGGCCGTCGCCGTCGAGTACTCGAGGCGCTCGACGATGAACGGCACCAGGTGCACCATCAGCGCTGACACGACCACCAGGGCCGAGGCGTGGCCGAACGACACGTACCAAAACTGCCTGGTTCTCAGCGCTTCCATCGCCGTGAAGTTGACGTCTGGACCCGTTCGATCGGAAGGCGCCTGTTCGTCGCTCGAATCGACGACCTCGCCGTCTGGAACCAGGCCGTGGTCCTCCGGGCTCCGGCGCATCAACTGGGCGAGCGGCACACTCACCAGTATCAGCACGACGCCAGAGCCGAATGCAGTCGATCGCCAGCCGTAGCTGTCCATCAACCAAGCCATCATCGGGACCAGCAACCCGCCGACGGCCATGCCGGACATCGCGATCCCCATCGCCCGAGATCGTTTCTTCTCGAACCAGTTCGCGATGGTGGCGATCATCGCCATGAACCCGCCGAGGCTGACCCCGATCGCGACCGCCGTGAATGCGACGTAGAACTGCCACAGGTTCTCGATTCGGCTCAGCATCATCAACCCGAGCCCGGCGATGACGACTCCGACAGTCACGATCTTCTTCGGCCCGAACTTGATGAAGAGCCAACCCTGGATCGGCCCGAAAATCCCCGTTTCGAGCTGCTGGATCGAAAACGCGGCCGAGATCTGGGTGCGCGACCAACCGAACTGTTCCTGGAAATGAACGAAGTAGACGCCGAAGGTCTGGAGGACCATCCCTGCTGTGAGGAGCTGAATCACAAACCCCGAGGCAACAATCCACCAGCCATAAAAGATGCGGCTATCCCGCGGCTTGTTGCCCGTCTCGACCAAAGCTACTCCCGTTTCAAAACAAAGCCGCGGCGGACCAACGCCCCAACCGCAGCAAAATCGTAATCACCGCCTCGAGCTCAGTCCCGATTATATCGGGACAAGTCGCGCGCGAACCGAAGCAACGACAGGGTAACAGAGACGCGAGGGCGGGCGGGGGTGTGCTGAGGGGTGGGACGGGGACGCGAGTGCCGGCGCGACTTACATCCGCATATCGTCGACGAACTCCGATGCCGGATCGACGCTGGTTACGAGCAGGTGGTCGCGGGCCCGAGTGCATGCCACGTACAGGAGGTGTCGTTCCGTGTTGCAGACCTCTTCCAGGTCTGAGTCGTCGGCGACCGTTTCGATGCGTTCCCGGTGAGGAATGACCTCGTCGTCGCGGGCCATGACCGCCACTGCGCCGAACTCGAGCCCTTTCACGAGATGCATTGTGCTGATCGAGACGTGGTCGTAGGCCGGCGCGACGTTCTCGTCGAGCACCTTGAACAAAATCCCCGCTTGCGTTACCGCCGCACGTGCTCGATCCAGCTCCGCCGTCGACCGAACGAAGACACCGATTTCGTGCGACTCGAACCCTTCGGCCACTCTGGCTGTGAGCCAGTCGCAAACTGCCGTAGCTTCGTCGTCTTCGGTGTCGAGCACTTAAATCGCCGGCTGAACGCCGTTGAACACCGAAACCGTCCCTTTCCGCTCTTCGGTGTTGCCGTCTACGTCGGAGAGGTCAGGGCCAGCAGAAGATCGGCTTGCATCCCGATCTGGTGCGAGGTTCGTTAGTTGTTTCGGAGCGTCTGAGTGTTGGCTGTCAGCAGAAACGGGACGGATTGTTAATAGAGACTTTGAGCCGATATCGCGAGCTCTCTGAGTTGATGATTGTACAATCGTCGTCGCTGTATCGTTCGGACTTGAACCTCCTTGCGTTTCTCTAATATCTGTTCTCTCCGGCCGTTCAACACGTCCGAA
>JASMDM010000044.1 GCA_030752795.1 SAR202 cluster bacterium | reverse complement strand
CCGGACCAGGCGCTGGACAAGATACGCGAGCTACTCGGCGCTTAGCCGGTCGAAGAAATAATCGGCCACTCGGCGCGAGTACTCGTCCGGGTGCTCGACGCCCTCGACGACCCAAACGAGGCTCCCCGGAGGCGCGGCGTCGTAGACTCGCTGGCTGTGGTCGGTGGGGATTCTCGTGTCTTCGGACCCGTAGATGACCATGAGCGGATAGCTCAGCTCAGCCACGGCGACTTCAGGCGCCAGGCCTTCGATGTCGATGTCGAAGACCAGGTCCGCTAAGATGTCGACCCCGGGCTCGAACAATGGCACGAACCACTCCGGAAACGGAGTCTAGCGGGCCGTCTCCTGCGCGATCAGTTCCGATACTTTCGCATACGGGCTGTCCAAGATCAACGCCTCGATCCCGGGCTCGGCGGCGGCGGCCAGCGCGGCGATGCCCGCGCCCATCGACATGCCGAGTACGCCGATGTCGTCGGAATCGATGCCACGGGACAGCAGATAGTCGTAGCCGCCCAGAACGTCGAATCGCTCGTGCCAGCCGCCGGAGATCTTGTCGCCGCTGGAGCTGCCGTGAGTTCGGAGATCGAACATCAGCGCGCCGAACCCCTGCTCGTGCAGCCGCGCAGCGAGATCGGTGAGGCCGTCGCCGGTCCTGACCGAGCCGATGCCGTGAACGAATATGATAACGGGCTGCTCGGCCATCGGCGGCACGTACCAACCGTCGAGGGTGACGTCTCCGCGCCGTGACTCGAACTTGATCGTCTCGTAGTCGACCCCGTACGCTTCGAGGTTGTCCTCTTGTTCGTTTCGTTCGGCCTTGGTCACGCCCGATGCGATGAGATAGGAGATGTCCAAGTACACACGGCGAGAAGCAACAAAACGGCGGGAGCATCGATGCGGACGATTCGTCTCAGGTTGTGTCTCCATTGGTCGATATGGCGCCCGCCACACCTCGAGAATGGTCATGCGCCGGACCCATATCACTAGCGGGCAAGATGGGTTAGAATTTCCGATGCCGGTTGCCAGCGGCAGTATCTCACAGGCAAGGCGCGACGAACAAAAGCCGGCTGTGATTTCGCACGGATGGGTTATCACTCAAGACCACGTGTGTCCGAATGGCGATCTTTGGTGAGCGAACAAAGGAATATCTTATGACGATGTTGGCGGTAGTGCCGACTCAATTGGAGCTGGATTCGTTCCTGGAAGCTTTGGCGGCAATGGGACTCGGAGGCCAACCTACTGCGCTGGGTCGCCTGGAAGGCAACGCCTACTTCGACGGCCGGCTCACGGTCGGCAAAGGCGGTCTTGGCAAGGCGCAGTTCGGCGTCCAGACGCAGCACTTGATCCACGCGATTCCGGATGTCTCCGTCGTGCTGTGCGTCGGCACATCGGGCGGGCTCGACACGAACCTGGCGATCGGCGATGTCGTGGTCGCAACGCGGACGGTTGAACACGATTTCAACCGCATGCTCCGATCCACTCCACTTCCTAGCTTCGACGGAGACCCCGCGTATCTGAGCGCCATCGGATCGGCCGGGTCGCTTGCCGCGATGCCGTTTGATATCCACTTCGGACCCGTGGCGTCCGGCGACGAGGGCATCATGGGTGTTGAGCGTGCCAATGAGATCGTCGACGCGACGGGCGCAGTCGCGGTCGCGTGGGAGGGCGCCGGTGGAGCGCGGGCGTGCGAATTCTCTGGCGTTCCATTCGTCGAGATCCGCGGCATCAGCGACCTTGCCGACGAATCATCCAACACCGACTTCTACGAGAACCTTCCCTTCGCCATGAAGAATCTCGCGTTGCTCGTGAAAGAGCTCGTCGACATCGAGCCAATGATGGCGTCGGTACCCGAGTAAAAGATTCATCGGTTGTTTGGCGAAAACCGACAACGGCAAGAAGACGGGTTACCGGGCCGGCTTTGAAGCCCGAGCCCGCCGGCCCACGTGGTGCTCTGGCCCTTGTGGCGATAAACAGATTAGGTTGCGCGAATAATATGTGTCATTCAGAGGCCGCAGCCGAAGAATCTGGTCACTGAACACGCACTGTTACCGCACGACGCACAAGCGTACTCTCCGAGAGCTCGATGATCGCGCAATACACGGCGGAAGAGGAGCGCCTGCTCGATCTTTCGTATGGAGCAAATGCCGGACTGACTCGATAAAAGAAGTGACATCGCTGCCTACGCATCGGGTCTAAAAGGGCAACCGAGAGATGTAGTGCATCTCAGTCTATGCAGCATCAATCGGCCTAGCCATCAGGAATCGATGATACGCGTACAGATGGCGACCAGGTTGGCAAACGACTCGAAGTGTGCCCTGTCCTTGCCGAAAACTGCTCGAGTCGTTTCGCCTCGCATCTCGAGCACGGCGACAGTCCGATGTTCGATGACATGTCGATGTCTTCCCGCCTCGCTAATGCCGTCGATTCGAGCCCAAATACTCCGGGTAGCGCCAGTTGCACTCCCCCAAACGGACTACCGTCCTCGATAAAACGGTCGACCACTGCGTCGACCGTTTTATCGTGGCGAGATCGGTCGGGGTGATGGTGATCGGCGCCGTGCTCGATGATAGCGTCCAAGTGTAGCCAAATCGAAAGACGCGCACGGATCGCATCATATGGGGCAGCGAGCCTGGAGGTTATGCCATGTCGACTAACGAGGATCGGAACCAACCCATACGACGGCTTTTTGGAAGCCGGCTGAGGCGAGCCGCGGCACTGACGTTGATCGGATCGTTGGCGGCGATATCGATGGTCGCTTGCGGTCGTCCGTTGGGATTTCGATTGGAGGCGGCGCCACGGAAACCAAGGCGGACATGTTCGGCGTTGGGTCGAATCCGGCTGTGAACACCGATATCGGGAACGGCGACGTGGAATTGATTCTTGGACCCGCCGACAGCATCACGGTGACCGCCGAGTTGCGGAAGCCGGAAAGCATCGAATACAGCGCGACTCGGGACGGCAACACGATTACCGTCATCGCGAAGACCAAAAACAACAGCCGCGCGGACGTGACGATTACAGTTCCCGCGGACACCACGTTCTCGTTGTCAACCGGCAGCGGCGACGTTGACGTGCCTGCGGTGAACGCGTCAGGAAGCGTGAACTCGGGCAGCGGATCGCTAACGCTGGTGAACACCGGAGGCGACGTTACGCTCAGCACCGGCAGCGGCGATGTCGATGCGCGTGACTTGGAGGGCAGCTTCGGGCTGAGCTCTGGCAGCGGCGACGTCGATTTCAAAGGCGAGCTGGCTCAAGGCAGCGAGAATAAGTTCTCGTCAGGCAGCGGATCTGTAACGGCGCAATTGACCGGTACACCGAGCGTCGATCTCGACCTCAAGATCGAACAAGAAGGGAAAATTCGGGTCGAGCTTTCCGAGACGGTGGTCGAAAATACAGAGCATCGGTTCGCCGGAACCGTGGGGCCGGCGATGCGGCGTTGACCGTCCGTGTCGGCGACGGCGACATCGTCGTCGAGTAGTCGCGGCGAAAACTGAATCGAGTCTTTACTGGCGCGCGATTTGCGCCGCCAGTTTTGTTTAGCCCGATTGTCTCGGTTGGCGCCAAGTTAGCTATCTGCGGGATAGGCGGCCTACACCCCCTCAGCGTACGCCGAGTGGAACGTGTCGACGCCGGCGCGGAACGAATCCGGCGCCTCTCGCAAGATCACGACTGGGCTGGCGAACGTCGTGAAGCCGGCCTGGAACTCGCCGCTGATCGGGCGCAGTCGGTGTCCTCGGGACTCGAGTTCGGAGACGACGCTGGCGTCCAGCCTCGGGTCGATCAGGGTTTGCGCCAGGCTGCAATCGACGCGAGGCGAGTCGATCGCGGCTTGCGGTCCCATGCCAAAGTCCATGATCTTGACCAAAAGCTGCGTGACGCAGTTGGTGATCATGCGTCCGCCCGAAGCGCCGACCGCGAGCTTGACGCCGGAGCCGTCCATCGCGAGCATCGGGGTCATGTTGTTCAGCGGGAACTTGCCGGGCATGATCGAGTTCACGCGTCCCGGCACAGGGTCGTACCACATCATGCCGTTGTTCATCACCACGCCAGATCCCTTCGGGATGATTCCGGAGCCGAACCCGGACATGACGGTGTTCGTCAGCGAGACCGCGTTGCCGTCGGCGTCCATGGCGCACAAGTGTGTCGTCCCATTGTCGAGGGCCGGGGCGCTAGCCGCGAGCATCGACGTCGACTCGCGACCTTCTTCTCGCCACGGGTCACCTGGGGTGGCCCGGACGAGACTCGCCATGTCGATCTCCTGCTGACGGCGTGCGGTGTAATCGTCGGATACCAACCCATTCCACGGAACGTCGGCGAACTCGGGATCGGCGAGGTATTCGAATCGATCGGCGTACGCGAGCCGCGCGGACGATATGTAGGCGTGAAGCATGTCGACGCTGTTGTGCCCCATCGACGACACGTCGAAGCCTTCGAGCAGCTTCAGCGTCATCGCGCTGGTGATGCCGGCGCTCGCGTACGGAGGCACCCTGATTCGCAGACCGCGATAGTCGAATTCGAGGCCGCTGTCCCACACGAACGGCTTGTACTCGGCTAGGTCCCGCTCGGACAGGATTCCGCCGTTCGCCTGGATGTCGGCGACCAGCGCCTTGGCGAAATCGCCTTTGTAGTAGGCATCCGGTCCGTCTCGACCGATCGCCTCGAGGATGTTGGCGAGCTCAGGATTGCACACGCGCGCCTCGTTGAGGCCTCTCCGCACGGGCATCTGTCCGCCCGGCATCATGACGCGCCGGAGTTCGTCGTACTTGAAGAGCATTCCCGCTTGATTGCCTCGTGCGTAGAGGTTGTGCCATCCGAGAGAATAGCCTTCGCGCGCCAGCCGAACTGCCGGCGCCAAGACCTCGACGAGCGGCAGCTTGCCCAGGCGCGAGTGGGCCAGGCAGAGACCCGATACGGCCCCGGGGGTCGCGATGGAGCGGTAGCCCTCGATGTTGGCGTTGTCGGTCACCCCTGCCCAACCGAAACCGCCCACCGACTCTTCGCCGGTGAGCTCGTACATGTCCGGAGTCGCCGCCAACGGCCCGCGCATCGGGAAGCCGAACACGCCGCCCCGTGCGCCCACCTCGTATACGAGATATCCGCCCCCGCCGATTCCGCTGGATTCCGGTTCCACGACGCCAACAGCGAAGCACGCGGCAACGGCGGCATCGACAGCGTTGCCTCCGGCTCGGAGCATCTCGAGGCCGGCTTCAGTCGCGTAGACGTGTTTAGTGGCCACCATCCCGCCAGCGGCTCTGGCCTCGGTCTTGGTGACGGTCGTGACGGTGGGTGTACTCAATGTAGTCCTCCGGTGTCGAAACAAGGTTTTCGCCGGCATTGCGCCATCCGGCGGGCCAAGGATATCACCACCCCGACGACCGATCAACGCGAACGAGCGTGTCGGCAATCGCGTTTGAATTATCGGACGCTATCCGATGTGGTTGATATGAACATAGGCGACCACGGCCGGCTCCACGTCCTCATTGGCGCTCTGGTCTTTATGGCGATAAACGAAATAAGTAGCGCCGGACAATGTGTGTCATTCTGAGGCCGCAGCCGAAGAATCTTGGGCCGCGCAGGGAGACATTTTTCGCATACGACCAGATCCTTCGCTGAGGCTCAGGATGGCGAAATGAGGCGCCGTTACTTGGAAGCTCGTCGAAAGGCCGCCCTCACTCAAGCGTCGCTTCAGCCGTTATGGTCACTAACCCGACACGTTGTGCTCAACGTTTCTTGCCGTGATGGATACCCCCGGAGGAAAGAAGCGTTTGGGTTGCTGTTTGGGTTGCTCAGGCGAAGCAGTGTGTTCAGCGACTAGATTCTTCGGCTGCGGCCTTTGAATGACAAATCTCGTTCCGCGCCACTTATTCTGTTTATCGCCACCAGGGCCAAGCCAGTTTTCATACTTTGTCACGGGAGTGGCAACCGCCGCGAGTCGTTCAGCGGACATTCCGAGAAAAGAAAAACGCCCGCTGCTCGCGGACGCTCGAGGCGATGCATCGGGTGGCTAGGAACACTTGTGAACTCTTTAGCAATGAACTCACCGCTCTTGCGAAGGGCCGCCCTTTTGTTTGCCGACGCCCTCTTATCGTGTCACGTCGCGCCATCTCAATCCGCCACTATATGGGAAGGTTGTGGCTGTCATCGCGACCGTGTCTATCGTATGGTGTGCATACAGACCCCACACTCTGGGAGCAGCACGATCGGCGCCGTCGATCGCGCACGATGCGTGACTATCAGGAGGTGTCGACGATGGATTCCGGTGACTCGCCTCGCGGAGGAACCAAGCACTTTTGGAACAAATTCTTCGACGCGCATGCGCCGATATACATGACCAACAATTTCACCAGGGGCACGCTGTGGGAGGTCGATTTCCTGGTCGAAGAACTCGATCTTCGGCCGGGAGCACGAATTCTGGACGTCGGATGCGGGACTGGTCGCCATTCGATCGAACTCGCTCGCAGAGGTTACCGTGTCACCAATGTAGATCTATCTGGTGGCATGCTCCGGCAGGCGATGGCGTCGGCGGCCAGCCTCGACCAACGGCCGGACTGGGTGCGGGCGAACGCCACCCGATTCAGTCTTCGCCCGGTGCACGACGCCGCCATCTGCATATGCGAGGGCTCGCTTGGATTGCTCGCCACGGCGAAGATCCGGTCGAACACGATTCAGCGATTCTCGAGAACATCCACCGCACGTTGAAGCCCGGTTCGCCGTTTGTATTGACCACTTTGAACGGCTACTGGACGATTCGGCAAATCACGCCCGAACAAATCGAGTCAGCTGAGTTCGATCCTGCCACGATGACGCAACGCATCACTGAGGAATTCGACATGCCCGGTGGACCCGTAGAAAGGTCATACCCTGAGCGGCTCTTCATCCCGCCGGAGCTGGTCGCCATCGTGGAAAGCGCAGGCTTCGACGTGCAACACGTCTGGCGCGGAAATGCGGCCCGATGGGAGCGTAAACCTCTGAACATGGACGAGATGGAGTTCATGATCGTCTCGTGAAGCCTAGGTTCCCAAGACTAGAAACACACGGGTCTGTCATGCACCGCGAGGGTCCAAGCGCATTGATAAATCTCCGGATATTTGGTAGTATTAATCAAGTCCCAAGGAACCAAGCCACATGCTTCTGGCATGAGAGCCGACGCGGCCCACCCGCGGAGGCAGCGGGGCGATGAGCAGATAGGCGAAGTCCCTTGGGGCGTTCTTGTGTCTGACATAATTCATTGCCATGCGGACCTGGCCGGTAAGGCGATGGCGTCCCGTTGCTTACTTCGGGGCGCGTTTGATCGCTCGTCGGCCCCCTACCCGCCCTCGGGCCGCAGCACTCCAATGAACGGCAGGTTCCGGTACTTCTCCTGATAGTCCAGTCCGTACCCCACCAGGAACTCGTCCGGGACCTCGAAGCCCACGTACTTTATCGGCACGTCCACGATGCGACGGGCTCGTTTGTCCAGGAGCGTGCACACCTCGACCGACGCCGCCCCTTTTGACCGTAGATGGCCCAACAGGTAGTTCAGCGTCATGCCGGTGTCGACGATGTCCTCGACCAAAACGACGTCGTGGCCGTACAGGTCGATGTCCAAGTCCTTCGTGATCCGGAGACCGGCGCCGTCGGCTCCGCGATAGTGCGAGATCGACATGAAGTCCATCATGACGGGCAGCGTGATCTTTCGCATCAGGTCCGCCATGAAGCACACCATGCCTCGCTGCACACCGACCAGGACCGGCTGCTTTTGAGCGTAGTCTTTCGACAGCGCTTTGCCGAGCTCGTCAACCTTCTGCTGGACTTGCCCGTCGGATAGAAGAACCTTGTTGATTCCCGGGACGCCAGACTCGGCCAACGGTCCGAATCCGAATTTGGCCAGCAGCCGGTGGAAGTCTTTCCTGTAGAGCAGCCGAATGTTGATATCCGGATATATCTCTCGAATCCGTCTGATCTTCCGGTTCTTCTGCGTGACCAGGCTCTGCTTCATCGTGGTCAATTCGAGGTACAGGTCGAGGTCGTGCAGGTAGAAATCGGGCGTCAGCATTTCCGCGATCGCGTCGCCGTCCCAACGAAGCGGGAACGAGTACGGTTCGTACGACCATCGCAATCCGTAGAAGTCCAATATCTGCGCGAATTCCTTTTCAGACGGATGGGCGAATTTCGGTGGTGAATCGGAAGCGGCAGTTGGCACCGACTCGAACCTGGGCCTAGCTTCCTGTTGGGTCATACAATCGTCTCCCGGGAGTCGTGAGTCGCCTTGAGCTGTTGTTCGAGGCAATTTTAGCATAGGGCACGATGCAGCCAGTCATAAACCGGACGGCAGTATTGGCCCTCTCAAACGAAATTTCCGAGTTGCAGGGTTCGTCGAACTTGCTATTATTGAGGCTGTGGTCTAGATTACCAGCCAATCTGCAACGGCTGCGTTGCGAACGTGGAGGGTAGGATGACAGGCGCTAATTTGACTTCAGCGATATTGGAATTCGACGAAGAGTCGGAGATAGCCGAGGAGTACCTGCGAAGAGGTTGGACGGACGGCTTGCCCATCACGCCGCCGACGCCCGATCGCGTGCTGGCATGTCTGGCCGCCGCCGGTCGATCGCCGTCCGAGATCGTGGGAACCGAGCCGACCAAGGGCCGCGTGATCACGGCGGAGAAGATCGCCGTCAACGCGGTCATGGCTGGTTGTCTGCCCGAGTACTTTCCGGTCATCGTGACCGCCGTCGAAGCCATGTGCGAGCCGGAGTTCAACCTCCACGCCATCACGGCGTCGACGATGGGCGCCGCCGTGCTCACTGTGGTCAGCGGTCCCATCGCGAAAGAGATCGGCATCAATTCGGGCGTGAGCGTGTTCGGTCCCGGGCATCGGGCCAACGCGACGATCGGTCGAGCGATCAGGCTCATCATCATCAACGCCACGGGCTCGTCTTCCGGTGAAATCGACAAGGCGACGCTCGGGCATCCGGGCAAGTTCTCTTGGTGCATGGCCGAAGCGGACGACGTCAATCCGTGGGAGCCCATGCACGCGACTCGCGGCTTCGATGCCGGCGACAGCACCGTGTCGATATTCGCAGCGTTGTCGGGCACTCAAGTTGCCAACCATCACGCACAGGCGCCGGAGGAGATTCTGGTAAGTTTCCGAGACGCGATGTTCTCGGTGGGTCCGACGCAAAACGAGCTCGTCGCCGTGTTGTGCCCGGAGCACATCGGCAACATCAAAGCGGCGGGCTGGTCGAAGGCCCAGGTGCGACAGTTCTTGTTCGAAACGTCCCAGCGGTCTGACGCGGACTGGCGCGCAGCCGGCGAGGTCGTGCCGCCCAACGCCGATGGATCGTCAAGGATGGTTCCGGTGGCGTCCGAGCTGGACAACATCACGATATTGGTGGCCGGCGGTGCGGCTGGCGCGTTTTCGAGTATAATACCGCTGTGGGGCGCAGGCGCCGGCTCTCAGTCGGTGACCAAGAGGGTCCAGGGATAACCAAGGGGTGAAAGGTCTCGCGACCGAAAGGGAGGTTCGTTTATGGTAATCGCAACCAAGTTGGGAGTGCTCGACCCTACGGTGCAGCCGATACCTGCTCACGCGGTCGTTGCCGAGCGCCCGACCACGCTGGACGGCAAAGTCGTCGGCTTGTTGGCCAACGGCAAACTCAATTCGGAAAAGTTGCTGACCGCGATCAGTGAAGTGCTGGCAGACAGCTACAGCTTCAAAACCGTCGTCGAGCGCAACAAGGGCAACGCCTCGCGACCGTGTCCCGCTCCGATCATCGAGGAGATGGCGAAGGAGTGTGACGTAATCATTACCGCATCGGGCGATTGAGGGTCCTGCTCGTCGTGCAGTGTGCACGACGGAATCACCTTCGAGCGCAAAGGCTTGCCGACGGCAGTGATTTGCACCGAGCCATTCGCTAACAGTGCCGAGGCCATGGCGAAGCTTGGCGGAATCCCAGACTACCCGTACGTGGTGCTTCCGCACCCTCTGGGCAGCCTGGACGCCGACGGCCTTCGAGAAAGGGCCACCCAAGCCGCTCCTGAGGTCCTCGGGATACTGCTGACTCAGGGCTAAACGAGCCAATTCGGAGACTCAAAAAGGGACGGTCGCGAGACCGTCCCTTTTCGTTTGTTGTTTCGTGCACGGCCTGAGAACTGCCGTGGCGCTCGCGCGAGCCAGGTCATTCTCCGCGTAGTCGGACTACGCTCCCCTGCCCGCTTTGTCGATGCGCATTTGGCGACGGGCACGACACGTCGGGCATCCGCACTGTTTGCGGTCGCTGAAAATCCTGCCGAAGATCAGCTTGACCACGTCTTTGTCCGAGAATCCGTATCTGTCGCCGAACTCGCGAACTTCCTGCAATCGAGCTTCTTTATCTTCCGCCTCGGCCTCCGAGAGCGTCTGACCCTCCAATACCACGCGGTTCGCGTATTTCTTCAGAGCCGTGAAATGCTCGCTGGCACTGTCCGCCCGTTCAGTCGTCGAAAATTCGACCATCCTGCGATCTCCCAACCGAGCCACCGCGACTCGGGAATTGATAAATCAGAAACGCTAGCGTGAGCAAGTTCCCATATCAATATTTAACCGACAACAGGCTTGGGAAACCATGGTTCACCGCCGAACTCACGGCAGTAATCTGCCGACGTGTGGCGACAAACTGTCCGGTGTGGGATATTACCCAGCGCGTTGAAAGACGGAACATGATGGGACGCACGGTCGGGGGAGCGGGATCACTCACGGTTAGGCGCGGCGATCATCAATCGTAGCCAATATTGAGGGGCGCGGTTCAGGGCACACGGGTGGCGGGAGCGAGAGGGAGTCGAACCCACCGCGCCAACCGCAGGGTTGCCGCCAACGGTTTTGAAGACCGCAGGAGCCACCAGGCCCCATCCGCTCCCATGTGCAACTTCGATCGGTTCCCAATCCGCGGACACCGATCTTGATGCCACGCGGTCGCGAAGTTTCGCCGACCCGACACCGCGAACGGATGACGAGCCGAAGATTTCGGGCAAGACTACCGGCCTAGCGCACAAAGCGCGAGGTCGGCTATATCTCGTTGTGTTCAGGCAAGCGATTCCGGCGGGTCTTTGTCCTTGGGTTGCCCCGCCGTCAGGCGCCTAAGAGATCGCGGCGTCGACCCGTTTTTTGAGCACGGACTTGGGCACCGCGCCGACGACCGTGTCAACGGGCTTGCCGTCGTTGAAGATCAGAAGGGCCGGGATGCCGCGAATGCCGAAGTTCATCGCGGTTTGCGGGTTCGAGTCAACATCGAGTTTCGCGAATTTGACTTTGCCGTCGTACTCGTCAGCGAGTTGCTCGACGATGGGTGCGATCATCTTGCAGGGACCACACCACTCGGCCCAGAAGTCCACCACGACGAGCGTATCGGACCCAGCAACTTCTTCCTCAAAATTCGCGTCGGTAACTACAATAGGGTGTGCCATCGATTCCTCCACCGGTTTTCTATGTGGGTCCGACTGAGTTGGACCTCATTATATCGGATGCGGCGTTCTTAGAATAGATTCACGAATCGCACTTCGGCGCCGGATATCCATGATGTTGCGTACCGGGAAAGTGGATGCCGGTCCGGCGATGTTCGTCGTGACGGATCTTCGGAGTTATCGCCTGAAGTACTCGATGTAGTCCACGGTTACCTCATCCACTTCGTCCCAAAACAGGGAACCGAGGGTCAGGCCTTTAGGCACGTCGAAAACCATCCAGCCTTGCACTTGCATCTGGCGTTCGAGCGGAACTTCACCCCAGAGCAAGGGTGAGTACAGGTTTTCTTCGTTGACCTCAACGTCCGTGGTTGCCGAAACTCCGAACGGGTCAACCGCGACGATCCGCTCGCCCCGTCGATCACCGAGCTTGGCAGAATCCGGTTGGATCAACAACGGCATCACGGTGCTGGTCCGATTGACGACGGTCACCTTGACAACCGCGAGCTCGCGATTCGACGCGCGCGGCCTTACGACTCGGTGCCCGCCTTTAGTGTCCGTGAAGGCGACTTTTTCGACAGTCACCGGATTCGTGGCATGGATTTCGATGCTGCGACCCCTGGCGTAGTGGATTCCGGGGTCGCTGCCGCAAGCAGCGACTGTCAACAACGTCGCCATGACCAGCGCGGCCGCGAACGAGATTTCGCATCGACGGGGGAATGGCCGTGTGGGCGCCGAACGCACCGCCCGGTGAAATGGGATTCGCATATGTGTAACTTCCTGTCCGATGGTCTATTTAACTCCCGACAGTGATGGCATCTGGCGTAACCGCGCCACCAAATCCGGCAGTACTGATAACAGATAATCGATGTCTGAATCGGTGTTGTCTCGGCCCAGTGTGACGCGCAGGCTGCTCTGAGCCAGGTCAGCGTCGAGTCCGATGGCGAGCAGAACGTGCGACGGCTCAAGCGACGCCGACGAGCAGGCGCTGCCGCTGGAGGCACATATGCCTGCAAGGTCCAGACCCAGCAGTATAGGCTCCCCTTCGACGTTCTCAAAGGAGATGTTCACATTGTTGGCGAGCCGCCGAGTCGGGTGACCGTTGAGCCTGACTCGATCCAAATCGCGCTGGAGCCCTTCGATGATCCGATCTCGCATCGGTGTTAGTCGCGCCGACAGCTCTTCGCGCTCGTCGGTGGCGAGGCGAAGCGCATGCGCCATCCCGACGATGCCGGGGACGTTCTCGGTGCCGGATCTGCGTTCGCGTTCCTGGCCGCCTCCCGTCATTTGAGGCTCGAACGGCGTTCCTCGCTTCACGTACAGTAATCCGACACCTTTAGGTCCGTGAAATTTGTGGCTTGACAGACTCAGAAGGTCGACGCCCAACTCGCGAACGTTGAGGTCCAGATATCCGGCGGCCTGGACGGCGTCGGTGTGCATGACGATCTTTTTTTCGCGCCGATCGGATTCCTGCCGCACAACGTCCGAGATGGAACTCATGGGCTGTATGGAGCCGATTTCGTTGTTGGCCAGCATTACGCTGACCAGGATGGTCTGGTTCGTGATCGCGTTGGCTACGTCGTCAGGATTGACGAGGCCGTCCGAATCGACCGGCAGGTACGTCACGTCGAAACCGAACTGCTCGAGCTGATGGCAGGAGTGCAGCACGGCGTGGTGCTCAATGCTGGTCGTGATGATGTGGTTGCCAACATGGCGCAAGGCAAGGGCGACACTCTTAATTGCCGCGTTGTCTGCCTCGGTGCCGCCGCTCGTAAACACCACCTCGCCGATGCGACAGCCAAGTATTCCGGCAATGGTTTCTCTGGACTCATCGACGGCTTTTCGAGCTTCTTGGGCGACGCCGTGTATGCCCGACGGGTTGCCGAAACTCGTGACGAAGTGCGGGTACATCGCGTCCAGCACTTCTTGCCGGACCGCGGTCGTGGCCGCGTTGTCCAGATAGATCAGTTTGTCCTGAGCCGCCATCACTAGACGCCTTTCGTTGCTGCGGTTCCCCACATCTTACATTCGCGACCGGTCACTCGGATGCAGACGCTGGCCACCGGTCGCCCTGATGAGTCAAGGCATTCGACTTTGATGCCGAATTCATCGGTCGCACGCTTGTCTTGGAGCCGGCGGCGATTCGCAGTAATCTTATCATGGGCTCACGATTGGTCGAAAGACAGAGCGTATCCCATGATCTTGTAAACTAGCTTCGCGGCCAAATATGTGCAGGCGGGCGGTCCTGCGCTCGGAGACAGCTCGACTGCGTCGAATCCGATTATTCGACGATGCCGCCCAACTGCCTTCAGCAGACGCGTAATTTGGCCCCAATCCATCCCGCCCGGTTCCGGCGTGCCAACCGCGGCCATAATCGACGGGTCAAGAACGTCCAGGTCGACGCTGACGTAGACATGCGGCGTCAGCGAATCGATGACCGATTGAACGTGTGCGTCGAAATCGGTTTCCGGTGGCCATAGGCGGACCGGCAACCCCGTCTCGTCGATGAATTTGCGTTCTTCCTCCGCCAGGCTCCTCACTCCCACGTGCACGACAGGACATGTGTCGAGCAGCCTTCGTGCGACCGATGCGTGCCCCCATTGGGTCCCCATGTAGCTGTCGCGGAGGTCTGCGTGGGCGTCCAAGAACAGAACTGACAGATCTTCGTGGTAGCGAGCCAGAGCCCTGACAGCTCCGATCGTGACGGTGTGCTCGCCCCCGAGCATTGCAGGGATTTTGCCCTCACGGACGACCCAGTCGGCAAGCCTGTCCACTTGTCCGACGATCGCGTCGGCTGCTCCCAGGTCCCGGAGCAACGCGGGCGCCGTGTGGATGCCCGCCAACGATGTGTCGGCGCCTAACTCGACGTCATAATCCTCGAGTTGGGCGGAGGCGTTGATGATGGCGGCAGGCGCGTCGCGGGTTCCGGTTAGGAACGAAGTGGTGCGCTCGTACGGAACGGGCAGAACAACAAAAGAGGCGTCGTCGAATCGGTCTTCCTCAGGCGGTGTGTCCAGGAAGGTGTTCCATTGGAACGGACCTTCCGACGCCGCGCCGTCCGCGAGCTCAGCCATCGCCGATGCCAGACTTTGCAACTAGCCCTACGCGCTCCCGAACCATGCCTTGGTACGCCTGACGCGCGGTGGTGTACTCGAGTCCACGGTCCAGCGTCCAGACATCGGTACGGGCCAGCGAGAACGTCGTTTTTACAGTTTCCAGCGAATCGGACACGTCGAAAGGCTTGCAAGAGAACACGTCGATGTTCACGTGACCCCGATCAGGAAAGGTATGGACGCTGATGTGACTTTCGGCGATCAGCACGAATCCCGAGACGCCCCAGTCTTCGGGTTTCTTTCCCTGGTAGGTGTAGACCTGAGGCGGAATGATCTTCGTCATTCCGATCTCATCAGGATATGTGTCCAGGAATCGGAGGATCAGATCTTCGTCGCGCAATGCGTCTGGGTCCGCGCCGTATCCGTCGACAACCAGGTGCAATTGAAGTCCCTCATGAGCGTAATATCGTGCTTGCCGCTGACGATTAATTAGCTTAGCACCGTTGTGGACCACGCACAACTTCACCTCACGCCGGGTCTCCGCATGCGGCTGCGGCGCCTCATATGACAATCCACATTCGTCTGCAGGCAGTCGGTTGAAGCCAACATCGTTGCGTTCTTTGAGTCAACGTGATAATTATCGCGTTGATTGACGCATGCGCATGCCTGCCGAACGTTCATCCGGCAGGTTGACCCGCTTTCGTCGGCTCTAGTAGAATATGTTGAATTTTCCAGGGTGGCGATATTCGCATGTTCGTTATTGGACTCACCGGCGGCATAGGCACCGGCAAGACACAAGTTTCGGAGATTCTGTCCGAGTTTGGCGCAACAATTATCAACGCCGACTTGGTCGGTCATGATGCTTATCTTCCCGGCACGAAGACGTTCCAAGACGTCGTAGATGCGTTCGGCGACGATGTCGTGTCGGAATCGGGTGAAATCGATCGTCGGAAGCTCGGCCCGATCGTGTTCGGCGATCCCGCGAAGATGGACCAGCTCAACGCGATTATGCATCCGCGCATCTACGAAATGATCGAAGAGCGCATCGCGGTTCTCAATGGCGACGGCGTCACGCGAATCGTCATCGAAGCCGCGATTTTGATCGAGGCCGGATGGACCCCGCTGGCCGACGAAATTTGGGTTACAACGTCGCCGGAGGAAGCAGTTATCGCTCGTCTCCGCGATCGCAACAACATGGACGAAGAGACGGCACGGTCCAGGATATCCAGCCAGATGTCCCAGGAAGAGCGCGCCGGACACGCCCACGCAGTCATCGCCAACGATCGAGGACTCGACGAGTTGAGGGAACACGTCGAGGAGACCTGGCGCCAGCGGGCCCTGAGCCAGACCTAAGGAGAGCGGACACAACAGATGACATCAACAAAACGGACGCTTTTTCGTAGCTATATCATCGAGGAATACCACATAACCGAAGAGCCATACTACCTTCCGGTGGGCGATGAAATCGAGCTCTTCGAAGCCGCGTATGCTCAAAAGATTCCAATCATCTTCAAGGGCCCAACCGGTTGCGGCAAGACCAAATTTGTTGAATACATGTCCTATCGACTGGCGCAGCCCTTGACTCGCATCCGCCAGAACCCCGATGCAACGACGGCTGCGGAATCGACCAACGGCGATGACGCCGAACCGGACAACCTTCCTTTGATCACGATCGCCTGTCACGAAGACCTCACCGCCAGCGACCTGGTGGGCCGGTACCTTCTGGAAGGCGACAGGACCGTTTGGATCGATGGTCCTCTGAGCCGGGCTGTTAAAGCCGGAGGCATCTGCTACTTGGACGAAATCGTCGAAGCGCGCAAAGACACGACTGTTTTGATCCACCCGTTGACTGACCATCGGCGCATCTTGCCGGTCGAGAAACGCGGCGAGCTGCTGGAGGCCGGAGAGGGCTTCCTGCTGATCCTCTCCTACAACCCTGGCTACCAAAGCGCGCTGAAAGACCTCAAGCACAGCACGCGTCAGAGGTTCATATCCATCGAGTTCGATTATCCTCCGCGAGAAACGGAAGCCGAAATTGTGGCGCACGAATCCGGCGTCGACCCTGACACGGCTCTCCAGCTCGCCAAGTTGGGAGAGAAGGTCCGCAACCTCAAAGAGCACGGCTTGGGCGAAGGCGCCAGCACGCGGTTGCTGATATACGCGGGACAGCTCATCAAGCAGGGAATCACGCCTAGACGTGCATGCCAGGTGGCCGTGAACTGGGCTGTCACCGATGACCACACCGTGCAACGGAGCATTGAGGAGCTGACCACATCTGTCTTCGAATAGGCTTGCCCTTCGATCACGTTAGCTCAGGCCGGGGACGCTACCCGGGCGGAGGCGCTTGTTGAGCGCATCACCCATAGAGCAGATCAGGCAAGCCCTTGCAGACTGCACCAGGAAAACCGTCGAAGACGGCGCTCTTCGCCCCGCGGGCGTCATGCTGGTCGTTTACCCCAAAAACGGGGAGTATTGCGTCCTGCTCAACAAACGAACCGACAAAGTTGAGCACCACAAAGGCGAAATCTCGTTCCCCGGCGGCAGCATGGACCGCGGAGACGGTTCGATGCTGCACACGGCGCTCCGAGAGACGCACGAGGAGATGGGGATCCGTCCCGATGACGTCCAGGTCCTCGGTCAACTCGACGACGTGCCGACGATCTCCAAGTTCCTCATCAGCGCCTATGTCGGCACCATTCCGTATCCCTACGATTTCGTTCCGAGCAAGTACGAAGTGGCGGAAGTCATCGAAGCGCCCATCGAACACCTGCGCTGCCAAAGCAACCGACGAGACGAGATTCGCATCAAGAACGGTCAACCGGAGAACTCCCCTTCCTTCGTATTTGAAGGACACGTGATATTCGGCGCAACCGCACGAGTATTGGTCAATTTCCTGGACGTTTTAGGAGATTGGACCGCTTAAGGAGACCGCGTGGAAAACACAGGACCGCCGACACTCGAAGAGATGCAGGAACATTTCCGCCGGTTTCCTGCGCCGGTCACCGACGAGTTCGAGAAAGCCCATGCGCAAATGCCGGCCAGCCTCGATGAAGAGTCGGTCGCCCAATGGGCGATGGCCGGGCTGAAGATTGCCGAGCAAACCGTCAGGTCGTGGGAGGCCGCGGCTCAGTACTACCGCGTCAGCCCTCAGGTGCTGACGTACATGCCGTTCAACTACTTCATGCGATGGACTGAATGTGGCACCGAGCTCTGCGGCGAGTCCCCTACCCTGGCCACCGCGTACTTCGAGGCTAGCCCCGAGGCGATGGCCCAACTTCGCTCCCGACATATCGAGGGCTGGGCCAAGCTGGGCAGCAGCCTTTACAAAGGCACTTGGAAGTCCAGCACCCTCGCGTGCAAGTTCTTCGCGTACAGCCCCGCGCTGATGGAAAGCCTTTCGTTCCCCGAGCTGGAGCGATTTGCCGGCTTCCTCGACGCTCTTTCGCACCGGTCGTACGATCTGGCGGCCGAGTGCCTCGCTCTGGGCCAGCAGATCTTCCCGCTCATCGGCGAAGACAAGACCGCTTTCATCGGCCTAGCGACCGCCCTCGTAGATTCCGGATGGCGAGAGGTCAAGAGCTTCTTCGAGTCCGGCGCGAAAGCGTTGCCGAAGATCGGCGAGGACCAGCGATTCCGGTTCCTCAAGATCGCCGAGCGGCAGGTCCAGGCCGGCGGCACGAACATCCCCAACGTGATGCTGGAGACTTCGCAAGCGTTGTCGCAGGTCAGCTCAGAGCACCACGCGCGAATCCTGACACTGGCCGAAGCGCTCATGGAAGAGTCGCCGGTCGCTGTCCCTGAGTTCATCAAGGGCTGTTCACAAATCATGGACCGCCTTTCGATGACTCAGGTCGAGCGTTGGTTCGACGAAGGAGTCAACCTGCTGCGACAGAACCCCGACGGCGGTCTAGCATACTTCAAGATCGAATCGGCTCATTCCGAGGCGACGCTTGTCGCGCTCTCATCGGGCGTGGAGTTCGACCACATCAAGCCGGTCATGGAAATGTACTGCCGTGCTCTGGCGGGCGCCGAAATCAAGCTCGCAGCGTCCGGGGATCTTGTCGATAAGAACATCGGCTGGGTTTCCGCCGAATCGCCCTCGACTGAAGGCTCAACCGTCTTCGTTCCGGGCATCGTGGACCGATATCAGAGCAAGCCCGAGAACTTCTCGTGGTTCAAAGTGGTCTCGACCCACCAGGTCGCCCACCTTGAGTTCGGAAGCTTCTACTTCGAATTCGACCGGCCGTCCGAGATATTCAACGACCGCCGGGCCGAGCTTGAAGCGAGCCGCTCTCGGCCGTCCCAATCCGTTGAGCAAGGCGAAATCGAAGGCGAAGGGCTCGAACGCGCCTGGATCACCGATATGCAACGGTTCTTCAACATGTTCGAAGACCGCAAGTTGGCGCTCGACGTGTTCACCGTCGTAGAAGACGGCAGGCTCGACTTCACGGTCAAGAACGAGTACCCCGGCATCCGCAGCGCGTACGACCGAGTCCAACAAGATTCGAACGAGGGCCGGCCCGAGATTCAGTCTCTGCCTGTCCGAGAGGCGCTGGTCGAGTTCTTGGTGCGGCTAAGCCTGCAGCAAGAGAAAACCATTCCGGCGCCGCTGGAGTACGTGGACCAAGCCAAGCAGATCGCGGCCATCGCGAAACGAGTGCTCAGCGCCGGCTCCACCGTCGAAGACACCGCCGAAGCGACGTTGCGCGTCTACGCCATCATCGCGGCCATCCCGAACGAGGAAGTGCCGCCGGAAGACTGGGAAGACGTCGACGTTGGCGAGGACGAAGAGCAAGACGACCAGTACATGGACCCCGCCGAGATGGAGCAGCTCTTCCAACAAATGGCCGACGGCATGGAGATGGAGATGCGGCCGGACTCGGAGCAGGAGTACGAATCCATCGAGGACGTCGACTTCCGAGGCGACTTCAAACCCGAGCTCGTTCAACTGCTCAGTCAACTCAGAATGCAGGATCAGGATTCGGTGGGCGAAGCCTCCGGCGACCCGATCACACAAGAACAGCTCGAAGAGTTGCTACAGAACAGCGCCGAGTTGGACCTGCAGGCGGTCCAGGGCGACATCCAGAATTCGCAGGGCCTGTTCGCTGACAATCTCTTGAAAGAGGCGGGACTGAACCTGCCGGACAACCCTGAGTTCGGCCAGGGGCCGTTCACGCACGTCGACGAGGAAGGTTCCGAACTGGAGGCTAGCGAGCCTCAGACGTTCGTGTACGACGAGTGGGACTTCCGGGCCGACGACTACAAGCCGCGATGGTGCATCGTGCGACAAAAGACGATGCAAGAGGGCGACCCGGCCTTCTACGGCGCCACGCTCCACGAATTCGGCGGGCTCGTCACGAAGATCAGGCGACAGTTCGAGATGATGGTTCCGGAGATGTTCCGAAGGGTCCGCAAGCTCGAAGACGGCGAGGAGATCGACATCGACGAGGTCATCGAGGCGATGGTCGACATGAAGACCGGCGTCAGCCCGAGCGACAAGTTCTACTGGCGCAGGAACAAGGTTCAGCGCGACGTTGCCGCGGCGTTCCTGATCGACACCAGCGCATCCACCGCCGAGGCCATCGACGAAGGCAAGCGCACCGCCGACGACTGGGACGCCCCGGACGATCCGGTCGAGTACATGGTGTGGCTCCGAACGCGTCGCGGCGAGGCTGCCAGGCGATCATACAAACGCATCATCGATGTCGAGAAAGAGGCGATCGTTCTGATCGTCAACGCTCTAGAGGCGATCGGCGACATCTACGGCATTTACGGCTTCTCAGGCTATGGTCGCGAGAACGTCGAGTTCTACACGATCAAGGAGCTCGACGAGAACTTCTCGGATCGCGTCAAGAAGCGCATCGACAGGGTGGCGCCTCTCCACGCCACCAGGATGGGGCCCGCGATTCGCCACGCTACCACCAAACTCGAGAAGCAGGACGCGAGGACCAAGATACTGTTCCTGGTCAGCGACGGCAGGCCTCAAGACAGGGGTTACAGCCGCGAGGGCGTCGAGAAAGAGTACGCGGTCCACGACACCAAAATGGCGCTCGACGAGGCCAGGCGCAAGAACATCAACGCGTTCTGCCTCACCGTCGATAAGAACGGCCACGATTACCTGAAGACGATGTGTGCGGACATGGGCTACGAGGTCCTGGACAACATCTACGACCTCCCCGAGCGCCTGCTGTATCTGTACAAACGCCTGACGATGTAGCCTTGGCTGCCGACAACTTGATCTTCACCAAGTAACGAAAAACCACCCCGGACGTGATTCAACGCCGGGGTGGTTTTGCATCTGCGGTTCCTGACGCTTCCCGGAAGCACGTTTTGCTTCTTATGCCCATCCCTCAATGTCGAGCCAGTCCGTGGGAATTGCCGAACCTCGCTTAATCATTCGAGCGAACCGACCTGTTGGTCTTGGCAATCAGAGCAGATGCCGTGGGAGAAGATGCAGTTCCGTTCCAGCGATTGAAGGACGCTCTCCAAAGCGTGCCAATTGTGTTGCACGTCTTGGATGTTTTTGCAGTACATACAGATCATCACTACCGGACTGTTGGGCCCAGAAGATGTCAGCGAGAGATGTGTATGAATCTGCCGTCCGATGACCGGATTGCGCCTCGACCCGCAACCGAAAGCGTAAATCGGCGGAACGGTAAGCACGTTGCGTGGCGAGGTCAACGCACGTAGGTTGAGTTGCCAAAGATACAGAAACCGGCTCCTCGGCGCGCTACGGCCCGCTCTAGATGTCGGTCCTGTCGCTTCTGCGTAGGCTGCATGGCCCTTGGACCGAGACCAGCGCCCTACCCCGTCATCGTCGACGGGTCGAGGATTTTGTCGAGCTCGTCGCTTGACAGATCCGTACGGAGCAGCGCCACTGCCTTGATCGTCTGACCTGTCTCCCCGGCCTCGTGCGCGATCGCGGCCGCGGCGTCGTATCCGATGTGCGGAACGAGCGTCGTCACGATTGCGAGCCCGCGATCCAACATGTCGGGTCCGGCGGTTGTAGCCTGCAATCCGTCGATGCAATGCTCGGCGAAGTTGGCGGACGCGGTGGCCATCAGGTCTATCGATTGAAGCAGGTTGTACGCTGCCACCGGCATCATGACGTTGATCTCGAAATTGCCAGACTGCCCTGCAACGGCGATAGTTGCGTCACTGCCGATGACTTGTGCCGCCACCTGGCAAACCGACTCGGGTATGACCGGGTTGACTTTGCCGGGCATGATCGAGCTGCCCGGTTGCACCTCAGGCAGCGTGATCTCGCCGAACCCGGCGCGGGGCCCGGACCCGAGCCAGCGAATGTCGTTGGCGATCTTCATCAGGCTGACAGCCACGGTTTTCAAAGCGCCGCTGGCGGCGACTATGTTGTCCAGGGTGCTTTGCGCCTGGAAGTGATTCGACGTTTCGCGGATATCGACGCCAAGCATCTCGGTGAGTTCGGCGCAGACTTTCGGCGCCAACTTAGGGTGACCGTTTACGCCGGCGCCGACGGCCGTGCCGCCCAGCGCGACTTCGCCAAGCTCGGATTCGGCCGCACGTAGTCGCACGATCGCCCGATCCAACTGGCCGGCATGCCCGACAAACTCTTGTCCCAGACGAATCGGTGTTGCGTCTTGCAAGTGAGTCCGGCCGGTCTTCACGACTTCCATGAACTCGTCAGCCGTCACCCGAAGCGATGTACGAAGCTTTTTCAGCGCCGGAACGAGCTCGTCGTAGACGGCCTTCAGCGCGGCGACGTGGATGGCGGTTGGGATTACGTCGTTGGACGATTGGCCCAGGTTGACGTGATCGTTGGGATGCACCGGTGTGCGAGAGCCCTTTTCGCCGCCGAGAATCTCGATCGCACGATTTGAGATCACCTCGTTGGCATTCATGTTGGTCGAGGTGCCCGACCCGGGCTGGAAAATGTCGACTACGAATTGATCGTCGAATTCGCCCTTGTCAGCTTCAGCCGCGGCTTGGACGATCGCACCGGCCAGTTCCGGATTCAACAACCCGAGCTCCGCGTTAGCGTTGGCAGCCGCCTGCTTAATCGACGCGATCGCCCGGATGAACGACCGTCCGAACCGCAGATCGCTGATCGGGAAGTTGAGCACGGCGCGCATCATGTTGGTGCCGTAATAGGCGTCGACCGGAACTTGGAACTCGCCCATCGAGTCTCGTTCGAGGCGATCCCTGGTTTCGTATGTCACCGCAACCTCCGAACGTTCAGATCTGTTGGCGCCTACATCTAAACTTCGAAAGCCACGTCCCGATGCGTCAAGCGTAGCTGAGGGCCTCAGTCGCAAACAAAAATATCTGCGGACTCGCGTGATCGGCCTACGCCAAGTCAAAGAAATGGGCGCTGAAATCGGGTCACAGACGGACGGACCTCACGCGATCCAGCGTGCTCTCAGGCGAGCGCGCCCGCGACGAACTCGGCTACAAGATCACCGACCATGGATTCGTGGCCGCGCATCGAATGGTCCGCGTCGAGCATCTCGGCGAATCTCAGCGGTTGACTCGCGGAGTCGAGTTCGCGTTGGATCGCGAGCGACGGCGCCACCTTGTCGTTCTGACCCGCCACCACCAGCCGAGGCCGCTCGTCGCCAGCGAATTTCGGGTTCTTGAGCGACTCGACGGTGGGAGCAACCACCACGATGGCTCGGGCTTGCTTTAGCCGTTTCAGATTGTCGAGAATGATCGCTGCGCCAAGCGAGTACCCGGCGATGGCCACCCTCCTGCCGTCGATTCCTGGCCACCTGCGGATCGTGTCGACGGCGGCCTTGACGTCGTGCCCTTCCTCGTCGCCGTTGGTGAACTGCCCTTCGCTATCACCGACGCCTCGGAAATTAAATCGGAGAGTAGCCATTCCCACCGAGTCCGCCGCCTCGCAAATCGCCATCACCACTGCGTCGGTCATGTCGCCGCCCAGTGTTGGATGCGAGTGGCACACGACGAGCGCCCCTGGTTCGTCGTCGGATTGGCCTGGGGTCGAGATCACTCCGTCGAGCGTCAGGCGTTTGCTTCGAAACGAGATTGCCGCTTGCCGCACGTTAGCCCGCCTGGTCGCCGGTCAACCGTCGGATGAAAAAGTCGGCCGTCATCTCGCCCACGATCGATTCGATGCCGCGGAAGTGGTGATCAGCGCCGGTGACAACAGACACCTCTCTGGGCTCGGAGTATCGCTTGGTGAGAAACCGGAATTGTTCGACCGGGAAGTTGTGGTCTTTGTCGCCCATCACGAATAGTTTCGGTTGCAGCATTTCTATCGAACCCAACACTCTGAAGATCGTTGCCGGACACGAGACCGACGCCACGGCCTTGACGACGCTCGACTCCCCTGCCGTCTGGAGTGCCACGGACGCGCCGAAGGAGTATCCGAATACACCGATTCTGCTTGGGTCGATCTTTTCGTGCACCTCGAGCATGTTCACGGCGGACAGCATGTCGTCGGTCTCGCCGTTGCCGCGGTCGAACTCGCCGTCGCTGTTCCCAACGCCCCGCGTGTTGAACCGGAGAGCAGCGATGCCCGCGCTCGCCAAGTCTCGCGCCGTTCTGACAACGATGTCGTTGTCCATGTCGCCGCCATAGCGAGGATCGGGATGGCACAGAACCACGCCGGGAACTTTGTCGTTGGAGTCGGGGATGTCAAGCACGGACTCCAACGAAAGATGGCCGCTTTCTAATGTGAGATGTTGCTGTGTCATTCTGGAACCAGTGAAAGAGCTTCGAACCAGGTAAATCTTAGGCGAGACGATAGCGTTTGACAAGCTGGCTTTGATAGAATTGTGCGCGTGATTGAAACTGGTTTCCCGATGTTGGAGGCACGCTAATGCGAGATGTCGATCTACGAAGCGACACGGTTACCCACCCGACTCCCGAGATGCGCCGCGCGATGGCCGAAGCCGAAGTCGGCGACGACGTATTCGGCGATGATCCGACGCTGAATCGCCTCGAAGCGATTGCCGCCGACCGCATGGGCAAAGAAGCAGCCGTGTTCGTCGCAAGCGGGACGATGGGCAACCTCGTGTCGATGCTCTCGCACGCCGGTCGCGGCGACGAGATCATTCTTGGGAACAAAGCCCACATCTTTAGGAGCGAAGCCGGCGGCGCGTCCGTGCTCGGTGGAATCTCGTTCCACACGATTCCCAACGACGACCGAGGGATGCTGAATCCGGATGACGTCATCGCGGCGTTCAGGCCGAACGACGTACACCAACCCCGCACCGCCGTTGTCGCGCTCGAGAACACCCAAAACGCGTGCGGCGGAGCGGTTCTCACACCGGAGGACACAAAGACGATTGCCGACATCGCCCACGATCGCGAAACGCCCCTCCACATCGACGGCGCTCGGATTTTCAACGCTGCGGTCGCGCTCGAGGCTCCGGTTGCCGAGTTGGCCAAAGATGCAGACTCGATCACGTTTTGTCTGTCCAAGGGCCTGAGCTGCCCCATAGGCTCGATAATCTGCGGCAGCCACGACTTCATCGCCCGATCTCGGCGATGGCGCAAAATCGTTGGCGGCAGTATGAGGCAGGTAGGCATCGTCGCGGCAGCGGGAATCGTCGCGCTGGACACGATGGTCGACCGGCTTGCCGAAGACCATGCCAACGCCCGCAAGCTCGCGACAGGATTGGCAAACATTCCCGGCGTCACCATCGACCCCGATAGCCTGCAGACGAATCTGGTGTTCTTCGAAGTCGACCACCCGGACCGGGCGGGACTGGCTCGCAAGCTCAACGAGCGCGGCGTCAAGGGCGGCGGACCCGCCCAGCGATGGCGGTATGTCACCCACTACGGCATAACGTCGGAAGACATCGATTACACCCTCGACGTCTTCGATGCGACGATGAGGGAAACAGCCGTCTGACCGGGAGCCTGGCGGTCTGCCGAGGCGCAAGAGATCACCCCGGTTGGATGGATCCGAAGCACTTGAGTGGACTGATTGCTCAGGTGACCCGTCCTCCCTGCCGAGACTCGGTCGCCACACGTACCATACACCGAATCCGCGACCGGCAAAGCTTCAGTGCGCACTATCAGGGTCGGCGTTATCGCTGCCACGAGATAGGTTAATTGGTGGGCAGCGACACGGCTTCTATGCCACCCTCAGTGAAGCGTCGGATCTGGGGTTCCGCAGGAGCGCGCGCGCGGGTTTGTTGGCGCGCCACTCCAGTCGCGCGAGCTCACTGAGAGCGCGCCGGAGGTGACGTCGGTGACGCGTTGGTGGTCCGCGATCAACCCGCTGCCTAGGGTGGCTCGCATCTTGATGGGCGGAGGCCCTTCGACAAGCTTCCAAGTAACGGCTCCTCATCTCGCCATCCTGAGCCGCAGCGAAGGATCTGGTCGTATGCGAAAATTATCTCCCTGCGGGGCCCCAGATTCTTCGGCTGCGGCCTCAGAATGACACTATTTTGAGCCGTCGTTGCTGCCTCATGCTTTGTCCGATCGTCGGACATAACGTTGCTCAGGGCGAGCGGATACCCACGGTCGCTGAATGGATACAGTGCCCAACCAACGTGACTCGTTGAGACCAGCGGTTGAACCGCGTCTGCCCCGTGATCGACCCGCGACAGATGCGATTTTTCGGGCATGCGTCGCCACGATGGAACACTCCCCAAATCGGATGCGCCGGTTTAACTGAGAAGAGCTTGTGTGGTCGCTATTTAGAGATCGCCAATTCAGAATGTTTTGGTTCGCCAGCGTCCTAAACGACATGGCGCTGATTACCTATTTCACGGTGCACGGTTGGCTGGCCCTTCAGGTCAGCGACTCGCCTCTGTGGGTTGGCATTACCGCGGGCACGGGGGGCCTTGCGCTGACTCTGTTCGCGGTCGTCGGTGGCGTGCTCTCGGATCGGATCCCGCGCAGGCAATTGGTGCTCGTGTCGATGAGCATCCGGAGCTTGCTCGGTTTGACGCTCGCGGTCCTCATACTCACCGACAACATCAAGCTTTGGCACGTAATCTTGGCTTCGTTCTTAGAAGGCACGGTGGCGTCGGCCCACGTCCCGACCATGATGGCAATGACGATGGACATCGTCGGCCGCGAAAAGTTGTTGAGCGCAACGGCCGCCCGATTTGCGGGCATGACGGTGATGGGCATCGTAGCGCCTCTCCTGGCTGGCGCAGTGGTGAGCCGGTTCGACATCGGTTACGCGTACGTGGTGATCGCCGTGTGTTACGGTCTAGCTCCGTTTCTCATCCTCGCAATGCGGAAGGTGACGCGCGAACCCCGGACGCCGACGACACCGCTGGAGGACTTAAAGCAAGGCTTTTCATACGTCATCAGCGACCCGAAAGTTCGGACGCTGATCCTGATGGTGTTCGTCGTTGAAGGATTCGGTTGGGCGCACGAGGCGATGATGCCGGTGATGGCACGCGACGTGCTGGACGCCGGAGCGTCGGGGCTCGGGTACCTGCTGGCGGCGGGCAGCGCGGGCGCGACGGTGTCGTCGATAATCATGTCGAACATCGGCGAGGTCAACCGAAAATCGCGCCTCATGGTCGGCGGCAGTTTCGGCTTCGGCGTGTTCCTTGTGGTGTTCGCGTTCTCTCAGTGGCTGCCTGTTTCCCTCGTCGTAATTGCCGCGGCGTACGCCTCCGTGGTGATGTACGAGACCACCGTGAACACGGTCCTCCAAACTAGCGTGCCTGACGGCTTGAGAGGCCGTGTTCTGAGCTTTCAGGCGATGATGTGGGGAGTCAGCGGACTGGCGGGGTTCCACACCGGCGCCATCGCGAACGCAGTTGGCGCGCCTGTAGCAATCGCAATCGGCGGCGCGGTAGTCGTGGTGAACGCGGCGTGGGTGCTCCGGCGAGTGGCTCGCTTCGACTCCGTCCAACCTGAGCCCGCCGCTGAGGCATAGCGAGTTCGGTCACATCGACGGCAAGCTGAGACACCGGGGGAGCCGATGGGCTTGTAGCGAGGCCGCAGATTGCTGGGCCGCCGTTGCAGAGAGCAGCGACCAGAATCTACTCGGTGTCTGTCATTTGCTCGAGCGAGTGGCCGACCAACTCGAATGCGCCGCCGAGGATTGCTCCGACGACGAATCCCAGCCCCGCGACTCCAATTATGCCGAAACCCTTTTCACCCAGATCGACCGTGAACACGACCGCGATCACGAATGCACACGCCACGAACAACCCGGCGATGACCCATCCGAAGATCAAGCCCACTTTCAGCATCCCCAATGCGACTGGCAGTGAAATCATGTTTTCAACGTCTTTGCGTCCGTACCTGGAGCATGCCGAATCTTGTTGCGGGTCGGCGCCTGACTATTCGGCGCTGATTCCGATCTCGTTCTGTAGGTCGACGATTGTCTCCATTCGGCTGCGGCTCGGCCGGCGTGTTCGAAGGGCGATAGGTAGGTTCTGGACTTCTGCGAAGACCTTGATCGCGACGAACACCGGTCCGGTTTCCTGCATGATGCTTTCGAGATTGGTGACCAACTCTTCAAGGTCGTCGAACTCGTACGTCGAGGCGTAACCGGCTTCCCTGGCCATGCCTGCGTAGTTGATCTCCTGCGAGTTGGGCACAGGTTGACCGCCGGTCGTGGCGTAGCAACCGTTGTCCAACAGGAAATGGTAGAAGTTGGCTGGCTTTTTGCCCGCGATTGTCGCAAGCACGCCGAGGTTCATTAGCAGCGAACCCTCTGCGTCGAACACTACGACCTTTTCGTCGGGCAGGCCCATCGCCAAACCGAATGCTGCAGGCGTCGTGTGGCCCATGGCGCCGCCGAGAGAGATGTCTCTGCTTGTGTTGGTGCTGAAATCTCTCCAATGGCTGCCCGCCGTGCCGGTGGCGGACACAATGGCGTCGCCTCTATGCGGCAGAAATGCTTCGAATACATCCGTTGCTTCGATCAAGATGACCTCCGATGATTCCCATTCGTAACAATGTTGGTGTGCCCCACGTCCGGAGCGGGTCTACCTGTTGAAACCGTGGTACTCGTCGCCGATCAGCACGACCACCGGCCGCTTCGTGGCTCGCGCCTCTTCGAACGCCGACGATATGCGTGAGCCGTCGTCATCGGTCTCGACCAGGTAGTAATTTATCCCGAACGCGTGCAGGAACGGCTCGGTATATTTCGCGGCCGTGTCGTTGACGACGCCGTGGCGAGTCCAGCCTCGGTAACCGATCACCATCACCAACGGGAACCCGGCGTCCAGCGCCATCCCGCGGATCGAGTCGCCGGCTTCCATCATGCCGGTGTTCTGGATCAGGCACACCGGCACTTTGCCCGCGATGTTCAGGCCCAGCGCAGTGCTCATGGTCTCCCCTTCGCGGGCCACCGGGATGATGTCCAGCGAAGGATCTTTCTCCATGAGCTCGTACAGGTAATTCGTTTCGGAGTCCGGAATCGTGATGATGTGCGTCACGCCGTTTTTCTTGAACTCCTCGATCATCGTCTCCGGTCTCAATATTTGGCCTTGTTGGTCAACCACGGGCGACTCTCCTTCTACTTTCCGATACATGTCATCTGCGCACCGACCGTGTCGTCGCCGATACGCCTCGGGGATGATAGGGCGATTATATCAACAAACCCCGGATTGTCGAGCGTCTGTGGTTCGACCCGAGAATTAGCAGTCGCGGCTCAATGGTCAACTCGCCGAATCGGACATGAGCTGCAATGCGGATGCAGGTGCTGTCCCACGGCTGGCTCTGCCTTGGACGTCGCACGAGGGTAGAGGCGATCGAATCACGCCGGGATGCATTCAAAATGGGAAACGCTCCGGCTGTTTTGCGCGGCGCTAGTCAACCGCCCGCCAGTCAATGCTAGATAGCATTTCCTGAAGTTGACCGAGCAAGGGCGACGTGCCAACATCGCAGGACGTGACTGGGGAAGGTGAGAAATGGTCCTGCCGAACCAGTCATAGGAGGTTGTTCGAACAAGCTTGCTAAACATCGAATGCCCCGTGTACGAAGGGGCCGCCCATGGGTGGAAGGGCCTCCGGTCGCAGAGCGGCGGGTCGCGATCTCATCGACCGCGTGCCTTCATCGGCGGGGCGACAGCCTTTCAATGTTGGGTCCGAGGATGTTCGGGTGAGTACCCAGTCACCGCCCTGGAGTTCTTGGAAGACCTGAAGGCGTTCTATTTTGATGCGGTTACAGCTCAGCCAGGCCAAGAGGGAACGGGCGGCGAGACTCCCTCAATGAGGTTCTGCCGAAAGGCGGTCGCGGACAAAGCCTGGTTGCCGTTCGGGATTCGCGTATCGACAGCGAAGACGAGATTCTCCGACTCGTCGTCACACGTCAACTGAACCCCAGCATGCATAGCGGATACCCACCCTCCTAAGCGAACGTCAGAGCGACCAAGTACGCTTGCGCCAGCTACCCGCCGCCAGCGCGGTCCTTGGTGGTGAACACAGCAACAGTTTAGTGCACCGCGTCCCACATCCTCCGTAGTAGGTTGGGTGGGTCTCTCCAGTCACCGAACCGATGACCTCACCATTCTCGAAGGCCGTGACCAAACGCTCGAATCCGGCTTCTCTCCCGATCATTTCACTTTCTGTCTTCGTGATCAATGCTTGGGGACCGTTCTCCCAGTCTCAGGCATCACGGTCCTAGGCATCCCGAACGGCTTCCACGTAGGCAGCCCAATACGGGTCTTCCAACGTTGCGGCAATGCAGGATACATCGACAATCGTGTCCTCGAGCTCGGTTTCGGCGCAGATCGTCTTGACGGTCGCAACGACCTCGTCCAAAAGCATATCCGTGATGTACTCATCGCGAGTGGAGAGGAATGCGTCACCGGTGTTCTCTTGGACGTCGTTCAGAGCGTGGGCCATCTCACGCACGAAACTTAGCGAAGCCGCCACGGGCGAGACTGTCCGGTCCAGGATGATGTAGCCCTGCGCCGGTTTGAACATTGCCCCGTTATCATCTTGAAACACCACTCCGATCTCACGATCGACTGCGAAAGACAGCGCTTCGTTGCCGCTAGTGGTCGTCCTCAAGATAGTTCCCAATTTCTTCAGGTATTCCAGGTCTTCGATGTAGACCTCGGAGGGTGGTACGACCATTGCCTTAACGATCTGTTCATCGCTCTGGTTGGGGGTGAACGCGTCGACGGCGATCGAGATGTTTGGCGCCAGATTTCCAGTCAACATTGCGACGCCGATGCCAAGGACGATGGTCAGTTTGCCAATACTGCGCGTGTGTTTCATTGTTCCTTCGCCTCCTCGCGGCGGGGTGGCCGCTGGTGATAGGCAGAGGGTCGCGCTCAGTGGTATGCGGGCGTATCTTCAGAAGTTCAAGGGTTTCGAAAAAGGAGTTCTAGTCTTTCAAGGTGGAGGATTCCGCCGCGGACCCGTTGAACCTCGAAGAAGTTCAAGGTTTCGGTGGTCGCCAGGCGTGCGGTTATCGAAACCGGCGCCCAATTGTGGCGAAAACCAATAGGGAGGCTAAAAAACCGGGACGAGTTTTATGGGGCAGAAATCAGGGGCCGAGGCGGCGTCCGAAGCGGTGCGCTTGGACGGCTAGAACCGTCGAGCGCTCAACAAGAAAGGGCGATGCGCGAGGGGATCAGAGACCGTGAATCAGGAAACCAAGTCGTGGTTGATGGCGTACGCCGTGGCCTCGGCGCGGTTGGCCGATGTTGTCTTGTTGAGGATGTTGTAATGTGGTAGGCGACGGTCCCCGGGCTGATTACGAGCTCATCGGCGATCTGGCGGTTGGTCTTGCCGGCGGCCACCAGACGAAGCACCTCGACCTCTCTGCGACTCAATCCATCCGGGTAGGAGGGCTTGGGCGCAGGCCGGGCGTCGAGTTGCTCTCTGACCGCGTTTACTTTCTCGTTGAGTGGCTTCATGCCGAGGTCTGAAGCGAGCTGGCCGGCCTCGTCGAGAAGCTCTCTGGCTTTGTAGAGATCACCTGATTCGTCACGCTGGATGAGCATGCCAGCGTAGTCGTGGCATGTCCAGGCCAGTTCGGGATGGCACCCGGCCGTGCGGCAAAAGGTCAGCGCATCTTCGAAATGAGACATCGCCAATTTGAAATGGCCTGTCACTTTGGCAAGGAGGCCCCGGATGCGATCGTCACACACGCCAAGTTCCATGAACAGCGCGCTCTGGAGTGGTCCCAGAGCACTGTAGTGTTCTTCGGCCGCAGCAGCGTCATTTCGCTGGACGGCGATCAATCCCAGCCCGATCCTGGCGAACCTATCAAATAACGGGGTGGTGACGGATGATGAAAGCACGGTTGCCGCAACTTCTTCGGCAACGTTCAAATGGCGGGCGACCCCAGTGATGTACGTCACGATTGGCAAGACCACGGCGGGCATTACGAATTCGAAATCCGTCCTGGCGTTGACCGGCGCGTACTCTTCAAGAGTCGCTTAAGATATGCTTCGCCCTGGTTGAATTCACCTGTATCGTACTCCAACAGTACCCGTGGGCCCAGGATATGTGCGAACAGGGGACCTTCGGTTAAAGCTCGATCGCTGAATTTGCGGGCTTTCCTCCAGTCGCCTTCGAATCGGGATAGGTCGGCGTTCAGCGCAAGCGCCATCGCCAGGCGTGACCGCAGACGACTCTTTTCGGCCACGGACACCAAAGCCGGCGCATGCTGGCGTGCCCCTTCCAGGTCGCCAATCACAACTTGAGAACCCAAAGCGTGAACTCGAGCCCGTACCTCGGCGCTGACGTCATTAACTCGGTATGCGAGATCGATGGCGGCGAGGCCGCGATCCAGATACTGCTGGAAACGCAGATGGTACCAATCCACCCTAGCAGCCTGGGACAGCACGCTCATCTCGAGAGCAGCATCCTCCGTGCGCCGTGCGATTGCAATGGCGCGATCAAATGTATCGCGAGCTCCCTCATAATCGGCTCCACGCAAACCCAACTCGAGGCCGGAGGTTTGCAGGAGAGCCCTGGCATGATGGGAGTCAGTTGGCGCCAACTCCAAGGTACGAGTTACCAGGCGTCGGAACTTGGGATCCGACGCTATGTACGTGGTCGGGGGAATCTGAGCGATGGGCAAGGCACGATCCACATCTCCGACTTCGTCGTAGTAATCGAAGGCACGACTCAGGTTTGAGACTGCCTGTCGGGCCTCTTCATCTCGCACGTATGTGGCTACTTGGGCTCGACCGAGCCCGAACAGAATAGCAGCCATCTCCGAATCCACACCTTGGCCAGTCTTGGCTTTCATCGCCTGGTCAAAGTGGGTTTTTGCCTCTTCATACGTATAGCTTACGATCGCACGCTCCGCGGCCAATATCGAATAGCGCACCAGCGCTTCTGTGCCAAGGACTGTCTCGGCTTGTGAGAAGTGATGAGCAAGCTCAGCAGCGTGTGCCTGCGCTTCGGCGCCGTATAGCTGCTCCAGAGTCTCAGCGACACGGGCATGCAATCGCGTTCGCCTCGTAAGCGATAACTCCTCTGCAAGCGTATTTCGTATTAACTTATGGGTAAACTGGTAGCGGCCCTCCGTGTCCGAAAACTCCTCTATCACACGGACGGATAGCGCTTCTTCCAACGACTCCAACAGTTCGTCTCCGGACATACCCTCCACAAGTGGGGTTAGCAGCGAAAACTCGAACTCTCTACCGATCACAAAAGCCACGGTCAGCGCCTGGTTGCATCGTTCGGTCAGCCGGTTCAACCGCCTGCCTATTACCTCTCTCACGCCCTCTGGTATCCTGAAACCTGCGTCTTCCCAACCGACACCGCCTTCTTGTTTCAGCATTCGCAGCACTTCGCCAGTGAACAGGGGATTGCCGTCTGTGCGTGAGTGGATCATTTCAACGAACTCTTGATTTCGTTGCGCTCCCGATGTGGCGTGGATCAACTCTCCCTCATCCTCGAGGCTCAGACCTCGAAGTGCAACTCTCTGAAACGGGCGCGACCTAGTGAGTTCGCCAAGGGTTTCGGCCAGAGGGTGCTGTCTGGACAGGCCTGCGTCCCGATACGTCCCGACGACCATCAGGTGGCCCTCGGAAAGCTCCTGGACCAGGAATTCCAACAGCAGCAGAGAAGGCTTGTCGGCCCAGTGCAGGTCTTCCAGTATGAGCACTAGGGCGTCTGATCGGTGAGATACGTTCTTCAGGAAAGTGGCAGTGGCGTCGAACAGGCGGAACCGGGCTTGCTCCGGGCTGTCGAGCTCTGGCGGCGACTTGAGGTCAGGCAGCATCTCGTTGACATCAGGTACGATCTCGGCGATCACCGATGCGCCAGCACCCATATCCAAGAGGAGCTTTTCGGGTCCGCGCTCTCGGACGTAGGACCGGATCGCCTGCACCCATGGCCAGAACGGCGGAATGCCTTATTGCTCGTGGCACCGTCCCCAGAGCACGACGGACTTCTGCGTCATGGCGTGGGCGGCGAACTCTTCCGCAATGCGGGTCTTGCCGATCCCTGGCTCGCCGACTAGCATGACCAGTCGGCCTTCGCCTGATTTTGCGTCGTCAAACGCGGAAACCAGATCGCTCATCTCGCGGCGGCGGCCGACGAAGTCAGCAATCAGACCGGCGACGAGTTCATTGGACCCTCGGGCCAAGGCGTCGAGTGCGGTCAGACGAGCGCTACAGGCGTCACAGAACGTTGCATCCCGTCGGTTTTCTTGACCGCAACTTGGACAGAGCATCGATGATCGCGGCTCCCAGACTGATGGCGCGAGTTTAGCAATCGCCGAAGCCGAGGTCAATCGAGCTCAGTTGTTGAGGCGAACGGGGCCCAAAAAGGGATCGCTCCAGAGCGGCCATGGGAGGTTCGAGTTCGCGCGTGCCAGCTGCTATCGGTTGAACTCGCCACGACCGCATTCGGGTAGCCTGCAAGCCACTGACCCTGGTGGAGATAGGCCCGGCGCTACGACTCGTCCTGATCTGACAACGATGCCAGCGCGCCCCACCAGCGGCTCAGACGCTTGGCCACCTCTGCCTCGTAGCCCTGATCGGTCGGCTCGTAGTACTTGCGGTCCTTCAAGTTTTCGGGCAAGTTGTCGGTAGGTGTGAAATGGCCTTCGAAGTCGTGCGTGTATTTGTAGTCTTTGCCGTAGCCGAGGTCGCGCATCATTCCGGTGACGGCGTTCCGCAGATGCAGCGGCACCGGATCGTTGCGGGTGTTGCGAGCGTCTTCCAGCGCTCCGCCGATGGCCATGTAAGCCGCGTTGCTCTTCGGCGCCGTCGCCAGGTAAACAGTTGCTTCGGCGAGAGGTATCCGCCCTTCCGGCATGCCGATGAAATGGACGGCCTGTTGAGCGGCGACGGCCACGGACAGCGCCTGCGGGTCCGCCATCCCGATGTCTTCCGCCGCGAGCACGACGATCCTTCGTGCGATGAATAGCGGGTCTTCGCCGGCCTCGATCATGCGCGCCAGCCAGTAGACCGCCGCGTTGGGGTCCGACGAGCGGACCGACTTGATGAACGCCGAGATCGTGTCGTAATGCATGTCGCCGGATTTGTCGTACCGCGCGACGCGCCGTTGCATCGCATCGTGAGCGGTCTCGCGGTCAACGATGCGCCCGCCGCTTGAGCTCATCGGCGCGGACAACACCGCCAGTTCGAGCCCGTTCAGTGCCGTCCTAGCGTCGCCGTTCGACAGGTTGACCAATACCTCAAAAGCGTCTTCATCCAGCGTGACGTCGAGAGTTCCGAGGCCTCGGTTCGAGTCGTTGAGCGCCGCATGCACCACCTGCTCGACTTCCTCGGGCGCGAGCGGAGTGAGAGCGTACACGGTCGACCGCGACAGCAGCGGCGACACTACTTCGAAAGACGGATTTTCTGTCGTCGCTCCGATCAGGACGATGGTCCCATCCTCGACCTGGGGGAGAATGACATCTTGTTGCGCTTTATTGAACCGGTGGATTTCATCGACGAACAGGATTGATCGTTGGCCGTGCATCCCAAGCCGATCGCTGGCTTCCGACATGACGCGCCGCAGATCGGCGACGCCGGACCCGACGGCGCTGATCCGTTCAAAATAGCTGGACGTCATCGTGGCCAGCAGCGTGGCCAGCGTCGTCTTGCCGGTTCCGGGCGGCCCCCAGAGGATCATCGACGGGACGTGTCCAGCGTTCAGAGCCCGACGCAGCGTGGTGTTCGACCCAACGATGTGATCCTGCCCAACGTACTCATCGAAAGTGCGCGGCCGCATTCTCGCCGCCAGCGGAGCGAGTTTCTCTTTCTTCTGAGCCGCTTCGTGCTCGAACAATGTCATCGTCGGTCCTGAACCGGGTCGCTAATCGATGTGCGAGGCCGTCGCGGCCAGACGCCGCGAAAACTTCGCGGCGCTTATTCCAATTCGGCGATCGTGACGCCGCCGTTGCCTTCCGATGGGCTCGCGGCGTATTGCCGAGCCACCAACGGATGGCTTGCCAGAAAATCGGCGACGGCCTTCTTCATAGTGCCGACGCCTTTGCCGTGCACCACTCTGACTCGCGGAAATCCGGCCATGACGGCGTCGTTCAGATACTTGTCGAGCTTGTCCAACGCTGGGCGAACTTTCATGCGCCGCAGGTGCACTTCGGTCGGCAGATTGGCCTGCCTAAGCAACCGGGATTCCGGGTCCTGGCGACCGCGATTCGAGGTCATTCGCCGCCTCCGATCTCGACCGCGCGCTTCATCGCTTCGAGCAACGCGGGCTCGTCGTCCGGCAACACGGTCCTCGGGTCGACTAGAACCTTGTCATCCTCGATCCGCGCGATGACCGGCGGAGTGCTCTCGCGAAGCGCGCGAGCGACGCCTTCGGCCCCATGGAGCGCCCTGTGCGTCGGCAGACTCACGACCCATGTCGGCAGCGTCTCGCCGGGGAGGCTTCCGCCGCCAATCGCCGATCTCGATTCCATGACAGTCGCCTCGCCACCGGCGCTCTCCGCCCAGTCCGACGCCATTTGTTTGATCGCATCGTCGGTCGCGGAAATCATTTTCCATATCGGAACGGCGGTTTCGGCTTCGCCGCGGATGTAGTGCAACAGCGTTGCCGCCAAAGCCGCCATGTTTATCTTGTCAATCCGCATCGCCCTGGCCAGCGGATGCCTGGCGACTACCGCAACCGATTCAAGGCTGCCGATGATAATGCCGGCTTGCGGTCCGCCGAGCAACTTGTCGCCGGAGAAGAACCCGAGGTCGACTCCGGCGCGCACCGCGTCCTGCGGCATCGGCTCGGGCGCCAGGCCGTAGGGCTCCGTCGGGAGCAGGCAACCGGAACCAAGATCGTGTAGCACGGGGACGTCTTTGCGCCGTCCGACATCCACCAATTCGGCGATCGTCGGGGCGTGGGTGAAGCCCATCACTTTGAAATTCGATGCGTGGACGGCGAGTATCGCGCCGGTCCGTTCGGTGATCGCCGTCTCGTAATCTCTAGCATAGGTGCGGTTTGTGGTTCCGACTTCGACGAGCTCGGCGCCGCTCTGCTTCAGAACGTCCGGTATCCGAAATCCTCCGCCGATCTCCACCGCCTCGCCGCGCGACACGATGACCTCCCGTCCCGCCGCAAGCGCAGCGAGTCCGAGCATCACCGCCGCAGCGTTGTTGTTGACGACCATGGCCGCTTCCGCGCCGGTCGCCTCGCACACGAGACGGGACACGTGCTCGTGGCGAGAGCCGCGCTTGCCGGTCGACAGATCGTACTCAAGGTCGCCGTAGCTGATCGCCGCCCTCTCCATCGCCCGCACGGCATCGTCGCTCAATGGCGCGCGGCCCAGGTTGGTGTGCAGGATGACTCCGGTTCCGTTGATGACTCTTGACGGCCACGGTCGCCATCGCTCCTCGCATTTGCGCGCGATCTGGGCGATGATGTCATCGATGCCGGGCGCCGCGTCGCCGTTCGATATGGCGGCTCTGACATCGTCTAGTTGCTCTCGAATCAGGTCGACAACCGCGTCTCTCGAGTGGACCTCGACGAGCTGCTCAACCCGTTTGTCGGCCAAGAGCTCGTTCACGGGAGGTATTGATCTAAAGCCCGTCGTCATCGATTGTGCCTCGTGATCGATTGCAAACACCGGCGCCGAGTCAAGCTCGCTCGAGCTGAAGCGTCGGACGTTGTTGTTTGAATTGTGGCAACCCACCTAATTATAACCTTATGATTCAAACGACACCTCCCTAAAGAAAAAAGCGAAAACGCGTCAGTTCCGCCAATCAGGGATTTCGCAAGCCTTGAACGCGTCCGATGAGATGGTTTAGAATCCCTTAGGTTTGCGTGACAGGCTTGTGCCTGCGTTTCGCCGAGGTGCGTTCCCAGGCGGTTCGTCAGACAGGCTCGGGGCGTGTGCTTACCTGTGGGGTCCCGACGACAGCGTTGGCGTCGAGAAATCCCGTCGAGCGATTTGTGCGTACATATGAGATAGCCTGGCGATACGTATGCGTGTCGAGCGTCACCGAACAACGTTGCGGTTGGCGAAAAGGATATCGGGATGATAGAAGTCAACAACGTCACCAAGATGTACGGGAACTACCCGGCGATCACCGACGTTAGCTTCCGCGTCGAAGCAGGTGAAATCCTGGGGTTCCTGGGCCCGAACGGCGCGGGCAAGACGACGACGATGAAAATCGTCACCGGTTTCATTCCACCCACGTCCGGAGAAGTGACGATAGCGGGCTACGACATCGTCACCGAGTCGTTGGAGGCTCGCCGCCACATTGGATATCTTCCGGAGACCGTGCCGCTTTATACGGAAATGAACATCAAGGAGTACTTGACGTTCATGGGCAAGTTGAGAGGTATGTCGGGAGGGCGAATCGCGTCTCGCACCGACGATGTCGTTGGTGTTTGCCATCTTGAGGATTACTACACAACCATCATCGGCAAGCTTTCCAAAGGGTTTAGACAGCGGGTCGGCATCGCGCAAGCGATTCTTCATGAACCCGAGGTGTTGATACTGGACGAGCCGACTATTGGGATCGATCCGATTCAAGTCGTCGAAACCCGACAGCTCATCAAAGACCTTGGCGGCCAGCAGACCCTGATTCTCAGCACGCACATTCTGCCCGAGGTCAGCCAGATCTGCGAACGTGTCATCATCATTCACGAGGGTCAGATCATCGCGGTCGACAGCCCAGAGAACCTGGCGGAACGCCTCGTCGGCCGTGAGCGCGTCGACATCGAGGTCAAAGGCCCGCAACAAGACGTGATAAAGGCTATGGCTGACGTCGACGGCGTTCAAAGCGTCGACCGCATCCCCGATGAGCCAGGTCAGGTGCCGAAGTATCGGGTCCAGTCCGAATTGGGCGTCGAAATCAGAGCCGGCCTGGCCGCGAAGGTCGTGAATGCGGGTTGGGACCTGCTCGGCCTCGAAGGCGTGGTCATGTCGCTGGAAGAGATCTTCTTGCGGCTGACAACAGAAGAAGAGGTCGTGGCCAGATGAACACACTGACAATCGCCGTCAAAGAGAGCAAGATCTACTTTTCGACCCCGGGCGCATACGTCGTTGGAGCGATGTTCCTATCGCTTACCGGGATCTTTTTCGTCTTCGACATCACCGCGCCGTTCGCTGAAGCAAGCGTACGCGGTATCGTCGACTGGGCCAGCTTCTTCATCGTGTTTTTAGCTCCGATTCTGACGATGCGCCTTCTGGCGGAAGAGCAAAAGCTGGGCACGCTCGAGTTGCTCGTGACCTCGCCGGTCCGCGACTGGGAGGTCGTGCTCGGCAAGTACATCGCCAGCTACCTTATCCTCCTGATGACGCTGGCGTTGACTCTCTACTACGTGCTGTTGCTGTACGTTTTCGGCCAGCCGGATACGGGCCCGTTGTTTGCGGCATACCTCGGACTGCTCTTGCACGGCGCGGCGGCTCTTGCGATCGGCCTGTTCGGCTCCTCCCTGTCTGCCAACCAGATAGTGTCGGCCGTGGTCGGATCGGCGATCTTGTTGATACTGTCTTTCGTCGACCGAATCGGCGAGGTCGTGACCGGCACGGCGGCTCTGGTGTTCTCAGGAATGTCGATGAGCCAACACGTGGAAGATTTCTCAAGAGGCGTGATCGACACCGCGGATGTTGTCTACTTCGTGTCCATCGCCGCGGTTTTTATCTTCTTCACGATCAGGTCTTTGGAAACCCGAAGGTGGCGATGATTTGACTGGACAACCTTCGAACAGAGAAGTAATCAGAGAGACCCTCACTTCGTCGGTCGCATCGGCTGGCTTCTGGAGCGCCATCAGCGCGGTCGTGGGGTTCGTGGCCACCCTTGCCGGCGTCGTACTTGTGCTGACGATCGACGAGATTCGTAATGTCTCGCTGACCGTGCTGATCATCGGGCTCGTCCTCCTGTTCATTGCCCTCGTCCTGTCACCGCGGGCCATCGCGATGTTCATGGTAGGGCGACGCGGACGCTTCGGCGCCAACGCGATCGTGATGACCTTGGCGTTTTTGCTGATCGCGATGCTCGTAAACTTCCTGTTCTTCCGCGCATCGACCCGATTCGACATGACCTCGACGAGGGTGTTCTCACTGTCGCCGCAAACCCAGCAGATACTCGACAGGTTGGACTCTCCAGTGAGGGCGAACGCGTTCTTCATCCCGAACGATTCCCAGAACTCTTTCGCGCAGCAACAAGCCGAAGACCTGCTCAACGAGTTCCAACGGCGCAGCTCGAACTTCACGTACCGATTCATCGACCCGCAACTGGAGCGGGAACAAGCTCTGCAATACGGAGTCGAACAGTACCCGACGATCGTCTTCGAAGACGTGGAGTCCGGGAACCAACAAGGCGTTTTCAATTATTCCGAGCAGGATTTCTTGACCGGAGTGCTAATCGCCACCGGCATTCAGCAAAAACGCGTCTACTTCCTGACCGGCCACGGCGAAGCGTTTTTGACGCGAGATCCCGCGACCGGCGAGACCGACCCGAACGGTTACGATTTTGCCCGCGAAGGCTTGTTGCGAGACAACTACCAAATTTGGCCGCTCAACCTGAAACAGGATCTAGCAGTCCCGGCTGACGCGGCGGTTCTCATAATCGGCGGTCCGGATCAAGACCTGTCGATCCAGGAGCTCGACGCGCTCATGGAGTACATGCTGGACGGGGGCAAGCTGGTGGCGCTGCTCGACACCGATTCCCCGGGCACTTACAGGCAATTCTTGAGACGATGGGGCGTTCATATATTCGAAGAAAGTGTCGCCGATATCGTGAGCAACGTGGCGGGCGAACTTTTGACGCCAATGGTTCAGAAATCCAACCTCCAGTTCAACACGAGCGGCGCATCGGGGATCCCGATTGCCGATCAAGTTAATGTGGCGTTCTTCCCTGGCGTGACCGCGCTGACTCTCGCGCTCCCGCCCGAGGACCTTCCGCCATTCATCCAATATGACACTCTCATATCGTCTACTCCGGCGAGTTGGCTGGAGACTAACCCGGACGAGGTCGAGTTCGAGACGGAAACCGATCTGGGTGGTCCGTTGGATCTGGCGGCCGTCGTTCAAGCAGGCGGCACATTGGACGGGCAGGTCGTCACCAACCCCGATACGGTCGCCAAACTGGTCATATTCGGCGACTCCGATTTCGCCCGAAACGGGTTCTTCTTCAGCAGCGAAAATGCCGATTTGCTGTTGAACTCCGTCAACTGGTTGGCCGAGGACTTCGACCTCATAGCCGTCAGACCCAAACTGGTGCCGTTCCGAGAGCTTGTCGTGAATCAACGCGAGCGGAATTTCATCAAATGGTCAAGCTGGTTGGTGCCGCCGATAATAATGCTCATCTTCGGCGTCATCGCGTGGTGGAGGCGAAGGTAGGCAGGTGACTGAATGAACTGGAAAGCTACGGTAGTTCTCGTGGTCGGCGTCGTGATTGTTGGCATCGTCGCTTACATCAATCCTTTTGAGGACGAAGAAGACGCGGCGATCAAACCGCCCTGGTTCTACCAGGTGTCGATGGACGACATCAACAGGATCAAAGTCAGCACCACAGAGAGCACTCAGAGCTTCCACATGGACGAGGACGAAGCTTGGGTGTTCGACACTCCGGTTGGCATTCCGCCGAGCCAAACTCGTTGGGGCGGGATCGTTCTCTTGGTCAGCGGGCCGAAAACCAAGCGAGACTTCTCTGAGGTTCGCACGATTATCGAAGACCCGGCCGAGTACGGTTTGGACCAACCCGGACTCATCGTCGAAGTTGGACTAACGGCAGGCAGAAGCGTCGAGTTCCGGCTGGGCGCGGCCACTCCGGACGGAGATTTCCACTACGGCCAGGTTAGCGGATTCACGCAGCTTTTCTTAATCGCGGCCTCGTGGGGAGAGGTGCTGAGACGCATTGCCAACGAACCGCCGATTCCGAAGTGGTTCGTGAAGCGAACGCCAGAGAGCATTGAAGAGGTCAACGTCTACTATGGCGATGCCGCCCTGGCAGGGACCGAATACCTTTCGTTGCAACAACAAGACGGCGAGTGGTTCGCGAAGAAGACGCCGGACGACAAGGTCGCCCGACCGCTCGACTCTGACAAATTCACGGAGTACACCCCGTTGATGACTGTCCCCGACAACATTACAGTTGAATCGGCTCGAGTTGAAGCGCGCGACTATACACAGTGGGGAATCGAAGAACAAGGTCAGGCCATCGAGATTAGGTTCGCGGGTTTGACGGAGCGCGGAGTCTCGTTCACCGACGGCGTGCTTTTCTCGCTAGGCGACAAATCGCCAGACGGCAAGTTCTATTACGCGACACCGGTCTCTGACGAGTACACGACGCCGATCGTCCTCCTGGACGCCGACTGGACCGACACATTGCTGGGTCTGGTCGAGGACATTCCTTACGGGGATGACGACTCTGCCGGCGGTTCAGGCTGATCGGCTTCGGTCGGATTCGACGCCCGAACATTTGCGGTCCTGCAGAGACGCCGTCTGCTGAATCGCCCACATTACCGGTTGTATCACGAGTGGCTGCGCCCGCCCACGCCTCTACCCTCCACCGGAGCCGCGTTCGAGACGGGACAGGATATATCCATGCATGCTGAAGTAATCTCCATCGGGACCGAGATTCTGATGGGCGAGATCGTCGACACGAATTCAGGCTACCTCGCCTCCGAGCTTGCGAAGATCGGCGTGGAGGTCTGTTGGGTCACGAAGGTCGGCGACGACCCTGAGCGCCTGTTCGAAGCCGTCGACAGGGCGTGGAACCGATCGGACGTGACGATCACATCCGGTGGATTGGGGCCGACGTCAGACGATCTGACCCGCGAATCCATCGCACGTGTGATGGGCGAGCAAATGGTGGTTCAAGACGACCTGCTGGCGCATCTCAAGAGCCAGTTCGAGGGCCGCGGATTCCCGATGCCCGCCACCAACATCAAGCAGGCCACTCTCATCGACTCAGCCGACGCGATTCCCAATCCGTTGGGCACCGCGCCCGGTTGGTGGGTGCACAGAAACGGCAAGGTCATCGCCGCCATGCCCGGACCTACCAGAGAGCTCTACGGCATGTGGGGCGATCAGGTTGGCCCGAAGATCAAAACCATGAACCCCGACGTGTCAATCGTGACCCGAACCCTTAAGACCTTCGGCATCACCGAGGGCGGGCTCGACGAGATGCTGTCGCCGCTGTTCGGCAGCATCAATCCGACGCTGGGCATCTACTCGAAAGAAGACGGGATCCATCTGCGGGCGATAGCAACCGCGCGCACTTCGGAAGAAGCGTATGAACTGATCGAACCGATGGAGACCGAAATCTGTGACATCGTGGGTGACGCCGTCTGGGGTGTGGACGACCAAACCGCCGCATCGATGGCGATCGAGGCGTTGAAGGCGGCTGGCAAGACGCTAGGTGTGATCGAAGGCTTCACCGGCGGCATGTTCGCTAGCACGCTCACCGACGTAGCAGGGAGCGCCGATATCTTCCGAGGCGGCATGGTTGCCTCGCGGGGAGAGTTTCCCGGCAGCAATGACATACCGATTGACGCCGGCATTGCAGAATCCAGTCCCGACACGGATATCGCAGCGGCGATGGCAGAAGCGGCGAGGGCGCTGTTTCAGGCCGATGTCGGAGTCGGCGTCACGAGCCTCGTTACGCGGCCCTCCCCCACCAGCGGCGAGATCGATTCGGCGCACATGGCCTTCGCCGTTGGCCGCAACGTTACGACTCGATCGGGCCGCTACCCCGTTCGTCGATCGCGATTCAAAGCCAGGGCGGTCACAAACGCCCTGCTCGAGCTGACCCGAGCACTCAGAGACATCTAGCCCTTCGGGTCGAAGAAATCCTGACGTGACACGGCCTGCCTGACCAGGGCGACTTCCTCTTCGCGCAAATCGAGCTCTCCGTCGAGCCGTGCGTCGCGCAGTCTGGCCAGCACATTGCCTACCGCTGGCCCTTGCTTCACGCCGATGCCGATGACGTCATGCCCGTCGAGCGCTGGCTTTACCCATCTGTAGGTGTCCAGGTACAGCGCAAGCCTCGCACTCAAATTGACGTTGGAGGTGGCGAGCGCGTTGGCGGCAACCGCGTCGGGAATCTGCGTGTCGAGCGCCTTTACGAGCTCGCTTGGGCGGAGGTCGTCGGCGTCTAGTTCTGGCAAGGTACCTTGCAGCGCGATGGCGGACCGAACCGCCGCGGTCGCATCGGCGTCCAGCGCAAGCCTGACGTCCACGGTCGGATGCGATGTGGGATCGCCGGTAAGCGCCAACAGTGCGAACGCTATCCGATGTCGTTGACCTTGATCCGATGGCTTGGCGGCCCGGAACCGCTCCCACGGCTTCGAGTCGATCGCCGTGCCTGGTAAGTACTCTGCGATAACACCCCAGGAATCCAGCAGAGCCAACACCTCCGGAACGTCCGGCTCGTCGAATACCCGCTGGAGATCGTTCCGGAATCGAACTGGCGATATCGCCCGTAGATGCGGCAGCGCGTTCCGGAGCTGCTCGCGTGTTCGGGGTTCCAACGCGAACTCGAATCGAGCCGCGTACCGTGCCGCCCGGAGCATCCGCGTCGCGTCCTCGTGAAAGCTGCGCTCGTGCAGCGTGCGCAGGACAGCGTTCTCGAGATCGGCTTGGCCGTCGTGGGGATCGATGACGTCGCCGAATGCGTCAGGCGAGAGTTCTGCCGCCATCGCGTTGATCGAAAAATCGCGCCGAGCAAGGTCGTCAGACAACACGCCGGGCGCGACATCGGGCAGGGCTCCCGGCGCGCGATAGGACTCGGACCGGGCGACCGTCAAATCGAACTCGGTGCCGTTGAGATCGAGACGTCCCGTTGAGAACAGGGACGATTTGACGACGCGGGCGCCGATGGCCTTTGCGATGAGGTTGATCGGATCGGGAGGGGCGTCGGTGATCATGATGTCGAGGTCGCCGAATTCGATCCAGCCCATCAGAACGTCTCGAACGACGCCGCCGACGAGATAAGCTCGGGCGCCGAGCTCAACGCACGCTTCGCCAACGCTCGTCGCCAATTCGAAGTAAGGGTCCGGAACGACGCGAGCGAGGGCTCTCGATATGTTACGCATGGCGGACCCTCGCTCGGTCTCTTCCGATTCGGAAACGGGTCAGCCCCCGGCCGCCGCGACTTTGTCTTGGAACGCGGCCGCGCCGTTGGCTACCCAACCCTGCCAACCGATCATCAGGAATCTTGCGCCACGCTGGATGTACGTATCGACTGACCCATCGGTCACCAGCGCGCCGGCCGTGCGTCCCGCCGCCGTGATCTGGGCGAGGGCACGATCGATTGTAGCCACGACCTCGGGATGCGAGATGTCGCCCACGTGGCCCATGCTCTGCGCTAGGTCTCCCGGAGCGACGAAGAAGACGTCAATGTTGTCGACTTCGAGTATCTCGGTCAGATTGTTCACCGCGACGATGTCCTCGATAAGCACGACGACGAGCGTCTGGTTGTTGGCCTGATTCACGTAGTCCGGAACGCCGTAGCCCTGGCGACTGGTGAACATCCCGCGAGCGCCGATCGGCGCGAACTTCGACGCATCGACGACCGCCCGCGCCTCGTCCGCGGTGTTCACGTGAGGCACCACGATGCCCTGCGCTCCGACGTCGAGCGTGCGGTAGATCACGCCAGGCACGTTGAGGTTCACTCGGACCACTGAGGTCATCTCCCAAAGGTCGCACGCCCTGGTCAGGTCCGGAATATCCGCGAAGTCGATCGGACCGTGCTCGCCTTCAATCCACGCACCGTCGAAGCCCAACGGACCCATCGAGTCCAGCAGGTCCGGCGTCGTAAGTCCGGCGAGAACCACGGCGATTTCGCCCCGTTCGAGCTTGCGCTTCACTTTGTTCTCTCGTATTTGTGGCAAATGACACTCCTGTCGACATGGATAGCTTGATTGTCAGTCTTGAATGAGCGCGGCCGAGCCGCCGTCGCCATTATAGAATTGCCCCGTTCGACCGTCAATAATCGTCGGGAGAGTCGAAGGTCTTTTGTCGGAGATCACGAAAGAAGGATATATAATTGAGTGAGTCAGAGAATGACATCCGCCTGACCGGAGACAAACCAATTCCGAAACAAGATTCCCGATACGACGACAACGCTTATTGCGGCAGGTGCGGCGGCGACGTAATCGGACGGTCCGACCCGGACGTGGAGCGACCGTACTGCTCGAAATGCGGCCACGTCGTGTACCTGGACCCGAAGCTAGCGGCGGTCGTGCTCGTGTGTCAGGACAACGCGCTGCTGATGGTCCAACGGGACATCGAGCCGATGATGGGCCGGTGGAGCTTCCCTTCCGGATACGTGGACAGGGGCGAGGCGATCGAGGACGCGGCGGTGCGCGAGGTCAAGGAAGAGACCAACGTTGAAGTTGAGCTCCTTGGCTTGGTCGGACTGTACTCCGGCGGCGGCCACTCGGTCGTGCTTGCAGCCTACGCAGCACAAGTCACCGGCGGCGAGCTCACCGCCGGACCGGAGACGCAAGACGCCCGATTCTGGGGCCTCGACGCGCTGCCTCCCCTGCCCTTCCCATACGACGACAGCATCCTGTCGGATTGGCGCCGGCAGTACGGGCCGAGCTAGCGCTGGACGTAATCCGAATTCGCAGTCGGTCGCGGCAAACGGCTACTCATCGGGCGGGAACGGGTCTTGCCGCTTGCTCGCGACTGCGCGGCCAACTCCGTCGAGCCCCACATGCTCTTCAAGTGATCGATGACGGTCCTGATGTCTTGGGGATCGAGCCGGTCACCGAATGAGGGCATTGCGCTCTTGAACCCCGTAAAGTCAAAAGCTCCGCCTTCGCCTTGGATGGTCCGGAACAGGTATCCGTTGCTGTGATGCCAGGTGTGGCCCGTTGAGTCGTGCGGAGGCGCCGGGTAGGTGTTGTCGGCGTTTTGCCGCTGCCAGTTGGCCGCGCCTTCGCCGTCCGAGCCATGACACTCAGCGCAATGCTGGTCGTAAATCGCTTCGCCACGGACCAGGGCGTCTGTTTCAGGCGAACTCGCTGGCTCTGAGCCGCAGGCGACCAGTATCCGGAAAGCGGCCGGTGCTGCCGCCAGCACGGCGATCATTCGCGTGCCCGCGATGCAGTTCTCGGATCGATCAAACACGCTTCTCGCGGCTACCGCACCGTTTCGTTCGGCAGGTCCGCGATCTTGTCGGCCACGGTGGAGTACTGAGCGAATGTCCGCTCATAGAGCGTGGTTTCCGCTAGGTCGTCTCCCCATGTGTCCAGAAGCACGTAGTCAGCGCCGAGTTCTTCCAGCGCGGACAGGTCCGTCCGCACTTGATCGACCGTGCCTTCCCCGGCGAGCCTGGTGTCTTCGGGTAAAGGACCGTTGGTCAAGCCCAGCCGGATCCTCGGGCAGAGCGCGGGCACGGAGCGCCCCAGCTTCTCGGCCGTCTCGCGGAGCGCCGGCAGTCCGACATCACGCATGTGGTCGGTTCTAATCCGCATCGGGTGCCACGCGTCGCCATGAATGACGGCGCGCCGCATCGCAGCGGGGCTCGCTCCGCCGACCCAAATCGGCGGATGGGGCGACCGGACCGGCATGGGAGTTGGATCGATGCCGCGGAACTGGACATTCCAGCCGTCGAACGACGCCGGTTGCTGAGTCCAAAGCGTCTTGATAGCGGTCAGATACTCGTCCGTCACCGCGCCACGTCGGTGAAAGTCTGCGCCGATGACCGCAAACTCCTGCCGGGCCCAGCCGACGCCCACGCCGAAGATGAATCTGCCGCCGCTGATCTGGTCTATGTTGGCGGCGAGGCGAGCGGTGTGGACCGGGTTCCTGTACGGGACCACGATGACCGTGGTGCCGAGCTCGACCTTCTTCGTCTCGCCCGCAAGCCAAGCGAGCGTGATGAACGGATCGTAGAACGGCGCGGGATAGCGGCCGCTGACGTCCGGTGTTATTGCTACGTGATCGGCGATCATGACGAAATGGAAGCCGAGCGTCTCAGCGAGGACCGCGGAGCGCAGCAAAGACTCGGAGGTGGCCCCAGGCCCGAAGTTGATCAGGTTCATGCCGAGTTTCAATGCGTTCTCCTATGACACTGTTCGAGTATCGACGAAATCGACGACGAAGTTTCGGATTTTGGGGCGGCGCTGAAGCGATTGGCGGGTCCGGACGGCCGAAATCGGGCATTCTCCCTCAAACGTCGAGGCGCCCGTCAACGGGTGGTTAGGCCGGGATCTACTCTTCGTAATCCGGCGCCCAAGACCGCTTGAACACCCCGTAACGCAGGACACCCGAGTCCTCGCCTGGGAGTATGTTGATTAGCTCCCAGCCCTTTTCGCCCATGCGCTTTAGGACTCCCGTTGAATAGCTGATCCCGTTCACTCCGGATGCGGTGCTCAGCTTGACGACTTCGTACTCCCAAGTTGGCATACCGGGAGGCAGTTCCAGATCTTCTATGTACTCGAGTTGGGAAAGTTCTTCCTCGGAAATGTCGGCCCAACTGTCTTCGGGCAACACGGCTTGGCATTCGTCACATTGGGAGGCGGGTCCCAGGGAGTAGCCTCCGCATTCCGGGCAAAAGTAGATTCTCATATATCCATTTCTCGGCGTCGCGGCATCCGACATCGACCAGGGCATCGCGCCGGGTCAGAGGGATGTCGGGAAAGGGGATCGGTCGTCTGAATTATAGTAGACGACGGGGGCAGTTCACAATTGTCTTAGAGCCGATATCGCGCATCAGAAAGCAGGTTTCGGACCGCCCAACGCGACGGCGCTCGCAGGCCACTCGACACGGCTGTTGAGTCGGTCGCATCCGGCTTCCGCAACGGTGAACACGAGTTCATCCCGGCGCCGATTCTTCTTCGGTGAGCGCTTCGTTCGTCGGGTCCCCGGTGCGCAACAGCACCGGGATCGCGATGACGGCAAGCATGCCGATCGCCGAGAAGCCCATGCCCCAGTCGATGGTGTCAGGGAACACGTCAAGCACCCCGCCGATCAGAATCGGACCGACGACGCCGCCCATGAATCCCAGGAACGCTTGCATCGCCATCATCGAGCCAAGATCGCCGGATGAGGCGGATTCGGTTACCGCGGTCGAGTAGATCGACGAATCTGCCGATATTGCCCAACCGTAGACGACGGCAACGCCGACGAGAACTGGCCACGGAACTCCTCCGATCCAACCGATCGCCCAGGAGCAGGCGCCGCTCAACGCGAATATGCCCGCCGCGGTTCGGGCGCGACCCCATCGGTCGGACATGGCGCCGCCCATCAGCGGTCCGACGGATCCGAACGCGAGAGCGATCCCAGCCACCGTCGCGGCCTTCACCGCGGCGTCAGCCGGGTCCTCTCCCGAAGCGACCAGCACTGCCATGAACAACCCAGGCAACCAAACTCGCACCGCGTAAAGCTCCATGGCATGCAACGAATACGCGAGGATGTTCGCCCGGGCTCTCTTGTTCCGGATGACGCGGACGTTGAGCCGGCCGGTCGATCTGGCGCCGCGGCTAATGTCGCGTCCCGCCGTAACCATGTACGCCAATGGGATGTTTACCGCCGAGATCGCCGCGAGAATCAGGAACGCGTCTCTCCATTCGAACCGCGACATCAACGCGCCCGTGGATGCCAGCGAAATCGCGCTCGCGGAGTAGAAGGCCGTGACGTACATGCCCATCGCCGCGCCTTTGCCCGAATCGGCGAACCGCTCCGAGATCATCCTGAGTCCGGGCATGTATATGCCGACCAGTCCGACCCCCGCCGCGGCCCTCAACAGGGAAGCAGTGACGATATCCTGAGCGACCAACGGGAAGAGGACGTTGGCCGACACCGTCGTGATCGCCGAGGCCATGAACACACGAGTCACGGGCAACCGGTCGGTCAGCGGCAACACGAGCAGTGCCGCCACTGCGTACCCGGCGAGGTAAGCTGAAAAGATGGCGCCTGCCTGGGTGTTGTTGAGGCCCCATTCTTCTTTGATGAACGGCATCGCGGCGACGTAGCTGGAGAACGGCAGCAGCGTGGACACCAGGACGATGGACAGCGAGAGGAGCCAGATGATGTCCCGCGTGCCGACAGGGGACGCCGGTCGGTCGTTGGCGTTCGCACGAATGCTCATCATCGATTCGCGCGCGTCAGGTGGTTTGTGCAACGGAAGTCGCGTCTTGTTGGGACTTCGACAACCCTTGGCGAAGCTGGGATTCTGAAGCATCCGGATTTCCGAAGGGCTGCTCTTCGGTTGTCATCCTGAGCCGCCGCGAAGGATCTGGCCTGTGCGACGATCTACTCCCTGCGGGGCCCCAGTTTCTTCGACTTCGCTCAGAATGACAAGTGTTTTGGAGCAACGCTGTCTGTCTTCCGATCGCTGTCGAGGCTGACTCGCCGTGGTAACTCCCCACATTGTCCGTCGCCCACACGCAACTATGCTCAACCTGACTGCTGACTGCTGAAAGCTGATGAGCTGTTCACTCTTGGTCATCGGATGATCGACAGCATCTGGCGGACTACCATGAGCTGCTCGTCGTTTTGGCTGACGCTGAGGACCTGCTCCAGGTCGGCGGCGGCGTTGGCGGTGTTGCCGACGATCATATGAAGTGCGGCGCGCTCCATGTAGAGGTCGGCGGATTGTACGTCGAGGGCAATGGCCGAATCCAAGTCCGCGAGTCCCGACTCCGGTTCGTCTCGTTCCGCGAACAAGCGCGATCGCTGGAGATAGGCGTCGACGTTCGACGGGTCCAATTCGATCGATTTGGTCATATCGAGGGACGCCTCGTCCCACCTCTCGATCTTGGCCATGAACATCCCGCGATACAAGTGCCCAATCGCCAGATCGGGGTCGATCTCGATGGCTTTGTTCAGATCGGCCAAGCTCGGACGCAGGTTTTCGTATCTCAAGTACGAGCGACCCCGCCGAGCATACGCCTCAGCGAAGTTGGGGTCGATGTCGATGGCGGTGGCGTACGCGTCGTGGGCTCGCTCGAAGTTGCTGGCGTTTTCGAGCTCGATTCCCCGGTCCAGCTCAAGCAGCGCCTGCACCTCGGCCGGCACGTCCGAGCCTCCCCCACACGACGCCAAAGAGGCGCAGGCCAGCGCCAACCATGCGACCGCCACACCCCAACGTATTTTCATTTTTCGGAGACTGATCTCGAACACTTTCGGATAGTTGGCCGCGAGCCCGGGAATCACTCCCTCGGACTCGCGGAACACTTCAAGCCTAGAGAACTTGCCAAACGCGGCGGCCGGCCTGTCTTACGAATCGACCGAAGCCCGGGTCGGGGAAGTGGCCGGTCGCGACCACGGCACCCTCTTCTTCCAACTTGTCAACGATCCTGTTGCGCGTCTGCCGAGCGGTCGCACCGTCCATGTCGAAAGCTGGATTCCAGTCGGTGTAGTGCGCCTGAGCGGGGCTATGCGCGACATCGCCCAGAATGAACCCTCGCTCTCCGGCGGAGGTTACTCTGATCGAGATGTGCCCCGGCGTATGGCCCGGTGTCGCCAGTGTTTGGAGTTCGTCGGTAATCTGATAGTCGTCGTCCATCAGGTCCAGCAGGTTGAGCTCGTTGAGGGGCAGCACCTGGTTCTGGATGTGCGCCGCGTTCTCGACTACCGAGGGCTGAGTCCAGTAGTCCCAGTCGGTTCGAGGGGCGAGATACCGCGCTTTGGGGAAGGTAGGCTTCCCGTCGGTCAAGTTCCAGCCAACGTGGTCCGGATGCAGGTGAGTCGTAACGACGAGATCGACCGCGTCCCTGTCCACGCCTTTGGCGTTCATGTCGTTCAGCAGCGCGCCGTCAGGGGCCTGCATGCCGGTGTCGACGATGATGAGCTTGCCGCTGGAGCGAACGGCCAGGCAGCCGTAACGCGGATGGATCATGCCTTCAGCATCGACGAGCTCGGGGTACTCGGCACGCCAGATTTCGTCCGTGCTTTCCGGGAAGACGCCTGTCGGCGGACCCGCGCCCTGACCATCGGTCAGCGACACCATCTCGACGTTGCCCACGGTGGTTTTGAAATCAGTCATCTGTGCCTCCAGGTACTCAAATGAATACAAATGTCGAAAAACGGGAACGGAAAACCCATTCTAACCCGCGCAGACTGACAACTCAATCACACGAGCTTGACACCGCTTCGGCCCAGCGTATGATACCAGCCAGAACGATGAGATAGGAGACGCCGATGACCAGCGAGAAAGCCGATTACATTGTCGCCGGAGGACTGGTGGTTCGAGGGTCCGGGATAACCCGTGAAGACGTTCTCATTTCGGGCGAGACCATCGCCGAGATCGGTCCCGACATTGCGCCAGATCGCGCCTCGAGGGTCGTCGACGCCAGCGGCGCGTACGTGTTGCCGGGCGTCGTGGACGCGCACAACCACCCCGAGAACGCCGACCGCATCGAAACGTTCTCGCTCAGCGCGGCGTTCGGCGGAATCACGACAGTCGTTCCGTTCGTGCGAAGCCGGCGGGCCGCCGGTGAAGACGACACCACGATCGACGCGGTAAATCGATTCATCGAAGAGGCCAACGAGACCTCGTATCTGGACTACGGCGCTCACGCGATTCTCCTCGCGGCCGACGACGTCGAAGAGCAGGTCCCGGGACTGATCGACATGGGCGTGATCTCGTTCAAAATGTTCATGACGTATCCCAGTCGCGGCATGATGATGCCGGACGATCGGATGCTGCGAGCGATGGAGCTCGCTTCGCGCGACGGCGGCATCGCCATGGTCCACGCGGAGAACGGGTATTGCATCGACCACCTGGTCGATCAATTCACCGCCGAAGGCAAAACCTCGGCCGAGTACTTCGCGCAATCGCAACCTCGGCTCTTGGAGATCGAGGCGATCAACAGGGCGGCAACCTATGCGACCGTCGCCGACTGCCCGCTGTACATCGTCCATCTCAGCGCCCGAGAAGTGCTCGACGTGTTGACGCGATTCAAAGGCGACGGTCTTCGTCTATTCGGCGAGACTTGCCCGCAGTACCTGGACCTGACGAACCAGAAGATGCTCGACCACGGCGCGCTCGCCAAGATCGGTCCGCCGCTCAGAGAGCGACCGGACAACGAGGCGATGTGGCGCGGCCTCGCGAGCGGATTGATCGACACGATCGGCAGCGACTTCTGCGGGTTCAGGGCGGACCAAAAGTTCACCGGAGGCCAATCGGCTGGAGACGAAGACAGCGTCGACGGCAGCGCGGACTCCTCGATATTTGAAGCCAGCTTCGGCGGCAACTGGGCCGAGCAGATGCTCTGCGTAGCTTTTGAAGAGGGCGTGAACCGCGGCCGCGTCACCCTGCCCCGCCTGGTCCAGGTGATGTGTGAGAACCCGGCCAAGATATTCGGCCTGTACCCGCAGAAGGGGTCTCTGACCGCTGGGTCCGACGCCGACCTGGTCATCTTCGATCCGTCCGTGTCGCACACACTGAGCGCGGAAGCCCAGCACTGCAACGCCGACTTCACCATGTTCGAGGGCAAGCAAGTCCTCGGCAAACCGGTGTTCACGATGCAGCGCGGACAGATCGTCATCCAAGACGGCGAGATGAAGCGTGAGCGAGGTCAGGCGAAGTTCTATCCGGGCAATCGCGACGAAGCGGCTTACGCTCCGTCAGGTCACCAGTTGGTTGGCGTTTGATATACTGAGACACCTCGTGTGTGTAGGCGGTGGACGTGGATTGAGGTCACCAAACGTTGACCCCCGTTTCGCTCATCGCTCTAGAGTCGCGCGAGTCGCGCGGGACAGCAATCGACTTCATTGGAGTGAGAGAATTTGACCGAGGTACACGACCACGTGAGGCTGACCAGCCTCGCATCTTGCGCCGGTTGAGCGGCCAAATTCAGTCCTGAGGACCTGGCGCAGGTTCTGCGTCAGCTGCCAATAGTCACCGACCCCAACCTTTTGGTCGGCATCAGCACGGGCGACGACGCAGCCGTGTATCGGCTGACCGACGACCTTGCGCTGGTCCAGACGGTCGACTTCTTTCCGCCGATCGTCGACGACCCAACTGCGTTCGGCGAGATCGCCGTCGCCAACGCGCTTAGCGACGTCTACGCCATGGGCGGCAAACCGGTCATCGCGTTGAACATCGTCGGATTCCCCGTCGACCTTCCGAAAGATCTCCTGGCAAACGTTCTCAAAGGTGGCGCCGCCAAGGCCAAAGAAGCCGGCGTCCTGATCGCGGGCGGCCACACCGTCGACGACGCGGAGCCCAAGTACGGCCTTGCTGTCACCGGCATCGTCAAACCGGGCGAACAGGTCACCAACGCGGGCGCGAAACCCGGCGACGTCCTCGTGCTGACGAAACCCATCGGCACCGGGATCATCACGACCGCCGGAAGAGCCCAGGTGGTCGACGACGACGTTCTGGCGAACGCGATTGTCGTGATGTCCGAGCTCAACGCCGCGGCTGCGGACGCCATGGTTAAAGTCGGCGTCAATGCCTGCGTCGACGCCACCGGATTCGGTCTTCTCGGGCACCTGCGAGGCATGCTGGACGCCAGCGGCGCCGCGGCGACAATCGAATACGGCGCGATCCCGCTGTTGCCAGGCACAGTCGAGCTGGCGAAAGAGGGCGTTCTCACCGGAGGCGGCGCGCGCAACATGCTCGCCGTCGAAGACCTGTTGGATTGGGGCGACGGATTGCCCGACACTGCAGCCGATATCCTCGTCGACCCGCAAACCTCCGGCGGGCTGCTGATCTCACTGCCCGCGCACGACGCGCCACGCTTGATCGACGAGCTTGAATCCGCAGGAGTCGGCGTACGCGTCATCATCGGCAAGATCGTCGAGTCGGGATCGCTGGGCGACGGCAAGCTCATCCGCGTGACTGCCTGAAACCTGGCTGGGCGTGCCTCCTATCGGCGACTGATCGCCTTCACCAACGCTAGTGTCCATCGGCGCACGCCATCGACATGCGGAGGCACAAGCGACATTCGCCACGCACCCCGCCTTTCGATGCAATTCATCCCTCGTTCTAGTAGAATTCGCCTGACGCAACTGCAACGAATGTTTCGCGTTGAGGCGGTTCGACAGGTTCCGACGAACGGAACTATGGCGGGCGGATTCTGCCTCGACACCGTCGATATCTTGGCAAACGATCAGGTTTTCGGAGAGTGTCTGAAAACCTGATCCAGGTTCCCGAATCTGCCTGTCACCGGTGTGAAAATACGCCAGAATAACCAAAACCGTCCGGAGGCATTTCAACCATGATTATCAAGGAATTCAAGACGTACGTCGTTGCTAATCCGCCACCACATCACGGCGGGCCTTATTTCGTCTTTGTGAAGCTGACGACGGACAATAATATCGACGGCATCGGCGAGGCGTACGGCGTACCGTTTTCACCGCCACGCGTCACGCAATTAATCGAGGATGTTTGCGAGCGCCACGTTGTCGGTTGGGACCCGTTTAACACCGAGCGTCTGTGGCGGGTTATCTACTCCAGTGGTTACGCGCAACACCCCGACCTGACGACGCTCGGCGTCCTTAGCGCCATCGAGATGGCTTGCTGGGACATCGTCGGGAAAGCGCTGAATCAGCCGATCTACAATCTGCTCGGTGGCCAAGTCCGCGAGAAACTTCGCTCGTACACATATCTGTACCCTGGCTCCGTCGGGACGGAGACGAAATTCGATAACGAGGATCCGATCCCGGGCAACATTTTCGGCGACGCCAAAAAAGCGCCGATTCGGGCCGCACAATACGTCGAGATGGGGTTCACGGGCGTCAAATTCGACCCGGTCATGCCCATGTCGGCGTTCGACCCGAGGCAGCTCTCGCTCGAGGCGCTGTCCAACGCCGAGCTCGTCGTCAAGAACGTACGCGAGGCCGTCGGCGACAAGTGCGATCTGCTCATCGGGACGCACGGCCAGATGACGACGTCGAGCGCCATCCGCCTCGCCAGGCGTATCGAGCGGTTCGACCCGCTTTGGTTCGAGGAGCCTGTTCCGCCGGAAAACCGGCGCGAGATGGCCCGAGTTGCCCATAGCACGACCATCCCCGTGGCCTCAGGCGAACGACTGTCGACCAAGTACGAGTTCGCTGAGTTGCTCCAGCAACAAGCCGCCGTCATCCTGCAGATGGCGCTGGGACGGGTCGGCGGCATCATGGAGGCGAAAAAGATCGCGGGGATGGCCGAAGCGCACTACGCGCAGATCGCACCCCATCTCTACTGCGGCCCGGTCGAAGCGGCCGCCAACATCCAGATCGACACCTGCAGCCCCAACTTCTTGATTCAGGAAAGCATCGAGACCTTCGGCGGATTCTACAGCGACATCCTGGAAAAGCCGATCCAATGGCAGGACGGCTACATCATCCCGCCGACCGAACCCGGACTCGGCGTGGTGCTCAACGAAGAGGTCGCCGCCGCCCACCCGTTCGAGGGCAACGTGTTCTCGCCTAACCAAGATCGCCCGTTGGACTGATCGCCTCCGCCAGAGAGGTGAAGCTGGCCAACGACCAGAGCAAACCTGATCTCGTTCGAACACAATCCGTAGGGGAGGGTTTGGCAAACCCTCCCGTTGTGTTGTTGAACAAACAGTGTTGGCGATATCGAAAAACGCGGGTTGGCAAAAGTGCGTTTGTTGAGTTTACGAATCAGACTAGCGTGATTCATTACGATTCGGTATGTCGCGTGAACATGAATTCGAAGCATGATTGCGGGCAATGTTTCGGGAGGGTTTGAAACCCTCCCCTACAACCGGCGGCGCCGGTGTCATCGTTGACTGCTACATTGTCCAATACATGATTTCATCAAATATGTGACATGCGGTATAATTCGGACATTTTCAAATCAACCAAGGTGTGAATACTCCGGCGAATGCTGGACCCAGTTCTTGACAATTCGAATCCATGAGATGTGACGAAATTACGTTTGTTGGTCGTCGACTACGTAGTTGCGATTGGACTGTCTCAATCCTAGTTCGTTGATTAATGACGCCGGTTCGATACATTCACCAAGGACGCGTGCGATGAACAAACACTTATCCATTTCAGCCTCTGCCGAAGATCGTTACGACTCCACCGGAGCTGTTTCGATCGATGACCGGGTGTTCGTCTCGGGTGTGACCGGCGCCGGCGATACGGCCGATGCGCAGTTTCGCGACGCCGTCGCACGCGCCGAGGACGCGCTCGGTGAGCTCGACTGCGCGAAGGAAGACGTCGTGGGGACGCGGGTCTTCTGCACCGATCCATCGGATCACGATGCGCTTGGTCGAGCACACGGCGGCGCGTTCGGCTCGGTTCGGCCAGCCATGAGCCTGACTCAAGTGCATTTCTTACCAGACGATGGGAAGGTTGTCGTGGAAGTCGAAGCCGTGCGCAATTCGGCATCGACGGCGGTGCGCGTCGGGGTATGCCGAACGCCGCCGACTGGGGCTATTCGGGCGCTGTCTGCGCGGGCGCCGACATATGGGTCTCCGGTGTCACCGCCAAAGAACCGGACGGCGTCATCCACAACCCGGGGGATGTATCGGCCCAGAGTCGTCGGGTATCGAACAAGATCGTTGCGATGATCGGATCGGCGGGCTGTGGAGCCGCCGACATCGTGAGCACGCGGCACTACACCACCGTCGCGTATGTCGACGTCAACACCGCCGACGAACGTCTCCGGATCATGCACCCGCACCACCCGACATCGGCAGGCATCACGGTTCAGGGAACGGGCGACCGGCGGGTGGCCGAGATGATCGAGGTGGAGGCCGTCGAGGGCGCCGGAGAGTCGCGGGTCAACGTGAACTCAGGCCGCCCGTACGAGGAAGACCACCACTATTGTCGCTCCGTCAGGGTCGGCGATGTGGTCTACGTCTCGGGTACGACTTCCGTGCGGTTGGACGAGGAAGTCGGATCGCCGTTCGACGCCTACGGCCAGACGATCGAGACGCTAGCTTGGATGCGTTGGGGCATCGAGCAGCAAGGGTTGTCGTTCGCCGACACCGCACGAACCCGAACGTACGTCGTCGGACAAGAGAATCTCGGCCCGGTCTCTCAAGGGCTGAACGAGATGCTCGGCGACATCCGACCTGCCGCGACCGTCGTAGGCGTGCCCGCGTTGGGCAGACCGAGCATCCTGGTCGAGATCGAAGCCACAGCCGTCAGAGGCGCCGGAGAAAGTTAAGCTTACGAGCAGATCACCGCGATGGGCTGGCGATCGTCACGCCGCCGTCGACGGGCAGGATCACGCCCGTGACCCAACGAGCTTCGTCGCTGGCCAAGTACACGCCCGCGTATCCGATGTCCCACGCCGTGCCCTCGATTTGCAGCGGAGACGCTCGACGCCGGGCTTCGCGGCGGTCCTCGGTCATGTTGACGGCGACCATCGACGTGTAGACTGGGCCGGGCATGATGCAGTTGACTCTGACCTGATCCTTCGCGTGGTCGATCGCCATCGCTTGTGTGAGCGCGATGACGCCTCCTTTGGACACGCTGTACGCGGTCAATCCTCGTGGTCGAATGGCGGATATGGACGACACGTTCGTGATCGCTCCGCCTCCGCCCGCGACCATGTGCGGTATCGCGTACTTGCTGGTCAGCATCATGCTCTTGACGTTGACCTCCATCACACGGTCCCAAGCCTCCTCGGTGACCTCGAGCACGGTTCCCGCGCCGCCGATGCCGACGTTGTTGTGCAGGATGTCGAGCCGCCCGTAGCTCGCAACCGCCTGCTCGACCATCGCTTCGCAATCCGACGCGCTCGTCACATCGCCGGCGAACACCGACGCAACGCCTCCCTCGGCGGCGATCGCGTCCCGCGTCTCGACAGCGCGATCCTCCACGGAGTCGACGAGCAACACGCGAGCTCCCTCGCGGGCAATCAGGATCGCCGTGGCCTTTCCGTTGCCCATGATCTGGCCCTGGGATCCGGCGCCGGCAACGATGGCGACCTTCCCATCTAATCGCGGCTTGCATTCGGCCATGAGACAACCTCCGGGTTTTTCGAATTCCACGGACCTTGGCGCAGGCCAATGCTATCCCATCTGGTACGATCACGCAGAACCGTCATAAAGGAGACGCTGCTCATGGCAGAAGCGAATCGATCGGCTGACACCGTTCTGCACAACGGTCGCGTGCTCACGGTAGACGCAGGATCGTCGATCCAATCCGCGGTCGCTATTCAGGGCGGCGCTATTTAAGCAATCGGAAGCGACGCCGACGTGATGGCGCTTGTCGGTCGAGGCACGACCGTCGTAGATCTGCAAGGCAAGACGCTAATCCCGGGCATCATCGACGTCCACGCCCACATGGATCGCGAAGGCCTCAAAGGCATCTTGCCGTCGCTCGAGGACGCACGGTCTATCGCCGACATTCAGGAGCTCATCCGGTCTGAAGTAGAGCGAAAACGTCCCGGCGAGTGGGTCGTGACCATGCCCGTGGGCGACCCTCCGAACTACGCCGATGCAACCGCAACGCTAGCCGAAGGCCGGTACCCGACAAGATGGGACCTCGACCAGGCGGCGCCCGACAACCCGGTCTACATCAAAGGAACGTGGACGCCGTGGAATGTGCCGCCTTCGGTGTCCGTCGCCAACAGCATGGCGCTCAGGCTCGCCGGTGTCGATCGGAACACATCCGGGCCCAACACCAGCGTGACCATCGAAAAAAGCGCGGACCGCGAGCCCACCGGCATCTTCTTCGACGACAACCTGTACCCGACTGTGGAGTTCACTCTGATGCGGGTCGTGCCACGATTCGAACACGCTCAACGCGTCAAAGCGTTACGCGAGTCGATGCGGATGTACAACGCGGTCGGCACAACCGGGACCTACGAAGGGCACGGCGTCGCACCGGAGGTCTTGCGGGCGTACAAAGAGGTCTGGGATACGGGCGAGATGACCGTCCGCTCCCACCTGACGCTGAGTCCTGCCTGGGAGTCGTTGGCGCAAGCGGAACGAGATGTCGAGCTATGGGCGCACACCGCTTCGGGACAAGGATTCGGCGACGACATGCTGAAGTTGACCGGCGTCTATTTGCAATCCGGCGGCAGCGAGTACGTGGCCCGCGCCAGATCAGCCGAATTGCCGTACACGGGCTGGGCCGGCTTCGCGCAGACACACTATCCGCCCGAGTTGTTCCGGCAGCTCGTCGGTCTGGCCGCGAAGCACAACCTTCGGGTGAACTCGCTGATTCGAGATGTGCTTGAAGACGTTCTCGATGTGTTCGAGGAGGTAAATCGAGAGAGTGCGATTCGGGGTCGACGATGGGTGCTCGACCATCTGACTCAGGCGACGACCGAGCAACTGCGCCGCATCGAAAGGCTCGGCCTGCTCGTCGAAACGATACTGCTCACGGAGCTGTGGCTGCGAGAATCGGCCTATTTGGACGACACAGCCGTAGCCGACACAGTTGTGGCTCACAAGCGATACATCGATGAGGGAATCCGTTTCGGCTTCGGCACCGACAACAAGCCGTACAGCCCGTGGGCTACGTTCTGGTCGGCCGTCGCGCGCACCGAGCGGCGCACGGGCGCGGTGCTCGGACCGGACCAGCGGCTGACGCGCGTGGAGGCGCTGCGGGCGTTTACCGTCGGCGGGGCGTACTTCTGCTTCGACGAGGACCGTCGCGGCTCGCTCGAGCCCGGCAAGCTGGCCGATCTGGCGGTTCTGTCGGACGACCTGCTGGACATGCCACAGGAGGCGCTGCCCGAGCTCAGGTCGCTGCTCACGATGGTCGGCGGCCGGATTGTGCACCGGGACGAGGGCGAGTAGAGCAGGCATCGGGAACCCATGATTGCGGCCTCGCCCAACGTGCCGAGCGACACTGAGCTCTCGTGCCTGACGCCCTTCCGCGATCTTGGTGAGCAACGCATCAGACAGCAGCGGCGCTTAACAATTCTGTCATTCAGAGGCCGCAGGCGAAGAATCTGGAGCCCCGCAGGCAGGCTTTTTCGATGCGGTTACTTGGACCTCGGCGCATCGGAATCCGAGCCTTGTCAGAACCACAAGACGCCGTACCGTCGTCGCCCGAGTGCTGGGCGGGACTTGTTCGTGGGCGGGCCTTCGACAGGCTCAGGCCGAACGGGTGTGGGAGGAGGAACAGGCCCATCGTATCGGCGGAATCTTTCGAGTTGCCGACGGGTCAGAGCAACGGATGCTCGTCGCTCACGTTCGTGGCGAGTCCTGACGCAGCGGGATCCCGACCTTGTCGGGACCTGTCGAATCGCAAGCCGCTCAACCGTTGTCGCGCGAATGCTGGGCGGGACTTGCTCGTGGGCGGGCCTTTGACAGGTTCCGACGATGTCGCGATCCCGATGCGTCGGGACTCAGGCCGCACGGGTGTGGGAAGAGGAACGGAAGCACCCTGACGCATCTCGACGGCAATTCGAAATGGCGATGGGGCGCCGGCGCAGTCAATTGGAATCCGGCTCGTGACGACGGCTATAATGAGTGACGCACCGGATATGGAATCCCAAAACAAACGATGATCCGCCCTCAGGCAGTAGGTAACACCACAAATGACCACCGACTTACGCAACGACGTCACTGAAATCGTACTGGCCGGGCTCCGAGAGGCACAGGCGCAAGGCAACCTGCCCGAGGCGGAGGTCGATGACGCCGTCGTCGAGCGGCCGAATAATCCCGAGCACGGCTATCTCTCCAGCACGCTGCCGCTGAAGCTCGCCCGTCAAATGAGGATGAATCCGATGGCGATTGCCGAGCAGATTGCCGAGCAGATCCCCTCCAGGGGCGCGTTTGAGCGCGTTTGGGCGGCGCGACCTGGGTTCATCAACTTCTCGATGGGCGCGACGTGGTTTCAAGATCAGGTCGCCGCGGTGATCGCGCAGGGCGACCGGTTCGGACACAGCGATGTCGGCGCGCAACGCAAAGTGCAGGTCGAGTTCGTGAGCGTCAACCCAACCGGACCGCTCCACGTCGGCCATGCCCGAGGAGCGGTTATCGGCAGCGCGCTTGCCAAGATTCTCGACGCCGCCGGATACGACGTCCAACGCGAGTATTACGTAAACGACGCCGGGAATCAGATCAAGCTGTTCCACAGGAGTCTGTACGCCCGGTACCTCCAGCTTCACGGGCGGGACGAGCCTCTGCCGGAAGACGGCTATCAAGGCGAGTACATGTCGGATCTGGCTTCGGCCATAGACGACGGGCGAGACGAAGACTACCTCGCCTTGGCGCCCGAAGACGCTGTCATTGGGATCGGCAAAATAGGCGTGAAGCGAATGATCGATTCGATTCGCGAAGATTTGAACCGTCTCGGGGTCGAGTACGACCTGTGGTTCAGCGAGCAGTCACTGTTCGATTCGGGGCGTTACGTTCGGGCGATGCAGATCATCGGAGAAGGCGGGTACATCGAAGAACGGGACGGCGCCGTGTGGTTTGCCTCAACAGCACTCGGCGAGGACAAGGACAACGTCCTGGTCAAATCCGACGGCTCGCACACCTACTTCGCGTCGGACATCGCCTACCATCATGACAAGTTCGAAGGGCGCGGTTTCGAGCGTGTCGTCAACATATGGGGAGCGGACCACCAGGGGCACGTCAGTCGCATGAAGACCGCCGTCCAGGCGCTCGGTTTCGACCCGGACTATCTGACCATGGTCCTCTGCCAGATGGTCTCGTTCAAACAGGGCGGCGAGCTCGTCCGGGCGTCGAAACGCTCAGGCAACATCATCACCATCTCCGAGCTCGTGGACGAGGTCGGCGTCGACGCGTGCCGCTTCTTCTTCCTCTCGAGGGCGGCCGAAACCCAGATGGAATTCGACCTGGAGCTCGCCAAACGCGAGTCCAGCGACAATCCCGTCTACTACGTCCAGTACGCCCACGCGCGAATCGCGGGCATTCTAACGAAAGCTGCGGAACAGGGTATCGACCATTCGCAAGCCGATCTGTCGCTGCTGATACACGAAGCGGAGCTGGACCTGATTCGCAAGATGACCGTGCTGCCCGAGCTCGTGGAGATGATGGCGGAGAATCTAGAGCCTCACCATTTGCCCCACTACGCCCAAGAGCTGGCCGGGGCCTTCCACTGGTTCTACCAACAGTGCCGTGTCGTCTCCGGGATCGAAGGCGAGGAAGCGCTCACGCGGGCGCGACTCAAGCTTTGCGAAGCCGCCAAAACCGTGCTCGCAAACTGCCTGGACCTCATGGGCATGAGCGCGCCGGAGCAGATGTAAGGTTAGGCCCAACAGCCGTCCTCTCCGAACTAGACCATAACGGCCATCGCACCCCAAGCAACGGTGGACTCGGCCTTCAGGCCGACCCGACGAGAAGACTCAGGAGTGACAGTCTCGAGATGACACAGCAACCCCTATCGCAGATGCCCAAGCCGAGAGCCGACGCCTACGGGAATGCCCGGAAGCTGTTCCTGGTGCCGAACTACGTCTTCCCGCCCGGAATCCAGGAAGAGGGCGAGGCGATGCTGCAACGTTATTGGTCCGAAGTGCGCGACGCCGTCGGAAACCTCGAGCGCACACTCGGCCCAGTGACCCACGTCTACCATGAGATGCTGTATGAGGAAGGCGATGCGGCGATACCGTTGCTGGAAACGATGAACCCGATGGGGTGTGGATACATCCAGGCGATGGCGAGTTCGTCGGCGAATCTCGTGGCGACCGAAAACCGCGAGATGGTCAACGAGCACACCGACTGGCAGCGTGTGATGTCCATGGGCCCGTCCTCCGAGAAACTCATGACGCTGGCGATGGAAGGCTTCCAGTCCACGCTGCAAGCCCGTTACGAAAAGATCGCCGAGCGCATCCAGGAGACCTTGGGCGAAGGCGACGTCGGCGTTCTCTTCGTTCGCGAAGACCACCGCGTGCAGTTCGCCGCCGACATCCAGGTCTTCTACGTCGCGCCGCCGGCCCTCGACGCCCTGAAACGTTGGATCGACGAGCAAGTTCGCGCGATGCAACAAATGGCTGCCCAGCAAGCCGCCGAACCGGCCCCTGACGAGCCCGCCGACACTGTGCAGAGTTCCGACAGCGCAGCCGACGAGTCGTCGAACGGTGAGAACGCATCGGACGCCGGAGAGGAAGCGCCAGAGGGCGAATAGCTCTCTCGCATCGGAATCAACGAAACAGCTCGATTCTCCGCACACCTGGGTGTATTCTCCCGAGTTGACGGCTTTCCAAGTTCGAACAAAGTTCAACCCAAGGGTCGTTGCCAAAAGTGGTGAGTTTAGCGAGCGCCGACGATGTGCCGGAGTGCCAGCTGAGGTCTAAAAGAACGTGGAATTCGAGACTCTGGTCGAACGTCTGAAAACAAGTCCGCTGGTTGACGGGCTGATGCTCATGGGGTCCACGGGGCATCCCACGCAGAATCCGCACAGCGACCGTGACCTCCTCGTCGTCTTGACAGAGCGGCCGTTGTCGGTAGCGAACGGCACTGCGTTTTGCGACGGCGTGTTGGTCGACTTGGTGATAACGACGCAACAAGACATCAGAACCCTGGCGCACGCCGAGCCTGGTTCGATTTCCTTGTCAGATCCTCGATCAACCTACATCAACTGGATGCCACATGGGACCATCGTTTTGGACAGGTGCGGGCGCCTGGAGAATCTTCGTGAGAAAATCGTCCGAGGTGACATATTCGCAAGCTTCGGAGAAGGGGAGTCAATCGCCCGGGCTGACAAAGCTCTGTACAATTTGGCTCAAACCGAACGGATGCTGCACAATCCGGACGACGTTTATCAGCAAGCCATAGATCTGCGTATGGTGTATCAGCTCGCCGACCTGATGGTGGATTACTTCTTGGTTCGCGGGATGCCTTGGACAGGTGAAAAGGACGCCATTCGCTGCTGGCAGACCAGCGATCCTGACTACTTCGACCTGTTCACAGAGTGCTGTCAGGCGACAAACAAGCCCGAGCGCATCAGGTTGTACCGGCAACTCGTCGCGGCCACCATGGAGCCCGTGGGGTTTACTTGGGACGATGGGCCCATGTTCAGCATGTCGCGGCAGGCTGACATGACGCCTGAAAACTTGGATGCGGCTCGAGCGTTTTGGCAATTGTTGCTCGCGTGAGCCGAAAGGCCGGGCGGCCCGAATGATCTTGGCTAGTTGCCGATGAGTCGTTCCGAATCGCGACTTTGGTCGTCCAATGCACCGGTTCCGAGCATCGCATCACTGGGCGCTCGCTTTTTCGCAGCGGCAACGGGGAAGCGGTAGTATCATGGACCCCTGTTGAATCGACATTCGATTGTAGGAGCGCACATCCATGGAGCAGAGCACGGGAAAATTGAGAAGCCAAGAGTGGTTCGATACGCCGGAGTTGTACGGCTGGCTGCGACGAGCAGCGTTCATGGCGGAGGGGCATACCCACGACGCGTTCGAGGGCAAGCCGGTCATCGGGATCTGCAACACCTGGAGCGAACTCACGCACTGCAACTCGCACCTGCGAGGGCTAGCCGAGGCCGTGAAGCGAGGCGTGTGGCAGGCCGGCGGTTTTCCGATGGAGTTCCCCGTGATGTCGTTGGGCGAGTACAACATGCGCCCCACGACGATGCTGTTCCGCAACCTGATGAGCATGGATGTCGAAGAGTCCATCCGCGCCAACCCGCTCGACGGCGTCATCCTCCTCGGCGGGTGCGACAAGACGACCCCTGCCCTGCTCATGGGCGCCGCGAGCGCGGACGTTCCCGCGATTCTGATTACCGGCGGGCCTCAGCTCAAGGCGAACTGGCGTGGCGAAGAGCTTGGCTCCTGCACCGACTGCCGCCGCTACGAGGTCGAGCTCCGAGCCGGCCGCATCACCGAGGAAGATTGGTCCGAGCTCCAAACGTGCATCGTTCGCAGTCCCGGCCACTGCATGGTGATGGGCACCGCATCGACGATGGCATCGGTCGTCGAGGCGATGGGCATCGCGCCTCCCGGCAACGCGTCGATCCCGGCCGTGGACTCCAGGCGGTTGCGGCTCGCTGAGACGGCCGGTCGCCAAATCCTGAAACTCGTCGAAGACGACGTGCGGCCGTCGAAGATCATGACGCGCGAATCGTTCGAGAACGGCATTCGTACGCTGCACGCCATCGGCGGTTCCACAAACGCGATCATCCACTTGATGGCGATCGCGGGCCGTTTGGGCGTCGATCTCCCATTGAGGTTGTTCGACGACCTTGCGCGAACGACCCCGTTCCTCCTGAACCTAAAACCGTCGGGCGCGTACCTGATGGAGGACTTCTACTACGCCGGCGGTCTGCCAGCGCTGTTGAAGGAAATCACGCCGCTTCTCGACACGAGCCTCCCGACTGTCACCGGCCGAACGTTGGGCGAGAACATCGAAGGCGCGATCAATTACAACCCGGACCTCCTGCGTTCGATGGACCAGCCTCTGGACCCCGAAGGCGGCCTCGCGGTGGTTCGTGGCAGCCTCGCCCCAACAGGCGCGATCATCAAGCCCACGGCGGCGTCCCAGACCTTGATGACGCACCAAGGTCGCGCCCTCGTGTTCGAGGACCACGACGACCTGCTCGCCCGAATCGACGACCCTGATCTCGAGGTTCGGCCCGAGGATGTGTTGGTCATGCGCAACGGCGGCCCGATCGGAGCTCCTGGCATGCCGGAGTGGGGATTCCTGCCGTTGCCCAAGAAGATACTCGCTACCGGCGTCCGCGACATGGTTCGGCTCAGCGACGCCCGCATGAGTGGCACCGCGTTCGGCACCGTGGTCGTGCACGTCGCGCCCGAGTCTGCAGCCGGGGGCCCGCTGGGTGCCGTCCAAACCGGCGACCAGATCCTGCTCGACGTGCCGAACCGCAAGCTGGACCTGCTCGTCGAAGAACGCGAGATCAGAGCCCGCCTGGTCGGCATCCCGCCAACGCCATCTCACGACAAGCGTGGCTACCGGTGGATGTACGCTCAGCACGTCCAACAAGCCGACAAGGGCTGTGACTTCGACTTCCTCCGCTCGGATTTCTCCGGCGACTGAGGATTAAGGATTCGCGGACCGGTACCCGCAGTGGGTCGATGTGCATTGACTTAATCAACGCGGCCCGCGACCACCGAGCGCCGTAAGCCGCCGGATTACGCGACCATCGTGGCAATCCGGCCAATCGTGGCCCGTTCAGGTTGCGCCGAAACCTCGCCTGTGCGACGCTAATTTGCACGATCAAGCCACGCTCCAAATCCGTTCGCCCTGAGCCTGTCGAAGGACCATAACAAATCAACCCCGATTCAATAACGCGGATACCGTGACTACACCCAAACAACGGAATCTCCACACCCGGCCGCGCGCCCTGGAGACGTTGTTTATCTCGCCGCCAACCTGCCCCCGAAGTGAGCCGAGAACAGATCGCCAATCGCTGGCAAGAGCATGTCGACGGACACCGCGAGATGATAGTCGCCGAGGTCGACGGCGCCTCGGTCGGAACCGTCAGCTACGGCGGCGCGCGCCGCCAGCGTCCCGAGTCACTACGATGCTTCGCCCTCGATGTCGGCGAGGCATATCGCAACCGCGGCATCGGGACCGCCCTGCTGACCGCCGTCGAAGACGAGGCGCGACGACAAAGCCTGTCGAGCGTTCACCAGGAAGTCGCCGTAGAAAACACAAACGCGATTCGCCTCTACGAGCGGCTGGGCTACGCAAAAGAACCGGAGACGATCGTCGATCACTGGTTTCGGCTAACCGATGATGACGAACGGGCGTTAATGGAAGACGAGTCGTACGTGATGGCGAAGCCGCTGTGACCAACCTGCCATCCCGATGGTCGTCGCACCCTCGGCTCTGCCTGCCTCCGACAACCACGACGCTCGCGCCGGTCCCTTCAGTCCTTTGTGTCCCTTCGGTCCCTTACGGGTCGAAGATGGCCTGCTCTTTCATGTCGCTTGCGTCGAAGCTGATCTGCTCCGGCGATGATGCATGTCCGGGCAGCGACTACCCATCGGCCCCGCCTCGTATCGCTTGCGCGATTCCCTGGAACAGCTCCGCCTGCTCCTGGCGTGTTCTGCCAATCGAGATGCCTGAGTCGATGACGAGATCGTGGCCGGTTACGAAGCTGCCTTCGTCGCTAGGGAGGTAGAGGGCGCCGTTTGCTATGTCGTCCGGCAACCCCGATCTCTTCAGCGGCAGCGCCTGGTCGAAGTGTTTGATCAGGGCATCAACCGAAGCGTCGGCGTCCGACGGGCTCATGCCGAATGCGTTAGCGAAGATGGGTGTCGCGATGGCGCCTGGAGAGATGCTGTTGACGCGTATGCCGAACGACGCCAGTTCCATCGCGACGCACTTGGTGAGTTGGTTCACGGCTGCTTTGGCGGCGCTGTAGGTCGTGCCGCCGAAACCGACCCTACTCCCGGCGATGCTCGAATCGTTGATGATGCATCCGCTTCGCTGCTTCTTCATCACGGGGGCGGCGTATTTGATGCCGAGGAACACCCCGCCTACGAGCACCGAGAATCCCGCCTCGAAATCCGCCAGCGTCACGTCTTCGATTCGGCCGCCAGGTCCGCCCGACCCGGCGTTGTTGAACAGGCAGTCCAGCCGTCCGAAGCGATCGACGGCGGTGTCGATCATCGCCTTGACGTCGGCTTCTTCGGTTACGTCTGTCCGCACGAAGACGGCGCTATCGCCGAGCTTCTCCGCGAGAGCCTCGCCTTTGTCGACCGACCGCCCGGCGATGACCACTTTGGCGCCGTGCTCGACGAACACCTCCGCTGTCCGTGCCCCGATGCCGCTTGTCCCGCCAGTCACGACAGCGACTTTGCCTTCCATTCGTTTGGTCATCGTGAGCCCTCCTCCGTCGGCAGGAAGTTGCGCGCAATCGTGGGCGTGCCGGGCAACGACTAACCGGTTACAATCGCCCTGATTTCGTCGCGATCCGTTGGCGTCATCTCCCATTCGGCGGCTTTTACGTTTTGCTCGATTTCTTCGGGTTTGCGCGTGCCCACGAGCGCGACGCTAACCACTTCTTCGGCGAGCACCCATGCCAGCGCAAGCTGGGCGACGGTCATGCCTTTCGACGCGGCGACGTCTTTCAACTTATCGACTTTGCGCAAGTTTTCGAGGAACGTCTCACCCTCGAAAATCGGTTGTCCGAACGCCCGTAGGCTTCTGCGCCAGTCATCGTCCTCGAACGTCGTTTCCGGGGCCATCGCGCCCGTGAGCAGACCGTGGGCCAGCGGACCGTACGCCATGATTCCCATGCCGTTCTCGCGACAGAAAGGCATGATCTCGGCCTCGGTGCGAAAGTCGAACAGATGGTACCCGACTTGGTTGGTTACGATGTCGAATGTGTCGAGGCTCTCGCGCATCTGTTCCGGACTGAAATTGCTGACGCCGCCGTACCGGATCAGGCCGTCTCGCTGGAAGTCGCCGAACGTCTCCATCGGCTCGGAGAACGGCCGCGATTCGTCGGGCCAGTGGATCAAGTAGAGGTCGAGGTAATCGGTCTGGAGATTGTCCAGGCTTTCCTCGAGGCCACTGGTCAGGTGTTCTCGCGAGCAGTTTCGTCCGGATGCCGCGCCCGCATCCTCCCAATCGAGGCCTCCCTTGCTGACGAGCACGACTTGATCGCGTTTGTCTTTCAGAGCTCGACCGAGCAGCTTTTCGCCTTCGCCCCAGCCATACACCGCCGCGGTGTCGAACAGCGTGACGCCCATGTCGATGGCGGCGTGAATGGCGCGGATGACCTCGTTTTCGTCGAACGATCCGTAGTGGCCGCGGCCCATTGGCCACCCGCCGAAGCCGATGATCGAAGTGGATAGGTCTGAGTTGCCGAATGTGCGCTGTTTCATGAGTCTCCTCCGGTGGTTCGTAGAGTTTGCGTTCGATTGAAAGGGACGAAAGGGACCGAAAGGACGTAAGTATGTTGTTGTAGCATCATGCGTCCGCGTTGATCATGAACTGGGTCCGATGGGTCGCCACGTTGCTAACGCGGATGGGCGTTGATCAGCACCCCGGCTAGCACCGCCGTTTCGGTCCCGTAGTTGACCCAGGCGTGGTTCGTGCCCCGCTGGATGACCGTGTCGAACGGCTTCAAGTCAACTTGGCCTTCGTCAAGGAGCATCGTGACCTCGCCGCTCAGCAAGATGATGTAGTCCACCGTTAGCGTCTCGTGCATGCCGGGGTGCCGCGTTGTGTCGTGTCGAATGCGCAGAGCGTCGGCGCGTTCGGCGTCGTCCATCGTCTCCAGCCGTGCGTCGAACGCGTCGTTGCGCTCTTCGATAGACTGCAGAGTGCTCTCGGGAGCGACCCTGAAGAATCGGAACTTCGAGCCGTTGACTGAAGGCTCCAACATTACCGGGCGGTCGGCGGCGTCGCCGGGAATTGTGTTGTCCGCGGGCGTCGCGTCGGTGGCCCACATCTCAAGGAGCGTCCCTCGTGCATCGACGGGTCCGGGCGGCCCGTCCATCGCGACGATTGATCGCCCGTCTGCGTCGAACCCGGTGACCACTCGCCTGTATGTGTCAGCCATGTTTTAGCATCCTCTCCGGTGGTTGCGTCTATGCATGAATCGATTCGGCTTGGTCAATCGGTTGCCTCGTCAATCTAAACCGGGAGGCCTGCGCTCGAATAGCCGCACGCTTTGTTCGTAGGTGTACGCGGCGCGGAATACCGATGGCTCGTCAAATGGCTTGCCCGCGATCTGCAGCCCAACCGGCAAGCCCGCCGGCGTGAAGCCGCATGGCACTGAGATTGCCGGCATGCCGGTGAGGTTGTACGGTCCGGTGAAGCTGGGGACGTGTGCGGTGGTCCACGTGCTCGTGCCGTTGAAACGGGTTGGCGGGTTCGACATCGTGGGCGATGCGATCACATCGACGGTTTGAAGCACCGAGGCGAATTCGTTCTTGAGCGCCTTGCGGACTCGCTGCGCTTGAACGTAGTCGGCGCCGCTGTACAAACCGCCCATCCGGAACCTGGCCCGCACCATGTCTCCGAACAGCTCCGGCCTCTTGACCAGGTTGTTCCGGTGGTAGGCGAAGGCTTCGCTCAGCATGATCGTCTGTTGGGCGGCGCCGGCGTGCGCCAAGAGCGGGACGTCGACGTCTACCAACACGGCGCCGAGCTCCTCGAGCGTTTCCAGGGCGCTCTCCACCTGGGCAAGTACGTCTTTGTCGATGGACTCGTCGTCGGCGAAGAAAAAGTGCCTTGGCACCCCTACTGTCATGCCGGAAATGTCTTCGACCAGCGATTCCGAATAGTCTGGGACGGGAGCGCAGCTGCTGGTCGGATCTTTAGGATCGTAGCCAGCGATCGCTTGCAGCATCAGCGCCGAGTCCTCGACCGTCCATGTCAGCGGGCCGCAGTGGTCCAGCGTCCAGCTCAGGGGCAGCACCCCGAATCGGCTCACGCGGCCATAGGTTGCTTTGATGCCGACGACACTGCAATGGGACGCCGGCCCGCGGATCGATCCGCCGGTGCATGAGCCCAAAGTCCCCATCGCCAGCCCAGCCGCCGTGGCAGCCCCTGATCCGGAGCTGGAGCCGCCTGGTATATATTCGGTGTTCCAGGGATTCCGAGCCAGCGGGAAGCCGTTGCTGGGATCGGGACCTCCGAGCGCGAACTCGTGCATCGCCAGTTTGCCCAAAAGTATCGTGCCCGCTTCGGCCAACCTGGCTGTCGTGGTGGCGTCGACCGTTGGCACTCGGTTGGCCAGCACTTTCGAGCTGCCGGTTGTGCGGACGCCTTTGGTGTCGTAAAGGTCTTTGAGCGCTATCGGAATGCCGTGAAGCGGCCCGCGGTACTCTCCGCGCAGCAACTCAGCTTCGGCTTTTCGTGCATCGCTCAGCGCACTGTCAGACATCACGGTAATGTATGCTTGGAGGGGTCCGTCAAGAAGTTCGATCCGATCGAGGAACGCCCTCGTCAGCTCAACCGGAGATAGCTCGCCCTCGTGTAGAAGTTCGGCGGCTTCGCCGATGCTGAGATAGCAGAGGTCGGTGGCGTCTGACATCAGGAGGCCTCCGAACCAGAGTCCCAACCGGGCTCGAATGAGATTGCGAGATCGGCCTCTCCCAGGTCGATCGCATGGAGGGCAGTCAAGTCCGGCAGAACGCGGTTCCACATGCCTTTCAGGTCTCGAGCTTCCTCATCGGTCGGCACGATCCCCGCCCTAGCGCAGAGTACGTTGAAATCTTCCATCGACAACTCATTTAGTTCTGCCACCGCGACGCCTCCTCGTTGTCTCTACTTCGCAGCCGTCACCCGTTGTTCCGTGCGTACTTTCAGGTGATCCCTACGGCCCTTCTTCGTGATACTGCCTCGGTGAACGAGCGTCAAACGGCCGGTAGGGGTACGCGGCCAGCTTGTCTTCATCGAGCTCGATCCCGATGCCGGGTTGATCGGGCACCTGGATGTAGCCGTCTTCGACTTTGAACGGGTTGATCGCGATGTCCTCGCCGAACTCCTCGAGGTTGACGAAGTACTCGGTGATCAGGAAGTTCGGGATCGTTGCCGAGACCTGCATCGTGGCTGCAAGTCCGACCGTCGTGCTGTTGAAGTTGTGCGGAGAGACCGCGACGAAATACGGCTCAGCCATGGCGGCGATTTCCTTGAGCTCGAGGATGCCGCCAACGTTGCAGACATCGGGATTGATGATGTCCGCCGCTTGTTTCTCGAAGATCTCTCGGAACTCGAATTTGGTGTAGAGCTCTTCTCCGGTGACCACCGGGAGATTGATGTCGCGTTTGACCGCTGCCAGCGCGTCGACGTTCTCGGCCAGGATCGGCTCCTCGTACCAGAACGGGCGATATCGCTCGATCTCGCGGCCGATGCGTCGAGCGTGCATGGGAGCCAGCCTGCGGTGCATCTCGATCAGGATGTCGACGTCCCAACCGACAGCCTCGCGGACGGCTCTGACGTTTTCGATTGCGGCGTCCTCGACGTCTTTGCCGACGTAAGTCCGCCACGGTCCCGGGATCGGGTCGAGTTTCATCGCGGTGAAGCCCATCTCGACCACTTGCTGAGCTTTTTCGGCAAGTTGTTCCGGCCCCTGGCTTCCGCCGCCCCAGCCGTTGGCGTACACGCGAATCTTGCTCCGGCACGCCCCGCCGAGCAGCATGTGCACCGGCATGCCGGCCTTCTTGGCAGTGATGTCCCACATCGCGTGTTCGATGCCGCTGACAGCACACCAGAGATCCATCGCGCCTCGGCGGCCGGCGAAGTCGTCGTACACCATCTGCATGAAGTGTTTGATGTTCCTGGGATCGCGACCGATCAAGTAGCGCTTTAACTGATCGATGTGAGCAACGATCTGGAGGTCGCGGTCAGCCTGCGTGTACGACTCGCCCCAGCCGTGGATCCCCTCGTCGGTCTCGACCTTGACGAAGCAAAGGTTCTTGCCCCTGCCGGGATGGGTGAGGAAGTGTTTGACGTCAGTGATTTGCATCAATATGCTCCTTCGTGAGGTGGCGCGGTCAGCGGTCAGCATTCAGCTATCAGTTTGCGCGGTCGCTCCGTATTCGTCGGATAAATGCTGTCAGCATTTTCTTGACCTCGATGGTGTGCGATGACAATCTTTCGTGATCTTCTTGAGGGAGGTATTTCAGTTCACTGGCCAACAGCAACTGATATTCGAGCTCACTAGCCGATCCCAAAGCGATCTGAAAAAAACGCGCGAATTCAGCCTCTCCCCCTCGGCCGCAACCCTCAGCGATATTCGAAGGGATCGAGACAGCCGATCTCCGTATCTGGCTGGTCAGGCCGTATTGTTCGCTTGGAGGGAATCCAGAAGTTGACCGATACACATCCATGACCAGCTCATGGCTCTTCTGCCAAGCGCTGAGACTTCGGAAATCTCTGGGGTTGGCTTGATTCAATATCCCACTTTCGAATGATTTCCCTAAGAATTCACAGCCCGAGTCGCAAAAGACCGACAGCTGATGGCTGAAAGCTGACGGCCGACGGCTGACAGCCCCGCTACTGCGCCGTCCAACCGCCGTCGACTACTAGCTCGCTGCCGGTCACGAACGAGGACTCGTCCGACGCCAGATACAAGACTGAGTTCGCGATCTCGATTGGTTGGCCGTAGCGGCCCATCGGGATCGCCGCCAACATTTGACCGTACACCTCAGGATCGGCGCGTCTGGGTTCGGTCATCTTCGTGAAGATCGGACCCGGGTGCACCGAGTTGCATCGGATGGCTTCCTTCGCGTATTGAACGGCTGTGGTCTTTGTCAGCAAGCGTACAGCCGCCTTCGATGACTGATACTGGGGACTGGACATTGGCGACCCAACGATGCCCATCTGCGACGAGATGTTTACGATGGAACCGCCGCCGGCTTTCCGCAGCTCGGGGATCGCGGTTTTGATGCCGAGAAAAGTGCCTTTGGCGTTTATGTCGAGGACGCGGTCCCATTCCTCGACGGATGTGTCCTCCACGAGTCCGTATCCGCTGACGCCGGCATTGTTGACGAGAATGTTGAGTTTGCCGAATCGAGACACGGTCGCGGCGATGGCTTCCTGCCAGCTCGACTCGCTCGTGACGTCGAGCCGAACGAACATCGCTTCGCCTCCGAGCTCGACGATGTCGGCGGCGACTTGGCGACCTTCGTCCTTTAGCAGATCGCCCAACGCGATCTTGGCGCCTTCGGAGGAAAGCAAGCGGGCATGAGCCTCTCCGAGGCCCCTGGCTCCGCCGCTGATGAACGCTACTTTCCCCGCCATTCTCATGGTCTGATCCTCCGGATATTGCGATCTTCTGAAATGCGTCGCCAGTGTAGCATAGCGGCTTGTGATTTCCGATGGAGTGACAGGCGTGATCGTCCGGTTGACGTGTGTCGTTTTCGGTTGCTAGACTCGGCTCATCTTCTACTTGGGAGCGATACACAATGGCAACGGAATTCGACCTCGAAGCTCTATATTCGGAGCCCAACTTGGGTGTCCTCGCGACGGTAAATCCGGACGGCCAAGCTCACGGCATGCCGATTTGGTACTTGTACGAAAACGGCGTGTTCATCATCAGCGCCGGGAGCAAGGCTCAGAAGATCCGCAACATAGAACGACAAGGCAAGGCGACCCTGATCATCGACCGGCGACACCCGCCTTACCACGCCGCGATGATTCAGGGCCGCGCCGATCTCGGTCCTCCGCTCGATCACGAAACTCGGCTGCGGCTGGCGAGTCGTTACTTGGGCGGCGAGCGAGGCCGAGCGTACACCGCACAGTCAGACGGCTCCGATTCCGCGACGATCACGCTGCACCCGGACAAAGTGATCGAATTCAAGGGGTCCGCGGGCGACTAGCGCGAGCGCCAACCACGAGGTTCGGTTCGACGCTGAACGACGGTCGGCGCAAAGGTGGCCGTCCGGGTCGTCGCTCGAGAACGACCGCGCATAAGCCACGACGTTCCGGGTCTCGTACGAAAACGGACGCGGTGTCCGGGGCGATTTTCTCAGCTTTCGACGCGGAACGATCAGCGTGACTGGTCTGTGCCCGAAGCATGACATTATCAGATTGGAACCACGCATTTTGACGAGCGGGTACACGGAACAAGACACCGAGTCTTATTACGACAGTCAGGACTCCATATATAGCTCATTCTGGGACCCGGACGGAAGCGTGCATTGGGGCTATTCCCACGAGCACACCGGCACAGACTTCCTGGCGGCGTGCGCGAATTTGAACCGCCTCATGATCGACAAGAGCCAAATCGATGCCGGTTCGAGGGTGCTCGATCTGGGGTGCGGGAACGGCAGGACAGCGCTGATTTTGCATGACGAGCTAGGATGCGATGTGGTCGGCGTTGATTTGAGCGGTGTGCGAATCAACAACGCGTTGGACGCACTGGCGTCTCGAGGCCCTGAGGTCAGGAATAAAGTAACGTTTCGAAAAGCCTCAGCCGTCGATCTCCCTTTCGCGAACGACAGTTTCAGTCACGTTTGGAGCCAGGCGACGCTGTACCACGTTCACGACCAGGCGACCGCATTGAGGGAAGCTTACCATGTTCTGGAAGACGGCGGCGTGTTCGTCTTCGACGACCTATTCAAGCCGCAACCTAACATCGGCCCGTCGGCCCGAAAGCACGTTTACGAACGACTGTTGTTCGACACGGAATATAGCTTCGAGTCGTATCAGGCCGAGCTTCGCGACGTCGGGTTTACGGTGCTGGATGCGATTGATCTGTCCGATCACCTGAAGATGAGTTACTGGTGCGTGGCGATCATGACGCACAATCGCGGTGGCGAACAAGCCGATCATTACGCGGAGTTGTCCAAGTCGTACGAACTTTCCGCGCAAGCCGTGGTTGATCGTGAGGTCGGCTGGGGATTGTTCCTTTGCCAGAAATAGCGATGTTCGACGATGCGGCGGACGTTACGCCCGCTGACCGATCCGAATGTGAGCACGGAGAAACAACATGACCGAAGACCGAAACGTAATTCAATGGGTCTATGCATCCCAGAACGAGCAAGAGCTGCAGGAAAGATACGACGAGTGGGCCAAGTCCTACGACGCAGATCTCGAAAGAGATTTCGGGTGGTTCGGGCCGCTCCGTGCCGTCGAAGCCGCCGGGCGTTACGTCCCCAAAGACGCCCGAATTCTTGATGCCGGCGCCGGAACGGGACAGGTCGGGAAGCTGCTCTCGGAGGAAGGCTACTCCGATCTGGTCGCGATCGATCTGTCCGAGGGAATGCTGACCGAGGCGCGAAAGACGGGCGTCTACGGCGAGTACCGCCAAATGAAGATGGGCGAGTCGCTGGATTTCCCGACGGATTCCTTCGACGCCGTGACATCGGTTGGCGTGCTGACCGTCGGCCACGCACCCGCCAGCTCCTTGGACGAGCTCGTTCGCGTTACGCGGCCAGGCGGTCACATCGTCTACACGTTGCGTCCTGACTTGTTCGAGGAAGGCGAGTTCAAAGAAAAGCACGCCGAGTTGGAAGCCGCCGGAAAGTGGCGGTTGGCAGAAGTTGGCGAGCCGACTCAGATCCTTCCCAAAGGCGAACCAGACGTGTACCACCAGATTTGGGTGTTCGAAGTTACGTCCTAATCTTGGCAGCGGCTTTTGTGCCGCAGGAATCGCTGTTAAATGCAGGATGCGACCCTGGCCGCGAGTTCGGCGCACCCCAACATGGCGGTCGAGTTCCGACGGTTCGCCGCGGGCTGACGTCTGTGGATCTGGCGTAAGGCATGGTCGGTCGAGTTCTCGTTGGTTCCCGCGAGACCGTTCCTCTGGTCGGATTCTGGAAGTCTCCGAAGTCCCTTTCATTTCGTCCTTATTGTGAACGTCACGTCCGCTCATGTGCAGCGCATTGCGCCTGATCAGCGAACTCGGCCCCGGCAGTTGGAACTCTATTAACCGATAATTAGCACACCATCCAGTGGAAGCCGCAATCTACCACTTGCGTGCAGTGTCTCAAAGAACGCATCGACCTTGTTGAAGTCATCGCTTGACCGGTATCGATTGCGTACCGCGATAGTGAGGTAATCGACGTTGTACATCATGCAAGCTTGGAACAGATCTTTGAGGAACTGGTAATTTGTTACTCCCCTGCCCGCTTCCACTTCCAGAACCGTGTGGGTTTCCGGATGTACGGCGTCTGCTTCAAACGATTTCTCAGGGTGCCCGTTTCTATCGAATAGGACTGGTACCGTGATTTGTCGACCGCCTTCTTGCTTTTCTCCACGTCAAATCCAAGCGCGACGAGACTTTCCCTGAGTAGCGCTAATACTTCGTAGCGCTAATACTTCATCGCTGACAAGTTCCTTGTCCGGAGATTTGATTTCTTGTTCGTGGCGAACAAACACTTCAATAAGTTCCCGCAAATGCTCAGGGATGCGGTCAGACCTGGGAAAGTATTGCCAGTTGATGGGCATCTTATTGACCTTGTTTCTCGGAGTTTTGCGTTGGTCCGCGCTGTGCCCGGTTTTTCGAGGTGGCGGCGCGACGTTTATTCTTGGTCAGGCGCGATCTCAGCGATTAGCCCCTCGGCCCAGTCGCGCAGCATGTCGTCGAGTTCGCCGCCGCATTGAGGGCATTCGGCGTCGCCGACGCGGTACCGCATGCCGCATTCGGGGCACGGTTTGATGCGGTCGAGGCTGCTGATCGCGGCTTGTATTCGCTCTTCACCGGTCATCGATCATCCCCCGCGCAGCTTTTTCAGAACCGCGAACACCTCGTCGCGATACGGCATCCCCGTGAGAGCTCCGCGCCCTCGCAATTTGAGTCCCGCCGTCACCGTGCCCAGCCGCGCCGCTTGTTCGATGCCCATACCGTTCAACATTCCGTGGAAAAAACCGCCCTTGAACGCGTCTCCAGCCGCGGTTGTGTCGACCGGACCGTCGGGTCGGTATGCTGGGACGTCGAAGACGCCTTCGTCCGACGCGACCACCGCGCCGAGCTCGCCTCGCGTCACGGCGACGACCGGAACGCCTCGAGCTCGAAAGTGCCTGATCGTCTCGTGCGCGTCATCCGTTCCCAGCAGCACGCTGGAATCGGCGGGAGCGCCGGGCAGCATGTAGTCCACGTACGGCAGGATTTCTTCCATCGCCGCTCGGGCTTCGTCGTGGCTCCAGAGTTGGTGGCGATAGTTAGGGTCGTACGACACCGCGACGCCCTGCTCCTTCGCGATCCGCGCCGCTTTGAGAACCGTCGCCCGGGCACTCGCTGAGATCGCCTGAGTGATCCCGCTGAGATGTTGGATTTTCGCTGCGCCGATGTATTCCGCATCGAGATCGTCCGGTTGCATCGTGCTGGGCGCGCTGCCCTTGCGATAGTAGACGAACTCGCGATCGCCGCCCTGCAGCAGCGCGACGAAGTGCATGGCGTTGAACCCTGGAACGGTCTTGACGGCCGTGGTGTCGATGCCCTCGCCTCGCCAAGTATTGAGCAGGTATCCCGCGAATGCGTCGTCGCCGAGTCTCGTGATGTAGCCGGTTTGCGTGCCGAGTCGTTGAGCGGCCACGAGCAGGTTGAAGCTGTCGCCTGCCAGCGAGCGAGCGAACGTGTCAGCGTCCTCGATCGGCTGATCCGAGAACAGCTCGACCATGCACTCGCCGATGCTCAGTAGATCAGGCAACGGCTAATCTTAGCCCCTGACCGGAATTGGCGTTCCGGCGGTTGTCATTTCGAGGCTGTACACCGAGGTTCGCGCCGTGAAGAGCATCGTCTTGTTGTCGGGGCCTCCCCAGGCGCAGTTGGCTGGCAACTCGGGCAATCGAATCGTGCCGATGTGGGCGCCGTCGGCGTCAAAAACCCAGTGACCGCCCGGGCCGGTGCAATACACCCTGCCCTCCACGTCCACCTTCATGCCGTCGGGAACCCCGTCGGGTTCGTCGGAAGAGAGGTCGGCGAACAGCCTGCCACCGGAAACCGAGCCATCTGCCGCGACATCGAACGCTCTGATCTCCATCGCGGCGCGCGTGTTGGCGACGTAAATAATCGATTCGTCGGGCGAGAACGCCAATCCGTTCGGAAGTTCGAAGTCGTCGATCAACAGCGACACGTCCCCGTCGGGCGACACCGAGTAGACGCCGTTGAAGTCGAGTTCGCGCTCGGGCGCCTCCAACCGACCGCCCGGGTCGGTGAAATACAAAATGCCGTCAGAGCGACCGACGACATCGTTGGGCCGATTGAGCCGCTTGCCCTCGAATCGGTCGGCCACCACGGAGAACGAGCCGTCCGGATCCCGGCGCGTGACTCGGCGATTTCCGCCCTCGCAGATAATCAAGTTTCCGTCGAGGTCGAACGTGAGGCCGTTGGATTCGCCGCTGTCCTCGCGCTCGTTCGTCGGTTGACCGCCCGGCACCAGCCGGTGGATGAGGCTGCGCCTGATGTCGACGAACAGCCAGTATCCGTCCGTATGCCAAAGCGGTCCTTCCGTGAACACGAATCCGGTCGCGAGTTGCTGAGGTTCTGAACTCGCAACGATGTCCGATAGGCTGTCGCTCATCGTCTCCTCCGAAATGCTACACCCGGATGTACTTGACCAGCCGTCTGCCCTCTCCGCCTGGCACGGGTTGCACGAAGTAGATGCTGCCCTGCGAATCGACCGCGACCCCGTGACAACTGCGGTACTCGGGTCCGCCCCAACGGGTGATCGTCTCGCCGTCAAGCGTGAGGATGCTGAAGAAGCCGCCGTTGTGTTCGGCGACGTACGCGATGTCGTCGCCGTCGACGTAGACGACCGCCGGTCCGTGGAGTTCGGCGGGCCATTGCTCCAGAAATTCGCCGTTTTGCGAAAACGCCTGAATGCGATCGTTCTCGCGGTCGGCCACGAGGACGCGGTCCCGCGAATCGATCCAGACGCCGTGCGGCAGCATGAACTGACCTGGACCGGAGCCGGGCTGGCCCCAGGACATCAGATGCTCGCCTCCGGGCGTGAATTTGTGCACCTGGCAGTTGGCGTAGCCGTCGGCCACGAATATCTCGCCGGACGGCCCGACGGCTATACCCGCCGGTAGATTAAACGGGCCACCGGGATGCGTGACTTCGCGATATCCTGCCGAGCTGAACACCGAGTTGTCGGCCCCAGTGTCCGACCGGTAGCCTTTCTTGCCGATCGACAGCAGCGGTTGGCCGGTAGGCGTGAACTTCAAGGTCTGGCCGCCGTTGCGGTCAACGATCCAGATGTTGTCCTGCCGGTCGGCGTATATAGCGTGCGGAAACGCGAAATCGGTCTCGCCCCAATCATGTATTCGTTTGCCGTCCCGGTCGAAAACGATGACTCCGCGGCTGCCGCGGTTGAAGCCGTACACGCGGTCCTGTGAGTCGACGGTCACAGCGGCCATAGGGGCGCTAAGACCTTCGGGAATCTTGGCCCAATCCGATACGACCTCGTAGACGTGTGAGCCTTCGCCGACGCGTTCTCCACTCATACTCTGACGCCTCCGCTTTTCGTTTCCATCGTGTTCATCTGAGATTGTAACCGTTTCTGGGTGAAGTCAAGTATTCGATCCTGTTGCAATGGCTTGCGAAAGTCTGACAACGACGGGCTTTTGACCGTCGCCACGAACCGCTTTCAATTCGTGTCAATGCTGCAATTTCGTTCAACGCCGTCTTAAGCTTCGCCTGGATGTTCGCTTCCTCGTGCGCATTCGAGGTCGGGCGCGTCGATGGGCACTGCTCGAAACGAGCGCATTACCTTCCGCCGAAACCCCGAGAGGACTTGTATGCCGGATTGTTGGGATTGAGTTGATTGGATCGGTTGTCACCGGTTGCCTTGTGCGCCTGATGGTTCGGGTTCATCGCGTTCGACCGCTGGTCGTCGGGAGTCGGCGCCGGAGACGCGCCGAGCGCCCCTACACCGCCCGTCTGAGGCAATGGAGAATGCGATTGATCGTTTGACTGGATTTCACCTGCCACGGGCTTCTTCTCAGCACAAATCGAGCAGGCGGCGATGTGTGGGTTGGTGTCTTTTGCCCGATCCCCTACAGACGTGAAATAGGTGATATGGCAGTCAGGGCACTAAGCCACGACTCTCTTCATCTCGCGCCTCCGATCAACTGAAGTCGCGGCGGACACCAAGCTCGCCGCGACTGCGTGTGTTCTGGGAATGCCGGTGCTTCGCTACGCGGCCCGAATCTTGTCTGGGCTGCATGCGGTCATGACGGCTCGAACCGAATCGATATCCGGCCTGGCGGCGACGACACGAACGATCGTCGTGTCGAGACCTTCGGACAGCCGCTTGAAATGGGCGGCCGCGCCGTCGGCTTTGCCGAAGTAGCCTACCGCCAGCAGAATCTCCGCCGGGAACGTCGCTGCGACTTCGTCGGCGGTTGCGCCGGCGGTTCGCATGCGATCGAGTTCGGCCAGCTCCTCGGTGTAGCCCATGCGCTCGAAGTGACCGCGATAGCCGAGTTGACGTTCGCGCTCGGTGGGCACGGTTTGGCCCAGCGCGTAATTCATCGTGGCCTTGGCCAGCGCGATCCGAGCAGCGTCAACGTCGTCGTCGACGCAGATGCGGATGTACTCGGTCATGTTGATCTCGGACGCCCGACGTCCGGCCTTTGCGGCGCCTTCGGCGACGCGCTCGCGACTCCATGCGATCTGCTCGGGAGTGCACCAGTTCAGCGACGCGCCGTCGGCGAGTTCCCCGGCAAGTTGAAGCATCTGCGGCCCCAGGGCGCCGAGGTACACGGGCGTCCGAGGCGCAGGCGAAATGCCGAGCGACATCCCGCGAAGCGTTACGGTTTCGCCTTCGTAATTGACCTCTTCGCCGTTCACCAGTCCTCGGACTATGGTCACGTAGTCGCGCATCAGCGCGAGTGTGGACAGGTTGCCCGCGCCAACCATGCGCCGAGCCTTTGGCTTGTACGATGCGCCGGAGCCGATGCCCATGACGAACTTGCCGCCGGTGATCTGGCTGACCGTTCCGCCCTCCATCGCGAACGACAGCGGCGTGCGGTACATGACCGGCGAGACGCCGATGCCGGTGCCAAGGCCAGCCGAAACCGTCGATGTCGTCGCTTGCCAACGCTGGACGCACAGGTGGAACGAATCGACTCCGTTGCCCTCAGGGGTCCATATGCTTTCATATCCTAGCTTGGCTGATTCTTCGGACAGTTCCGATTGATCTGCCCAAGTCATGCCCAGCGATGCGTCCAGTCCTATCCCGATCTCCATTGCCTCACCTCGATCTCCGTCGGTAAAGTTGCGATACGAGCGGATTATATTTCGAGCGAATGAGCGTGGCAAGTTTGGCTAAGCCGGTCAGACGAACTGAGAAGGAGTCGTCGCGTAATTTCTTGCCGCCAATCTCTGGTTGACTCGCCTGGTCGTCGTTGTTAGACTCGCCCCACCACCAGCCACGGAGCCATCCCACTTCCAATGCGTTGCCCGAGCTGCCAGCGTGATAACACCGACGATGCCGCATATTGCAACGGATGCGGCAGTCGGCTGCAGATCGTCTGCCCGAAGTGCGGGCAGGTCAACGTTGGCGACGCTTCCTTCTGCAACGGCTGCGGGACGAGCGTGGTCAGGGAAACGCCTGCACTCGCGGATTCGACCGCCCATACCGCCGAATCGCAGATCCCATCTCCCGCCAACTGGTCGTTTTCCTCTTTCGCCGCCGGCCGCCACATGGTCAAGGAATTCCTGGGCGAGGGAGCGAAAAAGAACGTCTACCTGTGCCACGACAACCTCCTCGATCGCGATGTCGCGTTTGTGTGAACGGCGGAGAGATAATGTACCAGCAGGGCGGCTCAAGAGCTGAGATGCGGCGCTTGAAAATTGTACCGCCCGTCGCCTTCAATCAGGAACGACTCAACCTGACTGAAGGTGGATTGGATGTACAAGGTGGGTATATACCTCCGTGTTCGCAAGGCTTGCTCCGTCGATGGGATGAGCGTTCGGGAGGCGGCGCGAGTGTTCGGG
>JASMDM010000043.1 GCA_030752795.1 SAR202 cluster bacterium | reverse complement strand
GTGGACCTCCATGTTGCCGGTTCCCTTGAACTCCTCGTAAATCACGTCGTCCATCCGGCTTCCTGTCTCTACAAGGCAAGCTGCGATAATGGTCAGGCTGCCGCCTTCTTCGGTGTTGCGAGCAGCGCCGAAGAAGCGTTTTGGCGGGTATAGCGCAATCGGGTCGATGCCGCCCGAGAGCGTGCGTCCGCTAGTTGGCACGGCAAGGTTGTACGCGCGGGTCAGACGGGTGATGCTGTCCAGCAGAACCACGACGTCCCGTCCCGCCTCGATCAAACGCTTTGAACGTTCGAGGACCATCTCAGCGACTTTGCAGTGGTCTTCGACTGGTTCGTCAAACGTCGAACTGTACACCTCTCCCTTGACTGAGCGGCGCATATCGGTGACCTCTTCGGGTCGTTCGCCGATGAGCGCCACCATCAGATGGATTTCGGGAGCGTTCGTGGCGATGCCGTGAGCGATCTGTTTGAGCAGGGTGGTCTTGCCGGCTTTGGGCGGGGAAACAATAAGGCCGCGCTGACCGCGGCCTATTGGTGAGACAAGATCTACGAGTCGAGTTGAAAGCGACTGTTGCGTGGTTTCGAGGGCGATGCGTTCGATGGGGAAGATCGGAGTGAGCTGGTCGAATCTGGGCCTGTCGCGGGTGGCGTCGGGTTCGATCTCGTTGACCAACTCCACTCGCACCAACCCGAAATATCGCTCGCTGTCTTTGGGCGGCCGGACCTGACCGGTAACGAAGTCGCCGGTGCGCAGACCGAATCGTTTGATCTGGGACTGCGAGACGTACACGTCGCCGGACCCCGCGCTGGCGCTGTCCTGCCGCAGAAAGCCGTAGCCGTCGTTGACAATCGAAAGGATGCCGCCAGCCTGTATCGGGCCTTCTTTCTCCGCGTATGCTCGGAGCACCCTGCTGACCAAGTCTTGTCTTTTATGGTGGGTGCCATTTTCCACTGCGCCAAGGTCGGCGGCGATTTCAGCCAACTCGGAGTTGGACTTCGTCAATATTTCCGTCAAGTTCATTTCGTGGCTCCGGGCCTGGGCATTAGCAGGTTTGATCGATTCATCGTTTTCGGTCGGGCCGACGTCATTCCGAGTGCACCGTCAGATAGCAAACCCGAGGCCGGTCCAAAATGGGCCGGGGCGCACAAATCGGGCTACTCGAAGAACGTCGAGACAGTTGGTTGGAATTTCCCTCATTTTCCGGCTTTTATCCGGCCCTGAACATTCGGGCACAGCACAGAAATCGGGTTAAGGGTTCGAGTCGCATGCACTTTATCGGAAGAATCAATCGAAAAAACCGGACTACAGCACGGCGCCGCCGCAAGACACAAACGAAATTAGATCGAACTATTTCGCCCTAATGTAAACTCCGGTTTAAACGCGATGAGAATGCCGAAGGAAGAGACGCGCAAGAACTGCGCAGAGGGGACATTGATGCAATCTTACCATAGCGCCGTCTTGGCCGTCTACCGCTTCTTTGGCGGCTCTTGTGAGTTTTCAGTGATGAAATCGCGCCGACAACCGATCGCGGGACGGTTTGTCGCGATCGACCTTATGCGTTCGTCGCGTCACCTGATGCACCGAGAGGGAGGGGGCGTTGTCCGCCTTCGCGAACGATGTTGCTCGCCACCCCGACGAATTCCCTGAACAGTGGATGAGGGCGGTTCGGTCGAGAAAGGAATTCGGGATGAAATTGCGTGCCGACCATGAATGGATGGTCGACGAGCTCCATAATCTCAATCAACTTCGCGTCTGGCGACATGCCGACGGGCCACAACCCGACAGCTTCGAAATCTTCGCGGAATGAATTGTTGAATTCCCACCGATGCCTGTGCCGCTCATAAACTACGTCGTCGCCGTAGGCTTTCGAAGCCCAGCTCTCTCTGACAACCTGGCACGGGTAGACTCCAAGCCTCATAGTGCCGCCCATGTCCGTGACGCCTTTTTGTGCATCCATGAGATCGATTACCGGGTGTGGCGTGGACCGATCGAATTCCGTCGAGTTCGCGTCCGTAAATCCGAGAAGGTCCCTTGCGACATCGATCACCATGACTTGAAGACCCAGGCAAAGGCCCAAATATGGCACAGCGTGATCGCGGGCGTATCTCACGGCATCGATCATGCCTTCTACGCCACGTGGACCGAATCCCCCGGGCACAACGATGCCCGACACCGAGCCAAGCAATGATTCGGCTCCAGCCTCCTCGACGTCTTCCGAGCCGACCCAGATCACTTCAACTTCTCGGTCAAACTGCAGGCCAGCGTGCAGTAAAGCTTCTTTCACCGATATGTAAGAATCGTGAAGATCGACATACTTGCCGACAACCGCGATCGGCAGCGACCGCTTCGGACGTTGAATCAGGTTGACGAGTTTTTGCCAATCGGCAAGGTCGCGGTCTTGGACGGTGAGGTCCAGAGTCTCGTTGATCAGGTCGCCCAAACGTTCGTTCTCCAATATCAACGGGACTTCGTAGACGCTCGACACGGTCGGGAGCGTTACGACGGCGTCCACTGGCACGTCGCAATGAACCGATATCTTGCCTTTGATGTCCTCGGTGACTTCATGGTCGCTGCGGCAGATGATGGCGTCCGGAAGGATGCCGATGCTCCGAAGTTCCCTGACGCTGTGCTGCGTGGGTTTGGTCTTCAACTCGCCGGTAGCAGAGATGTACGGCAGGAACGTCACGTGGATGTAGAACACGCTGTCCTTGCCGAGCTCGCGCCGCATCTGTCTGATCGCTTCGAGAAACGGCAGACCTTCGATGTCGCCGACGGTCCCGCCGACTTCGACGACGATCACTTCGGCGTCGCTGACCTCGGCCAGCTTCATGATCCGCTGTTTGATCGCGTCCGTGACATGGGGTATCGCCTGGATAGTGCCGCCAAGGAATTCCCCGCGGCGCTCCTTGGAGATGACTTCGCTGTATATCTGCCCTGCCGTGACGTTCGAAAGCTGCGTTAAGTCGATGTCCACGAATCGTTCGTAGTGCCCAAGGTCCAGGTCGGTTTCGCCGCCGTCTCCGGTGACAAACACTTCCCCGTGTTGATAGGGGGACATCGTCCCAGGGTCGACGTTGAGATAAGGATCGAGTTTCAACAACGAAACCGAGACTCCGCGGTCCTTCAACAACCGGCCAATCGAGGCTACGCTGACGCCTTTGCCAACGGAGCTCACCACTCCGCCGGTAACGAAAATCATCTTAGTCATACGATCATCGACTCACTTTGCTGGCGAAATGAAAAGGCGGCGATGGCCCCGATAAGAAATTGCATCCCGCTTGACGATCGGAGGACCGAATTTGCTTGAGCGCAAAAACAAGTCGCGTGGGCGTGCAAAACGATGGGGTGGACCTGGGGCTCGGTGGGACAGTTCGAGAGGGGGGGTGTTGGATCAGTGAATCGCCCGGCAGGCGTCACTAACGCTTCACTGAATTGAGGGCTTTGGCATAGAATTGCATCACAGTTTCGTGTGCGTCCCCTCTGGTTTTCGAGAGTATATCCATCCGTTCTCGACTGTGTCAACTTAATCGATTGTTATTTCGGTCCCCGTTGTTGCGGGGTTTGTGGAGGCGCCGATTGGCCGTGTCTGTGGTCCCCGCGTATCGAGTCGTCGCGACGTTGGTGCGGCGTGCGTCGCAGTTGCCGGCCGATGAGGCGATCGACGCCGTTGAAAGCGGTCTCCGAGAGTACGTCCGAAGCCTGTTGTCGACTTTGCATCCGTCGATCATGGGCATCGGAGAAAGGTCCGCGATCGCACAGATCGGCGACCCTGACATGGAGTCGCTTCTGGAGGCGCTTGTAGCGATCGAGCAAGGCGGCGCCCGGTAGGTCGCCGCGGACGCACTCGAAGCAGCCTCGCGGACACTGCCGCGCCCAGATTTGAAATCCCGAGTGTTGTTGTTTCCCGGGGACGCAGAAAGTCGCGTCCTGTCCGAGCAGATGAATGGCGCGTTGGGTTTCAGCTTGGGCGCCCAAATGATGATGGTAACCGTGTGGCCGGTCGATGGCTGGCGCGAGTGGCTTGGCTACACCGTCGCTCACGAGTACGCTCACCTCGTACGAAACCTGCTGTTCCCGAGAGGCCTTTCCGGCGGCAAGTTCGTATACATGAAGACGTCGCTTCCGGAGACTCTACTCGACGCCATGGTCATCGAAGGGATCGCCGACCGATTCGCCCAAGGTGTCTATCCCGATGCCGAACCACGCTGGGTCGACGCCCTCGACGATGACGCCAGCCACAGGATGTGGCGCAGGGTCCGCCGAAGGCTGGCCGTTTCCGATCCTCAGGAGATCCGGCGTATGCTGCTCGGGGACAACGACAGAATAGTCCGGTGGACCGGATATACGTTCGGATACCGGATCGTGGAGTCGTATCTTGAAGCCAATCCTGGCTTACAACCGGCTCAACTAGTTTCGGTTCCGGCGAGCACGATACTCGCAGGTTCGAAATTCGCCAGCGACAGTTGACCGCCTGGTGGCTTTGCCGTACATTCGAATTCGGCCCAGCCCGGGTTAAACGAAACGGAGGACATTATTCCGATGCGTTATTACTCTTTGATCTCGTCCGATGGCGACAATCGCCTGACAGTAGAACCGCGGGACGGCGTCTTGTTCGACCTGACGTCGGTCGATCCTGACTTGGCCGACTTGGAAGACATCGCGCTCGCGGCCGCGTTGACGCGAACAAATATGGACGATGTCGTGGCGGGCATCCTCGAAGACGGCGACGCGGACCGGTTCGATCTGGGCGAGGTGATGGACAACTCCCGACGAGGCGAGGGCTTCTACAGGCTGGACAGGCCATATGAGCCACCCGAGGTCTGGGCGGCGGGAGTCACGTACAAGACCAGCGAGATGGAGCGGCGGCGCGAGAGCGATACACCGGACATCTACTCGTCGGTGTTTCGCGCCGAGCGGCCGGAGGTCTTCCTGAAAGCGACCCCGGATCGGTGCGTCGGTCCGTTCGACCCGGTCGGCATTCGAGGCGACTCCGAATGGAACGTCCCCGAGCCCGAGCTCGCGTTTGTTCTGTATCGTGGCGACATCATCGGGTACACCATCGGCAACGACGTCAGCAGCCGGTCGATCGAAGGCGAGAACCCGCTGTATTTGCCCCAGGCAAAGGTGTTCGACCAGTGCTGCTCGATCGGGCCCTGTTTCGTCTCGGTCGAAACGGCCGGCGATGTCGCTAACCTGGGCATCGCGTGCTCGATCACGCGCGAGGGCGTCGAGGTGTGGCGAGACCAGACGTCGACGTCGCTCATGGCTCGGAGTTGCGAAGAGCTGGCCGATTGGATCCAGCGGCACAATTACCTGCCGAACATGGCCACGGTGCTGACCGGCACGCCAATAGTCCCGCCGCCCGAATTCACGTTGCTCGAAGACGATGTCGTAACGATCACGATCGAGGGAATCGGGACGCTGGAGAACGACGTTCAGGTCGTGTGACCGCGCGATCAGGCGTCCGGAGACGCCCCGTCGTCAGCAGGGAGATGTGCCAATGCCTGTTCCACGAAATCGAGGCCGACCGCGGCTCGCCAAGCGTCGAGCAAACCTGTCGTGACTTCGCCCGGGATGTCGCCGCCGATTTGCATTCCGTTTAGCGTGGCCACCGGCAGCACGCAGAATCGGGTGCTTGAAACGAACGCCTCCTCCGAGTCGTACACGTCACCTTGGTGGTAGCGGCCCTCGTCGACTTTGACTCCGAGCCGATCGGCCAGGTCCAACACCGTTTGCATGCTCACGCCGGGCAAGACGTTCTTCCGGTCGGGCAACTTGATTCGTCCGTCGGCGACGAACATGAAATTGGCGCCCCGGCATTCCGTGATGCTTCCGTCGTTGCCGCTCATCAGCGGAAACACCTGCTGGTGTGTCGTCGGGTCGACCCCCGAATCCTGGCCTCGCGGCATCCCGTAGGTGCTGGGGGTAACGAGCCGGACGCCGTTGGCATAGCTGCGGGCGAAAGGCGCGTAGTCGAGCACCTGGCAGTATACGACCACGTGCACCGCTTTGGGTTCGTCGATTTCCTGGGACTGGGTGATGCTGACGACCTGGGTGACGGTGAACTCTTCCCTATGCCCGAGCAGGCTGACGTTCGAATCGATGATCCCCATTGTGACCTTTTCGAGGTCACGCATGGATATTCCCGGATCCGTCTTCGACGCCTCGATACCTCGGTACAGCCGTTCGAGGTGTTCACGGAGCCGGAACGGCTTGCCGCCGAATGTCCGCTCCGTGTCGTAAAAGCCGCCGATGGTGGATTCGTTGATCCGGCGAAGGGTCGGCGACGCCTGCGAATGAGCCATGATGCGCCCATCGACATATGTGAGCAGTTCGTTGGGACCGGCCATCAGACAACCCTTCGAAGGCGTTCTGTTGATTTGTGGTTCACTCTGCTTCGGTCGGCCGGCCAGCCCGCGGCCGGAACAGCTTCTTGTACAACACGGTGAACCTCGTCGCCACGTGGATGAGCGGCGACATCTTCCGGGTGTGGAGCGTGCCTTGCCTCAGGGAGTCCATGAACCCCTCGGGCGTCCCGTCGAAATCAGGCATCTCAACGTAGCTTCGCCCGAGCTCGATGACGGTGTGGGAGTCGGTGACCGCGGATCCGACAAGGTCGTGAGCCTCGGCGAACTCGCGGGCTTTGCGATTGTCCGCGTCGAGGTTGTTGCGGGCGTTGAACACCTCGATGATGTCGGCGTGGGGCCACAGTTCATCGAGGCCCTTTGCGGTGATCACCGACCTGCGGAATCGATCGAACGGATGGGGCGCCGACACGAGCCCGCCCTGGTCCTTGATCCGCTTAGCGGTTTCGACTGGAGTCAGCCCAGGTGGAATCGACGCTTCCAAGAACAACCCGGTGATCTCGCCTTCGGACGAACGCACCTCTTCGCCGATGATGACGCGAAACGGCGCCAACTCTCGAGCTCTCAGCGCGCCGGCTGTCGAGTTGTGGTCGGTCACCGCGATGCAATTGAGGCCGACTCGTTCGCATCGACGCACGAGTTTCTCGGGCGACATCAGCGAGTCCGGTGAGAAATGCGAATGCATGTGGAGGTCGACTTTGAGCGTCACTATTCGTCGTCGTCCGGATCGTCGCCCGAATCCGAAAGAAATCGCATCTGTTCGCCGTACGCCGTTTGGATGCGGGTGATGGTCAACTCGGTGGAAGCCAGCATCTCGCTGCATAGCCGCGCCAGCTTGACGCCCTGCTTGTACCGCTGAGTCGCTTCGGCCAAATTGAGACCGCCCGCCTCCAACGAAGCCACGGTCTCTTCCAGCAGCTTCATTGAGTCTTCGAAGCTGAGATCTTCCAATTTCGCATCGCTCAGCGACGTGTCATCCGGCTTGGACGCCGACATATCAAACACCTCGTCGCCAGGATATCAGGACGCGTCGATGTTCGTCACCATAAATCTCGCCGCGATGTCCGCCCGCCGCAAATGCTGGTCGCAGACGACTACGTAATCGACATCCAAGGGCCCAAGCGGCGGAATGACGCCCTTCGCATCGTTATTCCTTGAGCCTAAACGGCGGATACTGGTCGGTGGTCATTATGAAGGCGTAGCTGATAACCCTGTTGACCCACCTCATCGAGCCTTCGACGAACTCGAACGCTCCCTTCGGGTGCTTCCCTGTGACTAAGATCGCGAACCAGGCATATATCGAGACGGCAAGCACAGCGACGGCAAGGAATGCCAGTGCGATGTAATGAGGGATCGCGAGCAGCCATTTGAACAACTGCATGAACCGCCCCAGTTCCTCTCGAGCGTCCGGATAAGCCATTTCTAAATGGACCGCCTGTTCGTTTTCGGTAGACGGGTACTCGTCCCTCATTAGCAGGACGTACACCGACACCCTGCTCCAGAATTGAAGCAGCGCCAAATTCCAATCAAACCACCATCGAGGGTACTTTTGCCGAAAAAGGATCATCAGCAAAAGCGGCGTCGTCAACAGCCCTGCAGACGCCGACGAGGCTGCCTCCAGGACGATGATTGGGATCGCCACAAAAGCCTGAAGAAAGTAGCCGCTCTATCGCGGGTGTAATCCGGGTAGTCCACTCTGAATTGAACGGGGTAGACGCCGGTAGGTAGTAGGCCATTAGAATCCCTCCCGTCTGAGTGTAGGTCGGGGCAAGTCTACCACAGCATCGCGACGCCTCCGCCCGCAGACCCGGGCGGCTGCCACGGCGATCGTTGCGTGTCTGAGGGAACTTGAATGCTGAATCGTCGGAAGGCGGTGCCGAGTCGGAAGCCAAGATCCGGCTTGGTCACGTGCATCGGTTCACTCCTTGGATTCGTCCGTTATTGCGCCGCCGGCGACGATTGCCGGGAAGTCTCCTGTGCTCACCGTTACGCGAATCTTGTCGCCTGGCGTTGTCTGCGCAACGTCCGTTACAACGTCGCTGGCGCCCTCGTGTTGGACGATCGCGTAGCCTCTCCGCAACGTGTCGACTGGGCTCAGCGCTTCGAGCCTGAGGGAGGCGCCGTCGAGATGTTCGCGAGTGACCTGGAGTTGGTTGATCATGTGCGTCGCGGCGCTGTGAAGCAAGTCGTCGACGTGCATTCGGAGCGTGTCGAGCTGTGGGCGCGAGCGCTCCATGCGTAGCCACAGTCGTTCGACCGAGTTCTTCGCGTCAGCCACTTTGTTGGCGACGATCGCGTCCAGGTTTTGGCGGCTGACGTACAACCGATTCGCCAACTCGATTCGGTCGGGAACAGCGATCTCGGCGGCGACCGACGGCGTTGGCGCCCTGAGATCGGCAACTAGGTCGCACACGGTGTGATCGGTCTCATGCCCGATGGCGCTGATGACCGGAACTCGACTCGCGAAAACGACCCTGGCGACAGATTCTTCGTTGAACGGCCAGAGGTCTTCGAGCGAGCCGCCGCCGCGGGCCACGATGATGACGTCCAGGTCATCCACTTCTTCGAGCGCCTGAAACGCTTCGACAATGCCGCCGGCGGCCGCGTCGCCTTGCACCGGAGTGGGCGCGAGCGACAACTCGGCCAACGGGTATCGTCGAGCGACAACGGTCTGGATGTCGTGCCACACGGCTCCTGACGGGGACGTGATGACGCCGACGCGCTTGGGATACTCGGGTACAGGGCGTTTTCGGGACGGATCGAACAAGCCCTCTTTTTCGAGTTTGAGCTTGAGTTGCTCCAGCCGAAGCTGAAGCTCGCCGACGCCTTCGGGCTGGATGATGTCAGCGATCAGTTGAAGGTCGCCTCTGACCTCGTAGATCGCGATGCGTCCGTGGGCGGATATCGCGGAGCCGTCGCTCAGGTTCTCAGCGCCTCGCCCGTTGCGGAACATCACGCACCTGAGCGAGCCTTTGCCTTCGCGCAGCGTGAAATACGAGTGACCCGAAGCCGGCCTGGCGAGATTGGCGACCTCGCCCTCGATCCAGATGTCGCGCAGCACGTCGTCGTACGACAAGACCTCGCTGATGTACGTCGTGACTTGGGAGACGGAATAGACAGGCATGTCAGACCCGGGACTGGTACTGCCCTGTGCGCGTATCGACCCTGATCGTCTCGCCTTCGTTGACGAACAACGGCACCTGGAGCTGATGACCGGTTTCGAGCGTCGCCGGTTTCGTCGCTCCCGTGGCGGTGTCGCCACGCAACCCCGGGGGAGAGTCGGTGACCTTCAGGTCGACGTTGGTCGGGATCTCGATCGCGATGGGCAAGTCCTGGTGGAAGATCAAGTCGACTTCTAGCTGCTCGACCAAATACGGAAGCGAGTCGGTGAGTTGATCTCCCGACAGCGGAACCTGGTCGAAGCTTTCTGTGTCCATGAAATAGTAGAGTCCGTCTTCGTCGTAGATGTACTGAGCTCGGCGTCGCTCAACGGCGGCCAACGTCAACTTGACGTCGTACCCGCTGAACGATCGATCCACTACGCGACCCGATTTGATGTCGCGAAACCTGACGCGCATCGTCGGGGCGCGCTGCTGCATCTTGCTGCGCTCGTACTCCACCACGACATGCGGTTGCCCGTCGAGTTCGATGGCCAAGCCTTTTCTAAGATCACCGAAGCCGATAGTCATTCATAAGCTCCTGCTCTGGTTTGTCGTCTAGCCCGGCCCTGTCTGTTGCCGAGCCCTGCCGTATTCTAGGACAACCATGCCCTGGCCGTTATCGTCATCAACTAAATAAGCCGTGCCCAACGCTCCTCGCGATGCGGGGCATCCGTCCATGGCGAGCCACGCACCCATCCGTTCGCCCTGAGCCTGTCGAAGGGTCGCACGCACGCAAGGAGTCGCTTGAGCCGTTATGGTCGTTGACCCAATACGTTTTTCTCAACGTTTTTGCCATGCTGGGTGGCCCGAAGAAAAAGAAACGTTTGGGGTCGCTCAGGCAACAAGCTATGTTCAGCGACCAGATTCTTCATCCTTCCGCGCCCGGAAGGATCAGAATGACACACTCTGGACAATGCCGCTTATTTTGTTTATCGCCATTATGCACCACAATTCTACCTCCGAACGAGAAAACGCGTCGTTCGAGCCAGCTGAGTGACGTTCGAATTTCTACCATATTCGAACCTCGTCCAAGCCAACCAGTCAGGCATTTCGCAGGCGAAACTGGCATAATGTCACATCCGTGGCGCGATGTCGGCAGCGCCAAGGCTCGGTTGATCGCCCCGCGGTCGACTTCAGGCGCAACGAGACCGTGCAATCAGGTGCAGTGACGGCGTATCCAGTGTAAATTGGAACGGTTGCCGAGGTTAGCGATTTTGGACAGCCAGACGATCAAAGATCAACCGTCAATGCCTTCCGGAGCGATCGGGCGGCGGATCTTCGGCGTCCCGATACAATTTGCGATCGTGGTCGTCGTCTCCTCTGCGTTGACGATCTTCTTCGGCGCATGGGCGGCCGATGCACGAGTCGAAGCTCGGTCGCAACCATTCGCCGTCTCAGGCGCTCACCTTCAAGCCCCCGGCGGATACCCAGACACGACACCCTCCGGACTCTCATCGACGGGCGAGCCGTTGACCGAATCCGAGAAGGAAACGTGGGAGGCATCTTTCCTGTTCCTGTGTCCCCTCCATTGAACGCCGCAATAGCCAACCCATGCCACTAGACTCGACCGCGGGGGCCGCCACGACAGGCTCAAATCAACAGGGCGCTTTCTATTGGCACTACGCCTGGGTGATCGTCAGCATCATCGCTGTGATGCAGATGGTAGGCGCGTCGGTCCGCATGGCGTTCGGCGTGTTCATCGACCCGTTGACGGCGACGTACGACTGGGGTCAAGGCACGATCACGTTCGCCTACGCGCTGGCGAGCATCGTTACCGCGCTGACGTCGCCGCTTGCTGGCACGCTCGGCGATCGGATCGGCGCACGAAAGGCCATGATGTGCGGCAGCGTGCTGTTCGTCATCGGGATGATCTTGACCGGCACGATCACGACGCCATGGCAACTCTACCTGTACTTCGGCGTACTCCTCGGCATCGCTCAATCCGTCTTCTTGGTTCCGCTCATTCCGGCGGCGATGATCTGGTTCCGCCGCCATCTTGGGCTCGGTATGGGCGTGCTGATGGCCGCATGGGGCGTCGGCCCCGCGCTCGCCGCTCCGATAATGGGGCTGTTGGTCGAACAAACCGGCTGGAAGGGCACGTTCTGGATCACCGGCGCCGTTTCCGGCGTGATCATGGCGGTCCTCATTGCCTTCTTCCACGACCGCCCGTCGGACAAGGGCCTTTTGCCGTACGGATCTCGACCCGGCGACCCGGTAGTGACGCAAAAGAATGTCGACAAGACCAAAGCCCAACTGTTCGCGCGATACATCAGAGAGACCAAAGCCTACTGGAACCTGAGCTCGATCCACTTTTTGGGATGCGCCGGTCACGCGATCATCATCGTGTACATCATCCCGATCGCTGTGCACTCCGGGGTTTCGTTGGTCGCTGCCGCCAGCCTGCTCACCGTCATGTCCGCGGTCAGTGTTAGCACGCGACTGCTGGTCCCCATTCTTTGCGAGCGGGCCGGCACCAAGACAACCATGACGATCGCATACATTCTCCAGGGCGTCACCGTTATTCCGCTGTATTGGGCCAACGACCTGTGGCAATTCTACGTGTTCGCCATAGTTTTCGGCATCGGCTACGGCGGCGAATCCGGCGCCTTCCCGATTCTGAACAGAAAGTACTACGGTCATGCTCCGGTCGGCGTGGCGCACGGCTTCCAGATGTTTGGAGCCGGTCTGGGAATGGCCGTGGGCGGGTGGATCGGCGGAGTCATCTTCGACATGACCGAGAGCTACGATATTGCGATCGCGATATCGATCGTCGCCAGCTTGGCGGGCGCAGTCAGCATCGTATTTTTGGAGCCCACGCACAAGATGCTGATCCCGGACTGGGAGGCCGCCGTCGAAGCGGACGCTCAAAGAGCGCCGAACACCATGCCGCGACCGGCGCCGGGCTCGGAGACGGCCGACTGACGGGGCGACGTACTCGGGCGGTGTTCCGACCCAGATCCCGTCCAACGCGTCGGCAACCGGAACCAGGCAACAGAACTTGATTGACATTCGCGCCGAACAACGCACCGACATCACCGGCATCGACGACATAATACAACGGGCGTTCGGCAGCTCGGACGAAGTAAATCTCGTCCGATTGCTGCGCGATGCGGGCAAGTCCGTGGTTTCACTGGTGGCGGTGGAAGACGGACGCGTCGTCGGACATGTGATGTTCTCTGAGGTTGCAATCGATCCACCACACGATGGGTTCAAGGGCGTCGGACTCGCGCCGCTGGCGGTCTTACCGGAACTCGGCGCCCGATGGGTCGGCTCCCGATTGGTGCGAGATGGATTGGAACTGTGCAGGCTGGCCGGATACAACGTCGCGGTTGTGCTCGGTAGCGAACGGTACTATCCTCGATTCGGATTCTCGCGTGCCAGCGATTTCGGGCTCGGCAACGAGTACCATGAGGTGGAGTACTTCTTCGCCATGGAACTCGCCGACGGAGCGCTTGTAGGGTTGAACGGCACGGTAAGATACCAGCCCGAATTCAGCGAAACCAACTGCTAATCGACGGCTCACACGATTTGGAGATCGACCGAGTTACACCATGACCACTTCACAAGACGACTTTTCAATCCAGATCAAGCAGATCGACGCGTGGCAGGCGCCTGAGGACCAGGCGGGCAGCGGATTGGTGATTCACACGAGCCGGGGAGACATCCAGGCAATCGCGCATCACGGCGAGGCCGGAACCGCCACTCGCGGCATCGTTTGGGTCTGGGGCGCCAACGGTGGATTCGCCGGACCGGCAGACGGCATCTTCAACGATCTGGCGGAGCAGTTCAAACCCGATATCACCTCGATTAGGATCAATTACCGCGATCCTCGGGTGCTGCACGAGTCAGTCCTCGACGCCCTCGTCGGCGTCTCGTTTTTGGCTGGCACCGGCCACACCGAGATCGCGCTCGTCGGGCACTCATTCGGAGGCGCGGTCGTCATCTCGGCGGCGCCGTTCAGCGAGCGTGTGAAGGCGGTCGTCGCCTTGTCGAGCCAGACGATGGGCGCGACCAAGGCCGCTGACGTCTCTCCTCGACCGCTGCTGCTGGTTCACGGCCAAGAAGACATTCGCCTGCCGCCCCGCTGCTCCGAGCTTATCTACGACTGGGCATTGGAACCGAAGGAGCTGAAGCTGTATCCGGAGGCCGGCCACGGCCTGATGCAGTGCAAAGACGAGCTGCGCGAATTCCTCTCCGGTTGGCTAGTCGGCAAGCTTGGAGCCTGAGCCCTCTCGTTTACACCTGAGTCCGTGCGCGATATACTTCGGGCCAGTCCCCGCGCTGCTCGCCCCTCGTCGATGATGGTTTGCGTTAGACTCTGCACGTCATCGGTTCGGGCGCGGTGCATCAAAACAACATGGAGAGGATGAAAGATGCCAGAACTGGATGGAAAAGTAGCCATCATCACGGGCGCAGGCCGGCTCCGAGGAATCGGCCGAGCCGCTGCCGTCGAGTTTGCTCGACTGGGCGCGGACGTCGTGGTCACCGGCACCGGACGCAATCCGGATTCATTCCCGGACGACGAAAAGGCCGTCGGCTGGCGAGACGTCGAGAGCGTCGCGGATCAGATTCGAGAGCACGGCAGGAGAGCGCTCCCGTTGATCGTGGACATCACCAATCGAGAGCACGTCCAGAACATGATCGACCGCACGGTCGAGGAATTCGGCAGGGTCGACATCCTCGTCAACAACGCGGCGTTCGCTCGAGGAGCGGACCGGGTGCCCATTCTTGATCTCGACCCCGACATCCTCCAGCGAGTGGTCGACATCAAGATCACCGGCAGCTTCCTGTGCACCAAGGCGTTCGTTCAGGCGCTCAAAGACCAGGGACATGGCGGCAAGATCGTCAACATCTCGTCGAGCGCCGGCAAACGCGGCAGCGCCAACACGCTGGCGTACAATGCCGGGAACTTTGCGCTGGTCGGGATGACGCAGTCGATGGCCCGCGAGCTCGGTCCGATGGGCGTCAACGTCAACTGCGTCTGCCCCGGTGCGGTCGACACGCACCGAATGGACGACTTGGGCCGCGGTGACCGCTGGTCGGACATGGCCTCGAACACTCCCATCGGACGCAACGGCACCGATGAGGAGACAGGGAATTTCGTCGTCTACCTGTGCACCGAGGCGGCGTCCTGGATCCACGGCCAGTCGATCAACATCAACGGCGGCACCATAATGGAGCACTGACGACGATCTTTGATCAGGGCGCGTTGCAATCCGGCTATCGGACGATGCGGGCGCCCGGATAACTTCGGAACCATTCGGATTGCATCCGCATGCACCGTCCGACTCAACCCAGGCCGAGCCTTCGAACGATTCGGCGTGTGGCGGGTTGGACGCGGTCACACCGGGTTAGGCTTCCCGCCGCTGGCAGATGCCATATTCTTTGCAGATTATCTCTGCTCGGCGAAACCTGACCACTCGCTCGGATGCAAATACAACCCTAACTGTATAGGAGAAATTTTGCCAAAACCCCTAAACGATTTCACACCCGATGATCTCGAGTTCCAAATGTTCGTTTTGGACGAACTGGCCGACGAACAATTGGAGCGAGGAGAAGATGTTCTAAAACTCACCATCGGGGTCCCTGAGCTGCCGACGCCGAAGCCCGTCTTGGACCGCATCATCGGGGCATTGTCCGACCCGGATCACGTTCGCCGAGTCTATCCTGAAGGGCTTCCGGAGTTGCGCGAAGCGATCGTCGACCATTACAACGTCAAATACCAGGCGGACACGTCGATCGACCACGTTATCGTCAACACCGGCACATCTCCGATATTCAGGAATATCTTTCAGCTTGTCTCGGGCAAGGGAATGGAAATTCTTCTGCCGCGCCCTTATTACGCCCTTTACGTTTACTGTGCGACCCTGGCCAGCGCGACCGTCAAGTTCTACGACATCGACATGGACACCATGCGGGTCGACATGGATTCGTTCCGCAGGAATTTTTCGTCGGAACGGACCTCTTTGGTTGTGGTGAATTCACCGGGCAACCCCATCGGCAACGTCGTACGTCCCGATGAGCTGCGCGAGCTCTATGAAATCGTGGATCATCAAGCGTATATCCTCAACGACGAGATCTACAACAACTGTGTGTTCCATGACGAGTTCCAATCATCGCTGGAACTCCTGACCGAACACAAAGACGTCTCTATCGTGACCAATAGCTTCTCCAAAGGCTTCCGCATGTACACGAAGCGGGTCGGATTTGCCATTCTCCCCGCAGAGCTACAGGTTAACTTGCGGGTAATGCAGCAGCACACCCTGTTGTGCACGGACCCTGTCTATCAATACGGCATGATCGCCGCCCTGGAAGACGACGAGAGCCCGGCAGAGCTCGCCGCCGTCTATCGATCCCGCGGAGAATATACAACCCAGCAATTGAGGGCCACGGGTTGCGATCCAGTCGATGCCGAGGGCGGCTTCTACGCCGTCTTGCGATGCTCGGACTGGAATCGAGAACACGGATTTGAGTCGTCCAAGAAGTTGGCCCTCGACATCCTCGACCGAGCGCACGTGGCGGTTGTCCCCGGAACCGATTTCGGCATACCGCAGGACCTTCGACTCGCGTTCTGCAACGACCGATACAACGAAGGCATCGACCGCCTGCGGAGCTATTTCACTTCTGAGCTTTAGACGGATGTCGATCTTGCCCAACGATCGAAGAGACCGGAAATTTCGCCGCGTACCGGCCGGCAAAGCGGCGTCCCGGAAACGCGGGCCGTCGATCGATGTCAACGGCGGCGCGAACACCGGCACAGACGAGAACGCGGTCGGGGGCGATCTTTTTGCAAGCGCAAACGGTTGCTCCGGGAATGCACCAAGGGACGAAAGGGGCTGCTAGCCCTCGCGCATGCGGACGATTACCGTCGCCTTGCCGATGACCAACGGCGTGCCTTCTTCGTTCTCCATCGTGACGTCGCATTCCAGACGGGGTGAGCCGTCGACGATGTCTTTGTCGGTGACCAGGCCCTTGAGCGTCAGCGGCTTGTTGTGTGGCACCAGACCGCGGAACACACAGTCGAGCTTCCGCAAGGTAACAGTCGGTGACCAGCCCGTGATGAGTTGAGACATGATGGCGATGTTCATCGCGCCCGGTACGATGGGGTTGGGCAGGCCTTCGCTCTTGGCGACTTCGGCGCTGGTGAAACGGCTGGGTCCGACCTCGTCACGGGAGACGGTGACGAACTCGATCACCTGCTCGTCAGTCACAACGCGACCGACTGGGCCGATTTCGTCACCGAGATCAAGGTCTTCGTAATACAGTTCTGTGTCGTTCAACGGGGCGTTCTCTTTCTGCTTACGAAGGACTCTTCGACAAGCGCGACCGTTCCCCCGTCCTGATTTTTGAAACTAGTTTGCCAAACGGTGAAGACCATCTTGCCCGACCTGCCGGTCTTCGCGTAGACCTCTTTCAGTTTCGTGCTCGCATGAAGCGAATCGTTCGGCTTCACAGGCGCCAGGCTCTCAATGGACTGCCCGGCAAACAGGCTCAGGTCTCCGAATTCCAACCCAATATCGGGGCGGGTCCCGCCGTTTACGAACGAATTGCAAAATGTCGGAGGAGCGATGATGCTCCCATGCTCCGATTTCTTGCCGGCTTCGTCGTCAAAGTAGATTGGATTGGTTTCGCCTGTAGACCGTGCAAAGCGCACGATCATTTCGCGCGTCACTTGCACTGAGCCCATGTCCTGTTCCGCGCCCAGCAGGCTGCGGTCGAACTTCAGATCAGGATCTTCGTTGGTCATTGTTACCCCTGTTGTGTGTCGTCGAGCCAAACGGGAGAGAAGGCGCCGCCTTTTATCTCCCGCACCAGTTCGGTTTCATCCGATATCGATCCTTCGAACCGAGTCATGCATTTGCCGATGGCGCTGACCAGGTGCGCGTCGCTGCCGCCGGTGCCCGCCAGGTTGAGGCCGGACAAGAACTCCTCGGCCCTCTCCTGTTCGCCCGGACGGTTGCTGCCGTTAAAACGCTCGCCCGCGTGAAGAACGCTGTAGTCCCCTTCAAACTCGCACAGCCCGATTCCGAACCTGCCAGGGTGAGCCGGGATTGCCACCGCGCCGGTGTCCGCCGCGGCCGCCACCAACTCGAGGCCATCCATGTGCACATCGGAAAAGTTCACGCGATCGGTCAGCTTTTCGGTCACCCCGTAGACAAGGAAGTGGCCGAAATTAGTGTCGAGCTCAGAGCCTTTTAGGATAAGGACGTTGCTGTCGGCCGATAGCGCTGAATAGTCCTGGTCGAAGTCGAACTTCCGATGCTCTGTCAGCACAAAGCCGTCGATCTGGAACCCCTTGCCCCGTAGAACGCCGACCCACTTGGCATACTGTTCGACTGTAGCTCTGGAATCGTCCGATGAGACTGAATGCGAGTGAAGATCGAGGTACATATGGCGCTGGCTGCTCACTGCTCCGGCGATTTGCGCAATCCGTGCCTGTAGGCGGCCCGCTCGCACTGAAGCATATTATGTGAGGCGACGAGCCGAGTCAAGGCCGCGAAATTGTTCCCCCTTGGCGCCCGTGATACCCTGATGGCCGAAATCAAACATTGGAGGCAGTCGATATGGACCTGGGTATAGCAGGCAAGACCGCCCTGGTCACTGGCGGGAGCCGAGGGCTCGGCAGGCAAGCGGCCCTCTCGCTGGCAGCGGATGGCGTAAACGTTGCGATTTGCGGTAGGACGCAGGACACGTTGGACTCGACGGTGGCCGAGCTCGAAGCGCTGGGCGTCAAGGCTATCGGACTCATCGGAGACGTCTCGGACGTCGAAACCATGGCCGAGCTCCACAAAAACGCCGTCACCGGTTTGGGGCTGATCGACATACTCGTCAACAACGTGGGCGGCACGCGCTCTCGAGAGGACATCACCGGCACGTCCGTCGACGACTTCAAGGCGACGTTCGACCTCAACGTGTTCGGCGGATACCAGTTAATGCGAGAAGTGATACCGCACATGCAGGGCCAAAGCTGGGGCCGCATCATCAACATCGCATCTATATGGGGTCGAGAGACGGGCGGCAACATCTCATACATGGCCGCGAAGGCCGCGCTGATCGGCGCGACTCGTAGCACCGCCATGTCGCTGGCCAAGGACGGCATTTTGGTGAACAGCATCGCGCCCGGGTCCATCGCCCACGCCGGCGGCTCCTGGGAGTCGTTCCAAAACAACCAGCCGCCCGAAGTCGTGGAGCAGTTCATAGCGACACAACTTCCGATGGGCAAATTCGGTTGGCCAGAGCCTCTCGGCGACCTGATCGCGTTCCTGTGTTCCGACCGGGCCGGTTTGATCACTGGCGCGTGCATCGTCGTTGACGGCGGCCAGAGCCACTCGATGATCTAGGGCGCCACAGGCGCTTTCATTTGGGCCACCGGGCCAGTGGGACAGCGGTCTTCACGACGTCTCCAGCCTGCCGGCCGCGATGCGTTTCGCAACCGATATCGACGAAAAGCGCTGCAAGTTAATGCAACCGACGTGGTGACCCTGACTTATACCGATGAGTCCCCGCAGGCCACCGCAACCAGAACGTTACTAATTGATCCACCACCACCTCCCAAGCCGACGCCAACTCCCGGACCTTCGTCCACTCCTGCCCCGACGTTTACCCTTTCCCCTACATCGAATGCATTGCTGGCTTTCATTGATGATGCCGACGCGTCGTCACCAAACGTTCTAAGCTCGGCGGTTCGGGGAGATCAGGTCGGACTGGAGGTGATCGACGCTAACTTGAACGTGTCGGTCAAACGCGTCCTCTTACCGACCGACATGGCGGCTATCTCAGGAACCGTCTCAACTGTTTCGGGTTCTGTAACTGTGACGGGCTCCGGGACGGCATTCTCCACCACGGCGACCACATCCGACACTGTTATCGGACCCGGTGACACCGTCCTCGTCGGCGACGAAACGGTGCGGCAAGTCATATCCGTCGGGTCCGCGACACAACTGACGGTCAACAAGCCATTCACAGTCGATGCGGGCGGCGCGACTTTGAGCAAAGTTATCGTGGCCAATGGGTCGGCGTCCAACTGCCCGACCTGCGCGGCGCCGAAATGGTCATTCTTGCAAGTGGGGCCGGAGCTACGTTCTTCGGTCTTGCTTCGGTTCCTATCAAAGACAGCGGGAGCGCTGGCAACCCAATGAGCCTGGCCAGCCGATTCTCCGCAAATACCGATACGGTAATCAATACGAACGATGTATTCTTGTCCGACGCCAGCGGTAACACGTCGTCGCCGACGACGGTCCTGACCTTCGTGACGAGATCTACCGGTCGGATCGATGTGAACAACACCCAGGCCAATCGCGTCGTCTACGCTCTTTACCATGGTTCTGACCGCAACGACACCGGCACAGCCGTGAAAGTTACCTCGCAGACGGACCCCACCGGCATAGTGGTGGCCCTGAACGAGACCGGACCGGTCACAGGCGTGTTCAGGGTCAACATTGTCGTTCGTCATCAGCCTCCGACGGCACCGCCGACCCTCCCGAACTTCAAGTTGGCGCATCCGACGTCATTACTCTCACGTACACGGACGCGAGCCCGTCTGCCGTGGCGTCCGAGACCCTACAAT
>JASMDM010000042.1 GCA_030752795.1 SAR202 cluster bacterium | reverse complement strand
CGAACTGGGGCGGATGAAGCGTCTGCGAGCTCCGCTCGGCCTGCACGTCGACGAGGAGTTCCGGTTGTTCGTCTGCGATTTCGGCTCCCACCGGATCCAGGTTTTCAAGAAGGAGGCCTACGAGCTTTCGGAAACAGAAATTGCGCCGCCTCTGCGCAACCCGATAATGCTGACAACGTAGGGGACCAGCGACAACGTTGAAACGCGAAGAGGGCGGGCCATGACGGTCCGCCCTCTTCTTTTGCATGGCACCGGCAACGGGCGCGCTCTAAATCTATTCGGCAGTAGCGGACGCCGTGTCTCTTGCAATCCGGCCGGAGGGCAAATCTACGGCCCGTTTCTTTCGATCCCCCAGCGACATCCACGCCCATAAAGTCGACGCCTTTCGTGAATGTTGTGCCGGGCAACACCGACATCCTCCGATCGCCGATGGGAATTGTCACCAACCGGACGCAAATCCACACTCCGTCATCGCACAATCGGAAAGCGTCAAATACTGAACTCTTCGCTGCGGTCTCATTGATCGAACCTTTGCATTCGTTCGGCACATCCACGACGAGCACCTCACAATCCAGGACGTATCGCAGCAATATCGCAGTCAACATGTTTTCGACCAATCGCGATGCTGATCCAGACGCCTACAGATGCACCGAGCCACGCTGATATGCGTCCGATGCGGCGCGCTGGCGAGCTATGTCATCGAAGATGCGATGACCTCCAATGCTCGAAGAACGGGGTGTTTCGGACAATATCTCACGACCACATGCAGATCACTTGCAAGCGTTGCGCATCGTGGACGTTAAGATGGCCGGCTTCCCGCACAGCCGCGAAGCTGGAGTATCGCGGTCCCGAGGCACGGGTATCGGCGCTCCGCGGTGCGGGTTGATCGTCGGAGTCGCTGGACTGAGCTCAAGTTCGTGGTCACGGACGGCCTGACGGGAGTGCTCGGGTTTTGCTACAATCGTCGGGGCTTTCGAGCGCCCCTACATCGCCTATGGAGGACAATCGTGAACCTGCGAATCCCGGGACCGATCCCCGTACCCGAAGATATCCTGGACGAGATGGCCCAGCCGATGATCAATCATCGCGGCCCGGAGTTCAAAGACCTCCTATACAAGACCACGGACCGCCTCAAGCAGGTGTTCGAGACCCAAGGCGACGTCTGGATCCTGACCGCATCCGGGACCGGCGCGATGGAGGCAACCATCGTCAACGTGCTGTCTCCGGGCGACAAGGTGATCAACGCCACTATCGGTGTGTTCGGCAACAGGTTCGGCGAGATCGCCGAAGCGTACGGCGCCGAGGTCGTGACGCTGGCCGCGAAGTTCGGCAGGGCGCTCGACCTAGATGAGCTCCGCGAGACGCTGAAGCAGAATCCCGACGCCAAGGCCGTCCTGGTCACACACAACGAAACGTCCACCGGCGTCGCCAACGACTTGCAAGCCATCGCCGGCGTCGTCAAGGGCGAGTTCGACGCCCTGCTGCTCGTCGACGGCATTAGCAGCGTCGCCTCGATGCCGCTGTCGACCGACGCCTGGGGTTGTGACATGGTCGCCACTGCATCGCAGAAGGGCTGGATGCTCCCGCCCGGACTGGCTTTCATCAGCATGAGCGAGCGAGCATGGGACGCCCACGCCGAGGCGAAGATGCCGCGATTCTACTTCGACGCCGCGCTCTACAAACGATACTACGAAATCGGCCAGCCGCCGTTCACTCCGGGGTTGTCAGTCATGTTCGCGATGGATCTGGCGCTGGACAAAATGCTCGCCGAGGGCATGGGCAGCGTGTTCGAGCGACATGCCTCGATTGCGAGGCAAACCCGCGACGGCGTCAGGGGACTGGGACTGTCGATTTTCCCTGAAGTCGAAAGCACGGCATCCAACACGATAACCGCGGTCAGCATCCCGGAAGGCGTGGACGCTGCAAAGGTGCTGACGCTGATGCGGACCGAGCACGATGTCGTTCTGTCCGGCGGACAAGGGTCCCTATCCGGCCAGATCTTCCGTATCGGTCACCTCGGCTTGACCACGCCCGAAGACATACAAGATGTCATCGACTCGCTGAAGATCGTGCTGCCGCAGGCGGGATTCACGGGGTAGGAAACTCGACGCGGACAGCATCTAGCGCGCCGAACCTGGTGCGACCGATGGATCTGCGATCGAGCGTTTATCTTTGTGCACTCAATTTTTTGCAGGCTCGATGCGCAATTTTCGCATGTGCCGGTCGGATTGATGTCGAAGCTACTCGAGCGAGATACGACTGCGGGGCTCGTTCTGTCCCACCCGCCCGCCCGCAAGGATGTTTATGGGGACTGTATGAACCGGACACCCCATGCCCCGGCAGGGCTGCACCCTTGCATCCCGCTTTATGGCGATGATCAATATCAGTGGCCGCGAACTGATCTCGCCATTCTGAGCCTGAAGGCGAAGAATCTAGCCACACAACGCACTCGATTCCCTGGTGGGGCCCAGATCCTCCGTCCTTCCGCTGGGTCCTTCAGCGAAAGCATCAAGACGGCAAATTCGATGAGCAAGTAACTGGTAGGTGACCACAAAGCGGTCAGCCCGGTTCCGGGATCGCTGGTGTCAGCTCCATTCGCAGATTTCGACCAATCCAATGGGATTGATTTCCGAAAGTGTCTCCGGCGTTCCCGAATCCCTGGAGGGGCCCGCCTGTACATCTTGTTTTGACGTGATCACCCGCGGTCGAGGGACACGAGAGTAGCTCCGCCGGCTGGAGGTGGCGATACAGAAAGTGTCTACACCCAGACGGCGACTCAGACGGCATGCGCGGGTTGGGTGAAAGGGCCGAAAGCTGAAAGCTGAGAGGAGTTAACCTGCCGGTATAGGATCGGGCTCAGGGGGCGGGCCCTTCCACAAGTTGTCGAGAACGTCGCCTTCGGCCGTCTCATGGTCGATCAGATACTTCGACAGCTCGGTGAGTTTGGCCATGTGCTCTTTGATCACGGTGATTGCACTCTGGTGCGCGCCTTCAATGAGATCGTGGACCTCTTCGTCGATGGTCTGCGCGACCCGATCGCTATAGTCCCGCTGCTCGGAGATTTCGCGTCCCAGGAAGACGAGCTCTTCGCGTTTGCCGAAAGTTCGCGGCCCAAGCTTCTCGCTCATTCCGTACCGAGTGACCATTGTTCGGGCGATGTTCGTCGCCTGCTCCAGATCGTCGCCGGCGCCGGTGGTAACTTCGTTGAATACGATCTCTTCGGCCACCCGGCCACCCATGGCGGCCGCAAGCATGTCCTTGAACTGCTTCTTGGTCCACATGTGGCGGTCTTCTTCCGGCAGGTACCGCGTGTGTCCGCCGGTCTGGCCGCGTGCAATGATCGTGATCTTAAACGGCTTGTCCGCGGCGGGGAGCACGTGAGCGACCAGGGCGTGGCCAGCCTCATGGTAGGCGGTCATCTCTTTCTCGTGAGCGGTGACCGTGCGACTGCGTCGTTCAGGTCCCGCGATTACTCGATCGATCGACTCGGCGAACTCCGATGAGCCGATCTCGGTCCTATTTCGCCGCGCGGTCAACAGTGCAGCTTCGTTGACGAGGTTGGCTAGGTCGGCGCCACTGAAGCCTATTGTCTGGCGGGCAACAATCTCCATGTCCACATCGGCGCCGATCGGCTTGCTCTGGGAGTGGACAGCGAGGATCTGAAGGCGTCCCTTCATGTCGGGGTTGTCCAGCGTCACTCGCCGGTCGAAGCGACCCGGCCTCAAGAGCGCCGGGTCCAGGATGTCGGGCCTGTTGGTCGCGGCCATCACGATCACGTTGGTGTTGGGGTCGAATCCGTCCATCTCGACGAGGATCTGGTTCAACGTCTGCTCGCGCTCGTCGTGCCCGCCGCCCAATCCAGCGCCACGGTGGCGGCCCACGGCGTCGATCTCGTCGATGAAGATGATGCACGGCGCGTTGCGCTTGGCCTGATCGAACAGATCGCGAACCCGGCTCGCGCCTACACCTACGAACATCTCGACGAACTCGGAGCCGCTGATCGAAAAGAACGGCACGCCGGCTTCGCCCGCCACCGCTCTGGCCATAAGGGTCTTGCCGGTACCCGGCGGGCCCATGAGCAGGACGCCCTTGGGGATCTTGGCTCCTAGCGCGAGGAAGCGTTCCGGGAACTTGAGGAACTCGACTACTTCTTGGAGTTCCTCTTTGGCCTCTTCGACGCCAGCGACGTCTTCAAACGTCACGGCGGGGCTGTTTCCCACGAACATGCGGGCACGGCTTCGCCCAAAGCTGAACGTCTGGCTCGAGTTTCCTTGAGCCTGGCGCATCATGAACAGCAATATCGCGCCAAAGAAAATCAGCGGCAGGAAGTTGAACAGCAATCCCAATAGGCTTGAGAAACCGCTCGACCCTTGTACCTCAATCTTGACCTTGCTGGTCACGGGGTCGACGCCGGCTCGTTCCAAGATCTCGATGATCGAAGAGTCGGTTTCCTTCCGTGAAGTCAGCGTATCTCCGTCGACGGTTCTCAGAGTGAGGGCGTCGCCCTTAACCTCGATTGCGTCAACGTTGCCTCTCGCGGTCTGCGCGATAACCTCGTTGATCGATATGTCTCGCCCGCCGCTGAGCGGTTGGGAGAAAAGCGTAAAGAAAATCGCGACGACCGCGACGATTATCAGCAGGTAAATGAAGCTGTTGCGCATCCAGCGAGAGTTCATCGATTCTCCTGGTGAAAGCCATTGTTGAACGATCCCGTCAGGGCGGCAAGCACCATCCTCATAGTACACTACGTACGGAAACGCGGCAAAGTTCTGTCTTTGACGACTATCCGGCCCGTGAATATAATTACCGTGCTGTCAGCAAGGTGCGGCGTGACGCATCGACAAAATCCGAATGCTAGCTGCTACACCGAATCGGAGAACTCCAGCCATGCAGAAATCCGTACCCGAAACAGCGGCACAACAACCGGAACACGGCGGTTCGGGACTCGACGACACGAGCCTCTTGGACATGTATCGTGAGATGGTGCTGTGCCGCACCCTCGACGAGCGGATCTGGATGCTGAACCGTCAGGGCAAGGCGGCTATCGTCGCTTCGGCACAGGGCCACGAAGCCGGGCAGATCGGCAGTGTACATGCGCTTCGAAAAGGCGTCGACCAGTTCTACATCTACTACCGTGACCTCGCCGTGTTGCTCACGCTGGGGATGACCCCCGAAGAGATCATGGCCGGGTTCCTGGCCAAGGCCGGGGAGCCGCTGAGCAACGCACGACAGTTCCCGACCCACGGCGCATATCCGAAGTACGGCATCGTCAACCTTTCGAACGTGGTCGCCACGCACATACCCCAGGCGGCGGGAGCGGCGCTGGCGGCGAAGATGCGCGGAGAAGAGACCGTCGTGATCACCTACTTCGGCGACGGCGCGGCGTCCGCCGGCGACACCCACGAGGCGATGAACTTCGCCGCCGTCCACAAACTGCCTGTTATATTTTTCTGCGAGAACAACAAGTACGCGATTTCGGTGCCGCTGGCCAAGCAGATGGCGGTGGACAGCGTAGCGAGCCGTGCCGAGGGGTACGGCATGCCGGGCGTCGAGGTCGACGGATGCGACATCGTAGCCGTGCATGAGGCCACCACCGAAGCCGCGCGGCGAGCTCGACGAGGCGATGGTCCGTCGTTGATCGAAGCTCACGTCGAGCGCTACCTGCCTCACACGAGCGACGACGACGACACCCGATACCGGTCCCGCGAGGAGCTCGAAGAAGCTCGCAAGCGCGATCCTCTCAGGATCCTTTCCGATCATCTCAGAACGCTTGATATTTTGACCGAGGAGATCGATCAACAGCTCCGAGACAGCGCCAAGAACATCGTGAACGACGCTACGGAAGCCGTCGACGCCGCTCCGTACCCCGCAACAGACGACTTCTTCGAGCACGTATATGCCAAGTAGCGCAAGTCTGCACGATTCTGTATCTGTAGGGGAGGGTTTCAAATCCTCCCGCGCCATTCGCCTAGGTGAAGATTCGCATCCGGGTGATTGGCCCCGCAATTCGTCAACACCGCCAACAATGGCTCATAGGGCCAGCAATTCGAGAGGTGCACCATAGCAGTCCTGACCGTCCTCGAAGCCGTACGAGACGCCATGCGCGAAGAGATGCGTCGTGATGAGCGCGTATTCGTCTTGGGCGAAGACATTGGCGCTCGAGGCGGCGTATTCCTGGCCACAGAAGGGTTTCAGGACGAGTTCGGTGAGCAACGCGTCATCGACACTCCGCTGGCGGAGTCGTCGATAGCCGCGGTCTCGTTGGGCGCGGCCCTTAACGGTATGCGTCCGATTGCGGAGATCGAGTTCGCGGACTTCATCTGGCCCACCATGAACCAGATCGTTGGCGAGGCCGCCCGCGTCAGATACGGCACCAACGGCAAGCTCAACGTGCCTATGGTCTTAAGGGCGCCTCAGGGCGGCGGCGTGCGCGGCGCGCTGTACCACTCCCAGAGTGTCGAGGTCTTTTTCGCCCACACGCCGGGGCTGAAAGTAGTGACCCCTGCAACTCCCTACGACGCCAAAGGCCTACTCAAAAGCGCGATCCGCGACGACGATCCGGTGGTGTTCCTTGAGCACAAGCGCACCTATCGGCTTGTACGTGGTGAGGTGCCTGAAGAGGAATACACGATCCCACTGGGGCTGGCCGACGTGAAAGTGGAAGGCGATGGCTTGAGCGTTATCACCTACGGCCTGATGGTGCATCACTGCATCGAAGCCGCGGGCGTCCTGGCCGGTGAAGGCGTCGAAGTCGAAGTCGTGGACCTTCGCACGCTTCGGCCGCTCGACACGGAGACGATCTTGAGCTCGGTCCGCAAGACGGGCAAAGCCTTGATCGTCCATGAGGACACGCAGGCCGGCGGCATCGGCGGCGAGGTGGCCTCCATCATCGCCCAGGAAGCGTTCGACCATCTGGACGGACCGGTGACGCGCCTGGCCGGTCCGGAAGTTCCCGCGATGCCCTTCAGCCCGCCGATGGAAGCGAAGTTCATGCTGGATTCCGACAAGATCGCCGCCGCGATGCGCGAGCTCGCGACGTACTGAGTCCTGCCCTGGCAGAGAGAATGTCTGCCGGAATCGGGAGCCAAATCACGACACTGGACAACACAACATGAGAATCGAGCTGCCCCAGGTTGGCGAATCGGTCACCGAAGGCGTGATCGGGAAATGGCTGAAACAGGTCGGGGATCGGGTCGACAAATACGATCCGCTCGTCGAAGTCGTCACCGACAAGGTCAACATGGAGATGCCTTCGCCTGAATCCGGCGTTCTCACCGCGATCCTCGCCGACGAAGGCGCGACGGTTCCAATGGGCGCGGTCATCGCCGAGATTCAGGTTGAGGGCGAGCCCCCGACGCAGGCGGAACCTCCGGCAGTTGGGCGCACGGGCGAGCTGCTGAAGAACGTGGCTCCGGTCGGCCCCACAGGCTCGGGCACGCCAGTACCGATCGCTGGCCCGCCGGTGGCACAGCCCCAGTCAGGCCACAAACGACACTCGCCTGCTGTGCTTCGCCTGGCGCAAGAACACGGCGTCGATTTGGCCACGGTCACCGGCTCTGGGATCAACGGCCGCGTCACGCGCAAGGATGTCCAAGCCCTGATCGACGCCGGTCCGGTCGCCCATGCTTCGGCCGCCCAAACGCCGGCTGCTCCGGTCGCAGCGTCCTCGGCGGACGAAGAGCGCGTACCGCTGACGCCTGTTCGTCGCATGATCGCCGATCACATGATCCGCAGCGCGTCCGAGATTCCGCAGGCGTGGACACTAGTGGAGGCCAACGTGCACGGGCTGGTTGCTCGGCGAGCGACGGCGAAAGCCGATTTCGAAGCGCGCGAAGGGATCAACATCACGTACTTGCCGTTTGTGATCAAGGCCGTTGCCGAATCGCTCAAAGAGAACCCGCTCCTCAATTCTTCTTGGGGCGGCAACGCCGTCATCCTCAAGAAACGAATCAATATCGGCATCGCGGCGGACACGCCCGACGGTCTGGTAGTGCCTGTCATTCACGATGCCGACTCGCTCAGCATCGCTGGTTTGGCCCACAAGATTCACGATCTGACGACTCGGGCGCGACAAGGCGAGTTGCGGCTGGAAGACGTGCAAGGCGGAACCTTCACTCTCAACAACACCGGCGCCCTGGGCTCCATCGCGTCCCAGCCGCTGGTCAACCACCCTCAGGCGGCCATACTCACGACCGAAGCGATAGTCAAACGCCCGATCGTGATCAATGACGCCATTGCGATCCGCCCGATGATGAACCTGTGCATGACGTTCGACCACCGAATCATGGACGGGGCCGAGGCCAGCGCGTTCATCAACACCGTTCGTCGCCACATCGAAGCCATCACCCCGTAAACCGCCGTGTACTGAACCTATGCCGATTTCAAGCGGCCAACCAACTGCCGGCCTCACGACCTGCACCGTCTTCCGCCCGGGCCTAGTCGCCTATGACGATGCGTGGGACCTGCAACGCGCGCTGCACGAGGAGATCGTCGACGGGCTTCGGACAGAAGCTCTGCTGCTGTTGGAGCATTCTCACGTCTACACATTGGGCCGCAGAGGGGAAGACTCCGACATACTCGTCGGAGAATCCAAACTGAGAGAGCTCGGCGTCGAGGTTCGGCATACGGATAGAGGCGGCCAGGTAACCTACCACGGGCCGGGACAGATTGTGGGCTACCCGATGCTCAATCTTCGAGCGCGGCGCAGCGGCCCCCTCGACTATGTTCGAGCCCTGGAGCGAGTGATCATCGACACGCTGGCCGAACTCGGAGTCGAAGCGGAGAGCGAGGACCGCCCGACCGGCGTGTGGATCGGCGACGCTAAGATCGCCGCCATCGGAGTAAAGGTAAGCCGCGGCGTCACGATGCACGGCTTCGCTCTCAACGTCGACCCCGACCTGACGTACTTCGATCAGATTGTCGCGTGCGGGCTGCCCGAAGCCAAAGCCACATCGATTTCGCGGGAATTGGGCAGGCCGGTGACCGTCGAGTCCGCGATGGACTCGCTGCTGCCTCACTTCGAGCTAGTTTTTGAGGTCGTCACGGCTCTCGGATAGCCTCGTGATGCATTCGCATCACATATTGACACGCCTTCGTCTTTCTAGTATTCTTCTCGACATCACCCGAACGCCAGCGGATATTGCTGTGCAACACAAAGACTCATCAATCGGAGAGTTCGCCTGAACTCCCGTCGGCAGTTGGCACGCCTCTGCGTTCGGATCATTCGGCAAAACAATTCTGGAGGATGTGATGACGTATGAAGGATTGATGGCCGAAACGGTGCGCGTGCAGGGACACAACGGCGACATGATCGACGCGTACATGGCACGCCCGCTAGGAGCCGGTCCGTATCCCGGAGTGGTGTTGATTCACCACATGCCCGGATGACGAAGCTTCCAAAGAGATGGCTCGCAAGTTCGCGTATCACGGCTACGCCTGCATCTCGCCCTGCCTCCACCATCGCGCCGGTCCGGGAAGCGTAGACGACGTAGCGGCCAGAGTTCGAACGGAAGGCGGCGTATCCGACGCCCAGTGCCTTGGCGACGTTGACGGCGCGATATCCCACCTGCGCTCGCTGCCGTATCACAACGGCAAGGTTGGCGTCATCGGATTCTGCTCCGGAGGCCGCCAGACCGTGGTTGTCGCGTCGAACCTTGACGTAGACGCTGCGGTCGACTGCTGGGGCGGTCGCGTGATAATGGGCGCCGATCAACTCTCGGAGAATTTGCCCGTCGCGCCTATCGACATGACGCCCGACCTGCGATGCCCGTTGCTTGGCATTTTCGGCCAGGAAGACCGATCACCGTCACCCGCAGACGTAGACCGGCACGAAGCGGCGCTGAAGGAACACGGCATGACGTACGAGTTCCACCGGTACGAGGGCGCGGGGCACGGCTTCTTTGCCGTCGATCGAGCGTCGTATCGAGTCGAACAGGCAGTCGACGGCTGGCGCGAGGTGTTCGCCTGGTACGAGCAGCACTTGAGCGCGTAGCGTCCGGGCTTGATCCATCGTGGTTTAAATCGCAGCCGAGCTTTCACAATCGAATTCACGTACGGGACACCCCCCGCCGACGGAGGAACACATGTGCACGTTGCTTACTGAGATAGCCAAGATTACGGGTAGCGGCAAGACCGCCAAAGGCTGGATCCCGGTCACGGAGGCCAGGGTGTACTTCGACCACCCCTTCTACACACAAGCCGAGCACACGCTGAACATCGACTTCGTGAACACCGGGTTGGGCGTCGACGCCCGCATCGCTGTCGAGCTCACCGAGGAGTCCGCGAGGGCGCTGGTCGCCTCGATCACCGCCGCCTTAGAGGAGCCGGTCGAATCGCATGCCGCAGACTAGGCTGACATGGCGCCAACTGGGGCCCTGGACGCGGATGCCCGCCCGGCCGTCTTTGTTGTTGATGCCGTCGAGAGTCGTGGGACAATAACCTCGGGCGCAACATGGCAGCAGGAATTGGGAGAGTTCGCGTGGGTCTCGACTTGGCAACCACAGAGTTTCTCGAGCGGATGGCAGCCGCCGGAGGGAAGCCGCTGCGCGAAAGCACGCTTGAAGAGGTGCGCGTTTTCGGATCGGCGATGGCTGGACTCGCCGGACCCGCGCCGGACATGGTGCGCGTGGAGGAGACGACTGTCGAAGTTCCGGACGGCGCGTTCGATCTCCGAATCCTCGGTCCTGTCGAATCCCCGCGAGGCGTCCTGGTGTACTTCCACGGAGGCGGATGGGTCATCGGTTCCATCGACGACTCCGATACGATCGCACGTAAACTCGCCGAGCGGACCTCTTGTGCGGTTGTCGTCGTCGGATATCGCCTCGCGCCGGAGCACCGTTACCCAGCGGCCGTCGATGACGCCTACGCCGCGCTCGAATGGGTCAAGGAACACCTGGCTGATATTGCATACGAAGATGCGCCGTTGATCGTTGCCGGAGACAGCGCTGGCGGGAACCTCGCCGCAGTGACGGCGATACGCGCCCGGGAGACCGAGGCGGGCCGTCCATAGCGCTTCAGGTGCTCGTATACCCGGTCACTGACGCTGATTTCGACCGGCCTTCGTACACCGATCCCGAAAACCAACTGCGCCTAACCCGAGACGGGATGGGATGGTACTGGGATCATTACCTTCCCGACCCCACTCGGCGCACGGAGCCAGACGCCTCTCCGCTACGCACACAGGATCTTTCAGGGCTTCCGCCCGCCATCGTGCTGACCGCCGAATATGACGTCCTTCGCGATGAAGGAGAGGCGTACGCAGGGCGACTGAAGCAGGCCGGCGTGCCAACCGATCTACGAAGATACGCGGGGCAGATGCACGGGTTCTTTGCTTTGTTGATGTTGCCTGGCAGCGAGCTCGGTTTCCAACAGGTCGTAAAGGCTGTCAAAGCATGTGTCTATCAGGCGCGAAAAGTCGAACAAACCCGCTAGCGAGAACTAATTCCCCGGAGTCGCCGGGGTTGGATGTGAAGATGACGAGGTGAATATGAAATCCGGGAGAACAACAACGCAGGAGTTCGACGCCGTGGTTATCGGAGCGGGCTTTGGCGGACTGGGCATGCTTCGGAAACTACGAGACGAGCTTGGGATGTCCGTCCGGATATACGAGACGGGCGACGGGGTTGGCGGAACCTGGCATTGGAACCGCTACCCAGGCGCCAGATGCGACTCCGAGAGCTACATCTACTGCTTCACGTTCTCGAAGGAACTGCTGCAGGACTGGAATTGGAGCGGGAAGTACCCGGAACAACCCGAGATACTGTCCTACCTCAATCACGTGGCGGATCGATTCGACTTGCGTCGCAACATCCAGTTCGACACCAAAGTCGTCTCCTCACGATACGTCGAAGAAACCAATCGATGGGAAGTCGAAACAGACACAGGCGATCGAGTCACGGCGAAATTCTTCATCACCTGGATCGGATGCATCTCAACAAGCAACGTCCCGACAATGAATGGCCTGGAGTCGTTCGAGGGAGAATGGCATCACACGGGCGACTGGCCTCACGATGGCGTAGATTTCGCGGGCAAACGGGTCGGAATCATCGGCACCGGTTCAAGCGGCATACAGGCGATCCCCGTGATCGCAGAACAGGCAAGAAGCCTGACGGTGTTTCAGCGAACCCCACAGTACACAATCCCAGCCCGCCACGGAACGATAGACCGGAAGTTCCTTGAAGAAGAAGTGAAGCCCAACTACGAAAAAATCCTGGAAAAAGCGAGATGGTCCAAAAGCGGGAACGCGGTGAATTTCAGCGAACGGTTGGCCTTGAATGCAACCGCGGAAGAACGCAAGGAAGCCTATGAGGCTGGCTGGACCGAAGGCGGACACAAGTTTCTGTGGGGATCGTTCAAAGACATCGGCAAAGACCGGCGGGCCAACGACACCGCCGCGGAGTTCATACGAGCCAAGATACGCGAAATCGTGAAGGACCCGGAAACCGCCGAAAAACTTCTGCCCACGGACCACCCGTTGGGATCCAAGCGCGCTCTGATCGACACCGATTACTTCGAGACATACAACCGTGAGAACGTCGAGTTGGTTGATATCCGACATTCACCGATACAAACGATCACCCCGAGCGGAATTCGGACCGAGGACAGCGAATTCGAGCTCGACATGATCGTATTCGCCACTGGATTCGACGCGATGACCGGCAGCTTCTTCAAGATCGACATACGTGGCAGAAACAATCTGTCTTTGAAAGACAAATGGTCAGAAGGGCCGAAAACCTACCTAGGTCTCCAAGTCGCCGGATTTCCGAACATGTTCATGATTACCGGACCGGGCAGCCCTTCCGTTCTCAGCAATATGACAGTGTCGATCGAACAACACCAGGAGTTCATCTCCGATTTCCTCGACTACATGCGCGCAAACGATATCGAGGTTGCAGAGGCTGATCCTAACTCGGAGATCGAATGGGTGTCTCACGTAAACAAGGTGGCCGAGTCGACGATGTACATGCTTGCCGATTCGTGGTATCTGGGGGCGAACATTCCGGGAAAGCCACGCGTATTTATGCCTTACGCCGGTGGCGTCGGGACCTACCGCGAAAAGTGCAACGAGATCGTCGACAAAGGATACGAGGGCTTCATACTTAGAGCATAAGGCAACCTGACCAGTCCTTGATCTAGGCCCCATTTGCGGACGTCAGAGGTTTGGATTGGCATTAGGCGCCGGCGCCCAAACGACTGCCTCACGGGTACCGGTACTCCCGCATGCCTCGCACCAGAACCCACATTGCCAGCACCACAACGACGCCGATGACGCCGCCCAAGATCATCGTGTTGCCAGCTCCGATCTGTTCTGACATGTAGCCGACTTCGAAAGTACCCAGGTTGTTTGCGCTCATCGCGGACATTGAGGAGAAGCTGACCGCCCTCCCTCTCATGTTGTCCGTGGTGGTGAGTTGAACGGTCGTTTGGCGCGTTGTCATTCCGATTGCGTCGGACGCCCCCATGCCGATGATGATGATCGTTCCGAGCCAGAGCCATGTGTTCAAGCCGAAGACGATCAGAAGCAGGGTGTAGATGAGCGTGGCATAGACCACCAGCATCCCCTTCGCCCGAAATCGCGTCAGTGACAGAACCGCGAAGGTGCCGAGGACGCCGCCCGACGAGTTGGCGGCGTTGAGTATGCCAACTGCGCCCGCTCCGGCACGGAACATCTTGTCAGCGATCATCGGCAGTATCAGGCGATAGTGGCTGACTATGGTTACGCCGACGTCCATAATGTATAGTCCTGGCAAAATGGGGTGCACGCGGACGTAGTGAAAGCCTTCGACGATCCTGCGCACCATTGAGCCCTCGCCTTGACGATCTATTGGCATGCCCTGAGTGCGGATCATCAGAGGCATCAGGAACGCGGGTATGGCGATTACGGCGGCCAAGACGAAGGTTGGCGTCATACCGAATCGCGTGACGGCGGCGGCGAACGCCAGCGGCGCAAGAATCGCACCGATCTGGAACGTGGCGGTGTTGGCTGTGACGGCGTGCATCAGGTGTGAACGCGGCACGAGGTTGGCGGTGAGCGCGGACCGGGCCGGGTTCCCGAGCATGCTGGTTAGGCCGAGGAACGCGGTCGAGGCGTAGATGTGCCAGGGCGCCAGCGCATCAGCAGCCATAAGCGCCGCTAGAATGGCAATCACGACGAAACTGGCGGACTGAGTCAACGCGATGAGCTTCTTGCGGTCCATCTGATCGGCGAGTGCGCCGCCGTACAGGATTCCCGGGAGCTGGACCGCCAGTTGGACCACGCCAAGCATGCCGAGTTGCACGCCGGAGTCGGTCGCGCCATAGAGCCAGACGCCGGCCACGAGCATGCGGAGCTGCATCGTGATGAGCGACGCGACAGACGAAAACCAAAGGATGCGGTAGTCGCGGAACGCGAAAGCCGCCCACGGCGGGAGCGACGGCGGAATGTCGGGAGCGGGCTCGCTCTCAGATCGGCCCGACGCCGGGTCCGTCCCGGCGTCCTCTACTGCCACGTCGAGCGAACTTGGGTGTGAACTGAGATTGCGGAATCGACTTGCATGATGACGGCAAGATTGTACACTATCGAGACAAGAACCAGCGAGGTCAGGTCATGGCACTGAGAAGCGTTTGGAACCCGAGCAAACTGGAAGTCGTCGCCGAAAACGGAGCGGTCACCGCGATGCAACCTCCGTCTGCGGAAGCTGGCATGGCGATGCTGAAAGCCGGCGGCAACGCCGTCGACGCGGCGGTCGCGATGGCGTTCTGCAACATCGTGCTGGAGCCGTACATGGCCACCATCGCGGGCATGGGTTACATGCTGGTGCACATGGCCGGGGAAGGCAAGACTTATGCGATCGACTTCAACGGCCGTGCTCCTCGGGCCGCACATACGGACATGTACAACGTGATCGGCGCGGCCCCGGCGGGCGGCATCCAGCTATTCGACGTCGAAGGTGGCGCCAACCAGGACGGTCCGCTGTCGGTCACCGTCCCCGCGACTTGCGCCGGATTGTGCGAGGCGCACTCCAGGTTCGGCTCGCTGCCGCTGGAGCAGGTCGTCGAGCCGTCGATCGCGTTGGCGTCGGACGGATTCCATTCGAACTGGCATCTCACGCTGTATACGGCGAACAACCCCGAGATGTTCGGCAAAGACTCTTACATCGCCTCGATGTGGATGCCTGAAGGACGGGCGCCGCGTAGCCATCCTCAGCCCGGCGAAAAGGTCGTGCAGCGTGAGCTCGGCGACCTGCTGCGAAAGATCAGCAAACAGGGCGCCGCGGCAATGTACGAGGGCGAAGTCGCCGACGAGATCGGCCGCTACATGCGCGACGCGGGCGGAGTTCTGACGGCTCAGGACCTGCACGACTACAAGCCCGGCGTCTCACCTCCGTTGACCGTCCCCTATCTGGGCCACGAAGTTGCGATCGTGCCGACGCCGAGCGGCGCCGTGACGAACATGCAGGTCTATCGAATGCTCGAAAACCTGGGCGTCGCCAACATGCAGCACAACTCTGTCGAACATCTGCATGCGTTCATCCAGGCCGCCCGTCACGCCTACGCGGACAGGTTCCGCTACCTCGGCGATTGGGAGCACGCCGACGTTCCGCTCGCCGGCATGTTGTCGGAGGAGTACGCCGGTGAAATGGCGGACCTGATCCGAGATTCGGGCCGAGCTGACATCGGCGTCGGCATGGACGAGGAGCCTTGGGCACACTACCTCGACAGGGCCGAACACGATCCGTGGCAACACCAGGGCGGAAAAGTCGGTGCTTCGGTTCCACGAGCGGCGATGGACAGCAACGACGAAGACACGACTCACATCAATGTCGTGGACAAGGACCGCAACGCGGTCTCAACCACTCACACCGGTTTCTTCGGCTCGGGACAAAATCCTCCAGGCACGGGCGTCTACCTGGTCGGCGGGATGGCGTGGTTCATCCCGATGGCCGGGTACGCGAATTCGTTGGCGGGCTGGAAGCGACCGTTGAACAACATGGCGCCGGTGATGGTGTTCAAGGACGGACGGCCGATGCTGTGCCAAGGAGCCCCGGGAGCGCGTCGGATCATGAACCGCGGAGTGCAGGTCGTGTCGAACGTCGTCGCGTTCGGCATGTCGCCGCAGGAGGCGCTCGTTCAGCCCACCGTCGACGCGAGCGGCCGCGAGACACTGGTCGATGCTCGGATACCCGAAGACGTCGTGCAAGGGTTGCGTGACTTCGGCCATCTAGTCAAGGTCGTCGAGGAGGAGCCCGGAATGACCGGCAACTTCTCGCGGCCGTCGGCGATCGCGATCGACTATGAAACCGGACTGATCCACGCGGGCGTCGATGCGTTTCGACCTGCAATCGCGCTGGGGTACTGACGAATCCGGATCGCCAACCGATCTGTCTCCGCGAGCATCGTGCGGCTGACCTTACGCATGTGCGTGGTTGACTATACACTCGCACCGGTTTCGCGAGCGATGAAGAGTATCCAACTGTCGAGCAAACCCTGATCGCAAAGAGAATGGCGTCTCGTGGAAGAAGGGGCGAAAGTGTATTGCTCAAACTGTGGCGCCTCCGATATTGACGGCTCCTCGTATTGCTCAAGCTGCGGCGAGCCGTTGTCCGGGGCTGCCGCGGCGCCTCGCCAAAGGCGACGGTTGGCAGGCAGGGGCGCTCGACTGGTGACCAAGATTATTGACGTAATACTGTTTGGCGTCGCCGTCGCTGTCATCGTTATCTCTTTCGCGATTGACGATGGGTTGGGCGGGCTCTCTTTGCTGACGCTGCTGGCGATACCAATAGTGCAGGTGGTCCTGCTGTCGAAGTACGGCCAAACCATCGGCAAGAAAGCTCTCGACATCCGGATAGTCCAGGCAAGCACCGAGCAAAACGGGGGCTTCGTTCCCAACGTGTTGCTTCGGGCTTGGATCACGTTTTTTTTGGGCATCGTCCCGTTGTTCGGGATTGTCGACGTATTATTTATTTTCAGGGAAGACCGACGATGCATCCACGACATGATTGCGGGTACGCGCGTAATCCAGTGATCGATTGAAGCGCGTCCGGGCGCCATCGCCGTATTTCGCTGCGCTGGAGATTTGGGCGGAATCGGACCCTACGAAGCGCCGAACCCGCGTCCGCGCTCTCAACCCGACTGCACAGATTCAATCATGCCGAACTTCGCCTACAAACTTTACGCCCCCTCCCGTCTGACGATATACTCCGATAGCTGTAAAATGGTGTCACAGAGACATTGCAGTCCATGATCGGGAGGATCGAGATCGACGAAAACCACTTGCGCGCGATGCTTGAGGATTTCAAGCAAAACGACCTCGGCATAGACGAGGTCGTTGCCAAGCTGCGTGACCTGCCGTACGAGGATCTCGACTTCGCGAAGATCGACCACCACCGCGCGATCCGCAAGGGGTTCCCGGAAGTCGTGTTCGGCCAGGGCAAAACCCCGGCGCAAATTGGGTCGATCGCCGCCGCCCATCTCGAAAGATCGGACCGGTTGCTGGTCACCCGGGCCAGCCCGGAAGCCTACCAGGCCGTGTTGGCCGCTGCCGTTGCCGACGCCACCTACGATGAGTTGGCTCAAACCATCCTCGTTGACCGAAGGACGGCGCGCGACCAGGTAACCGGTGTGACCGTGCTCTGTGCCGGCACGGCGGATCTGCCGGTCGCGATGGAAGCCGTCGTGACGGCGGAGCTGATGGGCTGCGAAGTCGAGCGAGTCTTCGACGTCGGGGTAGCCGGCCTTCATCGATTGCTCGATCACGTGTCGGTAATGCGAGAGTCCAGTGCGCTGGTCGTCGTGGCCGGAATGGAAGGCGCGTTGCCGTCGGTCGTGGGCGGGTTGGTCAACGTCCCAATCATCGCGGTGCCTACGTCGGTAGGCTACGGCGCAAGTTTTGACGGACTCGCGGCGCTGCTGGCGATGCTCAACTCGTGCGCCCCGGGAGTGGGCGTCGTGAACATCGACAACGGATTCGGCGCGGGCTATCTTGCCGCGACGATAACACTGGCGGCCAACCGGAAATAGCGACGGCTCCGGACGCCGACGCAATCGGCCACACTTTGACAGGGTGAGTGAGGTGGAACTTGGCGATACTTCAAAGACGCATCTTCTACGGCAAGGTCGGCAAAGGCGCCGAACTCACCGAGCACGTCAAACGAGTCAACGACATTATGACCAAGCACGGCATCGACCAGCCGATACGAGTGCTGTCGGACTTCAACAGCGGACGCACCGACCGCATCGTCGTCGAACTCCGCTACGAGAGCCTCACCGAGATGGAGGCCACGGAACGGCGAATGTTCGGCGAGCCGAACTCACAAAAAGACTTCGATGACTACGTGGTCGATTTGAGCAGACTCATCCACCATTCCGAAGTCGAGCACTGGCAGCTACATTCGTAGATCGCACGCCATCGGCGACGAATCGATGACATCGTTATGCGATCCCTAGGGGAGGGTTTCAGAGCCTATCTCATAAGTCGCCGCGAGCCTCTCAAAACGTCCAAAATCGCGATTCCGATACGTCCGCCAGGCACGACAACCCCGCCGTATTACCGACGAACAGGCCCTATTCACGACTTCTGAGACGGGCTCTTCAAACCCTCCCGCCTGTTATCGAAGACACAAGGACTCTTCATGGGCGACTCGCGCGCGCAAAGAATTAGCCAGATCGACCATCGCCCTAACGCACCCACACCGACCAAAAAATCCACGTAACGCCAAATATCACCAATCCGGAGTATGGACACCATGTCTCAACAGTGGCCCCTGCCCTGCGCCATCGCCGTACCGCAAGCGTTCGCCGAAGGCGAAGTCGATCTCGACCTTGTTCGCTCGTTCGCGCATAGAGCCGAGGAGTTGGGGTACCACAGTCTCTGGGTTGCCGAGCAGATCCTTGGAACGACGCCCACGCCGGAGCCGGTTTCGTTCCTGTCCTACCTGGCCGGCATCACGAACACCATCAAACTCGGTTCAGCGGTCATCATAGCGACGACGCGCAACCCCGTGCTGCTCGCCAAGCAGCTCAGCACCCTCGACGTGCTCAGCGAAGGCAGGTTGATCGTCGGCACCGCGCTCGGAGGCAGACCGCCGCTGTACCCGCTGTTCGGTGGGCCGGCCGACCGCCGCGCCCGACACTTCGCCGAGAGCGTGCAGGTGATGAAGGCTTTGTGGACCGAGGCCGAAGCTAAATTCGACGGCCAGTTCTGGCAACTCGACGGAGTCCCGATGTCGCCCAAACCGGTCCAGAAACCGCACCCGCCGTTGTGGTTCGGCGGCAGGCACCCCAGCGGACTTCGACGCACGGCTCGCCTTGCAGACGGCTGGATGGGCGCGGGGTCCACGACCACGGAGCAGTTCAAAGAGCACGTCATCGCCCTTCGGAACGAGCTAGAGGAGCGAGGACGAGATCCGGACGCGTTCCCAATCTCAAAGCGCGTCTACCTGGCCATCGACGACGAGCGCGACCGTGCCGAGGGACGCATCGCCGAGTGGTTCGGCGCGTGGTACGGCCGCGCGGAGATGGGACCGGCGGTGTCGGTCTTCGGCTCCGTCGCGCAAGTCGTAGACGGCTTGAACGAGATTGTCGAAGGCGGGGCCGGCATGCTGATGCTCAACCCGATGTTCGACCACTCCGAGCACCTCGAACGTTTGGCGTCCGAGGTGATTCCGAAGCTCAGCGCCTGACGGCGCCCGGACGGTTTGCGTCCAAACCGTGATAGTCTAAACACATGCCCGAAACCGATGCCCGCGAACGCCTGGTAGCAGCCATCAAAAAGACGTTCCGTCGAGTCCGGGCGTGTACTCGTTCTTCGACGTGCGCGGGAAGCTCATCTACATCGGCAAGTCCGTGCGCCTCCGGCAGCGGATGCTGAGCTACTTCTCAACGAGCCGTGCCGCACTCGACTACCGTGCTCAACGCATGACGCCGGGCATCGACCGAGCCGAATTCCGCAAAACACCCTCCGAACTGCTAGCGCTCCTCTTGGAAGATCACCTGATCAAGCGGCGCAATCCCGTGCACACGTCCGACAGCAGAAGTACGAACGCTACCTCTACATTTTGATGACCGACGACGAGTTCCCAACGTGCAAAGTAGTAAACGACCCTGACGCCACGGGAGGCGCGGTGTTCGGGCCGATTGGCGACCAATACCTCGTGGCCGACGTGCTCGGCGTCATCAACCGCCACTTCCGGCTGCGCTGGTGCACCGACGCACGACCGTATCGCAAGAGCCTGAACTTCGAGCTCGGTTACTGCACGGGACCGTGTCGCGGCGAGATTTCGGCGAGCGACTACGCCGAGATCGTCGACCGGGTGATGGGATTCTTGCGCGGCGATGTGCAGTGGACCGAAGCCGAATTGCGGCGCGAGATGGCGGCGTTCGCCGATGAGCACGCGTTCGAAAAGGCGGCGGCGTTCAGAACCACGCTGGAGTTCTGCCAACGGTATTGCGCTCGCCAGCGTTTCATCGACGAGTTCCGAAACGGCGCAACATCGGTCCAAAGCAACCCCGACGACGGCTTCGTGTACGAGTTCGACCCCGGCAACTTAATCAGCCTGCGATCGTCCTCGGACGGCAATGACGCAACTGCGAGCGTACCCGATGAGCTGCTCGCGCCGGAAACGGACGCTCGGTTTGTGCTTGACCGCGCCAACGTGATCTACGGTTGGCTATCTCGCAACGGGTCGGGCGCTCTCGATTCGACCGAATAGGCCTTGGGTCCCTATCGTCCCTGCGGTCCCTCGGCCGACCCTTAAAACGCGTCCGGCTCTGACGCGATGCGGTCCATGTCCGCCAGGGTGTACGAGCCCAGCGACCGGAAATCGAGGTCCGTGTAGTTCTTGACCCATCGCATGGCCACCTTGAACGCCTTGCGGTAGCGCTCGGTCTGGGCGGTGAGCTCGGCTTGCGAGGCATCGTCGTCAGGCGCCTCGTCTGTCCGACGCTGGATGATGTCGTCGACCTCTTCCCTGAGCAAACGCTTGACGAGCGCGTGGTCGTGAGTCTCGCCGATCTCGACGTCTTTGGCGGCGTGGATGATCCGCTGGGCCGTCTGCGCCACCGAGATGCGTCCAGTCGCCAGGTCCTCCATCAGCGCAGGATGGATGCCCGGCTGGCCTTCGAGACTGTCGATGCCTTTTGCTCCCCGGCCCAGGAGCCATCCTTCGACGTACTCGATCAGCATCCGGGCGTTGCGTCGAGAACCAGCGATCGTGATCGGCCCTTCAGGCGCATGAATCGCGACCTTGAAAGCCTCGGGGTCGTGCATCTCCTCGGACGGAACCCAACCCGCGGCCGCCAGCTCCTTGAAAGGATCGGCCGCGGTCTTCATGTGGAAGATGTGCGCCACCCAGGCGCGAACGAATCCCTGCGCCGCCTCCCACTCCTTGTCCTGGCGAATGGACGCCGCGGCCGCCTCGTTGACTTCATTGTCTCGGCTTGGCAGCGCGGTGGCCATGCCGCCGATCGGCGCGGCGCCACGTCGCAGGCAGACGGCCACGAGCCTGCGGAAGATGTTGGCCATGAAGTCGGTGGTCTTGATGTCCACGCCGAACCGGTCCGGCCAGACCTGATTCGGGTCGGCCATCACGTATTCGAGAATCGACGCCTTCAAATCCCACCGGGCCGCATTCAGACCGCCCGCGTACGGACCGAGCTCCCAGAGCACCTCATCCATGATGTACACGATGGGCAGCGACTCGACGAGCACGACCGCCTTGATGACCGCATCGTCAGGGTAGCCCAATCGGTCTTTGCTGAAATCGAACAGGTCTCTGAATAGCCGCGCTTCCTCCACGACTTCGATCTTCGGGAGATAGAAATAGAGGCCCTGGCCCCGTTTCACTTGCTCTTTGCCGACGTACGCGAGGGTCAACGCCGCGCCCAAGATCGTTGCCGGGATCGGTTCGGCGTCGACGCGGAAGTCCTGCTCATCAAGGTGGAACCCACGTTCTCTATGCATGAAGAACGGCAGCGTGCCGGCGGCGAGCTCGTACGTGCGGTTGCGGTCCGGGTTATGGAATCGGAGCGTGCCCAACGTGGCGTCGCGGCGGTTGATCGCAGCCCTCACCGTATCCCCGAGGCTGTGGCCGCCGGAGTCCTCGTCATCGTCGAGGTAGCCTTCAGCGCGTTCGCCCTCGGCGCCCGGGTTCAGCGCATTGATCGCCATGTTCGTGATCGACACCGGTCCCGATATCTCGATGCCGGGACGAAGCAGGTCTTCAGGCAAGGGCGGCACCCGCCACTCGCCCGAGTTCACGTCAGACTTCGTCGGGAATGCCGGCAGCTCGCGATCGTCGAGCGCACGACGCAGCATCGCCTCTCGCTTCGCACGAATCTCTTGAACCACTGGGGAGAACCTGTCACATGCCTCCACGATGTATTCGAGGAACTCAGGCGTGAATAACTCTTCAGTCCCTTCAACGGGCGTGTAACTGATCCGGTCGATCGCGGGCATGGCGTCGGTCCTCCTATCCGAATGTCGTGCGGACTCGGGGAGTTTAGTGGCGGCGGATGGCGGTGTCAAACACTGCGCCTACGTCTCTACCGTACTTGCAGGACCAGGCCAAAGTAAACGCCACAACGATTGCGGGGAAAGGAAACATTAAGTTTACAAGCGGGCAACACTTTTGTAACAACCGCTCGCTACTATGAATTCTGTTGGGCGGACGACGTTGGGTGGAATTATGTGACGCGTTGCGCGTGGAACCGGGAAACCCTACACCGAGGGACAGGGAGGGAAACATGGACTCAGGCCATATAGCTTGGATGCTTGCGGCATCGGCACTGGTGCTGCTCATGACTCCCGGGCTCGCCTTCTTTTACGGCGGGCTCGTGCGAGCCAGAAATGTCATTAGCACTATAATGTACAGCTTCATCTCGATGGCGGTGGTAAGCATCGTCTGGGTCCTGTGGGGTTACAGCCTCGCTTTCGGAACCGGGAGCGAATTCATCGGCGACTTCAGCTTTGTTGGGTTGAAGGACATCGCCATCGACGAGGTTTTCGACGGCACGGGCATACCGACGCTGTTGTTTGTCATATTCCAGATGATGTTCGCGATCATCACCCCAGCACTGATAACCGGAGCGTTCGTTGAGCGATTCAAGTTCACGACCTACCTTCTGTTCCTGGTGATCTGGGTCACGATCGTATACGCGCCTGTGGCTCACTGGGTTTGGGGCGGCGGATGGCTCGCGGACGTCGGGGACGGCGCACTCGACTTCGCCGGCGGAACGGTCGTCCACATCAACGCCGGACTGGCTGCAGTAGCCGCGGCAATCATGGTCGGAAAGAGGCGCGACCCCGGCGTGGAACCTCACAACGTACCGTATGTAGTCCTTGGCGCAGCGCTGCTGTGGTTCGGATGGTTCGGATTCAACGCGGGTTCCGGTCTTGCCGCTAACGCGGTGGACGTCAACGCGTTCCTTGTCACCAATACAGCGGCCGCGACCGCTGCCCTCACGTGGGGTCTATTGTCACAGATACAGAGCGGCAGGATGAGCGCTGTCGGCGTAGCGTCCGGCGCGGTGGCAGGGCTCGTGGCGATCACGCCCGCGTCCGGTTATGTCGGCGTAATGGGCGCCTTGGCGATCGGATTCGGCGCCGGTGGACTGTGCTACGGAGCCGTGTATCTCCGCACCAAGACCGGGCTCGATGACGCGCTCGAGGTCTTCGCGGTCCACGGCATCGGCGGCATCTGGGGCGCTATGGCCACCGGAATTTTCGCGGTAGCGGCCATCGGCGGCACCGCCGGTTGGATCGAGGGCAACGGTGGTCAGATGCTTACTCAGGCAATTGCCGTCATCGCCACCGGGGCGTACTCGTTCGTCGTCACCGTGATAATCCTCAAGGCGCTGGATCTTATTCCGGGATTGGGTCTGCGGGTCGAAGAGAACGAAGAGGATCAGGGTCTCGACCTGTCACAACACGGCGAGAGAGCTTTTGTCGGAGACGGCGCCAACTAATCACCCCCGGAAATTGTGGCGACATTGTGCGGAGAGACATCACGGGTTAATATCGAGATTGACTTCTCGGACTAACCGATCAGAATCTGAGGTGAGAAATGCTCAAGATCGAGGCGATCATCAGGACGGAGCGCATCAACCACGTTACTGAAGCGTTAGTGCAGGTCGGATGTGGAGGATTCCACTACCACAACGTCACCGGCCAGGGACAGCAAAGAGGCGTAGAAGTATTCACGGGCCGCGGCGGCACGATGGCAAAAGCGGCCGTCGTCAAGACCCTGCTCACAACCGTGATTCCGGACTCTATGAAAGATGCGGTCGTCGAAGCCATCATCAGCGCGACTCGAACGCCGCCGGACGGCCTGATTGGCGACGGCAAGATACTGATATCGCTGGTTGCGGATGCCGTGAGGGTGAGGACGGGCGAAACCGGCGACACGGCAATCTGATTACGTTCGCGTAGACGTCGAACTTCAAGAAGCCGAATCAACCGAGAGGGGTGGGACCGCGGCTGGATGGTCAGTCGGTCCCGATGGACGAATCCGCAAGGGAGCGTCCGCCCTTCTCGGTTCGCATTATCCCGACAAGGGCGCATCCTGACTCGGTCGATCAGAGGGCCGAGAGAATCTGCTCAACGGTTGGCCGGTCGGAGACGCTGTCGCCTATGTAGTTCCACGTGACGGCGCCGTCATCTCCGATGATGAACACCGACGGAGCGGCGACTTTGTCGCCCAAGAGGTCATATACACCATATTCCTCGGTCGTCTTGCCGTCGGAGTCGGCCAGCACTGGGAACGTCGCGTGCATGACATCGGCCATGCTTTTGGCATCGCTCACTACATCCATGCTGATTGCCACGAGCTCAACGCCACGATCCTGGAACTCCGCATAAGCGTTCTGCAACTCGACGAGCTGCTGCCGGCATACACCTCAGAAAAACCCGCGATAGAAAACGAGCACCACGGCGTTTCGATCCTGCCGCAGTTGTGCCAACGCCACCGGCTGACCGCTCGCGTCGCTTAATTCGAACAGCGGAGCGTTGTCACCGGGTTGGGGTATGCTCGCCGCACATCCGGCCACGACCATCGTTGCAAGCAAGGCCAAGGCCAGCAGTCCAGTAACGCCGGACCTTCCGTTATTAAAGATTCGCATGCCGCCGTCGCTCCGTTCTCGCCATTACAAGTGTTCAACCCAAGTTCATGCCCGCTGTTTCGAGCGCCCTAGGCCACTGCAAGGCAAGGCATTGTCCAACATCAGGGTCCCGTAATTGCTGCAGGTCAGTCAACAACACCGCATGAGGCATCCGTGTCGTAAAGGGCGACGGGCGGCGACAATGAAATGTAAGCGGCTTGCCCGGTCTTGAAAGCCGAGTTCGCCAGCGATCCCGGGCTCCAGCCCACGCTGGATGCTCCCGTCGGTGAACGCGAAGCGAGATCGGCAAAGGCGCAGCCCCTTGCCCGGGGGCGTGGGGGTGTCCTCCAAATTGCTTCTTGGGCGGGTGGGTGGGACCAATCCACGTTGCAGCCTCGATCTCGGCGCAGGAGATGCAAAACGACTCGGGCAATCATCGCGACCGAGTCGCCAGGCTGGCGATAGACGAGCATCACCCACGTCGATATACTGCTCCCATCGCCCCGGAGGTTCTCCCATGACCGATATGGCCCTGTCCGACGTGCGCGTACTTGACCTGACTCACCATCTCGCAGGCCCGTTCTGCACGAAGTTGCTGGCCGACTACGGCGCCGACGTAGTCAAAGTCGAACGACCCGGTACCGGCGACCCGACGCGCTCGTCCGGGCCGTTCCTCGGTGACGACCCGCACCCAGAGAAGAGCGGCACGTTCTTCTACCTCAACATGAACAAGCGCGGCATTGTCCTGGACTTGAAGTCCTCCGAGGGCCGGGACGCCGTAAAGGAACTCGTGCGAGACGTGGACATCGTAGTCGAGAGCTTTCGCCCTCACGTCATGCCCGGCCTCGGGTTGTCGTACGAGGTCCTGCGGAAGATCAATCCGTCGCTCGTGTGACGTCGATCAGCAGCTTCGGCCAAACCGGGCCGTACGCCGAGTACAAAGCCAACGAGTTGGTCGCCTACGGCATGGGCGGCGCGATGTACAACACCGGCCTAGCCGACCGCGAGCCGCTCGGGTACGGAGTGCCGACGGCCGTGTACCAGGCGGGCGCGGTTGCCGCTGCGGGCACGATGGGGGCGTTCTTCGGCGCGCGCTACAAGGGCGTTGGGCAACACGTGGACGTATCGGTTATCGAGTGTCTGCTCGGCAGCGTCGACCGTCGAATCCGCGAGCTGCTGGCGTACCAGTACTCCGGCGAAATGGGCGGACGGGAGTCGCTGTCCGGCGGGTACGCGAACGGCTATTTCCCCTGCCAGGACGGGTTTTTCGTCATGGCGGCAAACGGACCGATCATGTTCCCGCGATTGGTTGAGATGATGGGCAACCCGCCCGAGCTCACCGCGAACCGATTCATCACGCCCGAAGGCATGCGCGACTCGACGCTGCGGGATACATTCGAGACGGCGGTCCTCTCGTGGAGTATGAGCCGTACTAAACGCGAGATTGTCGCTCTCGCGGAAGAACACGGTCTGATCTGCGGCGCCGTCAACACAATGGCCGACGTTTCCGAGGATCGACACTTCAACGAACGCGGCGTTTTCGTGGACATCGCTCATCCGGTGATGGGCACGGTACGCTCTGTTAGTCGTCCGTTCGTCATGCACAAATCTCCCTGGCGGTTAAGGCGTCCCGCGCCGTTGCTGGCGCAGCACAACGACGAGGTCCTCGGTGGGTCGACTGGAGCAAGTCCAACGCCAACAAGAGACGCTTCGGGCAGCGACGCATCGGAATTGCCGCTGTCCGGCATCCGTGTCCTGGATCTCTCCGTGGTCATCGCGGGCCCGATCGCGACAGCGAAGCTGGGCGACATGGGCGCCGAAGTGATCCGAGTCGAGTCGATCCAGGAGCTCGGCACCGGCGGCAGAGTCCCCGTGGCCAAGACCACGAAGGCGGATATCGAAGGTCATCCTGCTCAGCGACGCACGTTCCCCAACGGCGATCCCGGCCCCCGTCCCTGGAACCGGTGTGCGATGTTCAACTCCCACGCACGCAACAAGCTGTCGATGACCGTCGATCTCCGCCGCCCTGAGGGACTCGAGGTGCTGGCCCGACTGGTCCGAAAGAGCGATGTCCTGATCGAGAACCACGCAACCGACTTCGTTGAGCGACGCGGGTTCACGTACGAGTGGCTTCGCGAGCAGAATCCGAACATCATCATGGTCCGAATGCCGGGATTCGGCCTCGACGGGCCGTACGCGTACTGGCGCACGTTCGGCTCGACCGCCGAGGGTCACGCCGGCAGGTCGATCAAGTTCGGCTACTCGGACCTCGCCCCGTCTGAGATCCCGTGGGTCTACCCAGCCGACCCAACCGCGGGGGCCGTGGCGGCGTTCGCCACGATCATGGCGCTGCACCATCGCAACCGGACCGGCGAAGGGCAGGTGATCGACCTGGCGCTGGCTGAGAACATACTGCATCTGCTGGGTCCGTCGTTCCTGGACTTCTCGATGAACGGCCGCGTTACCGGAAGCCTCGGCAACCGGCATCCGGAATCGGCGCCCCACGGTTGCTACCGTGCCTCGGGCGACGACCGTTGGGTCACGATCGCGGTCACCACGGAAGAGGAATGGGCCGGGTTCCGCGATGCGCTCGGCAATCCGGAGTGGGCCACCGCCGAGCGATTCGCCACCACGACCGGCCGCCTGGCAAATCAGGATGAGTTCGACAGCCACATCGAGGCCTGGACCCGCGGGTTGGATCGATTCGAGATGACGCGCCGGCTGCAGGAACACGGTGTCCCGGCAGGCCCAGTGATGACCGAGGCCGACTGCTACGACGACCCGCACCTGCAAAGCCGAGGATACTTCGAGCGAGTCACGCACGCCGAAACCGGCACGCACAACTATCCGGGAATGTTCTTCAAGTTCTCGGAGACGCCGCTCGGCATACGCAAGCCGGCGCCGCTGCTCGGAGAGCACAACGAGTACGTCTACAAAGAACTACTCGAGTACACAGACGCCGAGTACGCCGAGCTCGAACGCACCGGCCACATCGGCATGGACTTCGCGGAGCATGTGCCGTGAGTCCGATTCGTCCGGACTGAATGCGGGCGGCACGTTGGTACGCACAATCGCGCCCTAGGGGAGGGTTTCAAACCCTCCCACGTTTCGCATGGCTAAACGTCGCATGAACAACAAGTAGCGCGCCATACCCGCGCGTTACAAAATTATTCCATTGGAACCAGGCGGAGGGTTTGAAACCCTCCCCTACGGAATGCCGGCGGGCGCAACGATCTCCGCACGCGTCCTAGAGACGGATGCGGTTACGCTCAAAAGGGAATACCGCATGCGGCGCATTGCCGCGCGAAATCATGTTGTAGGGGAGGGTTTCAACCCCTCTCGTGTTTCGCTCGGGTAATCGTCGCAGGAACAATGGAAGACATGTTGAACCCACGTAGCGACCCGTGTGTCCTCGCAACCAGGCGGGAGGGTTTGAAATCCTCCCCTACGGAATCCTGGTGGTGGCTGCGATTTGATGCGCATAGTAGCGCGGGTTCGACGAGCGGTGAACGCTACCTGTCCGCCATCAGGGTCGCCATGCGGCGGCGGTGGTGGACGGCGTCGCCCAGGTAGTGCTGGAGCGTGCGAGCTTTCTGCGTGTAGAACGCCAGACCGTAGTCCATGTCTACGCCGACGCCGGCGTGTACGTGGTGAGCGGCCTCGCACGCTTTGAAGTAGCCGTCGCTGGCCACTGCCTTCGCCATGGAAATCGCGATCTTAGCGTCGGGCAAGCCCTCGTCCAGCTTCCAGAGCGCTTCGTAGGTCGTCCAGCGGGTCGCCTGCTCCATGTTGAGCGCGTCGATGACATGGTCCTGAACTCGCTGGAAGTTGCCGATCGGCACGCCGAATTGAATGCGGGTCTGGCTGTATTCGACGGTCATCTCGAGGACTTGCCGGCAACCGCCGACCATGTAGGCGCAGAGCACACCGGTGGCGGCGTAGAGCGCCTTCTCGATCGAGGGCCACGCTTCGCCGACTTCGCCGATCACCGCGCTGTCGGCAACCGTGACGCCGTCCAGCGTGATTTCGGTCATCGCGTCGCCGAGCCAGCCCGTTTGTTGGCGAATGGTGAGACCCTCAGCGTCCTTGTCGATGAGGAAGCACGTCAAGCCGTCGCCGTCGCTGCCCGCGGCCGTTCGCGCAACAACGATGATGCTGTCGGCGATGTGGGCGTCTGGGATGAACGACTTCGTGCCGTTCAAGACGAACTGGCCGTTGGACCGGCTGGCGTCGAGCTCGATGGCGTCGGGGCCCCACTTGCCCTCGTCCTCGGTGTACGCGAAGGCGATGATCTGGTCGCCGTTGGCGATCGACGGCAGGAGGGTTTGCTTCTGGGCGTCGCTCCCCGCGTCGAGGATCGTGAGCGCTGACAGAACGGCTGACGAAAGGTGCGGGCTCGGGCAGAGTGTCGCGCCCATCTCTTCGTACAGGACGCCCGTCGTGGCCAGGTTTGCGCCTTGCCCGCCGTACTCCGTCGGGATGAGCATGCTGGCCCAGCCCATTTCACCCATCTTCTCCCAAAGATCGGGGGCAAATCCGGTTTCGGAATCGAAAAGCTCTCGCGCTCGCTCTTTCGGCATCTCTTGGCTCAGAAAATCGGCGGCGGCCGTTTTGAGCATTGATTGTTCATCGGTTAAGGAAAGGTCCATGGTTAGCTCCTCGCGACCATTCTTGATTTGCGTTGCATGCGGATAGGTCCGTGGCTTGGCCATGAAGGGCCAGAGCACTTGACGCTGTGGGCTCGGCAATCAGGTCGTCCCGTATCGCGACTAATCCGTTTTAGCGACTTCAGCGTCTCCGGTTGTTGCTTCAGTCTGCGGCGGTTGCTGTTCCGGTGGTCGACGGGGTCGGCGCGGCTCGCTCTCGCGTCCGGCTGATGCCGAGCCTCCGCGCGACGATGACCTTCTGGACTTCGATCGTTCCGCCCGGATGGGCGGCCGTGAGCGACTCTCGCTGATGGACTTCCATCTCGCCGCCGATTGGGGCGCCGGGGTCTTCGAAGTCGAGCAGCGCCTTCATGCCAGCGACCTCCCTGATCGCGTCGCCGATGCGAATGCCCGACTCGCGCCGCCAAGCGGACTGCTGCGAGCCGTGAAAGGTCATCTCCTGGCCGGAGCTGTACATCCAGAAGTTGCGCATGCCGAGAAGCCGCAGGACTTGGTTGTCGATGTAGGCTTGCATCATGACCTGCTGGTTGTGCGAGTCCTTATCCAAGCCTTTCTCGAACGCGTATTTCAGGAACTTCTCGAGCGTTCGGCTGCGCGGCACCACGTCGCCGCCGCCGCCGTGCTCGATCTCGAGCGTGGTCTGAGCGACCTGCCATCCTTGCGTTTCGCCGCCGATCAGCCTGGTCGCTGGGATGCGAACGCCGTCCATGAATATCTGACGTTTGCCTTGTCCGACGAGCAGGTCCTGCGTGATCACGGTGACGCCGGACGCCTCGCCGGGAACCATGAAGTAACCCATGTTCCGGTGTCGAGGGGCATCCGGATCGGTAACCGCGAGGGTGAACATTTCGCCCATCTGAGACGAATCCGGAACCTTGGTCGACTCGTCCGCGTAACCCGCGTCCCCGCCAACGAACACCTTCTGGCCGGTGAGTATCCAGTCGTCGCCGTCGCGGACCGCTTGCATCTGGAGGCTGGCCAGGTCGGAACCGGCGCTGCTCTCGGTGAATAGCTGCCATCCGGCTTTCTCTCCGAGCAGCCGCGGGCGCAGAATCTCTTGCTTCTGCTCTTCGGTGCCCCAGACCAACAAAGCCGGAAGATCGAGCGTATTGTCATAGACCCTGGGCATGTCGACCCTCTCGAGCTCCTCTTGGATGATGACCTCGTGGTCGGAGGACATGCCGCCGCCGCCGTACTCTTTCGGATACGTGGGATGGAGCCATCCCTTGACACCCATGGCGCGGCGCACGACCTGGACCTTGTCCCACGTCTCGGGGTCAATGTGGCTGTTTTCCAGTGGCCGTTTCAAATCGGTGGGAACGTTCTCCGCGAGCCACGTCCGCACCTCGCTTCGGAACTCCTCTTGTTCTGGCGTGTATCGCCTCTCGAAATCCATGGGGCATCCTCTCTGATTGGCTAGCCGATTCAGTTTCGTTGCGTGTTGGGGCGTGTGTTGGCTTGGCACTGAAGGGCCAGAGCACCTGATCGCCGGTGGGCTCGGCCTTCATGCCGACCCTCCGCTGCTTCAGCGACCCCAAACATATCCCACGCGGGCACGCTCGTCAACGCAGGAGGCGTCGTACGGCGACGCCTCCTGCGTTTCGTTATCGCGCCTTGAACGCGGGAGCCCGCTTCTCGATGAACGCCCGGCGAGCCTCGGTCGCGTCCTCGGAACTGGCCAGGATGTCGGAGCCGTTGGATGTCAGCACCATCGTCGTTTCGAGCGTCGAGTCGAGCGCGGAGCGCATGATCCGCTTGCTCACCCACTGGACCAGCGGCGGCGCCTTGATGATGTCGTCGCAAAGCTTGCGGGTCGTCGCTTCGAGTTCGTCGAACGGGACGAGGCGATTGAGCACGCCCCATTCGAAGGCGCGTTGGGCGTCGAGGTGGCCGGTGTACACGAACTCGAGCGCTCGACCGAGGCCCGCGATCTTGGGCAGGTAGTAGCTGCCGCCGTTCTCGATTATCTGGCCGACCTGCTGGTATGTAACGAAACGAGTACGATCGCAGCCGATGCGGATGTCGCAGTGCAGCGCCATGTCCATCCCGGAGCCGACCGCGGGGCCGTTGATCATCGCGATGGTCGGCTTCCTTATATGGGAGATGTCTTTGTGGAGCTTGGTGAAGCCGTGGAAGAATCGCTCCCGGCTGGCGTCCGTGCCCTCGACGATGTTGCGGTTGCCGACGAAATTCTCGCCCTTAACGTCGTCAGGCACGCCGCCCTTGAGATCGGCCCCGGCACAGAAGCCGCGACCGATGCCCGTGAGCACGATCACGCGCACGTTGGGGTCGTCGTCGCCGGCGCGCATGTACTCGCCGACCTTGGCCACGGTGCCGTTCTCCTCGGACGACCCGAGGATCGCGTTCATGCGCTCGGGCCGGTTGAACCTGATCCAGAGAATCCCGTTGTCCTCGTGCTCATAAAGCAGATGATCGACAAGTTTCGGTCCCATGTTCACCTCTCGTTGGATGGCGGATGTTGCGTGGTTGCGGCGATGGGGATGATTGTCTCACAAAATCGCCGTAAGGGACCGAAGGGACGATAGGGACTGAAGGGGCTGCGGGCGACGACAATCGAGCGGAAATTGGCGCAGAGACGATTCGAAGCGACCCTTCGACAGGCTCAGGGCAAACGGATTGTGAACGGATCGTTCGGGTCCTCGGATAGGTTAAGTGCCTGCTTGGATAATGGCGGAAGGATGCGGATACACACGGTGAAGGGCCAGACTCTCTACCCAAAACCGTTCGTGGTGAGCCTGTCGAACCACATGCGCACACACGCGCCTTCGCCCCTATGCCGTTCGCGGTGGGTTCCCCGTGCACATCACCGCCTCCCATTCGAGCTCGGACACATCGAACTCGGGGATCGCGGCGAACTCCTCGGGCGTAACATCGACCCAGAACGTCTGGCCGGCGCGGATGTTCAGCACCACGCACACGCGCATGTCGGGAACGCCGTTCCATTCGTGTTCGATCTCGGCGTTGATCGGGTAGTGCGGCCTCGGGTGGACGTCGAACCGCTCGGGCCGGATGTTCTCTTTGCGACCGGCAGATCGACTTCGCTCGTTCAACCCGACTAGCATGTCGTGCTCGAGCACCTTCAACTTCATTAGTCACTCCGGATAGAGACGCCGTGCCGAGCAACCGAGGCGTCGGGCGGCGACGTAGTCTGGTCTCATTGATCGCGGATTCATCGCAAGGGACCGAAGGGACGCAAGGGCAAATTCTCTCGCGGCTCGCATAGGCCGGCGCAATGCGGTCACGGGTCACTTTAAGCCGCCCAGAAGACATTCCGATAACAATCCGTTCGCTCTGAGCCTGTCGAAGGGTCGCCCTCAAACCAACCGCGTCGCGGGAATCCGTCGCCGCGAAGCTGTCTGACTAAGCCAGATACTTCCCGTACCACGCCAGCACCTTCTCCCAGCCGTCGACCGCGGCGTGCTGCCGATAGCTCGGACGGTAGTCGGCGAAGAATCCGTGCCCCGCGTTCTCGTACGTGTGGAACTCGTACGTCTTGCCCTGACGCTGGAGCTCCTGCTCGATCATCGTAACCTGCTCCGGCGACGGACTCACGTCCTCCTCGCCGAACAGGCCCAGCAGCGGCACAGTCATGTCCGCGGTCATGTCGATCGGCGCCTTGGGCTGGCCCTCGCTCAGACCGTCCGGACCCGCGACCACGCGACCACCGTAGCAGTCGATCGCCGCATCGAGGCTCGGGATGTTGCACGAGACGAGATACGTCTGTCGACCGCCCGAGCAGAAGCCGATCACGCCGACCTTGCCGTTCGAGTACGGCAGCGCGCGCAGCAGGTCCGCCGCCGCGCCGACATCGCCGATCGTCCGGGCGTCGGGCACTCCGCCGCCCGCGCGAACCGCGGCCGCGACCTCCTCAATGTCGCCCGGACCCTCGCGATGATGCAGGTCGGGAGCGATCGCCGCGAACCCGGCCCCCGCAAACTTGCGCGTCATCTCCTTGAAATGCGTCGTCAGACCGAACACCTCGTGGATGACGATCACGCCCGGAAACGGCCCCTCGCCCAGTGGACGCGCCAGATACCCGGCAATCAGGTCGCCGTTGTGTCCCTGAAACTGCACCGACTCCGCCAGCATGCCTTCATACTCAGCCATAGCAAACCTCCTACAATGCGAGTTCACGCCGACCCACGCTCGCACACGGGGCCAGCAGGCGTAGCGTATGTGGGGGCAAGGGGCGTGTCAAGTGCGGTCATTTGCAAAAGCGTGGATGCCCACTCATTGGGGTTATCTTGGGTGATTTCGAGGGATATAATCGGACGTGATGCTTGAAGAACGCCTGATCGTAACCACCGCCGATGCCGAAAGCTGGCAATCGTCTCAACCGACTTCGCGACGATCCGGCATTGACCCAAGACAAGGGCAGACCACAATGACGAATGAAGCTAACGTCGAACAGTTCTTTACGCGCCCTATCCTCAACTCGCCTTATGAATGTCCGAAAAGACATTGGGAGCTGGACGGCGACGGGCAGCCGACGCAGCGCATCATCGAGAGTCGCCGCGGAGCGGAGTTCATTACTCCGATTCCAAAGCCGCGGAAACGGCGACGCGGGGCGGCACAACAGGAGATGGTGTTCGACGAAGGCAAAGGGTTGTCGGGTGACGACCAACAGTACGACCCGACATCGAATATCAACGAACTCCGACGCCATGTCGATCAATGGCGTAGCCTGCCGAACCCGAACGACTGGCACGTTACCCCCGAGACTGCTCGGCTGCTCAAGCACTGGCGGCACCACTAGTTCAACGACATCAAGCCGTTCTTCTGTCAGATCGAAGCCGTCGAGGTCGCTATCTGGCTGACTGAGGTAGCGCCAAGCATGGGCGTGCGGGGCGTGGATTGCTCGACCATCTTGCCAACGCCAACAAAGAAGCCAACCCTGAGATCATGCGTCTCGCATTGAAGATGGCGACAGGCGCCGGCAAGACCACTGTAATGGCGATGCTGATCGTGTGGCAGACGATCAATGCCAAGCGCCATCCCAACAGTAAGCGATTCACGCGCGGATTCCTTGTCGTGACTCCAGGGCTGACCGTCCGCGACCGGTTGCGTATCTTTCAACCGAACGACCCGGACAGTTACTTGTAGACCGTCAGCGGAAATGGGACACATTCGGGCCTGAAATTAATAGAGGCAGTCGGTAGATAAAGCGAGCTCCTGACAGGGGGATAGAATGTCCCCAGGGAAGGAGCAGCAGCGATCGAGAACACAGACGATAAGAACCTAGCTTCAGAAGAGCGAATCCAGGACACCAAGCGATTCGTTCGTCAGGTTCGATCCGGCCACCCGTAGGAAATACCCTCCAGAAGAGAAGATCCACATCGTCCTACAGGGCTTCCGGCGGGAGGTCACCGTCAACGAGTTGTGTCGTCGTGAAGGCATCAAGCCCGCCAATTATTACTCGTGGACGAAAGACCCTTCGACAGGCTCAGGACAGGATTCATGGAAGCAGGCAAACAGCGTCTGAGTCGGGACACAACCAGAGACGCTACACGCCAGGAGATCAACGATCTCAAGCGAGAAAGCACCGACCTCAAGGTTCTGGTAGCTGAGTTTGTCCCTTGATCTTCATCGTTTGAAAAAAACGGCGATACCAACGCTGGACGAAAGCCGTCTCGGCGCATGAGCACCGATGAGAAAGTTCAAGTTCTAGAAAAGGTCGAAGCCTCCCATGGTCCCAAGGGCAAGGTCATGGTCGAGTTGGGCGTTCCCAAGAGCACGTACTACCGCTGGCGAGCCAGGCAAAGCCAAGGCAAGCTTGAGGATCGTCGACATCCAGGTCCGTCTTGGAATCGTCTGAGTCCTCGTGAG
>JASMDM010000041.1 GCA_030752795.1 SAR202 cluster bacterium | reverse complement strand
AACGATCAGTCGATAACGTTCTACGCAAACGGGATTTTGGCGCAAGCGCTCAGAGTTGGCATTGATTCAAGCCCTGTTGCGTCTATTCCGTTCGAAGGCGGGCAGACGAACATACAAGTGGACCTGATAATCCCTTCGTTGACGGCTTCACCCGCGTCTGCTGCGACCGCATCCTCAGATGCGTGCACCACTCAAAAACCCGCGACGGTGCCGACCGCCACGCCGACTATAACGCCCACGCCCACACCCACGGCTACGGTTGGGCCAGCAACAACACCAGTCGCGACAGCGACAGCGACGCCAACGCCCTCGACACAAACTCGAAAGACAACGACACCGACACTGACGCCGACACCGATTCCAACCGGATCGCTAATGAGTTTGGACGCCGAACAACAGATCAGCCTGGTCGATCAGCTATCGACGATCCAAGCGAGTCAGACTCTCATCAACCTGCTGGAGACTGACGTCGACTCCACCGCGTCAATCTTTGCCGGACTGGATTCCGGCAAAACCTCGAGCATATTGGTAGGCGGCCTGTTTGAAGCAGGCGACGTAGCAACCATCCTGCAATCCGATAAATTTGACGCCGACAACGCCGGTGCGGTTTTCGCAAGCAGCGATATAACCGCCGACTTCGCCGCCGATGTTCTCGCATCCGAAAACATCGGAGCGTCGAAGGCCTCACAGATCCTCAATTCCGACGAGATTTCGAATAGCAAGGCAGCCGAAATTCTTCAGTCAAACCTGATCACGGCCGATAGAGCCGCTGAGTTTCTTACTCAAGCAACATTCCAAGCAACCAAAGCAGCTTCTTTGTTCGCATCCGACAAGCTGGACGTCAACAAGAGCGCAGCCATTTTGCAGTCCGAATCCATGGACGCAGGCAAAGCCGCTGAAATTCTGCAATCAGATAACCTGGGCGTCATCAAGGCGGCAGAGATCCTCGACGCGGAGGAGATCGGTTCAGCCAAGGCAGCCGAAATCATCGAACTGGTCGAGACTACGAAAGCCGCTCAGATTGTTGAACGGGTCGAAACCACTAAAGCCGCCGAAATCGTTGAACAGGTCATAACCTCCAAAGCCGCCGAAATCCTAGAAAACGTCGGCACCGCCAAAGCTGCCGCAATCGTTGAAAAGGTCGATACGACTAAGGCTAGTCAGATTGTCGACCAGGATACCCTGACCGCAGACAAGGCCGCGGACATCCTCAGTGAGGTGGAACCCAAGAAAGCCGGAGCGATTCTGCAGGGCGTGTCCAACGCCAAGGTCGACGGCATTGTCGAGAGTATGCAGGAAACGAAGCTCATCGACCGGCTGCCAGAATTGACGCCCGACAAACTTCATAGCCTCTCGAAGAAGGTGCTTTTCGAAAAGTTGGTCTCGGTTCCCGTTGAGCAACTCGTCGGAGAGAGTCCGCCCACGGTCGACCCAACGTTGCCTCCGCCAACCGTGGTGAGCCCGTCACCCAACGAGAGCGTTTACACTGTCCCGCAGACCCGGCGCGGGCGTTGGGGCACTCTAGTGGCAAGCCCTCCCCCGCTGGAGCGGATACTCGCCAAGGCCGCGACGGACCGCATCGACACTCAGATCTTCTTGACGAACCTGCTCGAAGAAGGTCAACCGATTCTGCCGTCGAACATAACGGGTCTTCCTTCCGGGAAACTGAATTCGCTCTTCGAGATCGATATTACCAACAGCGAGCCATCTGATTTCGAGGCTGTTCATACGACTTTCTTCGTCGAGAAAAGTTGGATGGAGGCCAATGACATCCATAAATGGTCGATCCAATTCAACCGCTTTGACGAAGAGTTGGAGACTTGGGTTCCGTTCTCAACGAAACGTGTACGCGAAGATGAGAATCGTATCTCGTACAGCGTTGTGGTGCCTGGATTCTCGGTCGTCGCAGTTACTGGCACCACCGAGTTGCCGGTGCAGCAGTTCGAAGTTTCGGGTTTGGTAGTGGACCCGCCAGCACCTCGTGCGGACGTAGATATAAAGATTACCGCGACGGTTACCAACTTGGGCACTACTGACGCGGTATACCCGGCGAACCTTTGGATCAACGGTGTAATCGACGAGACGCACACCATCAGCCTACGATCGGGCGAAACTGCGCCGATCGAGTTCAACACGTCCAGGCCCGCGGGCTTCTACGAGATTAGAGTCGAAAGAGAGACTTTCGAATTTTCAATCGGCTCCGCTCTGCCGACGCCGACAGGCGTGCCGTCACTGCCGTCACCGACGCCGACGTCGATTCCGGTTCCGGCCGGCGTTCCGCCAACTCCGAGGCCGCAACCGACGGACACGCCTACGCCGGCGGCGGCGCCAACTGGGACACCTACGCGCACGGCGACGCCAACGATTCCGCCCATAGGGATTTTCACGCCCGTGCCGCCCACGCCCACCGCGACACCTGAACCAGTAGCACAGGTCCCCGATACACCGACGCCAGTGCCGCCTACACCGGTTCCGCCTACCTCGACGCCAACGGCGACGCCAACGCCTCCGATCGAGGACGAAGGGTCTTCGCTCGGCCTTATCCTCGGCATTTTGGCCTTGGTAGTAATCTTGGTTGGCGGCGGCGCCGGATTCTACATGTTCACGCAGAAGCGTGGACCTCAGGCTCCGGGTGAAGGCGGACCTGGCGGACCCACGGGACCAGCAGCGCCAACAGCTCCGACTCCGCCCGCTCCCGATCCGATGGACGCGTTCCGCATCGACGACGATGAGGACGACACGATCACGCTCGCGGAAGAGCCGCCATCGGACGAATCCGATGGCGATTCGGCGGACGATGATACGGGACGACCGCCTCCGTAGGCGTCTGAATTCGATTCGCAACATGCGCCCCGCCTAAGATCAAGTCTTAGCGGGGCGCAATGCTTTCTGGGGCGGGGTCGCGTCGTAGGCGCGAACAGGCTGCAGTCGTCTGAGACGTGATCGCCGCCAACGACTCACTCCAAGCAGTTTGGTCTCACCGCGTAGCGCTGCCGAATTTCCCGTGGTGATAATTGCTGAGCGCGCAGATTGGCAATCCAACTTTCGCGCCGCCACCCTCTCGCCGCATTCTGATACGTCGTTCAACCGTTGCGCGATTCCAAGCACATGATTATAGTGTTCGGGAATATGAAAGCGTGATCGGCCCATGGACCCATCGGTCAGACAAACAGTCCAACAAATCCACGATTCGTCGCTTCAAGCGTCGGTCGTCCTCTCCGGCGCGGGAACGAACGCGGCTAGCTGGCTTCTGGGCGTTGCTGGAGCATCTCGGACGGTGCTGGAACTCGTCGTTCCGTACTCGGAATCGGCCCTCACGGACTATCTGCATTTCGAGCCCGGTCAGTTCGCCAGTCGTGACACAACTCAGGCGCTGGCGAGAGCCGCTTACGCTCGCGGGTTCCGATTGGCGGGCAGCTCTGAGAAAGTCGTGGGCGTTTCGTGTACTGCCGCGATCGCTTCTGACCGTCCCAAACGCGGTGATCACCGGTGCCACGTCGGCATCTGGGATTCCGGGAGCTGGCGAACGCTGAGTCTGACGCTCGAGAAAGGACTTCGCGACCGAGCAGGAGAAGACGCGGTCGTGAGCCGTCTGATTCTGAGCGCCATGGCTGAATCTGCGGGTGTTGCAGGAGTTCCCGATCTCGCATTGTCCGATTCCGAGCGCGTGGTCCGAGAAGAGGTGCGTTATCCCGACGCTTTGGCCGCGTTGCTCGCGGGCCACGTCGGAAGCGCCACGTTTCGGCCCGATGGCGGTTCGAACAGCGATTCGCGCCACGTGGGAGGCGTTCTTCCGGGTTCGTTTGACCCGTGGCATGACGGGCATAAGAAACTCGCCTTTGCAGCGTCCGATATCCTCGGCGCCCCCGTCATATACGAGCTCTCGATCACCAATGTCGACAAACCACGCCTGGCTGAGGACGCGATGCTGCGTCGAATCGCGCAGTTCGCAGGCTCGGACACCGTGGCGGTCACTTCGGCGCACTTGTTTGCCGACAAGGCGGAACTGTTCCCCGGCTGCACGTTCGTGATCGGATGGGACACGGCATCGCGTCTGGTCGATCCCGCCTACTACGATGGCGACCACGCGGCGATGATTTTGGCGCTCGACCGGATCCAGTCCTTTGGTTGCCATTTCTTGGTCGCGGGCCGCCTCCAGGGGTCGGCGTTCAAGACACTTGACGACGTTCAGGTTCCGAAACGGTTCGTCGATGTGTTCGCCGCTGTTCCGGAATCCGCGTTCAGGGCGGACATCTCATCCACCGAATTGCGCCCGGCTGAAAGAGCTTCCTAGCGCCGTGCCATTCAAGGACTTGCGTGGATTCATCGACCTGATCGAGGCACGAGGCCAGCTCAAGCGCATCTCGGTTCCCGTCAGCACCGAGTTCGAGATGACCGAGCTCGCTGACCGGGCAGTAAAGTCCGGCGGACCGGCGATGCTCTTCGAGAACGTTCAGGGCCACGATACGCCCGTGGTGATTAACCTGTTCGGCACCCACGAACGCATGGCCTGGGCGTTGGGCGCCGACAACATCGAGGAGCTGACCGCCCGTCTGGAGAAACTACTCGATCTCGCTCAAGGCCCGCCCTCCGGTGTAATGGGCAAGGTGCGAGCGCTGGGTGACATCCTCGGCGTGGCGCGCAGCCAGCCCAAGATCGTCCGCCGCGGCCCGTGCCAGGAGGTCGTCATCCTTGGAGATGACGTGGACCTCGGCGTTCTTCCAACGATCAAATGCTGGCCGGGCGACGCTGGCAGCTACATCACCCTGCCGTTGGTTATCAGCCGGGATCCGGAAAGCGGTCGCCGCAACGTCGGAATGTATCGAATGCAAGTGTACGATCGGGCCACGACCGGCATGCACTGGCAAACGCACAAGGGCGGCGCCCAGCACTATCGCGTCGGCGAGACGCAGAAACTGGACCGGATGGATGTCGCCGTGGCGATCGGAGGCGACCCCACGACGATCTGGAGCGGCTCGATGCCGTTGCCGCCCGACATGGATGAATTCGCGGTCGCCGGACTCATCCGCCAGGACCCCGTCGAGTTGGTCAAGTGCAAAACGGTCGATTTGGAAGTTCCGGCGCAAGCCGAGTACGTCCTCGAAGGGTACGTCGTCCCAGGCGAGCTCCGTTTGGAGGGGCCGTTCGGCGATCACACCGGATACTACTCCCCTGCCGAGGACTACCCGGTCTTCCACGTCACGGCCATCACTCATCGCAAGGAGCCGATCTATCCAACGACTATGGTTGGCCGACCGCCGACAGAGGATTTTTTCATGGGCAAGGCTGCCGAGCGCATAATGCTGCCCGCTCTGCGAATGGCACTGCCCGAGGTCGTGGACATGAACATGCCGGCTGAGGGAGCGTTCCACAACCTTGTCATCGTTTCGATGCACAAACAGTTCCCCGGACACGTTCGCAAGGTGATGAACGCGCTCTGGGGAATGGGCCTGATGATGCTGGCAAAAACGATCGTTGTTGTCGACCATAACGTCAACGTCCAGGATCCGTCCGAGGTAGTTTGGCGAGTCACCGCGAACATCAATCCGGAGACGGACATCGTATTCTCCGACGGCCCTATCGACGACCTGGATCACGCCTCGACGATCCCGAAGTTTGGCAGCAAGATGGGTATCGACGCCACGTCGAAGGGACCCATGGACGGCCGAATTCGGCCATGGCCTGAAGACATCGTCATGTCTCAAGAGATCAAGGGTCTTGTCGATCGAAGATGGAAGGAGTACGGATTCTGACCACGGCAACGCCGCAACACACGCACATCCTGCGCAAAGGCCCGCTCTTCTTGGACGCCATCAGATTCCACGAGAGCATCTTCGCGCTGCCCTTCGCCTACATGGGCATGGTGCTGGCCGCCGACGGGTTTCCCGGTTGGCGAACCTTCGCCTGGATCACGGTCGCGATGGTCAGCGCACGGACCGTCGGCATGGCGGCCAATCGGATTATCGACAAAGACATCGACGGCCGCAACCCGCGAGCCGCCGCACGACACTTGCCGAGCGGATTGCTGAAGGTCAACGAGATGACGGTGATGACGGTCATCGCCTTCGCCATCTTCATGTTTGCGGCGTCCCAGTTGAATACGTTGGCGCTGATCCTCGCTCCCGTGGCCACTGCGTACCTGGTGTTTTATCCCTTCACGAAGCGATTCACGTGGGCCGCAAACCTGCTCCTGGGTTGGGCCCTCGCGATGTCGCCGTCGGCGGCGTGGATAGGAGTCACGGGGAGCCTGAGCTTGCAACCGGTGTTGCTGTCGCTGGCAGTGGCGCTGTGGGCAGGCAGCTTCGACATTCTGTACCACACGCAGGACAGAGAGTTTCATCTTCAAGAAGGCTTGAACTCTGTCGCGTCTCGATTTGGGATACGCAACGCTTTTCGACTCGCTCGGAGCCTCGACGTCATGGCGTTATTGTCGTTGGTGACGCTCGGCATCTGGATGGATTTAGCCTGGCCCTTCTTCATCGGGTGCGCGGTCGCGGTCGGGTTGTTGAGTTACAAATACCGAATGGTTTCGCCGACGGATCTTTCCAGGATGGGCTTGGCGTTCGGCAGAATCAACGCGTACACGTCGACGACGATGTTGATCGCCACAATCGCCGCGATATCTGTCTGATGTCGTCATGAACGAGCACGTCTCGGGAGATCATCGAGGCGCCGTTTCTCCGCTAATGGGAGGAGGTCGTCCGTGACCACGTCACCCGGCACCCCTGTCGTCGTGGGCATCACCGGAGCCAGCGGCGCGGAGCTCGCTCGCGCCACGGTGGACGCGTTGCTCGATAGCGGCACGCCGGTCATCGCCTCGGCGTCTTCGGCATCGCGGTTGGTGTGGGAGCATGAGCTCGACGAATCGTTCGGCGCCGCGCTCGAACGGTGGACGGACACGGGCCTGTTCACGTACCACCCTCCGACTCAGCTCAACGCATCGATCGCCAGCGGCTCTCTCGCGACGCGCGGCATGGCGATCGTGCCGTGCAGCATGGCCACGGCGGCGGCGGTCGCCCACGGGTTCGCCGACAATCTGATCAGGCGAGCCGCCGACGTGTGCATCAAAGAGAAGCGGCCGCTTGTGCTCGTGCCGCGTGAGACGCCGTTGAGTGCGATTCATCTCGAGAACCTGACGAGTCTGGCGCGCCTCGGCGTCACGATCCTGCCTCCGGAGCCGCCATTTTATCTGCGCGAACTCACGGTCGACCGGATCGTGGATTACATCGCCCATCGCGTGATCGTCGCATTGGGCCTGGCCGACGCGATGCCGGAGACGTTCCGATACGACGGCCCGTAGCTGGCGATTCCAACTTCCCTCACCAGACGGCAGCATGCTTGAATACCCTTGCGTCACACACTACAATTCCCTGGGCTGACGACACGGCCCGAAACAAAACGATATCAGGAGCGCCTGCCAGATGATCTCCTCCCTCGAAGCCGTAAGAGCGATAAACCGGGAACGCGGCAACGCGATAATCGTCAACACCATGACGCCGTTCAGGTACCTGGAAGCGGTCAGCGATCGCCCAGACCTGGATCTGCCGATTTTCGGAGCGATGGGCAAGGCTTCGTCGGTCGCGCTGGGTTTGGCGCTTGCGCGGCCTGATCAGAGGATCGTGGTTCTTGACGGCGACGGGTCGTTGCTGATGAATCTGGGGAGTCTGGTCACGACGGCCGGCGCCGCTCCTGAGAACTTCGTCCACATTTTGTTCGAAGACACCGTCTATTTCACGACCGGCAGTCAACCGGTTCCCGGTGCAGGCCGAGTCGATTTCGGCGGCATGGCCAAGGACGCGGGCTTTGCGGCCTCATATTCGTTCGACGATCTGGAGGACCTCGCCTCCGAATTGCCGGCCATCATGGAACAAGCCGGTCCGGTTTTCGTCTGCCTGAAGGTTAATCACCCCGAAGAGCCGCCGCCTTTCCACGTGCCCGACACCGCCGGAGAAATGCGCCGCCTCGCGTCACAGTTGGCTGACGAATAGACTCGATCCGAGTATCGCCTGACAATCGGAGACAACTGAACTTGTACGATTTCCACACTCACACGTTTCTCAGCGACGGCGTCCTCGCCCCCGTCGAGCTCATCAGACGCGCCTTGGCTGTCGGCTATGAGGTGATGGCGATCACTGACCACGTCGGCGCCGGCAACATGGAATTCGTCCTCAAGACCTTGATCGCCGATTGCAGGATGGCTTCTAATCGATGGGACATTTTGGCGCTGCCCGGCGTCGAGATTACGCACACGCCACACGAGGATATCGACCGCCTGGCACAAGAGGCTCGCAGGCTTGGCGCGAAGGTCGTGAACGTGCACGGCGAAACGATCTCCGAACCGGTGGACCCTGGCACGAACCTGGCAGCGGCCTCGTCGATGCACGTGGACATCCTGGCGCACCCCGGCCTCATCACGCTCGAGGAGGCGCACATCGCTGCCGGAAACGGCGTCTTCCTCGAGGTCACGGCGCGGCGCGGCCATGCATACGCCAACGGCCACGTCGTGCAGATGGCGAAAGAAGCGGGCGCGTCGACGGTGCTGGATTCCGACGCCCACGGCCCCGATGACCTACTCAAACGCGACTTCGCGATGAAAGTTGCGCGGGGCGCCGGCCTCGACGTCGAGCAGGCGGAGTCGCTGCTGGACTCGGCGCCGAAACAGTTTTTGCGGAAGCTGGGTGTGCAACTCGAGGGATAGTCTGAATCCAGGTTTCTCGTAGACCACGATGCGGCGGCGGCGGACCTCACCGGTCACGATAGATGAAGTCTAGGCTTGGTCCTGATGGCGATCAACTAAATAAGTTGTGCCCAATGCTTCTCGCGATGCTGGGCATCCGTGCATGGTGAGCCACGCACCCATCCGTTCGCCCCCTCAGCAAACTCAGGACAGGCTCTGAGCTCGTCGAAGGGCCGCCCACACACAAGAGTGCTTGAGCCGTTATGGTCATTGACCCAATACGTTGTTCTCAACGTTTCTTACCAACTGGGTGGCACGGGCAAAAAGAAGCATTTGGGGTCGCTCG
>JASMDM010000040.1 GCA_030752795.1 SAR202 cluster bacterium | reverse complement strand
GGCGATGAACAGCATGTGTCGTTGGTATGAAATTGGCTGCACAGGGTCGCCCTGAAGGCGACAAACAGATCAGATGCCGCCGAACGATTTGTGTCATTCTGATCCTTCCGCAGAAGGATCAGAATCTGGCTGATGAACGGGCGCCATTGCTTGTAGTGCTGCAGAGACTCCTTCTTCCGCTAGATGGCAACGCGAGAATCCTTAATGCAACTCATATAAGGCCGGGCCCAACATCCAGTTGGTGCTCTGGCCCTTCAGGGCCAAGCCGAGTTTTCATCTTTCGATACCGAGGGCGACAACCGCCACGAGTGATTCTATCCTTCCGAGAGAGGATTGATCTCGTTGCTGAATGCGCACAGTTGCCTGAGTGACCCGAAACGATTCGTCTCTCCGGACCCAACCAGCATTGCCAATATCGTTGGGCACAGCGTAAATGGGTGATGACCGTAACGGCTTGAGTGACGCTTGGGTGTCAGAGGCCCTTTTCGACGAGCTCAGAGCTTGTCCTGAGTTTGCCGAAGGGGCGAACGGGTGGGTGCGCGGCTTGGACGTGATAGCGACAGGCATATGAAGTGGCCCGGACAATCGATGTCATTCAGAGGCCGCAGCCGAAGAATCTGGGGCCCCGCAAGCAGGCGTTTTCGACACCGTTACTTGAAATCCGGTCGGAGGGCCGCCCACACTCGAGCGTCGCCTAAGCCTCTTTGGTCATTACGTTGCGCTCAACGTTTCTTGCCATGATGGGTCCGTTTGGCGTTGCTCTGGCGAGATGGCGTGTTCAGCGCCCAGATTCTTCTTCCTTCCGCGCAAGGATCTGAATGACACATGGAGGGGGGTCGCCACTCCCGTATCAAAGCATGGAAACTAGGCTTGGCCCTGAAGGGCCAGAGCACCGTTCGATGGTAGGCGTTCGGATTTCGGACGAACCCGTCCAACTATTTCGTAACGATGACAACGACCGATCTGCGTAACCTGTGCCGTTCATCGCCACGAAGAGATGAGCATTGTTCGGGGTGGCGGGCCCGGCAATATCGTCCCGACGACGCTGAGTGAACTGAGCGGGTCCCAGTGCATTGAAGAATTCGGGGCAGGGCATCATGGAGGCCGGTCGCTGAGTTCGATTCGACGGGACGCCCAGCTCATCGAAAGGGGATCTGTGGTGAGATCCGACCGGTGGATCTAGTGCCGGCCCATCGCGTCTCGGGCTTCTCGCTCTCGGTCGCGCTCGATGATGGCCCTGCGCTTGTCGTATCGTTTGCGGCCCTTGGCGACGGCTAGCTCAACCTTCGCGTAGCCGCCCTTGAGGTAGAGCTTCAACGGCACGAGGGTCATGCCGCGTTCGGACACCTGTTTGGTCAGGTGCGTGATTTGGTCGCGTCGAAGCAGCAGCTTTCTCGATCGCTTCGGTTCGTGGTTGTCCCGATTGCCGGCGGCGTACTCGGCGATGTGGGCGTTGTGCAGCCACAGCTCACCGGTGTCCGACCTGGCGTACGCGTCGCTGAGGTTGACGCGATTTGCGCGGATCGATTTGATCTCGGTCCCGGTCAGAACCAGGCCGGCTTCGAGTGTGTCGGCGATGTCGTAGTCGTACCGCGCTCGGCGGTTCACCGTGATCGTGCGATCGCGCCGGGAGCCTTTGGCCATCAGTTCGTTACACCGGCGCCTGTGCCGTCGACGATCCCAGCCAATACTTCGAACGCCTTCTCGAGTTGATCGACGTCGGCTTTCTTCGGGTCCCGGGATGTAACTTCGATGTCCGGAGTCACACCTTCGCCCTCAATGGGCCGTCCCAGCGGCGAGAACCATTTGGCGAACGTCAGGTACAGACCGCCTTCGTTCTCCAATCGACGGAGGATGTTGACGCTGCCCTTGCCGAACGTGGTCCCGCCGATGACTGGAGCTCGCTCGTGGTCCTTCAGCGCTCCGGCCAGGATCTCGCTGGCGCTTGCGCTGGATTCGTTCACCAGCAACACCATCGGAATGTCGGCGAACTCCCCGGCGTTTCTGACCTCGTGATCGGTCCTGCGCCCGGCGCCGTTCACTTCATAAAGGACCAAGCCTTCATCCACAAACAGGCTAACGATGTCGATAACTGAACTGAGCAAGCCGCCTGGATTATTCCTGACGTCCAGGATTAGCCCGTCTCGCCCATCCGACTGGGCTTCCTTGATCGCGTCTTGGAGCTGTTCGGCGGTGTCAGAGTAGAAGGTGCTGAGGCGAATGTGGGCGAACCTGTCGTCGGGCTGGGTTCGCACCTTGACGCTTTCTAGTGGGATGACATCCCGCACCACGGAAACTTCGATTTCGTCCAGCGAGCCGAGATGAACAATCAACAGCCTGGCCTCGGTGCCTCTGGGTCCTCGGATTTTAGAAACTGCTTCAAGCAGGGACAGGCCTTCGATGCTCTCGCCGTTGACGGCCAGGATCACGTCTCCCGGCTTCAAGCCGGCCTTCTCCGCCGGGCTGCCTTCGATCGGAGCGACCACCAACAACTTGCCGTCGGGTCGCATCTGAACGCTGGCCCCGATGCCTTCGAAGCGACCGTAAAGATCGTCGTTTTCGATCCGGAAAACTTCAGGCCTGACGTAGCTGGTATGCGGATCGCCGATCGCTTCGATCATGCCGCGGATGGCGGCTTCATTGAACGCTTCGATGTCAAAAGTCGAGCGGTCATAGTGTTCGCTGGTAAGCAGGGCCCAGACCTCCCAAACGGTCTTAAGTTCCTCGGGCACGCCATCGGGAGCGCCAAGCGGTTGCTGCAAGGGAGAGGCGGTTGGAATCGCCATCGGGTCCGCTTGCTCGGTCGCGGTCGAAGGCTCGCCTGCCGCGGCTTGGGCGGCCGGTTCTGTTGGCGTTGTTTGCGATGATGACGCGGCCGGAGCCGAGGCGGCGTCCTCTTGATCCTCCTGGCACGAAACGAGCGCGACCAAGCTCACCACAACAAGAATCGGCAACCACCACGCCCAACGCGCTTGAGTCAGTTTCGGCACGATTTATCTCCCGCAGGCGGCTCTGGTTAATAGGTATTCTAACAAATCATCGGTTGTGTACGGCGCAGGGCAGGGTGGTGGATCAGGAACGTCCTGATTCAATCAGGAACATCCATGGTCAATGACGCGTCGACATCAACCCAACGGTTCCTGCGCAAAGGGCTTGCTAATTGAATCTGACAACGCAAACCGTGTTTGTCAGGTTTAGTCAGGGTTGGCATCATTGATTCATATCCACGCCTCGTATGGGCTATTATTGGCGAAGTTATCGTGACAAATGATTCCGCAGTGGTTGATTATTTCCGCTTGTCGGGGTAAGATCGAAGTGTCTTGAACGCGTTTCAACTTCGGTGATGGCGCTGAGTCTTCTGACTCGTCGACATCGATGGATCCGATTCGACGCGAGGACCCGATGCCAGACGAACCGACCGAAGAGATACGAAAAAGATCGCGGCGGCATCATGTAAACTCAGGCTAGAGGTTGATCGACGTCTACGTCAGAGCGCGGATCTGCAGCGGCGCCGAATCGCGACAGGGCCACGTGGGTCTGCATCGCGGGTGGACCGCCGGAAGCAAGGCAATCCGGCGAGCCAACCGGACACTGATGTCGAGTGGCGGAGCACGAGTCCGTCTGGATGGCATGCGGCCGGACCAATTTGCGATTCGGCTCGGTCTTGATTCGTTCACTCAGCCGAAGCCTCCCTCATGCGGCGCCGGAGATAGACGATGCAACAATACGACACCGAAAAGCGGGCCCGTAGAAACCGACCGTTTCCGACCTTCGCGCTGGAGGATGTCCTCCGGATCGCCCGCACGATTCACGAGGTCAACTCCGGTTTGCCGATGGACCGTGAACTGCTGGCCGACGCCATGCGCACCAGGACGACCAGCAGCGGATTTCGAATGCGGCTTACGTCGTCGAGCAAGTACGGCCTGACCGAGGGTGGTTATCGATCCGATCGAATCTCGCTCACCGAGCTCGGCCGGGCGGCGGTGGCGCCAGCCGGAGCCGACGAGCTGCGGGACGCGTACCGAGCGGCGGCGACCAACCCGGAGGTCTTCCGACGCTTCTTCGCGATGCTCGGCGGCAAGCCGCTTCCCGAAGACGTCTACGCCAGAAACATCCTGGCGCGCGACATGGGCGTGCATCCGGAACTGACGGCGGAGTGCCTCGACATCGCCATCGCCAACGGCCGGTCCGCAGACCTCGTTCGCGTCGAGGACGGCAGGACGATCATCGTTCCGGGAACAACCGAGATCGCCGAACCGATTCAAGCGGTCGAACGGGAAGCGATCGCTGCGAGCCCCGTAGAGACGATAAAAAGCCCGGAACGACCCTCAGCGCCGGTTGAAGTTTTTCCGCCGCGCGTTTTTTTGGGAGTTGCCGGAATATCGGAGGTCGGCGACGAGATTCGGCGCGGTTTGGCCCGGTTGGGCGTCGAGATCGAATACTGGGCCGGATCCGGAGACGGAGCTGCGATGTTCCTGCCAGCGGAGGTGTCCGCGTCGATGGAGGGATGCGCCGCCGGCATCGTGATCGAAGGGACCGCTGAAGGCGATGACCCGACGACGGCGGACGCGGTCACCAAGTCGACGTGGTTGCTCGTCGGCGCGGCGACGGCAAAGTACGGCCCAAACGTGATCTTGATCGAAGCGGCGGACGGCGCGTCGGCGGGGCTTCCGGTTGGACGGCAGATCCAACATGATCCGGGAAATCCCGAAGCGACCGTTTTGGCGACGATAATGGCGCTTAGCGAATCGGGCGTGATTCGAGTCGTGTCGGGGCAGCATAATTGAATTTCGGCGATCTGCGTTTTGTCAACTAACGGTGTTCGCTCTGCGTTGCACCGGTGTTACTTTACATAACATCTATAGTGCGAACCAACTCCGGAGCGCGTGTTGGGGCACCAATCGTCGATCTTCTCTGATTCGGCCGTCTGGCGAAAATCGCCTGGTCCCTACCCCGTTGCCGCCGATATCGCCGGACCGACGGCCAACGCCTCGTCCAGCTCCGTCAGCAACTTCGACGTGCCCAATCCCGTCATCGCCGAGATGAACGCGCTGCGATCGTCGGGCCCGAGATCGAATGGCGCCGCGATCTCGTCAAGGCCCGCGTCCTCCGGCAATAGGTCGACCTTGTTCATCACCAAGATCCGCGGCAGCCGATCCACGTGCATGTCCTTGAGGATGCTCTCGACGACCAGGGCTTGCTCGACCGAGTTGACGTGGGTGGCGTCGAGAACGTGCATGATCACTGTCGACTCTTCGATCTCCTCGAGCGTCGCGCGGAAGGCCGCGACGAGCGCCGGCGGGAGTTTGTGGATGAAACCGACCGTGTCAGTAACCAGAGCCGAGCCGCCCGACGGGAGCGTGATTCGACGCGTCGCCGGGTCGAGCGTCGAAAACAGCCGGTCCTCGGCGCGAACGTCCGCTTTGGTCAACTTGTTCAAAAGCGTCGACTTGCCCGCGTTGGTATAGCCGACGAGCGAGACCACCGGCACCGAGTTATTGTTTCTCCGGGCCCTGTGGAGTTGACGATGCCGCCGGACATCTTGGAGCGATCGCTTCAGGTGCTGAATGCGATTTCGCACGAGTCTGCGGTCGGTCTCGATCTGGGTTTCGCCAGGTCCTCGGGTGCCGATGCCGCCGCCGAGCCGCTCCAAGTGCGACCACTGTCCGGCCAGCCTCGGCAACAGATATTCGTTCTGAGCGAGCTCGACTTGCAAGCGACCCTCTCGCGTTTGGGCTCGACTGGCAAACACATCCAATATCAGCGCGGTTCGATCTAGAACCTTTTTGTCTTCGCCCAGGGCGTTCTCAAGGTTCCGCTGCTGTGTTGGCGTGAGCTCGTCGTCGCAGATCACCGTATCGACCTTCAATTCGGCAATACGGCTTTTGATCTCGTCGACCTTGCCTTTGCCAACGTAGAGGTTCGTCGGTTTCTCGAGCTTCTGAATCACGGTGTCGACGACCCTCGCGCCAGCGGAACCGGCCAATTCGCCCAGTTCCGCTACCGAGTCCTCAATTCGCCACACCGATCGCTTGCGCTTGATCGACACCCCGACCAGCAGAGCTCGTTCTTTTCGCGGCGCGGTTCTTATCGACTTTTTTGCGATGACAGGCCTCCTAATGAATTCCGATGCCTCTGCCCTGCCCGATTACTTCGCACTCCAGTTCACGAGCCGTTCTAACCCTCGATCCAAATCGGCGTCGCCAATCGTTAGCGACAGCCGAATGTAGCCCTCGCCGTACTGGCCGTACCCGCTTCCGGGGGTGACCACGATGGCGCACTCGTCCAAGATCTTCTCGGTGAAACTGGCCGAAGTCTCGCCCTCAGGAACCCTGGCCCAAACATACAGGCTGGCTTTCGGCGGGTCGACGTGCAGGCCGATGGTTTCCAAGGCTCGCAGCACCTTGTCTCGCCGATTTTGGTAGATCGCGTTACGGCCGTCGAGCCAGTCGTCGGTCGTTTCCAGCGCCTCGATGCCCATCTCTTGGATCGCCTGCGGCACGCCGGAGTCCAGATTCGACTTGATGATAAGCAACGCGTTGATCATTTCGGCGTTGCCAACTGCCATGCCGACTCGCCAACCGGTCATATTGTACGACTTGGACAGCGAGTGGAACTCGACGCCGACATCCATTGCGCCGGGCGTCTCGAGGAAGCTCGGATGGCTGTAGCCGTCGAAGACGACATCCGTGTAGCAGGCGTCGTGCATGACCGCGATTTCGTGCTTCCGGGCGAACTCGACCACCTTCTCGAAGTATCCGATATCGGCGACGGCGCCGGTCGGGTTGTTCGGATAGTTCAACCACATGACTTTCGCCCGAGTCGCGACATCGTCCGAAATGGCCTCCAGGTCGGGCAACCAGCCGTTCTCCTCTCTGAGGGGCATCCAGTGACACTCCCCTCCGGCAAACCAGGTTCCGACGGAGTAGACCGGGTACCCTGGGTCCGGCACCAGGGCGATGTCGCCGGGTTCGATGAAGCACATCGCGGCGTGGCCGATGCCTTCCTTCGCGCCAATCAACGAGATGATCTCTTTGCCGGGATCGACCGACACGCCGAATCGGCGGTTGTACCAGCTCGCGACCGCGCTTCGGAACTCAGGCAGGCCTTCGGTTTCCGGGTAGCGGTGGTTGGGAACGTCGCCCGCGGTCTGACGAAGGCGATCGACGACCGGATCCGGCGTCGGCAGATCAGGATCGCCGATGCCGAACGAGATAACTTCGATGCCCTCGGCCTTCTTCTGGGCGATCTTTCGGCTGATCTCGACAAACAGGTAAGGCGGTATCTTTTCGACGCGGCTGGCGAACTTCATGCATGCCTCGAATGTTTTGCAAATAGAATCGAACCGTCACATGGTAAGTCAACACGCGCCACGCGTAAAGGTAGCGGCCAAATGCCGTGGTTGTGCCTGCCGAACCAGTCCGCGACGAACATCGGGAGCGCCTCCGGACACGTCCGACCGAGATTCGTTGGAAACAGACCCCGGTTGGCCTATGTCGATCGACCCAGAACGAACTAATCTACTCGCAAGACATTGAGAACGAGCCGAACGGCGACACAACACTGCCTCCGTTGCAGCCCATATTCCGCTACTTGGACGTCTGCGGGCCCATTTCGGAGCCACGGCGCGCCGGGGAGCGGATTCGGTGTGTTTCGGGTAGCCAGCCGAAACACAAAAACCTACTTTTCTCGCTCAAAAGCCCCTCCTCGACGTCCCAATCAACCTGTCAGTCTCCGTTTCAAAACGCCACGTCGACGGCATACTCGGGCTCCGACCCCGAAGCGATCCGCTCGCTAATCTGTCGCTCGAGCCGCACAATTCGCCCCACAACCGCTCAGATCGGTCGCGGATGGGCAGAATCATCGCGGGCATCGCGATCTTCGGATGACGCCGTCCGTCGCGATCGTCGTTGTGTTCGAAGAGAACTTGGATGCGAATTCGACGGTTGTTATTGACGAGAAGCTGACCGAAGACCGCCTTGACGAGTCTTGGAATGATCCAAGACAAAGGTTCCGGAATCGGGAGCTAGGTTAAACGCTAAACGGCGTATTCTCTCCGGTTGGTGCCGTCTGCCAGCGTCTCAGTCGGGCCAGATCCCCTCGAACACCTCTTCGACGGGTCCTTCGAGTACGACCTCGCCCTGCCCTGGCCACGTGACTGAAAGCGTGCCGCCCGGGAGCTCGACCTCGACGACATCGTCCACGAGACCATGCAGCCTGGCGGCCACGACCGCCGCGCATGCGCCGGTGCCGCACGCCATCGTGATGCCTGAACCGCGTTCCCACACCCGCACTTTGAGCCTGTCTCTGCCCAGAACGTTCACAATCTCGAAGTTGACCCTGCTCGGAAACAGCGGGTGGTGCTCGACCTGCGGACCGAGTTGCCACAGCAAGTAGTTGTCGACGTCCTCGTCCAGGAATGCGACCGCGTGCGGGTTGCCCATCGACACAGCGGTGATGTCATGCTCGGCGCCTTCGACGGACAACGGATGGTCGATGATCGGGCCGGGACCGTCCAGTGCGATAGGAATCTCAGAGGGAATCAGGCGCGGTTCGCCCATGCCGACCGACGCTCTTGTCATCTCGCCGTTGGCGAGCATCGGAGTGACGGTGAGTACACCGGCGCCTGTCTCGACTTTCACTGAATCCGGGCCGGAAGACAGAGCGTTTATATCCAAACCAAAACGCACAAAGCATCGAATTCCATTGCCGCACATCTTGCCTTCGGATCCATCGGCGTTCAGCATCTGCATCCGGATTTCGGCGACGTCCGAATCCTTTAAGAGGATCAGACCGTCCGATCCGACGCCTTTGTGGCGGTCGCTGATGTCCACCGCGATGGCGGGCCAGTCTCTTTCTTCAGTCCGGGCATCGACGTAAACGTAGTCGTTGCCCGCTCCGTGGTATTTTTTGAATCTCACCCTGCCCTCCGAGCTGTGCCGCCGGCGATTTTCGCATTCTCACGAGAGGTTGTGCCAACGCGCACTCTGATTGTCGCGCCTTAGGCGTGCCAAGCGCAAATTCGCGCCGCCGCAATCCCCCGCTGGGAGGCGTGCAATCTGACTCCTTCTGAGGTGAGAGCCGTTCTCACGCGGTCGATGCGACGGTGTCAGCGCGTAATTGTCGTCAACTAAATAAGTTGCGCAAAGGATTCTTGCGATGCCACACATCTGGTGGAAGGATAAGCCTATGCAGCTCTTCAAGCAATGGCACCCGTTCATCGACCAGATTCTTCCCCTTCTGCGGAAGGATCAAAATGACACGATTCGTTCGGCGCCATCTGATTTGTTTATCGACATCAGGCGTTCAACCAGCGCTCGACTGCGTCCTCTGCGTCAGAGAACCCGACAGGCGCGTCGAACCAGTGGATACGCGGATCGTCACGCTTGAACCAGGCGTGCTGTCTCCGTGCGAAGGCGTGGGTGCGCGTCTTGGTTCTGGCAACGGCTTCGTCGAGATTGGCGCCGTTCACGAGGTGCTCGGAGAACTCACGGTAACCGACGCCGCTCATCGCGGGCAGGTCGGACTCGTAACCGCGGTCCAGCAGGCCACGGACCTCGTCGAGCCAGCCTTCGGACAGCATTTCGTCGACCCGCTCATCGATTCGGCGATAGAGTTGCGGCCGAGGCATGGTCAGACCGACTGCCATCACGTCGTAGGGTGGCGGAATCTTGTCTGGAGCCCCTATGTTTCCGCTTCTGGCCACCTCAACCGCCCTGATCACCCGCCGCACGTTGCTCGGATCGACCCGATCGGCCGCTTCAGGATCGAGCTCGCGGAGCACGGCGAGGACGACGGCGTGGCCCGACGCACGGGCCAACTCCTCCATCTCGGATCTGGTTTCCGCGTCCGGAGGCACTTGGGGCACCTGCCAGCCCTCGAGAAGGGCCCAGACATATTGCCCGGCTCCACCGACCAATATTGGCAGGTTTCCATTACTTTTTGCGTTTTGGATTGCTAGTGTTCCCAACTCCAGATAAACAGCAAGCCCAAAATGCTCATCTGGATCAACGACGTCGATGGCGTGATGTGGGATTTCGCTGCGATCCTCGGAAGTGGGTTTGGCGGTGCCAATATCCATGTAGCGATACACGTGTCGGCTATCTGCTCCCACGATTTCACCACCGAATCGAGCAGCGAGTCGCATCGCCAGGCTGCTTTTCCCGACGGCGGTTGCGCCGACGATCGCCAGGAGTCTGGTCCTGTCTGATTCCGCCACGATCTATCCGGCCTGCGAGGCGATCTCGACCATCTGGCAGAACGAGTAGGCGTCGAGGGCCGCGCCTCCGACAAGGGCGCCGTTGATGTCCGGCTGGGCCATGAATCCTTCGATATTGCCGGGATTCGCGCTTCCTCCGTACGGCAGAGGCACGCTTGAGGCCGGTTCGTCCCCAAAGATGCTCGCTAAGACGGACCGAATGTGAGTCATGATCTGTTGCGCGGTCTCCGGAGTGGCCGCGCGGCCCGCCCCGATCGCCCAGACCGGTTCGTAGGCGACGACCAGCGATCCGGGGCTCTCCACGCCTGCAAGACCGCCTCGCACCTGCGCTTCGACCACCTGATCCGCCCTGCCGGCCTCGCGGTCATCGAGCTGCTCTCCCACACACAGAATAGGCGTCAAACCGCTCTCGAACGCCGCTAGAACCTTCTCGTTCACGAATTCGTCGGTCTCGCTGAACAGCGCCCGGCGTTCGGAGTGGCCGATTATCACGTGAGAGCACATCTCAGCCAACATCGGAGCCGAAATCTCGCCCGTGAACGCTCCGCTGGCCGCAGGATGCATGTTTTGCGCTCCGACAGTTATCGATGAGCCGCTCACCGCTTCAGCAACGGCCGTCAGCGACACAAATGGTGGACACAGCACGGTCGTCACCTCTGTTGAACTGCCGACACGATCGGCAACGGCCTCGGCCAACGATCTCGCCTCGGCAACTGTCGTGCTCATCTTCCAGTTTCCTGCCATAAACGATATTGGCATATCGCTATATGCTCCTTATAGGTAATGTCGAACCGTTACGATGCGCTGTGTTCCCTTCAAGTGGCTCGTAGGCATGCGCACTGGATGATATTTCATGAAGCATCGCATAGGAGCGATGAAACGTGAAGGTTGTGTGTTGAGTTCCGCCTACGCCCCGAATTTAGCTAGTTTTCCGGCGTGGGCCAGGGCCAGCAACATCAAGTTAGTGGCCGGAATCGCGCCAAGAGCGCCTAGACGGCATGCTCTCTCGTCGAAGGCGTCGCTCCCCTGCCCTCGCGACAGACGCGAATTTATCATCAACGGAACCGGATGCCAGCTATGCGCCTCCATGATCGCCGGCGTGGAATGGTCGCCCGCGACGACCAGCACATCGGAATTCATGTCGATCACGGCGGGTATCCGGGCGTCGAGTTCTTCCAGGCGCGCCACCTTGGCATCGAAGTCTCCGTCTTCGCCCGCTCCGTCCGCTGGTTTGTAGTGCAAGAAGAAATAGTCGTGGTCGGAATAGCTGTCGGCCAGGGTCTTGAGCTCCGCGTCGAAATCCGCGCCCGTGGGGATGATTTTCATCCCGGCAAGGCGCGCGAGGCCTCGATACATCGGATACGCTGCGATCGCCGCGGGGTTCAGATTATACGAGCGACCGAACTCCGGCCATTCAGGTTCGGTGGAGAACCCCCTGAGCAAAACCATGTTGGCGCGGTCCCGTGAGCCCAGCAGCCCTCTCGCCGCATCGATGAACGCGTTCGCGAACCGGGCGGTCCGCTCAGAGGTAAGTTCGGCTGCGACCGCGGTTCTGGGCGGACCGCCGACCACCTGAGGATCAGTGTCAGGGATGTTCGCGCTCAACCCATCGCCTCGCAACACCAGCACGAAGCGGTAATCCTGAACCGGATGAACCTCGACCGAGACCCCGGGGATGTCGATCGTATCCAGCAACTCGACAAGCGGAGCGCTTTCGACTGTCTTGATGCGTCCGGCCCTGCGGTCCGTCAACTTGCCTTCGCCGTCCACGGTGCAGAAGTTGCCTCGCGCGGCGACCGTGTTGGGTCCGAGTTCCAGACCGATGCCCAACGCTTCGAGGACTCCCCTGCCCACCAGGAATTTCACCGGATCGTAGCCGAACAGCGCCATGTGGCCCGGCCCGCTTCCAGGAGTGATGCCAGGCAGCACTGGCGTAGTCAGGCCGCACACGCTGCGGCCGGCCAGTGCATCGAGATTGGGCGTGCGAGCGGTCTCGAGTTCAGACTTGCCGGTGTCAGGGTGCGGCAGCCCGCCGAGACCGTCGACGACCAGCATGATTATCTTCGAGTCTGTCCGGATGCAAAGGTCTTCAAGGTACGGGAAATCGATCAATCTACAATTCCTCAGTTGTCAGCATTCAAGCGCTTGGGCAGGCTCAGGCGTCGAGCAGCGCCGAGACACCGGGAAGGTCTTTTCCTTCGAGGAACTCGAGCGAAGCACCTCCGCCGGTCGATACGTGGGTCATCCGATCGGCCAAGCCCAGGTTGTACGCGGCCTCGGCGGTAGACCCGCCACCCAGTATCGTCGTTCCGGCGCAGTCCGCCAACGCTTGCCCGACGATCTTCGTCCCGTTGGCGAACGCGTCCCATTCGGCCACACCCATTGGGCCGTTCCATACGACCGTTCCGGCTTCGCGAATTCTTTCGCCAAAGCGAGCCGCGGTGTCCGGTCCGATGTCCATGACCAGCCATCCGGCTGGAACGCCGGACGCCGCAACGACACTGGATTCTGCCTCGGAGTCGAATCGATCGCCGACTATCACGTCCGTCGGTGCAATCACATCGAAGCCACCGTCGGCGGCCAGCGCCTGCACGTTGCGGGCGTGGCCGAGTTCATCGTCATCGACGGGCGATGCGCCGATCTCGTGGCTTTGCGCCTTGAGGAACGCCGCGGCCATGCCGCCGCCGATCAAAAACGCGTCCACGCGGTCGGCCAGGTTCTCGATGACTCCGATCTTGTCGGCGACCTTGGCGCCGCCGAGCACGACGACGAATGGGTGGGCAGGTTCTTGGAGGGCTTGTCCGAGCATCTCCAGCTCTTTGTCCATCAACAGACCGGCGACTGACGGCAAATAGCGGGTCACGCCCTCCGTGGACGCGTGGGCTCGATGCGCTGTGCCAAAGGCATCGCCGACGTAAATGTTTGCCAGCGAGGCCAACTTCATCGCGAACGCCGCATCGTTGCTCTCCTCTTCCGGATGGAACCGGAGATTCTCCAGAAGCGCGACGTCGCCGGGGTGCATCAGAGAAATCTGCTCCGAGGCGGTCACGCCGTCGTCGTCCGACAGCGTTTGCACCAATTGGCCCAACAACTCAGTAAGACGATTCGCCACCGGCGCGACTCTCAGGCTCTCGACAACCCGGCCTCGTGGGCGGCCTATGTGTGTGCACAGAACTATTCTCGCGCCATGAGACGACAGCAACCTGACCGTGTCCAGCGAAGCCCGTATTCGGCTGTCGTCGGAGATGTCCGTCGTTCCCGGATGAAACGGAACGTTGTAATCGACGCGGACTAGGACGGCTTTGCCCGCGACATCGATGTCTCTCACGGTTTTCTTTCGGGCCAATTCAGGCCTCCATCAAAGAATCGATGTAACTGTTCAGCAACTCGCCACCCGCGGAATCCAATCCGATCGAGGCAATCGAGGCTTTGGCAGACGCAACCCGCTGCTCCAGCAACTCACGCGACTTGTCGATCGTACCGAGATCGTCGAGCACTTCGGTCAATCCCTGTAGATCGCTAGGTTCCAGGACGCGCTTGAAGTACACGTCGCCCAAACGTCTACGGTCGTGAACGGTTCCGGATTCGAACGCCATGACGATCGGCAGCAGTTTCTTCTTGTTCATCATGTCTTCGCTGACGTATTCGGACGCCGAAACGGTTCGGGACAGTTCAGACAGATCGTGTTGGATGTGCAGCGCCACGCCAAATTCCGCGCCCGCTTGACGCAACAGCTCCAGGGATTCGTCGGACGCCCCGGCGAGCATCGCTCCGAGCTCGAGTGCGCAACTGTAAAGAGCGCCCGCTTTGTCCGTTGCCATCTTCAGGTAGCTGTCCACCGATACGTCCACACGCTCTTGCGCCTGGAGGTCCAGGAACCTGCCTTCGCACGCTTTCAGGCTGGCTTCGTCCAAAGCCTGCACCGCGCGAAAGGCCATCTCAGCCTCGACTCCACGGTCCAGCAGCCGGAACAGCGACAGCCTCGCCAGGGCGTGCATGCCGTCTCCGGCGTTGATCGCTTGTGCCGGCCCCCACACCCACCAGACGGCGTCGCGATCATCGCGTTTCGGCTTGCCGCCTTGCACGTCGTCGTGGATCTGGCAAAACTTCTCGACGAGCTCGACCGCAGCCGCCGCGGGCAACGCAGCGTCAGTATCCCCGCCAGCGGCTCGGTTCGCGACCAGACACAACACGCCGTGCCGTCGATCGGTGGGCGTTGCAGGTCCGTCTTGCTCCGAACGATTTTCCCATCCGAGATGGTAGGCCATGATGTCGTACAGCCGCGTGCTGCGGGCGGACAGCACTTCTCTGATCTCGGAATCGACTCTGGAAGCCAGATCGTCGAACCGGGTTTGCGAGGTCAAAGCTGTTGTCCCTCCTCAGCACGCGGTCTCGCCACGAGCTTGGTGTCTGCACTCGATCGATTTGCACCGGGCGAGGCATGCCACGCCAGCGCGCTCTGAAAGACCAAAATCAAGACTGTCCACAATCTCAATGGAGATGGTATCAAGAATCAGACAGGCGCGTCAGTCCGTCACGCGGGCAAGAACTCGACGCCAACGGCGCCGCTGAGTTCATCGGCGGTTATAGCCCCTGGTCGAACGATCCGAGGTGGGTCCGCAACCAAATCGACGACCGTCGACGGCGCGGATTCCAACAGTTCGCCGCCGTCCACGACGCCATCGAGTGAATCGCCGAGTTCGCTGAGCACTCCAGCCGCTGTACTCAGCGACGGGGCGCCGCTCCTGTTTGCGCTCGTGCCGGTTATGGGGCTCCCCAGGAGACGCGACAGCTCGCGCGGGACGGGATGGTCGGGGACGCGAAGTCCGACCGTGGGCATGCCTGCAGAGAGAGCGTCCGGTATCGCACCCGATTTGCAAACGATGATGGTCAAAGGCCCGGGCCAGAACGCTTCGACCAACCGCCGAGCGACATCCGGAACATCGACGGCACAGCGGTCGATGTCGTCCGGCTCGGCCATCAGCACCGGCAGCGCGACCTTGAAATCGCGGCCTTTGACCCGGTACACGCGGGCCACCGCGCGCTCGTCGAACGCAGATGCCGCCAGTCCGTAGACGGTGTCCGTCGGGATGGCTACGACGCCGCCCGCCCGCAGCGACGCGACGGCGTCAGCAATCGACAGAAACGCCGATTTGCCGCGCGCTGACGACTGCTCTTGTCTGGTCGAAGGCATAGCGAAACCCTGTGTTCGAAGCGCACTTTCCGGGTAATGACTCCTGCCGTGCTGACGAACGACGCGGCGATTCAGGCAGCACCGGAACAAGCCTCGAAAAGTTGCTTGATCTTAACGACTGGCTACTGCCTGAGTTAGCTTGACCCGAGTATAGCACGGGTGCTAGCCTTGAAATCGTTCCGACATGCAAGAAAACAACGCCTCCAGGACCACACAACTTCCCGCAAACAGCGAGGACCTCGGGGTCGGCGCGCAGGGCTTGGACGCCGTCGGTTCAGCTCTAGCGGATGGCGCCGGGGAGTCGAGATCAACTGACCGTCAACAGACGGTTCTCGTGATAGATTTCGGGTCGCAGTACAGCAGGCTCATTGCTCGTCGCGTTAGAGAGAGTAAGGTCTACTGCGAACTCATCCCGCACACCGCTTCTTGGGAGACGGTGGCGCATCTGAATCCGGCCGGCGTGATCATGTCCGGCGGACCGGCGAGCGTCTATGAAGACGACGCACCGCTGGCGCCCGAATGGGTGTACGACTGCGGACTCCCGGTGCTCGGGATCTGCTATGGGATGCAGGCGATGGTCCACCAGCTCGGAGGCAAGGTGGCGTCTTCGCCGAAGCGCGAGTACGGCCACGCCATGCTTCAGCAGAACTCGGACGCGGGCAAGCTTTTCGTAGGGCTGCCGACCGACATGTCGGTCTGGATGAGCCACGGCGACCGGGTCACCGAGTTGCCCGCGGGATTTTCCGCATTAGCATTCACCGACAACTCACCGGTGGCGGTCATCGGGGACGATCACGGACGCTTGGGCATTCAGTTTCACCCCGAGGTCGTGCACACGCCGCAGGGCAAGGAAGTCATTCAAAACTTCTTGTACATCGTATGCGGTTGCAGCCAAACGTGGACACCCGGCAATTTCGTCGCGGAGACCGTCGAGGCCGTCCGAAAACAGGTCGGCGACGGCCGAGTCATCTGCGGCCTCTCCGGCGGCGTCGATTCCTCCGTCGTTGCGGCGCTGATCCACAAAGCGATCGGCGACCAGTTGACGTGCATCTTCGTCAACAACGGTTTACTCAGGCATCAGGAAGCGGAGCAGGTTCGAGAGACCTTCGAGCGCAATCTGAAAATCAAGCTCGACTACGTCGACGCTACGGAGCACTTCCTGGGCGCGCTGAAAGGCGTTGAGGACCCAGAGCAGAAGCGTAAGATCATCGGCGGCGAGTTCATCGAGGTGTTCGAGGAAGAGGCGTCCCGATTGGGCCAGGTCGATTTCCTGGCACAGGGCACGCTCTACCCCGACGTGATCGAGAGCAAAGACTCGGAGAGCAAAGAGTCGGCCAAGATCAAGACTCACCACAACGTCGGCGGTTTGCCTGAGCACATGCGCATGGAGCTGGTCGAACCGCTGCGATACCTGTTCAAGGACGAAGTGCGCGAAGTGGGGATCGAGCTCGGATTGCCCGAGGAGATGGTCTACCGCCAGCCGTTCCCGGGGCCGGGTTTGGCCATCAGGATCATGGGCGACATCACGAGCGAGAAACTCGATACGCTGAGACGCGCCGACTGGATCGTTATGGACGAGGTCAGGGCTAACGGGCTCTATCGCGAGCTGTGGCAAAGTTTCGCCGTGCTCACGGGATCGAGATCGGTCGGAGTGACAGGCGACTTCCGAACCTACGGCCACGTGATCGCGATCAGGGCGGTCGCCAGCGACGACGCCATGACTGCTGACTGGGCCAGGATTCCTCATAAGGTTCTCGCGAAGATATCGAATCGGATCACCAACGAGGTTCCCGGCGTCAACAGGATCGTGTACGACATCACGTCGAAGCCTCCGGGAACGATCGAGTGGGAGTAGTCGATGGGGTCGAATGACGACGTCCTGATCGACCCAGACTTGAAACTGGCGCTCGATGGAGGGCTGCTCTCAAAGGCAGGCGTGACATCGTCTTCATTGTACGGCGGCGTTGGTTACTTGATCGATGACCGGCCGTTCGCGGTTCTGCTTGAGGGCGTGGTTGGGATGCAGTTGCCGGAAGATTTGCATCGGCAAGCAACATCGCTGGCCGGAGTGTCCCCGCTTCGATCGCCTTTCGCGGACGACGCCGTGCCAGGTTGGCTGCAATTCATGCTGTTGTTGCCCGACGACCTGCCCGAGGTCATGCCGTGGATCGAAGCGGCTCTGGAGAACGTGCGATGAAGGTTTTAGTGATCGGCAACGGCGCGCGAGAGCACACGATCACGTGGAAGCTCGCGCAAAGCCCGCAGTCGCCTACCCTGTTCGTCGCTCCCGGCAACGCCGGAACCGCACAGATCGCCGAAAACGTGCCGATCTCAGCAGAGGACATCCCAGCCTTGCTCGCGTACGTGCAAGACAACGCCATCGATTTCACGGTTGTCGGCCCCGAAGCGCCGCTGGCCGCGGGCATCGTAGACCGATTCGAGGAGGCGGGGGTACTCGCTTTCGGACCGCGACAAAACGCGGCGAGGATCGAGAGCAGCAAAACTTTCGCGAAGCAGATCATGGCGGCTGCCGGGGCGCCAACAGCCAAGGCCAACTCGTTCGATTCGATGACCGAGGCGTCGGCGTTCGTCGCCGCCAACGAGCCGCCGTTCGTCGTTAAGGCTGACGGCCTCGCCGCGGGCAAAGGCGTCGTGATGGCCGAGACCCGACACGACGCGATAGCCGCTCTTCGCTCCATGCTCGAAGAGAAGGCTTTCGGCTCGGCGGGAGACACGGTGCTGATCGAGGAGTGGCTGGAGGGCCCGGAGGTCAGCGTGTTCGCGTTCGTGGACGGCGAGTTCGTCTCGACGATGACGACCGCGTGCGACTACAAACGAGCTCGCGACGGGGATCTTGGCCGGAACACCGGCGGCATGGGAAGTTACAGTCCACCGCCATTCTGGAACGACTCGCTGGAGAAACAGGCCCGAGAGCAGATAATGGAGCCGGTCGCGGCGGAACTCGCCAGATCCGGCAGTCCGTACAGAGGCGTCCTCTATGCGGGGGTGATGGTGACGCCATCCTGGCTGAAAGTGATCGAGTTCAATTGCAGACTCGGCGACCCCGAAACCCAGGTGGTGCTTCCGAGGCTCCATGGCGACCTGCTGGAAATCATGCTCAGAACCGCGAAGGGCGAGCTGTCAGAAGCAGAAGTTGCTTGGGACGATTCAGCCCATGTGGGCGTCGTACTGGCTTCCGGCGGATACCCAGAACAATATGCGACCGGTTTCCCGATTTCCGGCATGGAAGATATCGACGAATCAACGGTCCTGTTTCACGCTGGGACTAAACCGGACGGGGACGCCACGTTGACCTCCGGAGGCAGGGTACTCACGGTGACGGCGAGAGGCGCGACCATTGCCGAAGCTCGGGTAAACTCCTACGAAAATGCGGCCAAACTCCATTTCAGGGACTGCTATTATAGGACCGATATCGCGAAAGACGTTTGAGGTGGCGAAATGGCGCTGGTAGCCGTATTGATGGGCAGCCGATCCGACGAACCGGCAATGAAAGAGACGACTGAAGTGCTGGATCAACTCGGAGTCGAGCACGAGGTTGAGGTCATGTCCGCTCACCGGACCCCCGAGAAGGTGAAGGACTACGCCGAATCGGCACGCGGCCGGGGCATCGAGGTAATCATCGCGGGCGCGGGAGGCTCGGCCGGACTGCCGGGCGTGGTCGCATCGTGGACCACGCTGCCCGTCATCGGCGTGCCGTTGCCGACGAGCGATCTCGGCGGCGTCGACGCCTTGTACGCCATCGCGCAAATGCCGCCCGGAATCCCCGTTGCGTGCGTAGCCATCGGCTCGTGGGGAGCGCGGAACGCGGCGTTTTTGGCCGCGCAGATGCTCGGGGCGAAACACGACAACATCCGCCAGGCGTACGACGATTACCGAGCTGGCTTGAAATCCCGTTGACTGCGCTGATTCGCATGGATCGTCGACAATTTCGCGATCGCCGCTCGGTTTTGTCGACTCTTCGGAGAAAGTGACCCCATGATCGAACGATATTCCCGGCCGCGGATGAAGCGAGTGTGGTCGGACGAGAACAAGTACGACAAATGGCTCGCCGTCGAGCTCGCTGTCTGCGAGGCGTGGACCGAAGAAGGCACGATACCCGTCGCCGACATGGAAAAGCTACGGGGCGCCAAATACGACATCGGGCGACTGAACGAAGTTCTCGCCGTGACCAAACACGACATGACGGCGTTCATGAAGTCCGTCACGGAACAACTCGGTCCCGAGGGCCGGTGGCTGCATCTCGGCATCACCACGTCCGACGTTTGGGACACCGCGACGAATCTCCAACTGCTCGACGCCGCGGACTTGCTGGACGAGGAGACCGGCGCTCTCATCGACGCGATCGAGACGCAGGCGCGATGTCACAAGGACACGATCATGATGGGCCGCACCCACGGCGTTCACGCCGAGCCCATCACGTTCGGCCTCAAACTGGCCGTGTGGTGGGACGAGATGCGACGAAACCGGAGACGCCTTGCGCAGGCGCGCGCAGAGATGGCCGTGGGCCAGGTTTCCGGCCCCGTCGGCACGCACGCGACAGTCTCCCCCGCCATCGAAACGACCGTTTGTCGTCATCTGGGCATCGCCGCGGCGCCCGTGTCCAGCCAGATAATCCAACGCGACCGCCACGCCGTGTTCATCACGACGCTCGCGGTCATCGCCGCATCGCTCGAGAAGTTCGCCACCGAGTTCCGGGGGATGGTGCGCACCGAGATACGCGAGGTCGAAGAGCCGTTCGGCGAAGGCCAAACCGGATCGTCTTCGATGCCTCACAAACGCAACCCGGAGCTCACGGAGCGCGTATGCGGACTCGCCAGGCTCATTCGTGGCCACGCGGTCACTTCGTTGGAAAACGTGGCGCTGTGGGGAGAGCGAGACATCAGCCATTCGTCGGCGGAACGCCTGATATTGCCGGATAGTTGCATGGCGCTCGACTACATCCTCGACCTGTTCACCGGAGTGATTCGGGGAATGAGGGTCTACCCGGAGCGCATGAAACAGAATATGGAGCTGACCCGCGGCCTGCTGTTCTCGTCGCGACTGATGCTCGCGCTGGTGGAGAAAGGCATGAGCCGCGATGACGCGTACAAGCTTGCCCAGACACACTCGAGTCGCGTCTGGGAGGAGGATTCCGATTTTCGGGACCTGATCCGCGCGGATGAAGAAGTCGGCGCCCTGCTGGACTCAACCGAACTCGACGGAATCTTCGACTATGGATATTTCGTCCGGTTCGTCGACCACACTTTTGAGCGCGTCGGACTTGGATGAATACGGTCGCGCACGCCCCATCATCGCGTCTTCACGCTCGAAAAAACGACCAGGCGCAGCTGGCCTGGCCTACCTGAAAGAAGAACGAATTCATGGGATTCCGTAGGGGAGGGTTTCAAACCCTCCCGCCTAGCCCCGAGTGCAAAGCTCCATCGCCCAGTGCAGACGCTTGGCGTGAATGAACCCGAAAGGTCTGCTTATCCGCGGCTATCAGGCACATTAGCAACGAATTGGGAGAGTTTGAAACCCTCCCCTACAAACCAGTTGCCGCTCAAACCGGCATTCGACGATCTGCAACTCGGCATCCCCTCAAAAGAGGATGCACCCAGGCGTGCTCGACAGTTCCGGCTGATAATAAGGGGAGGAACCGATGACTGCAATTAGCGAAACCAACCTGGCCAATCCGTTCCATCGCGGCAAGGTCAGAGACACCTACATTCTTTCGGACGACACGTTGCTGATGGTCGCGACGGATCGAACGTCGGCGTTCGACGTGGTTCTTCCGACGGCGATTCCCGAAAAAGGCGCGGTGCTCTGCCAGATATCAGCGTTCTGGTTCAAGAAGCTGGCCGGCATCGTACCGAACCATTTCCTGGACCTGGCGCTGAATCGGCCGGAACTGGGCGTGCCGACGGAGATCGCTCGAAGGTCGATGGTCGTCAAGAAAGCCGAACGCATCAACGTCGAATGCGTTGCCCGCGGGTTCATCACCGGTTCGGCGTGGTCCGAATATCGGCGGTCCGGCACGGTCCAAGGCAACCCGATGCCCGAGGGCATGCGAGAGGGCGACCAGTTCCCTGAAGTGCTCTTTACACCGACCACGAAGGCGGAGGTCGGCCACGACGAAAACATGAGCTTCACGGAAGTGGTCGACATGGTCGGCGCGAAACTCGCGGATCAGCTCAGAGACACGACCATCGCCTTGTACAGCGCCGCCCGCGACTTCGCTCGCACGAAGGGCATCATCATCGCCGACACCAAAGTCGAGTTCGGACGGATCGACGACGAGCTCACGCTGATCGACGAGTTGATGACGCCGGATTCGAGCCGTTTCTGGGACGAAGCCGGCTACGAACCGGGCAAATCCCAGCCCAATTTCGACAAGCAGTATGTACGGGATTGGTTGGACTCGGCGGGGTGGGACCATGAGCCGCCCGCGCCTGAACTACCCGACAAGGTCGTCGACAAGACCCGCGAGCGTTACGTCGAGGCGTACACCAGGTTGACAGGCGCGACGCTAAGCTAGCAGAATTAACGTATTCATCTAACCCATGTGAGGCGATATGGCAGCAGAGGCCGGACGTTCAAAAACGAGACCGACAGCGACACAGTCGCGGGCGGCTCGCAGGATCAGGCGAACCAGACGCAGGCGCTTTCTGCGTTGGGGCGGCGCGACGGCGGTCGGCACGATCGCGTTCGTCTTCATTCTGAGCTTGTTCATACCGAACCTGCCACTGCGCTCCCTTGTTGGAACGGATGCACCGGACGGCCCGGGACTCCGAATGGATGACCAGGGCCAGGCGCACGTCAACCAGGGCGTTGAGCACCCAAGCTACAACTCGATTCCGGCCACGTCGGGGCCGCACTTCGCGCAACCGCTCGCTCCCGCCAGGTGGGGCGTCCATCCCCAACCTCTGGTCGACGAAGTCCTGATCCACAACCTGGAACACGGCTACGTAAACATGCACTACAGTTGCGCCGACGAGCCATGTCCTGAACTCGTAGGTCAGCTTTCGACCATCGTCGACGAGGCCGTTGAGCGGGGAGGCAAAGTGCTTCTCAGCCCCTACCCTGACATGGAAACCAAGATCGCCCTGACCGCCTGGACCTTCATCGAGACGATGGAAGCGTTCGACGAGGTTCGGATCCGGGACTTCATGGTCACTCACGAGAGTTCGCCCAACGCGCCGGAATTCAACGTGGGCCGGTAGGCTCTGTGTTTCACGCGAAGGTCTTCATTCAGCTCAAGCCCTCGGTCAACGACCCGCAAGGTCTGACGATCCGCGGAGGGTTGCAGCAACTCGGATTCGACTCCGTATCGAGCGTCCGCGCCGGCAAGTACATGGAGATCGCCCTCGACGCCGCCGATGAAGAGCAGGCGCGTCAACAGGTCGGCGACATGTGCGAGAAACTGCTGGCGAACCCGATCATCGAAGACTACACCTTCGAGCTCGAAGCCGAGTAGCCTGGCATAGGGGGACTGTGCTTGCCACAACACTGTGGCGCCCGTTTTCAGGATGTCCGGCGGGCCGTTCCTCACGCGATATTGCGCCAGATTCGCTCATCCGCCTAGGCGCCGCCTTTCGGAATCGTGTCTTTCTGACTGCCAGTCCTTCGACATCGATTTGTGACTGGGTTCACCATACTTAACGTTTCAGTTTGGTTGTTCGATCGGTGAGAGTAGTCGTTGCAGCGCCGTCGCCACCCGCCGCATTCCCTAAAGTGGGTGCGCCTTGACGCGACAACACTGCCACGCATAATGGCACGGGTCAAACTCGGCATTTTGAGGCAACGATTTTGCACAATCTCACCAACGAGCTGCCAAGATCATTCGCGGACCGGCAGAACCCAGTTCTGCTCACCCGATCCCGAGCGTTGACGTTTCATGCGCGAGTCGTTGCTATCGTCATGATCGCGGCCTTCGGCTTGATCGGCGTGGCGTGCTCCGATTCCGAGACCGATCAGGGAGCGAGTGGGGCTGCCAGAATGGAAGATCAGGGCCAGGAGCATGTCTCACCCGGGCAACCTCACGACGCGTACAGCTCGATCCCCGCAATATCGGGTCCCCACTTCGGACAGCCGCTCGCGCCGGCCAGGTGGGGCGTGCACCAACAACCATTGCCGGACGAAGTCCTCGTTCACAACCTGGAGCACGGCTACGTGGACGTTCACTATGATTGCCCGGAAGGTTGCTCCGAGTTGGTGGAACAGCTAACGAGCATCGTCGGCGACTTCGGGGCCCGGAGCGCCAAAGTGCTGCTAAGCCCCTACCCCAACATGGGATCACGGATAGCGCTGACGGCGTGGACCTACATCGAGACGATGGAAGAGTTCGACGAAGGCCGAATCGTGGCTTTCATCGAGGCTCGCGAAAGCTCCCGCGACGCGCCCGAGTACAACGTGGGGCGCTAACGGCGACCGTTTTCGCGCGTACCTGAAGAGGACCTACTCGCTGATGGTACCCTTGGTGCTGGGGACTTGCCGTCCTCGCCTCGGGTCCGGTTCCATGGCGGTGCGGATCGACCTGGCCAGGCTCTTGAAGATCGCCTCGGCCTTGTGGTGGTTGTTCCTGCCCGAGATGAGCCGAACGTGCAGGTTGAAGCTGCCTTCGCGTGCCATCGACTCCAGGAAGTGCCGAACGAGATCGCCTGGCAGGCCGCCCAAGTCGCTGTCGCCGATGTCCGCGTCGATGACAGCGTAACCTCGGCCGCTGAAATCGACGGCGGTGAACGCAAGCGTTTCGTCGAGCGGCACGTATGAGTGCCCCATCCGAGTGATGCCGCGTCCGTCGCCAACTGCGTCCTTCAGCGCCCGACCGATCGCAATGCCTGTGTCTTCGACCAGATGGTGCCAACCGACCTCGGTGTCGCCGGTCGCACGGACGGTCAGGTCGATCAATCCGTGACGGGAGAGCTGGGCGAGTAGGTGCTCGAACATGCCGTTGCCGGCGCTCAGGTCGTACTCGCCGGTTCCGTCCAGGTTGAGATCGACTGCGATCTGGGTCTCGGCGGTGTTCCGTTCGATCTTCGCGGTTCTGTCGGTCATCTGACGCACTCCCGAAGCGCTGCGACGAAGGCGTCCGTTTCCTCGATCGTACCCACGGCAACTCTGAAGCTGTCCTTCAGCCGCTCGGACGCGAAGTTGCGGACGAAGACTCCGCTGCTCGCCAGATCGTTGTAGACGCGCTCCGCTTCAGCGGCATCGGGCATCTGGCAGAGGATGAAGTTGCCCTCGGACGGCCACGGCGTTATCCCGGGCATCGCTTCGAGCGTCGCTTGGAGCCGCGTCCGTTCGGCGACGATTTTGTCGACGTTCGCCTGCAACGCCAGGGCGTCTTCGAGCGAGGCGAGCAGCGCCACTTCAGCTGCGATGTTTACGTTGTACGGCGACTTAATGTCCATGATGTGACTGACGATGTCAGGAGCCATGATGCCGTAGCCCACTCTGAGCCCGGCCAATCCCGCCCACTTGCTCATCGTCCGAAGCACGACGAGATTCGAGTACTCGGGCACGAGTTCGGCGACGGTGTGTCCACAGAACTCAAAATACGCTTCGTCGACCACGACGATCAGTCCGGTGTCAAGCAACTCTCTGACTTGGCTATCCGGCAGCAGATTACCTGTCGGGTTGTTGGGAGAGCTCACGAACACGATCTTGGTCCGGTCATCGATGGACTCCCGGACGGCGTCCATGTCGATCTCGAAGACCTCGTCGCGCTCCAGCATGACGAGCTCGCCGCCGCACACACGAGCGCAAAAGGCGTACATGGCGAATGTCGGGTCGAAGTCGAGGATACGGTCGCCCGGTTCGATGAACAGCCTGAACAGCAGGTCGATCAGCTCATCGCTGCCCGCTCCCGCGATCAGGTGCTCGGCGCGAAGCCCCGTGTATTCCGAAAGCGACTGTCGCATTTTCCGCTGCTGCGGGTCCGGGTAGATGTGGAGCGGAGCCCCGGCAACGGCCTCGATGGCTTTGGGAGAAGGTCCGTACGGGTTCTCGTTACCGTTCAGCTTTACGATCTGGCTTTCAGGGATGCCCGCCTGCTGAGCAAGCAGCTCGGGCGGATCGATGGACTTGTAGGTCTGGATATTCGCCAAGTGAGGGCGAATCATCTTGCCGGTGTCGGTGTTGGCCACTGCACTCCTCCGTGCTTACGCCTCAAAGCACCGCGACGGTTGGAGCGACACATGAGCGCGTTCGCCTTCGTGTCCGGTGATCTACCCGCGATGCCTGGCGCGTCTATGCCTGTATGAACGTACCGCAAACAGTATCACGTTTAGCTCTCAGACGAGTCAAGCAGCTCTAGGCGTATCTCAGCGGCCTCGGCGTGGCCCGTGAGCCCCTCCGCGCGTGCAATCGCAGCAGCGTTTCGGGCGAGCTCGGCCGTCGCTTCTTCGTTGAAGGCCACCACCGGGGTGATCTTGACGAACGAATGAACCCCCAGGCCCGAGTTGAACCTTGCGGTGCCTGCGGTCGGCATCACGTGGCTCGGTCCGGCGACGTAATCGCCCAAGACTTCGTGGGAGAACTCGCCGATGAAGACCGCGCCAGCGTTCCTGACGCGTCCCAGCCACGACCAAGCGTCGGCGATCATGAGGCACATGTGCTCGGGAGCGAACCAGTTTGCAAGATCGAAAGCCTGCTCCATGTCGTCAACGACGGCGATGCAGCCTTGGTTTTCGACCGCCTGACGGGCCGTCGATGCTCGGTCCAACCTCGGCAAACGGACTTCGAGTTCGGCGACAACGCTCCGCGCCAACCGGTCGGACGTCGTGACCATCACGGGTTTTGCCAGAGCGTCGTGCTCCGCCTGCGCCAAAAGGTCTGCCGCGCAGAGCGTGGCGTTTGCGGTGTCGTCGGCGATCACAAGGGTCTCGGTCGGCCCGTACAGCCCGTCGATGCCCACCTCGCCGTAGAGCATCTTTTTGGCCAGCGTGACGAACAGGTTGCCCGGTCCGCAGATCGTGTCGACGGCCGGCGTGGATTCGGTGCCGTATGCCATCGCCGCGATCGCCTGCGCCCCGCCTATGCCGAAAACTCGGTCGACGCCTGCTATCTTCGCGGCCGCGAGCGTCACTGGATTCGGTTTGCCGTCCTTCTCCGAAGGCGTGCACAGAATAACCTCGGGCACACCCGCGACCCTGGCCGGTACGGCCGACATGATGACCGTGGATGGCAAAGGCGCCGTGCCGCCCGGCACATAAATGCCCACGCGTCCGCACGGGACAACCAGAGCGCCGTAGCCCTCGTTGAAATCCATCCACGCTTGCGCTTTGGCGGCGGTGTGGAAGCGCCCGACCCGCTCGGCCGAAACCTCTAGCGCTTCGATCACGCGTGGGTCGGTCGAATCGTAGCCCACGTCGATTTCCTCCGCGGACACCTCAATGGCGGCAAGCTCGACGCCTTCGATGTCGAGAGTGAGCTTGCGGATTGCCGCATCGCCATCGGCACGAACCATGCCGAGAATCCGCGTGACTGCTTCTGACGGAGTCAGTGGCTCGCCGAAGACTCGGTCGATCGTTGCTTGGACGTGTGGCGGCACGGTTACGAGATCGAGGCCTCTCCCCTCGGACAGCAGCTCTTTCGCCTCGATCAGGCCGTTGACTATCCTCAAGACAGGTACTCGTCAATCGACTCGACCATGCTGTCCACGGCCGAGGACTTGAAGCACGCCACGACCTCGTCAGGCACGAGAACGCGTAGCTGCTGCTCGGACGCTGGGATGTCTCGCAGAAACTCGGCGACGAACGAGTCGGCCGATTGCGGGTCGCCGTCGCCGACCATGCGGCGGGTCATGTTCCTCAGACGCTCGAATGTGAACCCGCGGTCCACGAGGCGGAACACCCACTCTTCCCACTGCTTCAGGGCGTCGGTCTCGAGAAACGGGAGATCGACAGCTTCGGCGTCGTACTCCATGTCTCGAAGCACTTGCTGAGTGCTCTCCCAGATGTCCTTGTCGATGTAAATCTGAAGCGCCCTGTCGAGCATGTTTGCGGCCACGGGATCGGCGATCAGGTCTCGATTGCCGAAATAAGGCCGGTACACGTGGATCACGTATGCCTCGTCCATGATCAGATGGGTCAGGTAGCCCGCGAGGAACGCTCTAGTCGGGCCGTTCTTGCCCGCGGGCCCCGACAGTTGCGGATGCGCGTGAAACAAGCCGGCAACGCCCGTGCCGACGGCCTCGAAATCGAGATCTGTAAAGTGCGACTCCGACCTCGGTTGCCTCGTGACAGCCCTGATGTCCGGGCACGTCGAACCCATCGCGAAGTACCCGACGTGATCGTCAAGCTCGGACCAGCCAAGCCTCTTGGAAGCTTGCAGTGCAAGGTCAATATGTGACGGTAGGTTCGGCAAGCAATCAGCCTTCGTGTCTGGGCGGGATCAGACCAGTCTCTCGTGAGCCTGGCATTTAGAGTGGAACACATAGTCAGGCTTGGACACCGTTACGCTCGTGCCGCCGATCTCGCGAAGTTGTTCGACGGCGGGCAGCAGCCGTTCCTGTTCAACGATAACCGTCACGGCGAACCAGCCGGCGGAGTCGTGGGCGTGCACGGCCGATATCGAGGGACCGCGCAAGCCTGAAATGTCGGAGTGAGACAGTATGTACTTGCCGACCTCGTCGGCGTTTTCGCCGTGCATGTTCGCCGTGATGCTGTAGTAGTTTTTCGCGGCGAGGTGGGCCTCGATCATCTCGGCCAATGCCCGGGCCGAAGCCAATTGCGACCGGTCAGGACTCTCGGGATCGTCATCGAATCGACGGCTTACCAGGCACGCCTGCGACCTAATGATCGTCCCGTCGTGGACTTGTTTGAGATGGTTTTCCCGTAGCGTCGTCCCGCTCTCGGTAATATCGGCGACGACATCGGCGAATCCCATTGCCGGCGCGACCTCCAACGTGCCGCTCGATTGGACCAGCGAAAAGTAGTTGACCCCGTGGCTCAGCAGATGGTGTTCGGTCAACCTGGGATATTTGGTGGCCACCCTCAAGTCGGCGCCCCTGCCTCTGAATCCGACGGACAAGTCCGCTAGGTCGGCGACCGACGATACGTCGATCCAGGAGTCAGGCACGGCCATGACTAGCTGACTCCTGCCGAAGCCCAGCTCCAGCACGACCCGCGTATCGCCATCATCCCTCCTGCTTTCGAGGAACCGGTCCTCGCCGACAATGCCGATGTCCGCGCTGCCCTCCTCGATTTTCTGCGTGATGTCGGAGCCGCGTTGAAAGGTAACGACAACGCCCGGGAGTGCACGAATCTCGGCCGTGTACCTGCGCGGGTTGCTTCGGAGAACCGCTAGGCCGCACGCGTTCATCAGATCGAGAGCCGATTGGTAGAGGGCGCCACTGCTCGGAAGCGCCAGTCGCAACGGGTTAGACATTGCCTTGGCTCCGCTTCGTGGCCGCGCCTTGATCGTCGGATAGCGTTTCATTGGCCGCCAAGATTTGTTCGATTGTGAAGGCAAACCCCAACGCGGGGACATCTGCGCCGCCGAGCGCCTGAACCAAATCGTCGTACCGCCCGCCGCCGCCAATCGCGACTTTTCGATCTCCGTTCATGACGTGCGCCTCGAACACCATGCCCGTGTAGTATGCGACTCCTCTGGCGAATGACAGATCCAACCTGGTTTGGTCGCTTGGGAAGCCGAGACGGTCAAGAAGATCGACCATGGCTTTCAATCCGTCCAAAACGTCCGACCGGACGCTCGAACCGGACAGCACGCGCGCCGCGGCGTCCAGCACCTCGGGTGGAGGTCCGTTCAGGCGGCTCAACTCGACGGCCACTGAAACGGCGTTCGTGAACGATTCAGGGTCCGTGGCATCGCGAGCCTTGCGCATCAAACGAGCAACGATCTGCTCAGGAGTGCGTCTACCCAATGGCGCCGCGAGCGAATCCCCGAACAGAGTCAATAGCATCCGCTGTGCCTGTTCGTCGTTTTCGACGCCGTTGAATTGAAGTTCGTTGTCGTCATTCACGAGCCCATTCGCTTGAGCTCGATCCAAAAGATCGGATATCTCGGATTCGTCGCGGGCGAGCTCACCCATGTTCGCGATGACAAACAACTTGACCGGTTCAGACAGGCCGAACGACTCCAGAACCTTGTGAACCAATCCAAGGTGGCCGATCGTGAACACGGCGCCACCCAAGCCCGCCGACTTCAAGCAGTCCAGCGCCAGACTGAGAATCTCGGCGTCGGCCTCCGGGCTCGCGTCGCCGACGAACTCCGCGCCTGCCTGTGTGAACTGGCGGTACGCGCCACCGTCTCCGTAATCGTGGCGGAACACTGGGCCGCCATAGCTAAATCGCGCGGGGGCGGCATCGGACCTGGACGTCTCGACATAGTGACGGATTACGGATGACGTAAACTCGGGACGGAGGCTGATCTTGACGCCGCCAGGGTCGGTGAACGAGTAGAGGCTCGAACTGATGTCGCCGCCGGATTTTCTGACGAACAGTTCCACCTGCTCCAGAATGGGAGTCTCGATGGGAACATAACCAGCAGCCGACATTACCCCGCCAAGGCTGGCGCGCAACGAGTTGACGCGGTCCAAATCGACCCCGCTCAGGTCTCGCATTCCGGCTAGTCGTCCTACTGTCTCCACAGGCAACCCGCGCAGCCAAGCGTTTCGGTGGATTGAATTCTACATTACCGCCTGCGCAGCTTCAACGAAGATTCCACTCGGATGAGCCCGCGGATTGGGCATCCGGTGTCGAATCGACAAAACCGGAGGCAGGTTGACTCCGTATAGGCGGTATAACATAATCAGGAGGCGCTGGAATGATGGAGGTTCAATCCGAATTGTATCGACGAGAGCTTCTCAAAGGCAGCACCGAGACGTTATTGCTCTCGCTGCTTGCGACCGCGCCCATGTACGGTTACCAGCTCGTTAAAGAGATGGACAGCCGCAGCAGCGGTTATTTCAGGTTCAAAGAAGGCACCCTCTACCCTGCACTGCACCGGCTGGAACGAGACGATATGGTGGAGGGACAGTGGCAGCCTTCGCCCAGCGGGCAGGCCAGACGGTACTATCACATCACCGCGAACGGACACCGCAGACTGGAATCCATGCTCGACGAATGGGCCAAGTTCACGGAAGCCGTAAACTTGGTCGCCCACCCCAATAGCCCGTAATCGGCCGATTTTCACGGAGGGCCCGAAACCAAGCATGGCATCGGATTATCGCGGCTATCTGTCGTTGCTAGAGCGTCGACTGCATCTTGAGCCTGGCGAGCGCGACGAGATCGTCAACGAGCTTCACGCCCATGTCCAAGACCGCGTTTTAGAGCGCATCGAGCAAGGTCAATCGCCCGAAGCCGCGCTGAAAGAGACGGTCGAAAGCCTCGGCGCCGCGCGCGAGCTCGCCGAAGGGTTTTACGAGATTCATTCGCGAGGCTCCTGGCATCACACGGCGCTGGCGGTCATCCCGCACCTGCTTCTGGCCCTGACCTACGCGTTCCACCTCTGGACCAACCCGATGTGGGTTGGCGCGATGCTGTTGATCGCGATTTCGGCCAGCGTAGTCGGATGGCGAAAAGGACGCCCGCGTTGGGCGTACCCCTGGCTCGGCTACTCGCTGATCGCGCCGATTGTGTCGTGGGGTTTGGCGATGAGCGCAGTCGGCTACGGGGCATGGGGCGTGTTGATAAGCGGGAAGCTGCCGCTCGGCGTGCCGATCTACATCGCGTCGTTCGTGTATTTCGCTTTTTCACTTTGGGTCGTGATCAAGTACGTGTCGAGAGTTGCTCGACCTGACTGGGTTATGGCTTCGTTGGCAATCCTGCCGGTGCCGTTTCTTGCGTATTGGTTCTTCTTCTTCTACAACTGGGGCTTCGCGGTTGAAGACAACGCTCGCCAGCTTCGAGAGGTCGACAGCAGCGCGGCGGTCATATTCCTCATCATCGCGGCCGCCACGGCCGTCTTCTACCGAATCGGCCGAAGGCTCGTTCGAGTCGCGCTGCTGGCGATAACAGCGCCCTCGTTGATCGTGCTGGCCTGGATGAGCTACCAGGGCGGCCGAGGCTACGTGGCCGTGTTCCTGTTCGCGGTGATGTCCATGGCTATCTTGCTGAGCCCTGCCCTGTTCGATCTCAAAGATCCCGAGGACGAATCGGAGCAACGGATTTTGGGCGTGGCCGCTTCCGGGCTCGCCGACATTCCCGAGTAGTTCGAGATCTCCGACAGGATCCCTATCATCGAAGCGCGCTCTTCAACTCCCCGAATATCAGTCGTCGTGGACAGCGCTGCCTCCCTTCCCGCCGACGTGTTGACCTGGCGCTCCCATCTCCGGATAGCGCCCATGAGACTGACAATCGGCGGACGGAGTTACGACGACGGCAGGGACATCTCAACTCGAGAGTTCTACGATCTTCTGCGGGCTCACCCAGGCGAGGCTACAACCTCCGCTCCCTCCCCCGCGGCGTTCTTGGACGCTTTCGAAAGCGCGGGCCAGCTCACGACATCGATCTTGTGCATCGTAGTGGCGGAACAATTCAGCTCGACGATCGACTCCGCACAATCGGCAAGCCGTCAATTCAAGGAGCTACACCCTGGCCACGAAATCCACGTGATGGACTCGGGTTCAGCCGCGGGAGGCGAGGGGTTGATCGCCATGGAAGCGCTTGATTTGATCGAAGCTGGGCGTTCGCTGGTCGAAGTAGCCGCGGAGTCGGCGCTGGTCGCCGACCGCGTGAGATTGCTGGCGTTCGTCGACACCTTATTTTACCTCTGGAAGGGTGGACGAGTGCCTAGGATCGCGCATACGGGGGCGAGGTTGCTGCACATCAAGCCGACGTTCGAATTGCACCAGGCTCAAATCGCAACGGTGGCCAAACCTCGCTCGACCCGCAAAGCGCTGGACGGATTGATCCGACTGATGGCGGATCGGATCGACCGCGGACCGATACGCGCTTGCGTTATGCACGCCTCCGCGGAAGAGAATGCGCACTCATTGCACGAACGCATTAAATCCGAATTCGACTGCACGGAATCGTACGTGGCCGAGTTCACACCGGTGATGGGCGCCCACCTCGGCCCGGGCATGGTTGGCGTGGCGTTTGTGGCTGATTGACTGCAAACCAGTCGACGCGGCCCAGCGCGGCAGGCAACGGGTCTGACTGGCGGTCCAATATCTCTCTGACTTTGCGAGCCAGCATCGCGGGCGTGAAAGGTTTCTGCATGTGGTCCGCCCGTTCTTCCTTGATGACACGGTTGACCATCGCATCGTCGATGTATCCCGAGACGAACGGCACTTTGGCGTTGGGCCGCAGCGCTCGGAACTCCTCGACCAGTTCGACTCCACCCATCAACGGCATGACCATGTCGGTGACAAGCAGTTGGATGTCATCGACGCCGTAACTCTCGACCATCCGAAGTGCTTCCAGGCCGTTGCTCGCCTCGATAACCTCATATCCCTGTTCTCTGAGAACGTAGCTGACCGCCTGTGGAACGGTAAGCTCGTCTTCGACAAGCATGAAGGTTTCGGCGCCGACCGGCAGGTAGCCGATGCCATCGTGGAGCGGATCGAAATCGACCGCGTCGTGGACCCGCAGGAGCAGGATGTCGAAGCTGGTCCCCTTGCCTGGCGCCGAGTCCACGGTGATGTGACCGCTCTTTTGCGTGACGATGCCGTAACAGGTCGACAATCCCAGTCTCGTTCCTTTGCCCACGTCTTTGATAGCGAAGAGCGATTATTCACACGTATCTCACTCGCTACGTCACCCGAATTGGTGATGCGTCGGGGATTCCGAGGCTTCATGCTGAACATTAACCGATCTCGAAGGGTTGGCTCCGCATCCGGTCTGAGGCAGCGGCCTGGATTGTGCGACGACGAGCTCGGGGCTTCCGCGGCATCCCTGCCTTCGCAGAGATGTGCGAGCAGAGGAAAATCAGCTGACCAACAAGCCGTCAAGACCTCTCCGCAAGATCAAGCGGTCAAACGCGGCAACGACTGGAGGAAGCAGCAGGAATGGTCAAACCACGCGACGTCGAACTGATTCAGATCGTGAACTTGTTGGTCAGCACGGCGGACGCCCCAGCCGCCCAGCCACTTCAGTCTCATGTCGACTCCGGTTGTGCACACTGTGCTGAGGGCATGGCCGCGATCGAGCAATATACGGAATTTCCGAGTTCGCAATCCGACGTACGATCCATAGACGCTCAGCCGTTATTGGACACGCAACTGGTTCAACCGCTAACTTCCGGGGTACGATCCGGCGCAACTCTTGTCCGTCGCCGGGTGTATGAGGCCGAAGGTAAGATCTGCATTGACGTGCAACATCGGGAATCAGTGCCTGGATCGTCAATCTTAGACGGCCAAGTATTGGTGCGAGGCGGAAGCGCGGACGACGTTGCCGATTGCAGGATATCGCTGTGGTCAGGGGATGGGCGAATCCACGAGACGAAAGCGGACGCCCTGGGCGACTTCACGATTTCAAACGTGCCGTCCGGCTGCTACGATCTCGTGGTTTCGCTCGACAACGCCTGTAGACCGTCAGCGAAAGTGGGACACATTTGGGCCTGAAATTAACAGAGACTCACATTAGGTAAAGCGAGCTCCTGACAGGGGGATAGAATGTCCCCAGGGAAGGAGCGGCAGTGATCGAGAACACAGAAGATAAGAACC
>JASMDM010000039.1 GCA_030752795.1 SAR202 cluster bacterium | reverse complement strand
AAATACTAACACACTAAAACAACACAAACATCAACCTATATATATACTTGGCGCAGAACTCGGCCACCTGCCTGCCTACGTCGTCCTTGTCAACGGGTCGCCGCAGCAATGACCCGGTCCTTGCGCGTGCCTGGAATTCAGGGTCGAGATTGGCCGTGGCGCGCGTGCCTTCAAGGAATCCTGGCGCAACGCAGTTGACCAGAATGTCCGGCGCGAGGGCGACTGCCATACATTTGGTGAGGTGGATCAATCCGGCCTTGGACACCGCGTAGCCAATGGAAGAGCCTTGCGGACCCAACCCGGCCACGGAAGAGATGTTCACGATCCGCCCACCGCCGTTTCGACGCATTTCAGGAACGACGGCTTTGATCGCCATCATCGGGCCGGTCAGATTCACTGCCAACATCCGAGACCATTCGTCGTCGGTCATGCCGTCCAGATCGTCGAACGCGATCCATTTGTTATACGCGGCGTCGTTGACGAGAATGTCGAGACGACCGAATTTGGCGACGACGCCGGACGCCAACGACTCGACTTGCGCCGGATCAGTCACGTCGCACTGGAACGCCGCAGCCTTGGAATCGCCGCCGAGATCATCGGCGACTTGCTCCGCCTCGTCGCGGCTCTGAGCGTAAACGACGGCGATATGACACCCGGCGTTTGCTAGAGCATGGCAGATTCGCTGCCCGAGGCCTCCGTTTCCGCCTGTAACCACCGCAACTTTGCCGTCAAGATCCATTGCACGCTCCTGCCTCAAATTGCCCAGGAGAATTATAGCATCGGGCGTTTGACAGACATTCGGTCAACTGCTCAAATGTGATGCGCCGCCGCTGCGATTCCTTGAACGCGGCATCTATCATGGCACTGGCGAATCAGGCGACTGGAGAGCATCGCGTTGACGACGGGATATGACGGTTTGGGGAAGCGACTGTTCGCGACCTGGTACGACATCTTGAACGCGGGGGTCGAGGGTCGGGTGATTCCGTTTCGCCGTGAGACCGCCGGCGTGACAAGCGGGAGCGTCCTGGAGATCGGAGGCGGCACAGGGGCGAACCTACCGTATTACCCCGACGATGTTCGCTTGACCTTCTTGGAACCGAACCCGCACATGGTTCGCAAGCTGCAGGGAAACGCCGACCGCCAGGGCAGGGAGGTCATGATCGTGCCCGGCTTTGGGGAGAGCATGCCCTTCGACGACGGGACGTTCGATTGCGTGCTGACGACGCTGGTGCTGTGCATGGTGACAGACGTTGGCGCGGTAGTACGAGAGGCGAGACGGGTGCTGAAACCAGGTGGGCGGTTTTTGTTTTACGAGCACGTCGTTTCATCGCACCGTTGGGCGAGCCGATGGCAGACCTGGGCGAACCCACCGTGGCGTTTCTTCACGACTGGTTGCAATCTCGATCGGGATATCGCAGGAGACATCGAAAGGGCGGGTTTCGAGAACGTCGATTACCGGCAATTTAGCTTGTCGGTCGGCGTACCGATCAAGATCCCAAACATCGTCGGCGTCGCCACACGCGACAAGGCGTCGTAATCTTACGTCGGTGGAGACGGACTTTCAACTTCCCGAATGCCATCCATGGGTACAGGATCGAACAGGCAGAAAGAGGTGGTGAACGCAATGAATTTCGAGTTCGACTGGCAGAGGTTCTTGGATTTTGCGGGCAGGCCCCTGAAGAGAATGCCGGATCGAATAGGGGCCGGTACCTGCGCGGTCATCTTCGATGAGGACTGTCGGGTGCTCCTCGAAAAGCGGTCAGACAATGGTTTCTGGGGACTGCCGGGCGGTCACTTGGAAATTGGCGAGCCGCTCACGGACGGAGTGGTACGCGAAGTGTACGAGGAGACCGGCCTACACGTCAAAATCGAACGCTTGGTTGGTATCTACTCGGATCCCGCCAACTTCTGCGTGGTGCAGTATCCGGACGGCAACAGTGCCCATATCGTGACCACCGTGTTCGAATGCCAGCGCTTGGACGGTGACCTCACACTCTCAGAGGAGAGCACCGAGCTGCGTTACTTCCCGACCAGCGAGCTGCCAGAAATCATGATCTGGTCTCATCGAATCAGGGTCGAGGACGCGGCCAAGCCAGAGGGAGCTCCGTTCATCAAATAGCCCTCAACTTTCGTCGTCCTTGTCCGCTTCATTCTCGGGTCGCTATAATCTTGCACGCGGAAGAAAGCAGAATCAGGAAAGGCGATTCAAGTGAAGGTTGGCATACCCAACGTCACGGGCTACGCGGGAGCTGAGCTGGCTCGTATCCTCTATCGACACCCCGAAGTCGAGATTGTTTCCGTTACTGGGCGAAGCATGGCCGGTCAACCGCTCGGCAACGTGTACCCGCATCTTGACGCGTGCGATCTGAACATCGAATCCGAACTCTCCGGGAGCCTGGACTTCGTGTTCTCGGCTCTGCCTCACGCCGCGAGCGCTGAACGCCTCGAGCCGTTCATTCGTGAGGGCATCCGCACCGTGGATATGAGCGCTGACTTCCGATTGAAGGACCTCGCCGAGTATACGCATTGGTACAGAGTCGATCATCCCTGTCCCGATCTGATGGAGGATGCGGTCTACGGTCTACCGGAGTTGCACCGAGAAGAGATCGAGGAGGCCTCGGTCGCCGCGACGCCAGGCTGCTATCCGACCGGCGCGATTCTTGCGGTGGCTCCGGCGCTCGCCGCCGACATCATCGAGCCCGACGTGATCGTCGACGCCAAGTCCGGCGTGTCGGGCGCGGGCAGGCAGAGCTCGATCGGTTTCGGCTACTCCGAGATCAACGAAAGTGTGAAGGCTTACGCTCTCGACGGCCATCGCCACCATCCCGAGATCTACCAGGAACTCGATAACCTCAACCAGACCGCTGAACTGAAGCTGACGTTTCTGACCCATCTGATTCCGATGACCAGGGGCATTCTATCAAGCTGCTACGCGCCGCTGAAAGAAGGGGTGCTGGCCGACGGGGAAGAGGGCATCCAGCAGGTTCGTGAGATCTACGACGAGTTCCACTCCGGCGAGATTTTCGCCAGAGTGGTCGAGGAACCGCCGGCGACGAAGCAGACCACCGGCAACAACGTCTGCGCCATCTACCCGACGATCGACCTCCGTTCCAACAGGCTGATCGTTGTGAGCGCTCTCGACAACCTCGTCAAAGGCGCCGCTGGGGCGGCGGTGCAGTGCATGAACGTCATGTCCGGATTCCCTGAGCCAGCAGGCTTGGAGCAACTCGCGTTGTGGCCATAGGCATGCGAGCTGTTTGGCGGCAGTGGTGACGGCAGGGACGCAAGGGACATCAGAGACCGAAGGGACCCGGCCCGCTTAAGTTGCGAGCTACCTTCGCGCTTCGGCCCGAAGCCTGTCGAAGAGCGACTTCGGCTTCGGGCCGCCTTCGTTTTCGCGTTGGGCATCGCTGTTTTCGAGATCAGGGTCCGCGGTCTCGCCTACTTTCGACTCGAACCACTCGACGAGCGCCTTGGCCACGATGTCCTTTGCGTGGCGACCGCTCCGAGCCGATTCGACCTTTAACGCCGTATACAGTTCATCGTCGTCAAAGACCACCGTCATGCGCTTGGACATAGATTTCCATCCTCGCAAGTGTCTGTACGCCCGTACGCTTGGATGTTACTACATGTCGGGAGTTCGTGCCTGAGGCGAGCCTCTAGTCGAATGGAGGTCGCCCGGGGGCCGCGAGGTGTTGCGGTCGATCCGTGATCGGCCACGAAAATCGACCGTCATGCACTCGAAGAAAGCCCTTCTGGCATTTGACACCCCGTTTGGAGATGACCTACTATGAATCAAGGTCGTGCTAGGCGGGGAGATAGCGGTGCCCTGTACTCGCAATCCGCTCTAGCGAGGCTGAATTCCTCCCCGAGATCTTTCTTTACGCGGCCTCTGCCGGTAAGTTTCGGTGTTGAGAGTTGGGTCCTGTGCGGCGGAAACCTGCGAATCCCGTCAGGTTCGGAAGAAAGCAGCGGTAAGTAGTAATTTCCGTGCGCCGCAGGGTCACCTGGCTTGAGTCGGGCTTGTCGATCATGCTGGCGGAAGGGATCGAATGGGGGTGCACGGCCTTTTCTCGCCCTCAGCTATGAGCCAAAAACCCTCAGCGGACATCTCCCGTCCCTCCGCGTCTCGAACAGGGCGCGGAGTCCGGCCACCCGCCGCCAAGAGATCGCTCGGCCAGAATTTTCTGGTCGACTCATGCGTCGCGCGTCGCATTGTATCCGCTGCCGACGTGACTCCTGATGACACCGTCATCGAGATCGGCCCCGGTCGAGGCGCTCTCACATCGCACCTTGCCATGGTCGCCCGACGCCTGATAGCCATCGAGCTCGACGACGAGTTGGCGCCGCGGTTGCGCGAAAAGTACGCCACCGCTGACAATGTCGAGATCGTTCACGCCGACGCTCGCGAAGTGCAGGCCGAAGCGTTGCTGGGACCAGGCGAGAGCTACAAGCTCGTGGCGAATCTGCCATATTATGCGGCCAACCCGATCGTCCGGAAATTCCTGGCTGCCAATCCTGCCCCATCGGTGATGGTCTTCATGGTTCAGCGAGAGGTTGGTCGGTCCATGGCCGCGCAGCCAGGCGACATGAGCTTGCTTTCGGTGATGATCCAGGTCTACGGCACCGCGAAAATTGCCTTCTCGGTGCCGCCCAAGGCGTTCCGGCCAGCCCCGAAGATAACGTCGGCCGTCGTTCGCATCGACGTCTATCCGAAACCCGCGCTCGATCTCGACCGTCACGAGCGCTTCATCGAGTTCGCGGCGGCAGGATTCCGAGCGCCGCGCAAGCAGCTGCGCAACAGCCTCAAAACCGGACTTGGCGCAACGGCCGACGAGGTCGACTCGTTGCTGGCATCGGCAGGCATCGACCCGAAACGTCGCCCGGCGACGCTCTCGATCGAGGAGTGGGGCGGTTTGTACGAACTGTGGGACTCGTTTGCCGAATCCGGGCGTGGCGCGCCGTCGATAGACGCATGATCACCGTCGAAGCTCACGCCAAGATCAACCTGACACTCGAGGTGCAGGGTCGGCGACCGGACGGCTTCCACGAGATCGTTTCCGTCGTGCAGACCGTGTCGCTGCATGACACAGTCACGATCCAAACAGCGGACGAGCTTTCGATATCGTGCGACGTCGAGGGTCTTTCGCCGGAAGACAACCTGGCGTTCAAGGCGGCGTCACTACTTCGGGATCGCTCTGATACGACCCCTGGAGCACACATTGAGATCGAAAAGCGCATCCCTGTTGCCGCCGGGCTCGGAGGAGGAAGCGCCGACGCGGCAGCGACACTGAACGGACTGAACGAGCTGTGGGAGCTTGGACTTCCCGATGACGAACTAGAACGCATCGCCGTCGGGCTCGGATCCGACATCCCGTACCTTCTGCGCGGGGGAACCGCGATGCTGTCCGGTCGAGGCGAGCGTGTTCGCTCGCTGCCCGCCGCGGACCTGCCATGGATCGTGCTATTCACTCCGGACCTGACGATCGAAAACAAGACCGCCACGATGTACTCGGCGGTCGAGCCTTCCGACTACACTCGAGGAGCCTTGACCCGAAAGCTGGACGCTCGAATTCGCGGCGGCGGGGACGTACCCCCGCAGTTCCTGTTCAACGTGTTTGACAAGGTCGCCAAACGAGCGGTCCCCGGTCTGTCCGACAAGTGGGCGATGTTCGAGTCGCTGGGCGCGCGCGAGGTGCATCTGACCGGCAGCGGCCCCACGATGTTCTCGCCCGTTGCGCAGCGCGAATTCGGCACGGCGATGCAACTGTTGCTGACTCACACGCACGGGCAGCAGGCGCATCTGGTGTCGACCTGGGACCCTGAGCGGGGAGACCGTTGGACGCACTGATCGCGGGGCTGGCCAGCGGCGCGTTGATGGCGTCGATATTCGTGACCGCCGGGACCTTCATGGCGTTCGCGATCGTTCGGGATCCTCCACCGACGCTCGCGGTGTTTCTGGCGCGGTTCCCTCCCGGGGGCGTCGTGCTAACGGTCGTGGCGATCTCGTACCCGCTCTGGGGCGGGATCGGTTTGATCTTGGCGGTCCTGTTCATCGCGCTGGAAAACGGCGTGCCCGACGGAGGACTTGGGAGCCCCAATATTGCGTACTCGCTGGGAGTGACGGTTGCGGCGGCGATGCTGGCCGCGCCTGTCGTGCTGTTGTTGCGTCGAGTCTGGCCTGGCGTTGTGAGCATCGCGTTGTTCGCCGCTGGGATCTTTGGGTGGTTCCTGCCGTTCTTGGCGGGGTAGGTGTTATCCGGCAGATGTCGTTCGCGAGAGAGACAACCGGGGTTGTCTGGTCCCACCCGCCCGCCCGAAAGTTGTTTTGGGGGACGCCCCCAAGCCCCCGGGCAATGGGGCTACGCCCCCTTGCCGATCCCCCGTGGGAGCGAGCTGAGAGTCCGCGAGTCGTTCTGAACCTAATGCAACGATACGTTGGACAGGGAAAGTACGGCATCCGTCAACCAGGCCGAGTTGCATCAGACCTAGGCGCGATTCGAGTCAACGTCGAAAGCGGGCGAGCGATCCGCGTTTGTGGGCCTCGATCGACTTCCAACGACTTGATCCGCAACGCTGTTGGGACAACTCCGCGCGACCACTGAAGGGTGAAGCTGAGCCCGCCTCAGAAGTCGCGAACAAAGTACGTAAGAATGTTGGCGGCGGCCACTTACCCGACGGATGTCTCGGAATCACGATTTTGCGCGTTTCGCGGAGATCGCAGGGACTTACGGGAAAGGCTCGCACAAGATGCCTCTACCTGGGCTCGGAATATTCTTTCGAGCTCCTGCCAAGTGACTGCTCAACGACTCAAACAGAACTTGGACGGCTGGCGGGAGCGGTTGCGGCATCGCGGGGCGGATGTTGAGGGGTCTACCGTCGTTCTCTGTTCGGGAAGCCCCTGGGCCTAACTACATCCAGCCGAGTTGCTTCAGACTGACAACATCGTTCCAGACCTTGGTCATGTGGCGGATCCGATCGCCCTCGAAATCCATGATGTAGACGTAGTCCGCCGCCACTTGCTTTCCCGTGGGTGGCACGGGCCCGCCTTCGCCAGTTTGAGTGCCTCGGAATACGCCGAACGCCGACACGTTGTTCCGTTCTTCGTCCACGGCGAACGAACGCAACTCGTAGTGGCCGTCGGGCACGGGTGTGAGCAAACCCTTCATCCACTCCACGTAGCCCTCAACGGTGTCAACTCCACCAAGCGCATCCGCCTGGGCGGAGAATGTCGCCTCCGAGTGGCAGTATTGCTGGCATCCCTCCCATCCCTTTCCAGTCTCACAGGCATCGAAGAACTGCATAGCTGTCTCTTTGATCGAACTCATGGATCTAATTCTCCCCAAAACTAGTATTCCCCACGCGGAATCCGGCACTTTCGTGAACGCACGTTGTTGGGATGGCACAACTGTACGTCCAATATCCGATGTTGTTAATTGCCATGTTAAATGCTCCATTTAACTTAATAGTGCCGATCAGACCTCCGAAATCCAGGTGACATTTGGTCTCTAGGTCGAGCCTGGATGTCACGAAAAGCTGGGTCATGGGCGGCCCGATTTGGCACCCGTCTTAACTCAACGTTGCCGTTACGCAACAACTCTCGCCCTGCGCCAGTTTTGTAGAACGTCGGTCCAGGGCGAGCCCTGGTGGGTCTGGGGCTGCGCCCCAGTTGACCGGGGTTGGTGGGGCGATTAGAATCAGGCAGATTTCGATACATGGTGCGGAAATATTGGCGGTATTTGATCTTCACGTCCACACGGTCAAGGGCAGCAGCGACAGCAGTCTGACTCCGGCGGAACTCATCGCCGAGGCCGAACGCATCGGGCTCGACGGCGTGTGCCTGACCGAGCACGGCGGCGGATGGGAGAGTCCTGAGCTCGCGGCGGCGTTCGGCGACGCGGGGATCACCGTCATTCCGGCGCTGGAGGTCGACACCGAGATGGGGCACGTGTTGGTGTTCGGCATGCGGCGGTACGTGGCCGGCATGCACAAGATCGGGGAGTTGCGTCGCGCGGTGAACCGGGCGGGCGGCGTGATGATCTCGGCGCATCCGTTCCGAAACCTGTTCAACAAAGAGCCATACAACAACAATTTGCTGTATCGAAACGGGTTGGCGCGGCCGGAGACCGCCGTCGAGGCGTCAGCTCATCCGCTGTTTGAAGTCGTCGACGACATTGAGGTTGTCAACGGCTCGAACACCCAGCAAGAGAACCTGTTTTCGACGGGGGTGGCCCGTAGCCTTGGGTTGCCGGGGACGGGCGGCTCCGACGTTCATTCGACCCACGGGTTGGGCCGATGCGTCACCGTCTTCGACTCGGACGTGAAATCGGAGTCCGACCTGGTGGAAGCCATCAAAGCGCGCGCCTACCGGCCGGGCGAAGAGTACAATACAGGCAATCTTCGCATCGTCTGAATCGCGGCGAGGTTGTCCGATCCACGAGGCGCCTACCGCGTCGATCGTCGGACGCCAATACGAGGCACTTTGAGTCCAGTTTCGACCCCATACACGACGCGACGCGCCTTCGAGCAGGGATGCATCTATGGACATCGTTAGCCAGCCCCGAATGGATTTGATCGTCCAATCGGACCCGTTTGACGAGACGTGGGTTGCGCTGGATCTGGAAACGACTGGGCTCGCTCCCGATAAAGACAAAATCATCGAGATCGGAGCGGTAAAGTTCCGAGCGGACGAGGTTCTGGACACGTACCAGACGTTCGTCAATCCCAGGCGCAAACTCTCCGAGTTCATCACCGACTACACGGGCATACGCCAAACCGATGTGGACGGGGCGCCGACATTCGATCGCGTTTCCGGCGAGCTGCTGGCGTTCATCGGCGGCGCATTGCTGGTAGGCCACAACCTCGACTTCGATCTGAGTTTCCTGCGAGCCAACGGGATCGATCCAACCAACGCGACTTGCGACACCTGGGAGCTTGCGTACGTGCTGCGCCCAACACTCGGCGCGTACACGCTCGGTAGCCTCGCGAACCATCTCGGCGCTCGCCACGACAGGCCGCACCGAGCCGTGGACGACGCCGATGCAACCCGCGAGGTGTTCGTGGCGCTGCTCCGTGAGCTTGCCGCGTTGGACGAGATGACGCTCGCGGAGATGACCCGCCTCGCGGAACGGTCCGGTTGGAAGCTCCGCTCCGTGCTGCAAGGCATCCGGCCGTCGCAACCGAGGGCCCGCCGCAAGCCCCAGATCGGCAGACCGGCCGCGGCTGATGACAACGACGAAGGCGGAACCGGGATTTCCGGCCTGAACATCAAGGCCATAGCAGGGCGGTTGACCCAGAGTCGCCCGCTCCGGCCCAACCTTGAAGTGTTGCCTATCGACGTCGATCTCGTCGAGGCCGTGCTCAAGACCGGCAGCGGCTTCTCCGAGGCGATCTCCGGCTTTGAGGAGCGCGACGAGCAGATCGAGATGGCTCGGGCGGTCGCTGAGACGCTGAACGAGGGCGGGCGGCTGGTCGTCGAGGCGGGAACGGGCGTCGGGAAATCGATGGCTTACCTTCTGCCGGCAGCCATCTACGCCGCGCAGAACAACCGCAGGGTCGTCGTCTCGACCAACACCATCAACTTGCAGGAACAGCTCGTCGGCAAAGACCTGCCGATGCTCGTCGAAGGGCTGACCAGAGTTCCGCAGGCGGCGAACATCGATCTGAAGTTCACGCAGCTCAAAGGGAGAGCCAACTACCTGTGCCTGCGGAAGTGGCAGCAATTGAGAAACACCGACGGCATCGCCGAGCCGGAGGCGCGGATGGTCGCCAAGACGCTGATGTGGTTGGACGACACTGAGACCGGCGACCGCACCGAGCTCAACCTCGGGCACCGCGCCGCGGCGGCCCCGTGGGACCGACTCTCGGCGCAAGGCGCGCAAGAGTGCATGCACACGGGCGGACCGTGCTTCTTGAGGGCCGCGCGGGAGAAGGCTGCCGCTTCGCACATCGTGATCGTGAACCACGCGCTGCTCCTGTCGGACCTTGCGATGGGCGGGACCGTGATCCCCGAATACGACGTGTTGATCGTCGACGAGGCGCATCACCTCGAAGACGAGGCGACCCGGCAGCTTGGCTTCAGCCTGCCACAATCCTCGTTCGACGAGCACCTGACCAGGCTCGGAGGCGACCGAGGGGTGTTCAACGAGGCGGTCTCGATCATCCGAAGGTCGATGGCAGACGAGCTCCAGCGCAAAACGGTCGAGGAGGGGACGACGCGAGCGAACACCGAGATCGCACCGCTCCGGGAGGCGCTGGCCCGGTCGTTCAGCGGGATGAACTCCGCGCTCTTCGCCGAGGTCCAAGGCCGGCCCGACCGCGGCGCCGACGTCAGGGTGACCAAGGCCACGCGCGCCCAACCGGCGTGGTCCGACCTCGAAATCCTCTGGCAAAACGCGGACGTGCTTCTGGCCAGCCTGGGATCGTCGCTGGATGCGTTGCACCGAGCTCTGACGAACCTCGCCGGCACGGACTTGCCCGGCTACGAGGGCATGATCACCGAACTCACCGAAACCGCGCAGTCGAACGGCTCTCTGCGGCAGCAGCTCGCGGAATTCGTGGTCAACCCGGAGGACGACGGCATCTACTGGGCGACGCGTTCGCTCCAGTCGCGCGACCTCGAATTGCACGCGGCGCCGCTCCATGTCGGCGAGACGCTGGACAAGACGCTGTACTCGACGAAGGACTCAGTCGTGTTGACCAGCGCAACTCTAAGCGCCAACGGAACGTTCGACCACTTGATCGAGCGTGTCGGGTTCCAAGAATCGACGAGGCTGCTGCTCGGTTCGCCATTCGACTACGAGCAAGCTGCGCTGTTGTGCACCCCAACGGACATGTATCAACCGTCCGCGCCCGAGTACCAGGATGCCGTCAACGACGCCGTCGCCCAGGCTGCGATCGCCGCTGGCGGCAGGACGATGGCGCTGTTCACGTCGCACGCCGCGCTCCGCGCCTGCGCGTCGGCCATCCGAAGCTACATGCGCACGAAGGGGATCACCGTGCTGGCCCAAGGAGTCGACGGGACGCCGCAGCAGCTTGTCGGCAAGTTCGTGCGGCAACCCGAGTCGGTGCTGCTCGGTACGTCCAGCTTCTGGGAGGGCGTCGACCTGGCCGGCAATGTGCTCAGCGTGCTGCTCGTGGCTCGGCTGCCGTTCAACGTGCCGACCGAGCCCGTGTTCGCGGCCCGATCCGAGTTGTACGAGAATCCGTTCATGCAGTACTCGGTGCCCCAGGCCATCCTTCGGCTTAGACAAGGCTTCGGACGGCTCATACGAACGCGATCCGACCGGGGTGTCGCGATCATCCTCGACCAACGCATCGTGTCTCGACGCTACGGCAAGGAGTTCATTACGTCGCTCCCGCCAGTCACGTCGAACGCCTGCCTGCTCGAGGACATCCCGTCCGAGATCGAACGCTGGCTGGGCCGGTAAGTGGCGCTCCTAACGGTCGATGGCCCGTTCGACCTGGCAGCCACGCTCGAAAGTGGCCAAGCCTTCCGCTGGCGGCGGCTCGAGTCTGAATCCGATGACCCGCCGTGGTTCGAGAGCGTCGCCTTCGAACGCCTGATCTATTTGCGTCAATCAAACGACGGCGTCGAGTTCTCGACCACGCCTGACTCCGATCCCGACATCGCCTCGCTGCTGAGAGACTACCTGCGCCTCGACGAGGGGATCTCGGCGATCTACGAAGCCCTCGCGTTCGACGAACAAGTCGCGCAGGGCATCGCGCGGTATCCCGGACTGCGAATCGTGCGACAAGACCCGTGGGAGTGCCTCGCGTCGTTCATATGCTCCGCAAACAACAACATCCGCCGAATCACGAAGAACGTCGAGGACATGGCATCGGAACTAGGGTCGCCGATTGCGGGACACGCCGCCGAACGACGGAGCTTTCCGACGGCAACCCAGCTCGCCACCGCGGGTGAAGGCGTGCTCCGCGATCTCGGTCTCGGCTTCCGAGCCAAGTACCTCGTGGCGACCGCCGAACGAGTCGCAGGCAGCGAATTCGATCTTTTCGCGTTGCGGTTAGCTCCATATCAGGACGCACTGGACGCCCTCACAGAGCTCCCCGGTGTCGGCGACAAGATCGCCAACTGCGTGCTCCTCTTCTCGCTCGATAAACCGGAAGCGTTCCCCGTCGACGTCTGGATCGACCGCGCCCTCCGCGAACAGCATTTTTCGACTCCCACGACTCCGATGCCACGCAGCCACATGCGCCCCTGGGCCCAAGAGCGATTCGGCCGCCACGCCGGGTACGCGAACCAGTACTTGTTTCATAGCCGGCGGCTGGGGTGATCCGTTCTTGCCTCGATTGCGTTGACACCCATTCGTGGATTCCGTACAATAGTTCTGCTTTGAAGTTGCATGGAGGAGACGCATGCCAATCAGAAGCCATGGAACCACGCACGCTACGAAGTTCGCGTTGGCCGAAAAAAAGTCCATGGCGAAATTACGACGGATCTGGCGCGACGTACAGGCGAGCACCAACGAAACCGGCCCAGTGCGAAGGTTACCAAAGTCGGCCCGAAAGTAGCCGAAGACACGGCCCGCCAATGGGAACGAGACAAAGGGTACAGTTAGACTGTAACTAGCCGCGAGACGCAATCAACGTTTGAGTGGGCAACCGACCAGAATTGTGACTGGGTGCTCGAACTTCGTCGCATCACCAAAATGTGGATTGGCGCACAGCGTTTTTCGAGTATTGATGGCTAGACAGCCCTGTGCTATCCTGACATTGGATCGGGGAGTGGCGCAGCTTGGTAGCGCACCTGCATGGGGTGCAGGGGGCCGCTGGTTCGAATCCAGTCTCCCCGACCAATCCTCACTTTTCCTTTACGAAGACCCTCTCGTTCAGCGCTATCGGATTGACTTTTGCCCGTCGGCGAACCTCTCCGTCAACGACAACCGTGACGATTTTGTTGGCGCCACAGTCCACCGCGATCGACAACCGGGGTCGCGCGATTCTCCCGCCGCCCAATTCACTCCCCAGTCAGCGAGAAGAACACGTCGACTAGCGCAGGGATCCCCAACACCGGGATCAGCGTCCAGCGTTTCGTGAAGAGTCTCATCTCCGTGCCGTGGACCGCGACGGCCGCGAGGAGGCTTGCGCAGAGCACCCAGTATCCCCACTCGAAGTGCAATCGGCCCACGTAGCTCAACTCGTACCGAATGTTCAGCCAGGGGTAAACCAGCAGCGGGAACGACAACCCGTACGCTGCTGACACCAGCACAAGCCCAACGACAAGCCTTTTGCGTCGTGACACGATGAACAGCGCCGCTCCTGCCACGACAACGATCAGCACCGCGATCGCCGTTGGCTCGGGCTTCAACGCGTACTCGTCACCGTCCGAATCAGTTTGGTCGATGCCGGTGACGCCTCGGATTTCATCAGTATATACGAACACGAGCCCCTGAAGGGTGTCCGTCGCAGAGGACGCCACCGAAGTCGTGGCGGATTGTCTCGGCGCGGGAGCAGCGCGAAATATCTCGGGCGTCTGGCTCGGTCCGGCCGGGACGACCGACTGGTTGCACGACGACACGGTCATCCACGCAGGAAGAAGGCGAGGACCGCGACAATGAACGGCGCCGACCGAATGGCTCTGGCTCGCGGCTGGCCGAATCGATCGCCGAAGTCGGATGGAGCTTTGTCGCTGACGGGCAAGTCGCCGACCTTCCCGCCGCAATGGACGCAGAAGTTGGCTGCCCCGACAACCAGGGCGCCACAGTTGTCGCATGAAAACTCAGCGTCGATCATTGCGCGGCTACCCGATATCGGACCTGTACGGCAGCTCATCGAGCTGGCGCGCACGAACGAAGCCGCGCAGCAACGTCGCCATGGCTGCTCCGGTGATCAGCGAGAAAACGGCGGACCCGAGCAGCATGCCCAGCAAACCAATCAAGCCCGGCGGGTCGTAGGATGTCGTTCCGCCGGTGACGCTTGCATCGAACATCATAATCAACCCGACGCAGGCGTTGCCGAGCAACGCTGCCACCACCGTCGCCGGGACCCACAACGAGAATCGCGGAATCTTCCGGCGCAGGGCGACCCATTGCATCACGCCGACCGGAATCGCGAACAACGTCGCTGCCACGATCCATGCCCAGGCCATCGCTTTCGCGGTATTGACGTCGAATTCCTCCGTGGCCGGTTTGTCCAACTTCCATAACCTTTGCCGCGTCTCCGCACTTCGGATTTGTCGCTGGATCGCTGATTCACCGGAGAAGAGTCCGATGTCGAGCTGGAACGGCTCGTCGCCCCAACCGAAAATGTTTTCGTTGTAGAAGCTGCCGCGCTGCTTCATACTTCCGGATGTGCCAGGACCGTCAAGTCTGCGATATGCGTCGTTCCAGATACTTGGATAGACGGCCGCCATCAGGACCACGCCAATCGCGGCGCCGGTGAGGCTCGCGGGCGCCCACCAAACGGTCCCGACTCGATATCCGCCGATGTCTCGAAGCGCTCCCCACTGCGATAGAGCGATTCCCACATACACCAGGAACACTGCCAAATACGGCCACCTGTGGGCGGCGATTTGCTCTCCGAGCTTGGTGTCGTCGAGCAACACTCCCACGAACGAAATCGTTATGGCGACCGCCGTGAAAGCGATCACACCGCCGACGGTGCTCCTGATCGCCCACGAACCGGCGAAGCTCGGGTCGAGTCGATTCGGTTCGAAGTTCACTGCAGGCGCCTTCTTTTCGATCGAATCCGAGGGCTTGATCGAGCCCATTGTCACTCGGCAGTCGATGCAATGCTACTTACCGAACTCGGACCGCAAAAGGTGCATATGGACTATTGCTTCGTGGCGCCCGCGTACCACATTCGTTCGTCCAAACACAAAGCGGCGGGCTTGTTGAAGCCCGCCGCTTGAATACCATCAGGTCGAAACGAAGCCTAGCGCCCTTCTTCCAATTGAACGCGTTGCCACGCGTAGTCGACGTCCGAGTCGTAGAACTTCTCCGGGTGTTCGAGTGCCCAGATTTGCTTGCGGATGATGTAGTTGTCCGGCTCCAGTTCCACGGCTTTACGCCAGAGTTCGATCGTGCGGGCCAAATCGCCGCCGTGGTAGGCTGATTCGCCTTCGCGGAACAACGAGTTCGCCTCGTCGTGCTCGTCGCCCATCGCATCGACTTCGGGCGTCCCGGGTGCGGGTCCCGCCGGTTTATCGATCCACTTTTCGACCAGTTGACGGGTTTCGGCTCCGCGGATGTCGAAACCGTCCAGCCGTCGTTACTCGACAGTGCCGTCGGGGTTGATCAGGTAGCCGTTGGGGATTGCTTTGAACCGATAGAGCTGCCCGAGGATGTTTTCGTTGTCCACTACAGTCTCGAACGTGGCTCCGAGCTTCTCGACAAACGGCCTGGCGACGTCCGCCCCCTGGACATCCATCGCGACGGAGAGTATCTCGATGCCGTTGTCAGACAGCGCTTTCGATTCGTAGATCTGTTGCCATATAGGCAACTGCTCGCGGCACGCTCACCACGACGCCCACATGAACAGTATGACTCGCTTGCCCTTGTAGTCGGACAGGCTGATGTCTTTCCCGTCCAACAACGGCGAGGTAAATTCCGGCGCCACGTCCCCGGCGCCGATCGATTTTCGGCTGGCTTCGCGAGTGCTCAAGCGATCCTCCGGATAATGCAGCGGCAGGAGGATGACTTCCCCTAGCCGTGTTTTGCGGATCGGTGTCCGCTTTGGTGTCTAGGTTGTGTGTCGGGGCCTACGGCCCCGAGGTTACATGCTTCAACCAACTCCGTGGAAGCCAACTTCCACGACGTCGCCAGTCACCATGACGGGCGTGATCCGCTCGCCGCCGGTGAGCTCCACGACGGTCGCCCATTTGTCAGGATCAATCGCCAGATCGATCTCAACGAATGAGACGTCAAGCTCTTCCAACTCGGCCTTCAGTGCGTCCGAGTAGGTGCAGTCCGGATGTGTATACAGCGTGATTGTGTCGGCCAATACCATACCCCCATCATGATTCTTCCGCCCTTAAGATGCTCACATATTCTATGAGATTCAGATGCCTTTAGCAAAAAGAGCAGCAGGACCGCCGAATAGTCTCGTATTTTGACTGAAGAGTCGACAATGGATTTCCGTAAGCATACCCTTACGGTTAGCGATGACTTACCAACAGACTCTCACAGCTTTGGCCGATCCGACACGACGGCAGATCCTCGAGGCAATCCTCGCGGCGCCTTCTTCTGTCGGGGCGTTGGCGGAGACGTTGCCGGTCAGCCGGCCCGCGGTGTCGCAGCATCTGCGCATACTGAAGGACGCCAACCTGGTCGCTGACACGCGGCAGGGTACACGGCGGATCTACAGCGTCGACACCGCTGGCTTGATCGAGCTCAGGGCGTATGTGGAGAGCTTCTGGGGTGAGGTATTGACATCGTATAAACAGTTCGCGGATTCGATTGAAGGAGGATCATCAGATAGTAGAACAGAGAGCTGACCAGGCGATCGCGCCGGTCGTCAAATCCGTCACGGTGGGGCAGAGTGTCGAGGACGCGTTTCGCATCTTCACTGATCAAATTGGCTCGTGGTGGCCATGGACAGCCACTCGGTGGGCGCCGACAAGGCGGTCACCTGCGGCATGGAAAGCGAGGTCGGCGGGCAAGTCTACGAGGTGCTCGAGGACGGAACGCGGTTGAACTGGGGCGATATGTTGGTTTGGGACCCGCCGAACCGGCTCGCGTTCACCTGGCAACTGAACCGCACGCCCGAGGAGGCCCAGAACATCGAAGTAACGTTCGCCGCCGCGGAGTCCGGCACTCGCGTCGAACTCACGCACTCGGGCTGGGAGCGGCTCGGCGACCAGGCTGCCGAGGTTCGCGCCGGGTACGATTCCGGTTGGGAATTCGTATTCGTCGAGCGATACGGGGGACGCGTCGCCGAAGGCGCTTAAAGCGTCGGTCATCACCGGAGCCAGTCGTCAGACGGCAGGCATGCCTATGCTGACTGGCTCCGCAATCGGAAAGCGACGGCGCCGGCGATCAACCCAAGAGCGGCCACGATCAACGCGACAGACCCCCAAACAGGCATGATCATGGGCATGCGAGGTTCGATTCGCACGAGTTCCCAGAACCACAGGAGCGCCGTTCCCAGTAGGGCGGCTTCCCCGCCCAGGGACCCGGTCACTATCGCGGTTGCGCTGCCCATCAGACCCAGGACAACGTAGGTGGCCCTGAGCGACCTGTCCTCCCAGAGATCGGGATCGTACCGTGCCCGAATCCAGATCATCAGTATGATCGCCAACAAGCCGAATGAGCCGATCATCGCTTTATTCATTGTCAGAGATACGGACGAAACGGCGTCAAATCCCCATGTTGTGAAGAAGCCCGTGATACCGCTCAACAACGCAAAAACCAAGTTCCAGATCGCAAGGAGTGCAATCATCGTGCCATGGGCGAGCCGCACGTCCAGACCCCCGTACCGCCACTCGCGCGGCGCCAACAGGCGGGCGATGATGGCATATGCCATTGCTATCGCGCCGCCCTGAAAGAGGCTGGTGGACATGCTGTGCCAATAAATGCCGTGGTTGAAAATGCCCTCTTCCATCTCACGACCTCCTAAACATGATTCCGGCTACCGCGATGGCGAGCACTCCCAACAACCCTGCAGCCCAAGTCAGAGGCCGAGGGCTCTCAAGCTCGTCGCGGAGCTCAAGGCTAACCGCTCGTGTTGCGAGCGACTCCGGTGTGTGGCAGGACGCGCATGACGCGCTGTCATTTCTGAATAGCGGGTGCGCCCAGGTGTTCGTCGCTTATGATGAATTGCCAGCTTGCCTGACCCGGATAAAACGCGGTCAACGTCACGGGGGAGATCGATGACCAGTCGGGCTGCTCGCCTTCGAACCGCCGGGCGACGATGTCGGCGGGTTGGCCAAGCCCAAGCTTCGACGGGAACGTGACGTAGTGGAACGGATGCCAGTAGCCGACGTGTATAAAGCGAAGGCCAGGTCGCACGTCGCTCGATCTCTGAATGCCTTGTCACCGGAGTTCCCGGTGTCCAAGAGCCGCGACAGCTCCACCGTCCACTCGCCATTGCTCCAGGCCGCGTCGGCGGCAATGTCGCTCCAGCTCCCTTCCGGGGTTCGCAAATATCTGCGCGGTATCGCGTCCCCTTCTTGCCAGGCATGGTTGAGGTCGAACTCCGTCATCGTGTCATCGCTCAGGTAGTAAATGCTGTCAAAAGGGACACGGCCATTGTGGACGTCGTCGAAATTCAGGGCAGCGAAACCGGTCTTTTCAGGATCGAACATCTGTTTAGGCTGCTCGACGTCGCCATCCCAGTTTGTAGAGTATGCGCTCTTGCCGCCGTCGCCATTTCTGTAATCCAAGACCCACATATCGTCCGAAACGCCGATAGGATTTCCTCGCGCCGCCCTCCGATGCCACTGGTCAAGGAAAACGCCCCCGTCCTTTAGCGCCTGGATCACGTCCGCATCCTGGGCCGAGATATCGTCCCAGCCAAAATCCCACCAGGAATCCCTTTGGCGACTGTCGGGAATGTACTTTCTCGTGTCGGTCTTATTAATCACATCGTTGAAATACGAATTTCCCTGCACCTCGCTCGAGCTGGGGGCAGCATACATGAACGGGTCTCTCAAGTCGCTGCGGCAGGTGACCCAGCATCCCTGGCTGGCGAAACCACGAACTGCGCCATCGTCCACGTGAAACGTCAAACGGTCTCCATAGAGCCCATCTGGAACGCTGCCAACCTCCGAGCTTCCGTGCTTCGCCCACTTTCCACCCTCGTACACCAGGTAGTCGTGGTGGATGCCAGGTTCTTCGGCAGGGAATTTGAAGCGGAAGTGGATGTCGCTATCGCCGACGCGACTTGAACCTGCAGGGGCTTGGTCAGGGGTTCGCCCCAATCCGTGGGTATCGCCACGCGGTCGCGTGAGATTTCGTAGCCGAGCACATTAATGCTGCTCTCGGGTTTTTCGTCAGACTGAGGGAACACCACTGCGGCGGTGGCAATTAGTCCGATCCCCAGCGCGAGCAAGGCGAAGGCAGCCATTACTCCTGGCCTTTTTCTTCTCAAGCGTCCTAGCCGAGGGGAATTGCGGTTCAGGTGATACCCCTCGGAAAGTTGCGGAAGAACACGCAACTTAGTTGAATTCGGGTCGGACGGATCGATGAAAGCCGGTAAATCACGATTTATGTTTACTCTCCTAGATGGGAGGTGTGCAGACTAATACACAAGCGGTTTGGATGCAACCAAAGGTTCCCCCGCACGTCAGCTGGCAACCGACGCGGTCGAACCATTTCCGGGTTCACGATGGCGCCGTTCCAACCATCCTCGTGTCGCCGGAACGAGCCCGCGACGCAGGCCGCCTGCTCCCGAGGGCGGGCGCACAATCACACGTCGCACCTGTTCGACTTCTTGACACCGAGAGTGAGCGCCGGGAACGTGCGATCTGCCCACCGTGGAGATTCGCGTCGAATTGACGGACTTGGGCTGGGAGCGGCTCGGCGATCGGGCCGCAAATATCCGTGCCGGATACGATTTCGGCTGAAAGCTTGTGGATGGCAAGTCACTAAGGAAGTCGGATGGTAGACCAAATTGATAGGTCGCATCGCCATTGTTCGATGCGGTCGCGCGTGCTACCATCATTCTGCCGGACGCGGCGCTGGACGCGCGTGCTGAGGGGCGGGCAACCAACGATAGGTAAACAGGCGACGGAAGCGGCATCTGGCCGCTTCCGTCGTGTTTTTTAAGAGGTGCATTTTGAGCGAACATCGGATCGCGATCATTAGAGGCGACGGGATTGGCATTGAGGTGATCGAAGAGGGAATCAAGGTGCTTGAGGCCGCGGGTGAGGCCCACGGCATCGCCTGGCAATTCACCGAGATGCCTTGGGCGTCGGACTACTATTTCAAACACGGCGAGATGATGCCGTCGGACGGTCTTGACACGCTGTCCACATTCGACTCGATCTTTCTCGGCGCCGTCGGCGTCCCCGAGATCCAGGACCACATAACGTTGGCGGGACTGCTTTTGCCAATCCGACGCTCATTCGACCAGTACGTTTGCGAGCGACCGAGCGTGCTCTATCCCGGCACATCGTCGCCACTGAAAGGCCAGGAGCCGGGCGACATCGACATCGTGACCGTCCGAGAGAACACAGAAGGCGAGTACGCGGATGTCGGCGGCTTCCAGTACATGGGCTTCCCCGAAGAAGTCGGCGTGCAGGTCGGGCTGTTCACGCGCAAAGGCTGCGAGCGCGTCATCACGTACGCATTCGAGCTCGCCCGTAAACGCGGCAAGAAGAACCTCGTCACGTCGATCACCAAATCCAACGCCCTCGGATACGGCATGATCGTCTGGGACAGATCGTTCGAGGCCGTGACCGAGCGGTATCCGGATGTCGAAACCAACTCGCTTTTGATAGACGCGGCGTGCATGGATTTGATTCGCAGGCCCGAGGCGTTCGACGTGATCGTCGCAAGCAATTTGTTCGGCGATATCCTCACCGACATCGGCGCCATCATCACCGGCAGCATGGGCCTCGCGCCGAGCGGCAACATCGACCCAGAGCGTCGCTTCCCATCGATGTTCGAGCCCGTCCACGGCAGCGCGCCGGACATCATGGGGAAGGGCATCGCAAACCCAATGGCCGCGATATTGTCGGCTGCGATGATGATGCGCCATCTGGGCGACGAAGCCGCGGCGGACTCGGTGGAGAAGGCGGTGCTCAAGACAGTCGAGTTGAGCGAGACGCTGACGCCGGACCTCGGCGGCACGTCGACGACCGCGCAAGTCGGCGACGCCGTAGTCTCCGCGCTGAGCTAGCGGGCCGGTGAGAGTTGGCCTGAAGGCCGAGCCCACCGCATCAGGGGTGCTCTGGCCCTTCAGGGCCAATCCGTATTTCACCGTTTGCGCGAGATTGACAGCTCCAGCACGAGTTACTCTGAGGGAGGGGACCAATGGTTGACCTGATCATCACCGGTGGAACGGTTGTTACGCCATCTGGGACGGGGAGCTTCGATGTCGCAGTCGAAGGCGAGCAGATCGTCGGGGTGACCCAACCGGGCGCGATCTCGACTGACGGCGCGCGAGTAATCGACGCCACCGGCAAGATCGTCGTCCCTGGCGGCATCGAGCCTCACGCCCACATCGGCGGACCGCGTCAAGTCGAACGATCCGGGGCGGAGCCTGTCTCTCGAGCCGCGATCCACGGCGGCACTACGACGGTGCTGGACTTCGCGACGCAGGTTCATGGCGAGGATATTCGCCACGCTCTCGGCGAGGCGGCGGAACGATGGCAGGGCAACGCGTTCACCGACTACTCGTACCACCCCATCTTCAACAGCGTCGCCGATGAGAACTCGATCAACCAGATAGGCGAGTGCGTCGAAGACGGCTTCGCGAGCTTCAAGATCTTCACCACCAGCATTAGGCCTCCAAGTCCCCAGATGCTGAGCAATAAGACCGACTTCGGCCGGTTGTCGCCAATCATGGACAACATTTCAGCCGCCGGTGGAATGCTGCTCGTCCACTCCGAGGATGACGACATGGTCCACTACAACTACGGCTCCGCCCAGGAGAAAGGCATGTGGGACTGGTGGCACATGCACGAGATTCACACCAACATCTCGGAAGACGTTTCGTTCCGGCGGGCGATCAGGCTGGCTGAGCGGAAGTCGTGCCCGATCTATTTCGTGCACGTCAGCGCCAGTGAAGGCGTCGAAGCGATCGGCGAAGCGCGGTCGCAAGGGCTGCCGATTTACGGCGAGACCCTCCACAACTACGCCTGTTTCAACGCCGATAACTATCGCGAAGACAATGGCATGAAGTACCACACCTACCCGTCGCTCAAATCCGAAATCGACCGCCAGGCGCTTTGGCAGGGGCTGCTGGACGGCCGGCTGTCGACCGTCGCGACCGACCTCGTCTCAACGACGTGGGAGGAGAAGATCCGCTTCAAGACCGTGGCCGACGTGACAGGCGGCCACAACGGCATCGAGACACGAGTCGGCATCGCGTACTCCGTAGGCGTCGTCGAGCTCGGAATGTCGCTCGAGCGGTTCGTCGACATCACGTCCGCGAACGCGGCTCGCATCTTCGGCATGTACCCGCAGAAGGGCGCACTCGCCGCCGGGAGCGACGCCGACATCACGATCATCGACCCGACATTCGACAGGCCACTAACAGCGGAAGACCTGCACCTGGAGGACTACAGCATCTGGGAGGGCTGGCACGTCAAGGGTTGGCCGACCACGACTATCCTTCGCGGCAAGGTCATGGTGGACGATCGCCGCCTCGTTGGCACGGGCGCTGACGGACGTCTGTTGTCGCGCAAAGTCGCGCCGGAGGTCACCGCCGGTCCGGTGTGTTGATCGGCGGCCGTCAGCCGTCGATCGTGTAGATGTCCGGCAACTGTCGGTCGAGCTCGCCAACATCGAGGCCGTAGCCGACCACAAATTTGTCGGGCAGGGTGAATCCGACATACTTGGCGGTTACGGGCACGCGGCGGCGGCTCGGCTTGTCGAGCAGCGAGCACAACACCAGCGAAGCCGGATTTAGCTTGGCGAGATGTTCCATCGCGACCTGGGTCGAAAGTCCGGTGTCGACGATGTCTTCGATGACGATCACGTCTCGACCCTCGACGGTTTTCGGCGACAAGTCAACCAGCATGATGGGTTGTGCGCTGCTCGCCGTCGACGTGCCGTAGCTGCTGACTCGAATGAACTCGACGCTCTTGATAGGCGTCTCCATTCGCCTGACCAGATCGGCGAGAAACATGAACGCGCCCTTGAGTATGCCGACGACGACCGGCGATCTGCCCGCGTAATCGCGGTCGATCGCCGCTGCCAATTGCGCGACCTTTGTTTCAATCTTCGCGCGCGTCAACAACAGAGACCGGTCGTCGTCTTGCCTCGGTTCGCTCATTCATTCCTCCCGAATCATCAATCTCGATGGAATCGTCCCTGGCGACGCGACCCGGCCGGTGTCGTGCCGCCTCATTATCGCCGATGGCGGACTCGACAACCAGAGCTCACAGTCCGAGTCGATGCAGGTCCGTCAGGTCGGAGGGAGCTTTCTTGACTGGTCTGCGACGCCTGTGTTAGGGTTTTCCATCATGCCGTTACGGCGGCGTTATAACAGGCAACGATGGGGAGTAGTAGGGGAAAGCCCGGCACAGAGAGCCAGCGGCAGGTGCGAAGCTGGCGCACGTAAATCCCTGAACTCGCCCCGGAGCCTCCGACCCCAACTTTGAGCCTGAAACGCTCACCGCAACAAGGCCGGACGGCACGCACCGTTATCGCGTTCGAGTGGTCTGGCGGTTAATCGCCGGGCAACTGGGGTGGTACCGCGGGCCCATTCAAAATCGAATCCCGTCCCTGGATAGGGGCGGGTTTTTGTTTTTCGTATTCCCCGCAAGTGGGTCCCGGTCGGAAGACCGAGCAGCAGAAACGCCCAAGTGAGAGTGTCATGCCAGCAACCAGGTGAAATTGGGGTGCAGGGGCGAAGCACCGCCGGGGTTTGGGGTGTCCCCAAATTCCCTTCTCCCTCTTTGAGGGGTGGGGTGAGGCCGTTCACTCAGGCGAGGACCACATAGGAAACCAGGTCGGACGACCAAAGCGACACGGAGCAGTGCATGACGACAACGAGAACAACAGCCACCAGGTTCGATCACGCTGATATTTCCGCCAAGTGGCAGGCTCGCTGGGAGCAGGACGGCATCTACAAGGCGCACGACGACGACCCGCGTCCACGGTGGTACGAGCTCCACATGTACCCGTATCCGTCCGGCGACCTCCACATCGGCCACTGGTTCGCCATGTCCGGCGCCGACACGCACGCTCGATTCAAGCGAATGCAGGGCTACAACGTGCTGCATCCGATGGGCTTCGACTCGTTCGGCCTGAACGCCGAGAACGCAGCCATCGCTCGCGGCATCCATCCGTTCAAGTGGACGATGGACAACATCGAAAAGATGCGCGGTCAGCTGCGCTCAATGGGTCCGTCGTACGACTGGGATCGGGAAGTCGTCACCTGCGAGCCCGAGTACTACCAATGGAATCAGTGGTTCTTCCTGCAATTCTACAAGGCCGGTCTGGCATATCGGGCCAACGCTCCGGTCAACTGGTGCCCGTCCTGCGTGACGGTCCTGGCAAACGAACAGGTCATCGACGGCCGGTGCGAGCGATGCGACACGATGGTCACGCATCGGGACATGAGCCAATGGTTTTTCCGCATCACCAAATACGCGGACGAGCTCCTCGATCAATCGGGCATGGAGTGGCCCGAGAAGATCAACACGATGCAGACCAACTGGATCGGCCGCAGCGAGGGCGTCGAAATCGAATTCGACATCTCCGAATACAACCTAGAGGAGAAGACGCTCCGGACGTTCACGACGCGCATCGACACGATATTCGGCGTGACGTTCGTCGTGCTGGCGCCCGAGCACCCGCTGGTGGACAAGCTGACTACGCCCGAGCAGGCCAACGAGGTGGCCGCATACGTCGAGCGGGCTAGGCGCGACACAGAAGTCGAGCGGTTGTCGACAGATCGCGAGAAGACCGGCGTCCACACCGGCGCGTATTGCATCAACCGGCTCAATGGCGAGCGACTGCCGATCCTTATCGGCGACTACGTGCTGCACACCTACGGCACCGGGGTCGTGATGGGGGTGCCGGCCCACGACGAGCGGGACTTCGTGTTCGCGAAAAAGTATGGCCTGCCGATCCGCGTCGTTGTCGCGCCGGATAACTGGGACGGCGGCGATCTGGACGATGCGTACATTGCTCCCGGGACCCAAGTGAACTCGGGTGAGTTCGACGGCATCTCCAGCACTGAAGGCAAGACGAAGATCGCAGAGCACATCGAGCAGCAGGGTTGGGGCGACCGGACGGTCAACTACCGGATGCGCGACTGGCTGATCTCTCGACAACGATACTGGGGCACGCCGATACCGATCGTCTTCTGCGACGAGTGCGGCGAAGTGCCGGTGCCCGAAAGCGACCTGCCCGTTCTATTGCCGCAGGACGCCGAGTTCCTGCCGACCGGCGAATCGCCACTCGCTCTGCACGACGCGTTCGTGAATGTGCCTTGCCCGGATTGCGGCAGGCAGTCGAAGCGCGAAACCGACACGATGGACACGTTCGTCGACTCGTCGTGGTATTTCTTGCGATACACCAACGCCCACTACGCCGACGGTCCGTTCGACCCGGAGACGGTCGGGAAGTGGAGTCCTGTCGACCAGTACACCGGAGGCGTCGAGCACGCGGTCATGCACCTGCTGTACGCGCGTTTTTTCGTCAAGGCGTTGCGCGACCTGGGACTGATCGACTTCGACGAACCTTTCCAACGGCTGTTCAACCAGGGGACGATCGTCTTCCAGCACCAGAAGATGAGCAAGTCCCGAGGCAACGTCATCGCGCCGGACGACTACGTCAGCGAAGTCGGAGCCGACATCATGCGTTGCTACCTAATGTTCCTTGGACCGTGGGAGCAGGGCGGCGACTGGAGCGACTCCGGCATCAACGGCATCGCCCGATGGGCGAACCGCGTGTGGGACATCGGTCATCGCAACGCGTCCGAGCTCAACGGCGCAACCATCGACGAGGAGGCGTCGCGCGAGTTGCAGCGGACGATGCACAAGACGATCCGCCGCGTCTCCGACGACATGAACCGCTTCAAGTTCAACACGTCTCTCGCCGCGATGATGGAGCTCACAAACGCGATGGTTCAGGCATGGGAACGAGCGGACGTCAGCGCCGGGGTGTGGAACGACGCCGTGGCCAGTCTGTTGACGCTGATGGCCCCGATGGCGCCTCACATCGCCGAGGAGCTTTGGGAGGCTTCCGGACGCGAGTACAGCGTCCACAAGCATCCCTGGCCCAAGTGGGACGCCGATCTCGCCGCCGACGAGATGATCACGCTGGTCGTCCAGGTCAACGGCCGTCTCCGCGACCGTATCGAGGTCCCGGCCTCCATCGACGAGGAGACCGCGACGGAGACCGCGCAGGCCAGCGACAAGGTCAAGGCGCACACGGACGGCAAGACCGTCGCGAAGGTGATCTACGTGCCCGGCAAGCTGGTTAACATCGTCGCCAAGTAGAGTGCCGATGCAAAGGGGCGCGCCCCTCTGCACTCCACACGATCAAAGCCAACTATGCGATCACCTTGAAGTCGTACGTGGTTGTGTTGAGGTCGCCTTCTGCGAAGCGGGTCATGCGTAGAGGGGTGATGTCCAGGAGCTTGGCCTTGCCTTCGAGGATGAGCTCGGCCATGACGATGCCGACGGCGGGGGACTCCTTGAAGCCGTGGCCGCTGAAACCGGTGCAGATGTACAGCCCCTCGATTCCGCCGACCTTGTCGACGACCGGGTGTAGGTCCGGCGTCGATGTGTAGAGGCCGGCGTAGCCGGTGAAGAGCTCTGATTCCTCAATGCCTGGGATTCGGCGCGCGATTCTCTCCCAGATCTCTTCGACGAAGCCCATCGTCGATCGAGGGTTGTAGGCGTCGGGGTCGGCCGGGTCCTCGTGGTTGCCGTTGCCGACCAGCGTCAGGTCATTGCCCTCGGGGCGGAAGTAGATCAGGTTGGTCATGTCGCCGCCGCCCGGATGGCTGGGCACCAGGTCGAGCCGCCGGCGCAGGAAGAAGACCTCGTGTCTGGTCGCCTGCAGCGGCAAATCGATGCCGTGTTTGCCCAGGAACGGCGACGACCACGGACCCGTCGCGACGACCGCGATGGGCGTCTCGTACCGTTCGCCCGCGGTGATGATGGCCTTGACCTTGCCGCTTGCGATCTCGATCTCCTGCGCGGGCGATTCCAGGACGACCGTCGCGCCCAGGTCGCGAGCTCGCATCGAGTAGGCGAGGGCGGTGCCCGACGGGTCGCCGTGCCCGGACTCCGGCTCCCATGCGAACGCCTCGGTCTCGTCGAGGTGGAACGCCGGCGCAAGCTCCTTCGCCTCCTTGTAAGTGACGATGTCAGTGTCGATGCCCACCGCCTTCTGCATTGTCACGTTCTTGTGGATGCCGTCGACCGCGTCCTCGGGGACGATGATGAGGTAGCCGGTCTTGACGAACTCGACCGGGTCGCCGCCGACAACGTTCGCGAAGTCCTTGAAGATGTGGAAGCTCTCCCAGGCCATCCGAGCGTTGACCTCGGTGGAGTAGTGCATGCGGATCGCACCGGACGACCGACCCGTCGAGCCGGATCCGAGCGTGTCGCGCTCTAACAGAACCGGCGCATTGACGCCTCGGGAGACCAAGTTGTAGAGAATGCTGGTTCCCATGACGCCGCCGCCGATGACGACTGCTTCTGTCGTGATGGTCAATGGATCACCTCGTTCGTGAGTTCGATGCTCAGGCTGCTAGTTCGTGTCGGGGGCTGCATGTCAACGGCAAAACACGGCTGGACAGCCGAAACCAAGACCTAAATTTACCTCCACGACGACCGCGACCTCGCATATAATACGCTCCGCATCGCAGACGATGCAAAACAAGTTCCCCCTTTCAGGAGCATCGAAATGCAGTTCAAACTAACGGTCCTTCCAGGCGACGGCATCGGACCCGAGGTGATCGAAGAGTCCATCAAAGTGCTTCGTGCCGTTGGCGCCCGCTTTGGCCATGAATTTGAATTACAGTACGGCATCGTTGGCGGAGCGGCGATCGACGCGACAGGCACTCCGTTGCCCAAAGACACCATCGCGCTGTGCCGCGGCGTCGACGCCATCATGTTCGGCGCGGTCGGCGGGCCCAAGTGGGACGACCCCAGTGCCAAGGTGCGCCCGGAAGACGGCATCCTTGCGATACGCAAACAGCTTGGCCTTTTCGCCAACTTGAGGCCAGTCAAGGTTCTGCCGGCGCTGATCAACTCCAGCCCTGTAAAAGCCTCACTGCTCGAAGGCGTTGACATGATCGTCGTGCGCGAGCTCACCGGCGGCCTGTACTTTGCATCGCCGAAACGACGTTGGGAGACGTCCCGCGGTCGACGCGGAGTCGACACGCTGCGATACACGGAGCAGGAGATCGATCGCATCCTCAGGGTGGGGTTCGACCTCGCACGACGACGCAGGAAGAGGCTCACGTCAGTCGACAAAGCCAACGTCCTTGAATCGTCGAGACTTTGGCGCGAGATCGCCACCGAGGTGGCGTGCGAGTACAGCGACGTCGAGCTCGAGCACGTGCTTGTTGACGCTGCGGCGATGCAGCTCATCCGCAACCCGGCCCACTACGACGTGATTGTGGCCGAGAACATGTTCGGCGACATACTGACCGACGAAGCGTCGGTCCTGGCCGGTTCCCTGGGCATGCTGCCATCGGCGAGCCTAGCCGGTCTGCCCAAGGGCGGGCGAACAAAGCGCGGCAGCAAAGTCGGCCTCTACGAGCCGATTCACGGCTCCGCGCCGGACATTGCGGGGCAGGGGATCGCGAACCCGATCGGCACCATCCTCAGCGCCGCGATGATGCTCCGCCACTCGCTCGGCCTCGAAGACGAAGCCGCGGCTGTCGAGCGATCCGTTGACGGCGCGTTGGCTGAGGGCTACCGCACGCCAGACATCGGCTCAGACGGCGGCGACGTCATCAGCACGTCGCGCATGGGGAGCTTGATCGCGGGCGGGGTGTAAGGGGAAGGGTTCGGCCTTTTAAGGCCGTGACCAACTGCGCATCCAGCCTCTGGCGCTCTGGTCCTTCCGTCGGAAGGACCAAGCCACACGCACCTCGCTTACGCCAACTTGTCGAGGGTGTCTGCCAGTCTGCCGACCCGATCGTCCACGTCCGCCAGGCGTTCTCTTTCTTTTTCGACGACTTCTTCAGGGGCTTTCGACGTGAACTGCTCGTTGGACAGCCTGCCCGCCACGCGTTTGCGGTGCGCGCGTAGCTCTTCGAGTTCTTCTTGCAGTCGCGACTTCTCGCTGTCGAGGTCCACGAGTCCCCCTATCGCCATGCCTAGCGTTCCTAGCTGGAGAACCTGAACGGCTTCGTCGCCGTCCTGGCCTAGCGCATCGACGCTCGGGGCGATGGTGAGGTCGATGCTGGCGCCTGCTCTGATGAACGCGCTCGACTCTCGGAGCACGTCCTCGAGATCCGCTGAGGTGGCGACCCGAGCGTTGACTGGCTGATTGTTCGCCACCCTGAAAACGGCTCGAACGTTGCGGGCCGCGCGAGTGAGCTCGACCACGGCTCCGATTTCACGCTCGGCCTCGTCGTCGAATCTAGACTGATCCGCGGTCGGATACGGCGCGACGATCAACGCCGGAGGCGGCGCCGATCGGTGCGGCAGGTAGTCCTGCAAGGTCTGCCAAATCTCTTCGGTGACGAACGGGAGGAACGGGTGCAACAGACGCAGAACGCGCTCCAGCACATGGGCCAATACGGGCAGCGGCGACGGCGATTCGCCCGCTCTGACGCGAATCTTGGACATCTCGATGTACCAGTCGCAGTACTCGTCCCACAGGAAATCGTGGACGGTCGTCTGAGCATCGCCGAACTGGTGCGCCTTCATGTGGGTATCGACCCGCTCCGCAACACGGTTCAGCCGGCTGATTATCCACCGGTCTTCGCGATGAGAAACGTTCGGAAGATCTTCCCAGTCGTCGAGCGAGTCGGGTTGTTCTAGGTTGGACATGACGAAGCGGGCCGCGTTCCACAACTTGTTGGCGAAGTTGCGACTCGCCTCGAGCTTGCCCTCGTTGGTCCGCATATCAGCGCCCGCGGCAGTGCCGGTGGTCAGCGCGAAGCGAACCGCGTCGGCGCCGTACATGTCAATTAGTTCGAGTGGATCCAGCACGTTTCCTTTGACTTTGCTCATCTTAATGCCTTGAGGATCAAGCACCATGCCATGAAGGTACACGGTGTGGAACGGCGCTTCGCCCATGTTCTCCAGCGCCATGAATATCATTCGAGCGACCCAGAAGAACAAGATGTCGTGGCCAGTCTCCATCACGGATGTCGGAAAGAAGTAGTCCAGGTCATCCGTGTCCTCGGGCCACCCCAGGGTCGAGTGCGGCCATAGCGCTGAGCTGAACCAGGTGTCGAGCACGTCTTCGTCGCGACGCAAGTTCGTGCCGTCGCACGTTGGGCAGCGCCTCGGATTCTCCATCTCGACGATCGTCGCGTCGCAGCCGTCGCAGTACCAGACGGGGATGCGGTGCCCCCACCAGAGCTGCCGGCTGATGCACCAGTCGCGGATGTTGTCCAACCAGTTGTAGTAGACCTTCTCGAACCGTTCGGGCACGATCTTGATCCGTCCCTCAGACACGGCGTCGCGTGCGGGGGCGGCGAGAGGGGCCATCTTGACGTACCACTGCAAAGAAACAATCGGTTCGACGACTTCGTCGCACCGATCGCAGTGTCCGACCGAATGCGAATACGGTTCGATCTTTTCGAGGAGACCCTCGGCTTCGAGTTGCTGCACGACGTTGTCGCGGGCTTCGTCGCGTTCCTGGCCAGCGTACGGTCCCGTGTTTTCGTTCAGCGTGCCGTCCGGATTTAGGGCGTTGATGACCTCCAGGCCGTGCCGTTGTCCGATGTCGAAGTCGGCGGCGTCATGACCGGGCGTCACCTTCAGCGCGCCTGTGCCGAACTCGAGGTCGACCGCTTCGTCTCCGACGATGGGCAGCACGCGGCCCATGATCGGCAGGACGACGTTCTTGCCGACCAGGCGGCCGTAGCGTTCGTCATCGGGATTCACCGCGACGCCTGTGTCAGCCAGCATCGTCTCGGGGCGCGTGGTCGCGACCGTCACGTGGCCGCTGCCGTCTTCCAGCGGGTACTTGATGTGCCAGAGGTTGGACTCTTCGTCGCGATGTTTGACCTCAAGGTCGGACAGCGCCGTTTGGCAACGCGGACACCACGTCGTGATCCGGTTGCCTCGATAAATGAGCCCCTTCTTGTAGAGGTTGACGAACGTGGTTCGCACGGCTTTGCTTGGTCCCGCGTCGAGCGTGAACGATTTGCGGCTCCAATCGCACGATGCTCCGAGGCGCTCGATCTGCGTGTAGATCCTTCCTCCGTAGTCGTCGACCCAGCTCCAGATGCGCTTAACGAACCGCTCACGGCCGAGATCGTGGCGGGTGATGCCGTCAGACGCCAAGAGCCGTTCCACGACCACTTGCGTGGCGATTCCGGCGTGGTCCGTGCTCGGCAGATACAACGTAGGGTCGCCGAGCATTCGGTGCCAGCGAACAAGCAGATCTTCGATGGCGATGGTGAGCGCGTGGCCCATGTGGAGCTCGCCGGTGACGTTTGGTGGAGGCATGATCACGACGAACGGTTCTTTCGTTCGATCGATATCCGGCTTGAAGTAGCCGCCTTCGTTCCAGAAATCGTAGATGCGCCCTTCGACTGCACTCGCGTCGTAGGCTCGTGGTATCTCTCTTTTTTCTGCCTGAGTCATGCCTGTCGAGACCTCGGATCGAAAAGTCCCCTAATTCTAGTCGTCCCGACGAACGAGCGTCAACGACGCGCTTTCCATGATGTAACATACCCGAGGCATGCAACACATATGGCGACCAAGCGTAAGCATCGTACTGGGTGTCGGAAGCGCGATCGCGGCTTTCGTCTTGTACCTGATGACGCTCGCGCCGACGTTGAGCTCGGGCTGGCGTGGCATGGGCGTCGACGGCGCCGAGTTGCTCGCGGCCGCCAACACGCTGGGCGTGCCGCACCCCTCCGGGTATCCGACTTACATGCTGTTCCTAAAAGCGTTCGGTTCCATTGTCGCGATCGGGGACTTCGCGTATCGAGGCAATCTGGCCTCGGCTGTCCTGGGAGCGCTGACGGTCGGGCTGCTGTACTGGCTGACGTTGCTGATCGCCCGAAAGAAGTACAGGGACACCCCGGAATCGCTGCTGGCGATCGTCTCTGCATTCGCCGCGCTGACGTTCGGCGCGGCGCCGATCTTCTGGTCCCAGTCGGTTATCACGGAAGTCTACACGCTCAACGCCGTGTTCGTGGGCGGGCTTGCGGTGCTCGCCGCGCACATCGTCTTGGGGACCCAAGGGAGCAAACGCCGGACTGCTTGGGACGTGCACCGTCTGTTAGCAACGTTCGGCTTGATCCTGGGAGTCGGACTGGGCAACCATTTGACGTTGCTCGCGATCGCGGCGCCTCTCGCCGTGTGGACCTGGATAGAAACGCGGCCGCGGCTCTCATCGATTGCCTGGGGGTTCGTCGGATTGGCCGTCGGCCTTTCGATCTACGCCTACCTGCCGATCAGAGCGGGCGCCGGTCCGCCCGTGAATTGGGGCGACGCTTCCTCCACGGAGGGCTTCGTCTGGATGCTGACCGGTCAGGCCTACCAGGATTACGTATTCGGCATTCCACTTGATTCATTCATCGCCAGATTGGCCGATTGGCTCGATCTCGTGTTCACGCAATTCAACCCGCTGGGCTTATTTTTCGTTTTGGTTGGCATTGCTGCCGTGGCCAAAACCGAGAAATGGCTGCTCCTGGCGACTCTCCTGTCAGTTGCAGTATTGTTCGGATACGCCATGTCGTACAACACCTTCGACGCCAAAGTGCTGACGATTCCGGCGTTTTTCTTGCTCTCCGCATATTCCGGAATAGGGCTGCTCTCGGTTCTCACCAACCTGTCGCGTTGGGCTTCCGAAGGGTCTCGCCACCGATCGCGGTCTCGGTCTTCTAAGAACGTGTTGAAGGGATGGCGATCGGCGCCGATCACGCTTGCCGTCGCATTCGTTGCCGTTCCTTTTGGTTCCGTCGCATTCAATTATTCGTCGCAAGATCTTAGCGACGACTGGGGAGTATTGGAGTTCGCCGAAGCCGCGCTGGACATGGCGGCGCCGAGATCAGTCATCATCGGCGACGGCGAAGCCAAAACGTTCGCGCTATGGTACGAGGCGTTCGTCGAGCGTCCGGAGTCGGAGGTAATCCCGATCTCGGCGCGGCTGTTCCAATTCGACTGGTACGGTCCTAGCCTAAACGACCGGCATCCCGGCCGGTTGCCCACAGAGTGGCCGGACGACGTTCTGGGCGCCCTCGAAGCCATAATCGACCACTCTGCCACGGACCCGGGCGTGTACCTGACCTATTTCAGCCCTGACCTGGCCGAAAAATACATGCTCTCGCTGCAGCCGCACGGCCTGTACAAGGTGGAACTGCGGTAAGTCATCTGTAGACGGGTTGGCAGCGACAGGCGGATCATTAATCGGAGGTGTATCGTGTCCGAAACGCTGCAGGGCGTCAAGGTTCTGGAGATTGCCAACTGGGTCGCGGCCCCTTCGGCCTGCGCGATGTTGGCCGATATGGGCGCCGAGGTCATCAAGATCGAGCCTCCTGAGACCGGCGACGCAGTCCGGAGTTTGAGCATCACCACGAAAGGCATCGGCACGCACGAAGGCGGCGTGAACGTCACATTCGAGCAGCTCAATCGCGGCAAGCAGAGCATGGGCATCAACCTCGAGGTCGCCGAAGCTCAGGAAACCATTCGACAGCTCGCCACGACAGTCGACGTGCTGGTCACGAATCTCACCCCCCATCGTCAACTGCGGTACGGCGTCACGTACGAGGACATCGTCGCGGTCAATCCCCGCATCGTTTACCTGAACTTGACCGGATATGGCATGGAAGGGCCCGAGCGAGACCGCTCCGGGTTCGACTACGCCGCGTTCTGGGCGCGCTCAGGGATCATGGCAACGCTCGGCGAACTGGGCGAACCGCCAGTGCAGCAACGCCCCGGATTCGGCGACCAGACCACGTCTCTCGCGATGGTCGCCGCCGTCGGCATGGCTCTATTCGAGCGTGAGCGGTCAGGAAAGGGACAGCGAATCGATTGCGCACTGCTCCACACGGCGCTCTGGGCGGACGCGCCGGACCTGGTCGCATCGATGAAGGACGACGCGCCGACGCCTCGCAACAATCGAAAGCAGGCGGCGAACGCGTTGTTCAACTTCTACGAGACGAAGGACGGCAAGTGGATACAACTCGTGATGATCCAGTCTGTCCGTTTCTGGGAAGGTTTCTGCCGCGCCCTGGACATCGAACACCTTACCAATGACGCTCGATTCGAAAGCCACGAGGCCAGGACGGAGAACAGCGCCGAGTTGCTGCGGATTGTGACCGACCTGTTCGCGCAACGGACCAGGGACGAGTGGGCGGTCCGTCTGGACGAAGGACGGTGCATCTGGGCGCCGGTTCAAACCCTCGACGAGATCGGCCGCGACCCGCAGGTTCTCGCCAACGAGTACACGACCACATTGGAGCATGCCGAAGACGGCGAGTTCCGTGTCGTCCAAGCGCCGATGAAGTTCCACCGGACGCCCGCCGCAGCCACCTCGCCGGCGCCTGAACTCGGCCAGCACACCGAAAGCGTCCTGTTGGACCATGGGTACACCTGGGACGACATCTCGGCCCTCAAGGACGCCGGCGCGATCATCTAAGCTCCGACGCCGTTGACCCTCGGCGTTGCGGCGCTTAGACTGTGCGGTGCGCGATTCCAGTCGCGCTCCCGAATTTTGCACGTCGTAGGAGATCTTCCATGACCAGCACAGGCGGACTCGAATATGGCCCGGTTCAACCGGAAGAGGTGCAGCCGCTTTGGGCGCTGCTCGACCAGGCGCTTCACATATCGATGGTGCCCGGTTGGAACGATCATGTCGGCCCCGACAAGTTCCGCGCCGTCAGGCGGAACGGCAAGCTGGCCGGAGGCATGGGCATCGTGCCGATGGGGCAATGGTTCGGCGGGGCCAGCGTGCCGACCGGCGCCGTGACATCCGTCGGCATAGCACCCGAATTTCGAGGCGCGGGGGCCGCGTCGATGCTGATGAAGAGCGCGCTCGACGAGATCCACGAAGAGGGTTGGCCATTGTCGACACTTTTCCCGTCGACGCTGAATTTCTACAGGCACGCCGGATACGAACGCGCCGGAGTGAAGGTTGTTTACGAACTCTCGACCAACGCCATCGATGTCGGGTCTCGTGACCTCGGCATCGTCGAGGTCGACGACTCGTCACGTGAGGAAATCTACGCCACGTACAACGCCCGGGCGAAGTCGACGTCGGGCAATCTGGACAGACCGGCGATGCTCTGGGAGCCGATAATGGGCTTCGGCGGGCGCAAAGTGTTCAGCTACCTGATCACTGGTCCCAGCGGCGCTGAAGGCTACGTCATCTTCCAGCAAGCGCGCAGCGCGGCGCACATCCGGGTGCGGGACGTTGCGCTGTTGACCCAAAATGCAGCGCTGAGGCTGCTCCGATTCTTCGCCGATCATCGCTCGACGATCGACAGCCTGTCTTGGAACGGCGCGCCCAACGATCTGATGGTCCACGCGCTCGGCGAGCAGGACGCGAAACTCACCAGCTCCAGGGATTGGGTCATCAGGATCATCGACGTCGAGAGCGCACTCACCGCGCGCGGGTATCCGGCCACGTACCAGGGGGAGCTGCACCTCCGAGTCGAGGACAATCTTTTATCGTGGAACAACGGCGACTACGTGCTCGAGGTCGCTTCCGGGCGGGGCACGGTGCGTCGCGGTGGCCGAGGCGACTTGCGAACCGGGATTCGCGGACTCGCCGCGATGTACGCGGGGCACGTGGCGCCGGTCGAGCTCCGAGCCATGGGCGCGATGGACGCCGATGACGCGACGATCGCGAACGTGAGCCTGATGTTCGCCAGCCCGCGCTCGTGGATGTCCGACCAATTCTAGGCAACTCGCTGCCTTCATTCAGGTGTCGAACGCAGGCGTTCGACACCGAGTCCGGCTTTGTCGCACGAAGTTCGGAGGCTGTGAATTGCGTCAATTGTCAGTCTCCGCACGTAACGGCGCGATCTACGGCGGCAGGTCTCAGTCGCAGACCGAACGTGCGGCGTCGGGCGTTTTGGCCCTAAAGGACCAGAACACCGGAGTCGTTCGTCGACCAGTGCCGCGTATCGGCGCGAGGCTGGCCTAGATGCTCGCTCGCGCGAGAGCTCGGATCGTGCCGCCCATGAATCGGGACGGGCGTGTCGTCATGGCGGCGGCGGCGTTGCGGTCGCTCGACTACGGGTTCCTCAGCGTCTTCCTTGGCGTCTACGTGGTCGTGCTGGGTTTCTCGGAGCTCGAAGCGGGCTTGGTGTTCAGCGCGATCATGGCGGGCGGGAGCCTGTCCAACGCAATCGCGAGCTGGCGCGGAGACTCGATTGGCCGGCGTCGGATGCTCGTCGTCATGGCAGTGCTGATGGGCTTCGGCGGGGTCATGTACGCCCTGACGTCGTCGGTTGCCGCGATGATGGCTATCTCGGTTTTCGCCATGACTACCTCGACCGGCGGAGACCGGACGGCGTTCCTGTCGCTGGACATGGCGGTGCTTGCCCAGACGGCGCAGGACAGACACCGCACGACGCTGTTCACTCTGTACAACGTCGTCGGGCGGGGAACCAAGGCGATCGGGGCGCTAATGATCGCTTCGCCGGTCGTCATCCAGGCGTGGTTCGGACTCGACGAGGTGGCATCGTTCAAGGCGATGTTCTGGGCATATGCGGTCGTCGCCTTCGCCGGGGTCGCCGTCTATTCGCTGCTTACACCCAACGCCGAGGCGGCGCCGTCAACGCGTCCGACCAACGATCAGCCCGAGAACGACGACCTCGGACCAGGCAGTGCGCGATCGACAATGTGGCGGCTGGCCGCTTTGTTCTCGCTCGACGCGTTCGGCGGCGGACTCAAGGTCAGCGCCTTCTTGTCGTTCTGGTTCACCACGAAGTTCGACTTGAGCATCGAGACGATCGCGGCCGTCTTCTTCGTCGGCCAAATGCTGAACATCATCTCGCTGCTGTCGGCAACGCCGCTGGCCAACCGCATCGGGCTCGTTGCCACGATGGTGTTCACGCAGGCCGTCGCAAACGTCGTGATGATCCTGATGGCGCTGAGCGGAAACCTCTGGATGGCGATAACGTTCTTCATGATGCGCGAGCTCACCAACGAGATGGACATCCCGACGCGTCAGTCATACTCGATGGCCATCGTACCTCCCGAGGCGCGGACGGCAACGGCAGGAGTCACGAATCTCGGGAGAACGCTGGCGCAGACCATCACCCCGGGCGTCGCCGGATTAATCGCCCAGACGGTCACCCTCGGTGCTCCGATCATCCTCGGCAGCGTCATCAAGCTCGTGTACAACGGGCTCCTTTACGGCATGTTCGGCAACGTCAAAGCGCCGGAAGAGGAGTAGGGGCGGGGTGAGACCGCGCGGACTCGTTCGTGTCTTGCGCCGAATTTGTCCTTTCTCACCTGCTGGTATAATTCTATGGGTTCGATCCATGTAGACCGTCAGCAAAAGTAGGACACATTTAGGCCTGAAATTAATAGAGACAGTCGGTAGATAAAGCGAGCTCCTGACAGGGGGATAGAATGTCCCCAGGGAAGGAGCAGCAGTGATCGAGAACACAGAAGATAAG
>JASMDM010000038.1 GCA_030752795.1 SAR202 cluster bacterium | reverse complement strand
GCTGCCAGCGCGAACGCTGACAGACCGACGACAACTATCAATCCCTTCAACTTATTCACTTCTTTTCCTCCTTCGGTTGTTCTCTTAGTTATTGGCCTTGTTATGGTCCCCGATGGGCCCGAATTGTTGGCCTTCATAAATACAGACGAACCGGCTTTTCGAAAAGTTCCATCGAGTTTCGAGGTGAATGTTGACTGGGGCAGCGGGCGACGCGTGCTGCCGGATTGACCGAGATAGACCGCCTCTGATCAGCTCCCGACCGGAGAGGCAAATATCGCATCATCGGGCACTGCTGTGAATCCCGGCCTCCCACGACGAGCACGCCGTCTGACAGGCGGCGCCATCTTCAAACAACACCTGTCAGCGCTCAGATCGCCTCCGTGGTACATTATCTCATCGCTGACTGCACTCCGGACCGATACTGCCATCGAGTGGAGCCGGTCATGGACTACTTGAGCGAAATCGACCTCAACGACCCTAAAGTAACCGAGCATCTCGACGAATTGTCGCTGTGGTCGGCTCCGTTCGGAATGATGATGCTCAACCGAGTGCCCATGCGAAGGGGCGTCACAATTCTAGATGTCGGTTGCGGGACGGGCTTCCTCACACTGGAACTTGCTCAACGATGCGGTCCGGATTCGACAATTGTCGCGGTCGATCCATGGGCGCCTGTCATGGACCGGCTGCGCAGCAAGATCGCTTACCTCGGACTGGAAAACGTATGGCTGATTCAGGACGACGCGGCGAACATCGATCTGCCCGACTCGTCGGCGGATTTGTCGTTTCGAACCTTGGGATCAACAACTTCGACAACGCAGATGCTGTACTCCAAGCTTGTTTTCGCGTTGCGAAGCCTGGAGGACGCCTGTTCCTCACCACGAATGTGGTCGGGCACATGGGCGAGTTCTACCGCGAGTTCCTAAATGTCATCATTGAGTGTGGGCTTTCGGAATGTCTTGCCGCATTCGACGCCCACGTTTCGCACCGACAAACGGTTCAGTCGATATCGGGCATGTTGACATGCGCCGGATTCGAGATCGCCGACGTCGTGACGGATTCGTTTCGGATGCGATATGCCGACGGATCGTCGTTCCTGCGTCACTACTTCATGCGCCTGGGATTCATGCCAGCTTGGAAGGTCATTCTTCCCGAAGACGCAGTTGAAAGCGCGTTCATTTCGCTGGAGAGCAGGCTAAATCAGGTCGCATCTGAACAAGGCGAGCTGTCGATTACGATCCCAATGGCGTGCATAGAGGCTGCCAAACCGTTTTCAGGGTAGACAGCATCTGAGAATCGTTCGGCTCCCATTCATGGACTTCGGTTGCCAACATAAGGCCGGTCCTGGCGCCGATGGTGAAACATGGTGGACATGAAGAAGTGCCGGGCCGGGTGATTGGCTGCTACGAGATCGCGCTGCCACGCCGCCTGATCGCTAGCCAGCCCCAAGCCGCTGCCAGCAGCGCGACGATCGCGGCGGCCGCGATCTCGAACTGACGCAACGGCAACGCCCAACCGTCATCGTCTGAGTCGACGATCGGTTCCTCGATCGTCGGGGGCGCAGCCGGCGATTCGGCGATAGGGGCCACTGGGGCCTCGAGCGCCGGGGCGGTCTGCATTAGTGACCCTGTGACAGGCTCGGGGGCAGATTGGGTCGGGGCGCCGTCCGCCGGCGCCGACGCATCCTCGGGAGCGGGCGTTCCTTCAACGGCCTGCTGGAACCGTTCGACCGCGACCTGCTCGTTCGCGGACGGCGCCACCAGCGCTTTGGCCGGTCGAGGCGGTTCCGTTGGTTCGACGATAGGCTCGGAAGTCCCGGCCTGAGGCGCTTGGGCGGACTGGAGCTGGGGCGGCGCAACCGGAGCCGCCAAAGCTTTGGGCTCGGGTGGCTCGGCAGCGATTGCCGCTGCAGACTGGTCGACCTGCTCCGTAGCCTGTTCGACGGCCTCGCCGCGCTCGACCGCCACCTCGAGAGGAGCCGATTGCTCTGCCAATGGCGCGGGCGCGGCTGCCGGGGCAACTGGCGCTGCAAAGGAAGCGGGTGCGGGGGCCGATTGCGCGGGAGCTGGCGCTGAGGCGGGCGCCGGTGCAGGCGCAGCCGCCGGAGCCGCCACGATGGCGCCGCCAATTCCGGGTGCCGTCGACGCCGTGTCGGCGGTAGACTTTATGGCGCTCTCTTGCACTAGAAGGCCGGTCATGTCGCCTGCCAACAGCGCTACCAACAGCAGAGCGGCGACGGAAGTAGCAAGGCGGGCCGTCCATGCGAACGTTCCGGAGGATCGTACCGGCTCGGGCTCGGCCTCCAACGCATACGAGCGCATCGGTTCGAGCTGCCGCAGTTCGCCGAGAAGTTCGACGGTAGAGCGGAGGGTTTCCAACTCTTCCGTGCAAGCTTCGCAGGCGGCCAGATGCTCCTGGACTTCGAGACTTTCGGACGCGGTCGTCTCCCCGTCGATGTAGACGGAAAGCAGCTCTCGCAGCCTCGAGTGTTTTCTATTTGCCAGGAATCCAATCACTGATAATGCTCTCTCATTGGTTCCGACGATATCTGTCGGGTAAAAGTTCCCTTCGCTCCATCAGCAAGTCCCGCACGCGAGCCCTGGCGCGGCTAAGCCGGGACTTGATTGTGCCGATGGATGCGCCCGTGGCTTCGGAGGCTTCTTGATAGCCCAAGCCCTGCACGTCGATCATCACCAGAGCGGCGCGATGGTCGGCGGAAAGCGACAGGATTGCCCGTTGGAGGGATTCGTTCAACTCGGTCCGCTCGGCGTGCTCTTCGGGAGACACGCCGTCGGATTTGGGTTGGAAGGAGGGATTCGACAGAGATTCGTCCAACGAATCTTCGGGACGGCGACGCGTGCCGCGCATGGCGTCTTTCGTCGCGTTCGCCGCGATCCTCAGCAGCCATGCGCGGAGGCTCACGCCGCGGAAGCGACTCAAGCCACGATAGGCCGAAATGAACGTCTCTTGAGCGACGTCCTCGGCTCTGTGTCGATTGCCCAACATCCGGGCGGACAGGTTCAGTACCTCCGCCTGGTAGCGTTGGACTATGAAATTGAACGCTGTGAGATCGCCGCCCTGGCTTCGTGCAACGAGCTCGGCGTCCTCGGAATCCATCGGGTTCCTCGGCAGTGGAATTTACTGTGCGGGACGACGTTCCCCGGGTGCGTGTTGCCGTCCGGTGTCCGCCCCCGGTGTTCGCGCTGGCTCGCCCCACTTGGCTGAGCATCACGATAATAGCGCATCGCCCCGCACACACCATAGCTTGTGCCCTATAATTATTGGCAGAAACGGTGATTCGCGAGCGTTTTGACGCGTGGTGTAGATACGATGAGACGTCTGGTACGAGAGCTGATCGAAACCGTGCTGTTGGCGCTGGCGATGTTCTTGTTCGTGCAATTCAGCGTCCAGAACGTCAAGGTCGAGGGTTCCAGCATGCAGCCGACTTTGACCGAGGGTCAGTACCTGCTGGTGGACAAGCTGTCTTATGCACGCGTCGCACGCGATTCGCTGGCGAGCGTACTGCCTTTCGTAGACGACGACAGCTCGACCAATCAGTTGTTCGCCTTCCATTCCCCAGAGCCCGGCGAAGTGATCGTCTTCCATTCGCCGATGGATCCGTCTCACGATTTCGTCAAACGCGTAATCGCGGGGCCCGGCGACACGGTCGAAATCCACGAGGGCCGGGTATTGGTAAACGGCGTTGTCAGGGACGAGCCATACAGCACGCACCCAGACAGAAGGACTGTACCGAGGATCGAAGTGCCGCGCGGGAACTACTACGTTCTCGGGGACAACAGGCGCGCCTCGAACGATTCGCGAGACTGGGGTCCGTTGCCCGCCGAAAACATCGCGGGCCGCGCCAGACTTAGATACTGGCCGCCCGAGAATTTCAAATTCCTCGGCTCCTTCAGCCGCTGAACATCAGGCAAAGACCGGCAGGCGCCTCCCCTCCATCGAACCGTAGTCCGAACGACTCGATTCAACCGTGCGATTCAACATTTTCGGCGACGCACACGACGGCGATGGACGCCGCGCTGGAAATCCGCGGGACACGCCTCAGTCACGGTGTACTATAATTGTGCGTAGAGTCCCAGCTGTGTTCGCGTAATCGCGCGTGGTGAAAATCCGTTGAGAGACCTTATACGAGAACTGATCGAGACAGTGCTGCTTGCACTGACGATCTTTCTCGTGTTGCAATTCAGCGTTCAGAACTTCAAAGTCGAAGGCTCCAGCATGCAGCCCACGCTGACCGAGGGCCAATACCTGCTGGTGAACAAGATCGTCTACGCGCGAGTCAATCGCGATTCGTTGGCGAGCCTGCTGCCGTTCGTTGGCGACGACGAGCGCTCAGCCGATCAACTCTTCGCCTTTCATACGCCCGCGCCCGGAGAAGTGATCATCTTCCATTTCCCGAGGGACCCGTCTCGCGATTTTGTCAAGCGCGTGATCGCCGGACCGGGCGACACGGTCGAGATCCTCGAAGGCCAGGTCTACGTAAACGACGAGGCCAGAGACGAGCCGTACATCACGCACCCCGATCGTCGGACTGCGTCAAAGGTCGAAGTTCCGCCGGGTGAGTTCTACGTGCTCGGCGACAACCGTCGCGCATCGAACGACTCACGCGACTGGGGAACGGTGCCCGCGGCGAACGTCGTGGGCCGCGCTTGGCTCAGCTACTGGCCGCCGGAAAACTTCAACGTCCTGGGCATCTTCAACCGCTGACGCCCGAGCCACAGACGCGCCACTCGCCGGTGCTCTGGCCGTGTACGGCCAAGCCGAGTTCGCCTCGCACGTCCTCGGCATCTTCAACCGCTGACGCCGCGCCGCCGACGCGCCGTTCACAGGCGCTCTGGCCGTTATGGTCATCAACTTAATAAGTTGTGCCCAACGCTCCTCACGATGCTGGGCATCCGTCCATGGCGAGCCACGCACCCATCCGTTCGCCCCTTCGGAAATCTCAGGGCGGGCTCTGAGCCTGTCGAAGGGTCGCCCACATGCAAGAGTCGCTTGAGCCGTTACGGTCATTGACCCAATACGTTGTTCTCAACGTTTCTTACCGTGCTGGGTGGCCCGGAGAGAAAGAAGCGTTTAGAGTTGCTCAGGCAATAAGCTGTGTTCAGCGACCAGATTCTTCGACTGCGGCCTCAGAATGACACATTTTGGACAATGCACTTATTTTGTTTATCACCATCACGGCCAAGCCAGCGCCGCTGCTACGCTCCGCCGCCACTCCGAGCCTGGCACACTGGACACGTGCCGTAGAACTCGAGCCTATGGCTGGACACCTCGTAGCCGGTGGTCTGTGCAATCGAAGCGTAGGAGCCGTCGGAATCGATGATCTCCGCGTCGTCGATGCATTCGCACTCCAGGCACACGACTCGGGGATGCGGTGTGGCGCCACGGCCGTCGTACCGGTTGGCTGACCCGGAAAACTCCATCTCGAGGACTTGACCGCACTCTTTGAGCAGCTCGATGGTGTTGTAGACGGTGGCGAGACGCGTCGACGGATACCGGGGCTGAACTTGGGCTTGCAGCTCGCTGACGCTGGGATAACTGTCCGTGCCGGCAAGGGTTTCGAGCAGCTTGGCCCGTCTGGGCGTGATGAACACCAATCGACCGACGAGCGACGCGGTCATCTCGTCGAGCCTGCTTTGCGCCTGGGACGTCTGGGTCAAACGTTATCCTCCGATTGGGCCACACCGTCGTGATCGCCTTCCGTAAATCGTTTAGAAGCTTTCTAACGACTGCTCCGTATTTTCCGTAAGTCAGCGAACATGGCGTGTCAAGGGCACGGGCAATCGCGTGTCAACGAGTCGTGACGTTCGACGACGGGCGGTCGCGTCGGGGTGTACTGTTGCCCTGTCGAGCATTCGGTCAGGTAAGAGCAACCGGATCCACGTCGATGACCCAATCTTTCGGCAGCGATATTCGATCCAGCAGCGTACGAGGATCGGCGCCGCGCAGGACGACATGCCATCGGTATCGTCCGCGAAGTCGAGCGGGGAACGCGGGCATCGGTCCCAGAATCTCGGTGTCCAGGATGCCGTTCCTCTCCCGTTCGTTTTCGAGTTCGGTCGCGACTCGTCGCGCGTTCTCTTCGCAGGTCGCGCTGTTGGTGTCGGAGTACAGCAGGCGGATCAGCTTTCGGTACGGCGGGTTGCCCTGCTCGTGCCGGAAGGCCATCTCTTTGGTGTAGAAACCCTGGTAATCCTGCGCGGCCGCGGCCTTGATCGCGTAGTTGTCGGGCTGGTAGGTCTGGATCACCACCTTGCCCTCCGTTGCACCCCGGCCGGCTCGACCGGCGACCTGGCACAGAAGCTGGAACGCCCGCTCGCCTGCCCGGTAGTCGGGGATGCCGAGGCCGACGTCGGCCAGTACCGCGCCGACCAACGTCACCGAGGGCAGATGCAGCCCTTTGGCGATCATCTGGGTTCCAACCAACGCCTGGCTTTTGCCCGACCTGAAATCGCCGAGCAGCTTCCGATACTCGCCGACGTTGCGTGTCGCGTCGCGATCCCATCGGAGCACGTTGATCTCGGGGAATCGCTTCTCCAGGGCGTCCGCGACCGACTGCGTGCCGATGCCGTAGAAGCTCAGGCGATAGGCCAGGCACTGGGGGCACATTCGCGGAATCCTGCGACGCGAGCCGCAGTAGTGGCAGATGAGCCGTTGCGCTCCTCGGTGATAGCTCAGCGAAACGTCGCATGCGGGGCATCTCGCTTGATGGCCGCAGTTTCGGCACTGCATCTGCGTCGCCGATCCACGACGATTTAGGAACAGCATGAATTGGTTGCCCGACTCCAGGCAGGACTCCATCTCCTGGTCCAACAGGCGGGAGAAGAAGTCCCGATTGCCCTCCTTCAGCTCCTGCCGCATGTCCACGACCGTCGCGCTGGCCAGCGAAGTGGTCGTCATTCGAGAGCCGGTGTCCGTGCGCAGCCGATCGGGCAGCGTGGACAGCATGAACTCTTTCCGTAGTCCGCGATAGTACGAGGCCACGTCCGGAGTGGCGCTGCCCAGCGCGACCGCCGCGCCCGACAGCCCGGCCAGCTTGATCGCGACGTCTCGGGCGTGATATCGAGGCGTCGAGTCATGCTGCTTGTACGTCCACTCGTGCTCCTCGTCGATCACGATTAGGCCGAGATCGGCGATCGGTGCGAACACCGCGCTGCGGGATCCGACAACCACGTCGAACCGTCCTTCGTGGGTCTTCCACCACTGGTCCAAACGTTCGGGTCCGGTCAAGCCACTGTGAAGGACCGCGACCTTGCCGCGAAACCTGGACGCGAATCGCTCGATTGTTTGCTGCGTCAGGGCTATCTCGGGTACCATGACGATCGCCCGTTTGCCCAGCTTGAGGCACCGCGCAACGGCGGCGAGGTACACTTCGGTCTTCCCTGAGCCCGTGACGCCCTGCACCAACAGCGTCCGAGGCGAGACGTCTTCCGACTCGATGATGCGACAGATGGCTTCGACAGACGCAGTTTGGCGAGCGGTCAACGACACCTCGGGCGCGGGCTCCAATCGAGTATTCGTCAGCGGATCGATCTCGACGCGTCGTTTCTCGACGGCCAGCCAGCGTCGTTCCAACAACCGCGAAACCGCGCTCGCGCCGAACTCTTTACGTAGCTCGGGCGCCGGAATCGGCGATTCGGCGGCCACCAATGCTTCAACGAGCGCAGCCTGCTTCGGGGCGCGGCGGGCGCCTTTCGACATCCAGTGTCCGATCTCTTCGGTTGCGTCGGGCCTGATTGCCAGATGATCGACGAACCTCGGAGCGATCTCGCGAACGGAGCCCTGCACCCGGCTCTCGAGGATTCCGCGACCGACCAACCGAGTCGACGCCCCACGAGCGCCGTCGCCCATGACTCGCGTCAACCTCTCGGCCGATACCGGAGCGTTGGCGCGTATGTACTCCAGGACGCGAAGTTGGAGCTTGGTTCTCACGAGCGAGGCCAGGTCGGTGACGGCGGGATTGAGCGAGAGTTGGGTTCGGACTCGAAGCCTGCCGCCGGGCGGCAACATCGGGGCGACCGCCTCGAAGAGCGAGCACATGTAGTAGCGGCTGATCCATCGCGCGAGCTCGAGGTGATGCTCGTCCACGAGTGATCCGGGACTGGTCGAGGCAAGGATCGCTCTGGTCTGCTCGACGCAGGGAGCCGGAACGAACTCGAAAACGATGCCTTGAAGCGTTCGAGGTCCGAAAGGGACGCGTACTGACTGTCCGGCGGACAGGTCGAGCTCGTCGGGAATCGAGTAGCTGAACGTCCTGTCGGGACCGGTCGGAGCGTCGACCGCGATTTCGGCGAATCTCATCGGACCGCAGACCTCCGGACAACGGCGGCTAGCGGATCTGCAGACTTTGTGCGCGGGTTACCTTCTTCGGTCTTCCTTGATGCGAGCGGCGCGCCCTGAGAGTCCGCGCAGGTAATAGAGCCTCGCCTGCCTTACCAGGCCGCGGCGAATCACCCTGACGTACTCGACAGCGGGCGAATGGATGAGGAACGTGCGCTCGACGCCGATTTCGTAGGTCACCCGGCGCACCGTGAAGCTCGAGCCCGGGCCGCCGCCGCGCTTGCGGATGACGACACCCTCGAAGACCTGTGTCCTGGTGCGTTGGCCTTCTGTGACTCGTGTGCCGACACGAACAGTGTCGCCTGGTCGGAATTCTTCGATTTCCAGGTTGGGTTCGAGAGCTACGTATTCGGAGGCTTCCATGGGAGAACTTCCTGTGAAGACGGATTCAGGTTCAATTGAACCTATGTATTCTACTCATTGTCCAAACCGTCGCGCAAGGGGCCGATCGCGGCCTTCAATGGCTCGATTTGATCCAACTCGGGCGTCTTCGCGAACATTACAACGCATCGCCGGTCGACATCAACTCTTGAAGGGCTCTGCGGCCTGTGAGAGAATCCGCGAACCGGAGGGTGGTCGCTTTGATTCGGTCAAAGGCGTTTTCCTACATAACCGCGGCGGACTTCACGGTTCGATCGACGTACCAGATGGGCAAGACGCCGTTGCTGCCGCTCTACGCTGCGGCTCTGGGCGCGGGGGACGCGTTTCTGGGCTTCATCGTCTCGGTTTCGACGCTGACGGGCATGGTCCTCAAGCCGTTCGTCGGGGTGCTGTCGGATCGATGGGGGCGGCGCGGGTGGCTTCTGATCGGAACCGCTTTCTTCGCCCTGATGCCGTTCGCGTACAGGTTCGTGGACACGCCGGAGCAACTTTTCGCCGTCCGGATAGCCCACGGCCTCGCGACCGCGATCTACGGACCCGTGACGCTCGCGTACGTCGCAGAGCTCTCGCCCAACCGCCGCGCCGAGCGCTTGGCTTGGTTCGGCATGGCTCGTAACGCCGGTTATATCGTCGGTCCGGCTGCTGCCGGAGGGATGCTGCTGACCATAGATCCGGTGACGGTTTTCACAGTCGTCGGACTTTTGAGCTGTGCCGCGTTCCTGCCGGTGCTGTTGCTGCCCGAGACGCAACGTGACGCGGTCCGCAAACGGCTGCCGATACTGCGTGACGCCGTTGCCTCGCTCTGGTCTGGTGGACGCTCCACTGCCGTTTGGCTGGCCGGCGGAATGGAAGCGGGCACTTTCATGGCGCTTTACGCGACGAAGACGTTCCTGCCGGGATACGCTCTCGCGGCCGGCTTCAACGTGGCGCTGGTTGGCGCTTTCTTCGCCGTGCAGGAGGCGGTGCACATCGTGCTCAACCCTGTCGGCGGGCGCATCGGCGACAGGATTGGCTACGTCGTCGCTGTCCCGCTCGGGATGGCCGCCCTCGCGCTAGCACTGCCGCTCCTGCCAGTCGCCGCCGGACCTTTGACCCTGATACCTATCGCGGTGCTGATGGGAGCCGCACAATCGCTGGTGTTCCCGTCGACGATAGCTCTCGTGTCGGCTCGGGTCGATGAGCGCAGCATCGCCACCGGGATGGGTCTGGTCGGCACGATGAAGAACGCGGGCAAGGTAGCAGGCCCCGTAATCGCTGGCGGCCTGATCCACTGGCTGGACTACACAATGACATTCCGCCTGATGGGGGTCGCGATGCTGATTGGCGCCGTCGTCGTCTGGCGCTGGGCCAAGCAACAGCGAACGGCGGACGTAAGTGAGTCGACGGCAGAAGTCGCGCGCGGGCCGGTGTAATTGCCTCCCGAAGTTGTTGACTTGCACATCTCAGGAGTTGGGATTGGACCCGATAACGCCGTTGAACATCGACAACCTTCGCGACTCACTCACCGGCAAAATCGTCGGGAGTGCGTTCCACTATCACGAATCGCTGTCTTCGACGATGGACGAGACGCGACGGCTGGCGCTGGACGGGGCTGCTGAGGGGGCGGTGGCCATCGCCGAGGAGCAGACCAAGGGACGCGGACGGTTCAGTCGCGTTTGGGTGTCGCCGCCTGGGCTCAACCTGACGTTTTCGGTGTTGTTCCGCCCTGAGATCGCACAGTTGCCGTACATCAACATGGCCGCGGCGCTGGCGGTTTGTGACGTCGTCAACGACCTGACCGACGAGACGGCGTCGATCAAGTGGCCGAACGACGTTCGCATCGGCGGCAAGAAGCTCTCCGGTGTTCTGGTTGAGACCGACCTGGTTGGGCGCGAGCTCAACCACGCGGTGGTCGGCATCGGCGTGAACGTCAACCTCGATCCGAGCCAACACCCGGAGATCGCGGAGATCGCGACCAGCATTCTGGCCCACAGCGGGCATGAAGTCGATCGCTCAGACGCACTCCGGCGTCTGCTGACTCACGTAGACCGGTACTACGCCGATATCCGGAACGGGGCGTCGCTCAAAGACCTATGGGCGTCGAAGCTCGAAACGCTCGGCAAGACGATCGAAGTTCGTTGGGTCGATGACGTCATCGAAGGATTCGCCGAGTCCGTCGACGAGCAGGGCAACCTGCTGCTGCGCAAGGCCGACGGCGACCTGATGACAGTTGTAGCCGGAGAGGTCACGCTCCAGGTATAATGCGCCTGCGCCGCGCCTGTCAATCGGCTGCTCGAACGGCCAATTCGGTCATCCCATGCCGCGTTGACTCGGCGGGCCGAACGAGTTCAACGGGGCCATCTGCAAATCTGCGTTCACGATCATCGGATCGGGGATAATCTCCGCGATCCGCCGAACATCACCTAAGGAGGGACCATGCTCGAGGAGAAACTGAGCCTGGAAGGAAAGAAGATTGTCATCACCGGCGGGGGCACCGGCCTCGGTCTCGAGATGACCACCGCACTGGCCCGCGCGGGCGCCGATCTCGTCATCGCGTCGAGGCGTCAGGGCCCCATCGACGAGGCGGCGCAAATCGTTCGCGACCTCGGCCGGAAGGCGATTGCCGTTTCAACGGACGTCACCGACTCGACGCAGGTCAACGCGCTCATGGAACGCGCACTGGACGAGTTCGGCGTCGTAGACGTGCTGATCAACAACGCGGGCATCGTCCGCGGGCAGGGCGCGACGTCGATCTGGGAGATCTCTGACGAGGAGTGGCATCTCGGGATCGACACCAACATGTCCAGCGCGTTCTACTGCTCACGCGCGATCGCCCAGCACATGGTCGAGCGTGGGCAGGGCAAGATCATCAACGTTTCGTCGGGCTTCGGATTCCGGGGTGGGCGCGACAACTACATGTATTGCGTCGGCAAGGGCGGCATCGTGCAGCTCACCCGTGCGCTGACCACGAGCCTCAGCCGTTATGGCATCACGTCGACGTGCATCGTGCCCGGGTTCCTGCCCACCGAGGGAACCGACGCGTCGCGACTCACGTTGCCTCGCGGCGAGTTCATCCCCATCGGGCGAGTCGGCCACCCGCACGAGCTCGGCGCGGTTGCCGTGTTCCTGGCGTCGTCGGGGTCGGATTACATGAACGGCGAAGTCTTCGCGATAGACGGCGGCGGCTTGGCTGGCGGCATCGCCCCGACCGGCTACGCACCCGAGATCCCGCTCGAAGTCTAGATGGTCCGGCACGAAGGCACGTCCAACAGAGCTAACTGAAACGTCTTCCCGCACCTCACGGGAAGCCCTTGGAGGAAACAATGTCGATCCCGAAAGAATGGGACCTGACGGGCAGAAAAGCAATCATCACGGCAGACCGTCGAGGCTGGACGCAGCACCTGGCGTCGGCGTTGGCCGAAGCCGGAGCGGACGTGGCAGTTGCCGGATCCGCGCGATCCGACGTGGCCGCAGCGGTGGCCGCTGTCGAGAAACATGGTCGAAAGTCGGCCGCGATCACGACCGACCTCATGGACGTCGCGAGCGTCGCGTCGATGGCTGAGAAAGCCGGTGCCGAACTCGGAGGCATCGACATCCTGGTTAATGGGGCTAGCGCCGAGTTCGGCAAGCCGTTCATGGATGTCTCTGAGTCCGAGTGGCAGACGCTGATGGACTTCAACGTAAAGTCGATGTTCCTGTGCTCGCAGGCGGTCGGCAAGACGATGCTGGCGCAGGGAAGCGGACGCATCGTGAACATCGGATCGGGACTCGCGGTTCGTGGGCTCGGCAACTCGGTTGCTGCGTGCGCGGCTCAAGGCGCGATCCACCAGTTCACGTCGGCGCTAGCGCTCGAATGGGGCCGGAACGACATCCGCGTCAACTCGATCGGCGCTGGCTGGCTCACGTTGGACGAACCCAACGAGGAGAGTCAGAAAGAACTGCTCGTCCGATACCTGCCGTCCCGACGCAAAGGGCACCCGAATGATCTGGCGACGCTGTTGGTCTACCTGGCTTCTGACGCCTGCGGATTCGTGACGGGACAGACCATCTTCATCGACGGCGGCGCGTTGGCCCACGCGTAAGGCGGCGACCGAATGGCTGATCTGCAAGTGCGAGTTGTGCCCCGAGCCAAACGCAACGCCATCGAGCTCGACGAAGATGGCGGCATAAAGGTGCGCGTCACCGTGGTCCCCGAGCGCGGCAAGGCGAACGCCGCCGTGATCGCGCTGATCGCCAAGGCGCTGGGCGTCCCGAAGCGCAACGTCGAAGTAGTGCGCGGCCACACCTCGCGCGACAAGACGATCTCGATCGACGGCGTGACTCGTGACGAGGCGCTGAGGCGGCTTGCTGGGTAGTGCGTCGTAGCCGGGGCCCGATGTCGGCTTCTCGGCGATGCGAATGAATGTCCTTACCCGAGCCCGGAGTTGGAACAATCTGTCTATAGATCGTCGGTTTGAAAAGCGAGCAAGACCCGTCGATTCGAAACGATGTTGGCGCCGTCTCTTCGAGCCAGATCCATTTGCAACAGAGCGTTGATGTCTCGGGTGATCGTCTTCGGGGTCTTTCCTGCGTACGCCGCAGCCAACCTCGTCGTCAGCGTCCGCAGCTCGTGCGGTGCGACCGATCGGCCGGCCGCCATCAGGTCGAGCGCAACATCGCGTCTTCGCGAGCTCGCCGAGCTGTTGGCGCCGGCGAACGCTGCAAGGACGTGAATCTCCCAGGCGACGCGTAATTGTGGCTCCCGGATCAACGCCAACTGCGCTCGGAGCCCATCGACGAATCCTTGCAGCGCAAACACGACGAACCCGATTGGGTCTGCGGTGAGGCTTGCCCGTTCCAATTGGCGGTAGTATTCCGATCGAGTTTCGTTGTAGTGGTTGCTCAACAAATGAGCGGCCGGATTGGGAGCTCCGGCAGTGACAAGCGTCCGGAATTCGATCATGCGCGCCGTCCTGCCGTTGCCGTCACCGAACGGGTGGATCCATGCGATGTAGGTGAGCAATGATCGACTGCAAAATCGCTGTCGCCGCATCGCCGAGTTGGTCGATCTGCCAATCGCCCGCGGCCAACCACTCGCAAAGCCGGCTCAACAAGTACTCGCAATCCTGGGCGGGAGCTCCGAGATATCGACCGACGACGACGGAGTGAGATCGTATGACCCCAGGCAGAACGCCGGCTTCCACTGCCAAACCCGCGAGCGTCCTGGCGTTGAGGTCGTGGATTTGGAGGGTTGTTAACCGACGCGAGCCGCCCTGCTTTATCTCATTCATAACGTCCTGGCACGCCTCGACGATATTCATGACCTCACGGCCCAGGTACCCCTGTGACAAGGGCAATTCGAGCGTACCGCTGACCAGCCCAGAGACCTGTTCTTCAGACAACGTGTTGCCTTCGATAGCAGTCGTCGCGCGAACGCCTTTAGTCAGGTAGATGTTGTGCAAATCCTTCGCCGTGGCCCGGTCCAACGGGACGCCCGCGAGGCGCCTGCACAGCGACGACGCTTCGCCCAAAAGCATCCATACCCTGACAGGCGCGTTCCTCAGATCCACCGAGAAGGTGACCCAAGGATGGGTCGATGCATATTGTCTATCGATCATTGTCGCCACGTGTGTCCCTAGAACAATACAGAACATTAAAGCTACAGCCGGATAAACACCGCAAAAACAATCCCCTAAAATGTCCCATTGCTGACGACACATTATCGCCATCAGACGAATTAGACAAACAGAAGGCGCTTCCGGCATCGCTGATCTGAAGCCGCTGAGAAGGATTCCTTGGAGTGGCCCAAATCTAGGCGCTCAGCATCTAATCGACGGACCGACCAAAGAAGAAGCGCTGAGCAGGCTCGCTAGCTGAGGGCGCTGATGAAGACACGCTGGACGACCCCCAGGAGCAGCAATGCGACCATGGGCGACAGATCGAGCATGCCGAGATTGGGCAGAACCTTTCTGATAGGGGCGAGGATCGGCTCCGTCACCTGCCACAGTATCGACACGACGGGGGAAAAGGGGCTATCGCGACCGACCTGGATCCAAGACGTCAGCACCCTGCCGATCATGGCGATGTAAAGAGCGGTAACCAATGCGTTGATAAATCGAACAAGATATTCGTCCAAATTTAACTCCCGAGGGCCTTTGACTTTTCGAATGCGGCGTTGACCGCGGAGATGATCGCCGCCCTGAATCCGCCGTCTTCTAGTGCGCGCACGGCTTCGATCGTGGTTCCGCCCGGCGACGTCACCATGTCCTTGAGCTCGGCGGGATGCTTGCCGGTTTCCTTCACGAGCTGGGTGCTGCCCAAAACGGTTTGGAGCGCCAGCTTCCGAGCAACGTCCCGGGCCATGCCCAGGTAGACGCCAGCGTCGATCAGCGCCTCAACGAACATGAAGGCGTACGCGGGCCCGCTCGCGCTGAGCGCCGTTGCCATGTCGATCAGCTTCTCTTCGTCGGCGTAGTGCTCCTCACCCAGGGTGCCGAGGATGCGCTTCGTCGTCTCCGTGGCCTCGGCGGGCACGGCGGCGGCAGCGGTCCACACGGTCATGCCGGCGCCGATCTGCGCCGGCGTGTTCGGCATCACTCGGATCACGGCTTCGTGTCCGAGGCCGTCGACAAGCGTCTTCATCGTGGCGCCCGCCACTATCGAGAGCACCGTGTTGTCCGTCGCGATCTTGCCGCGGAGCTCGGGCAGCACGTAGGGCAGAGTCTGAGGCTTGACCGCGAGCACGCTCAGGACCGCGCCGTCCAGCGCCTCGAGGTTGACGGCGTGAGTCGTCAGGCCGTACATCTGCTCCAAGTGCTGACGGCGCGCCGGGACGGGCTCGCCGACGTGCACGTCGGAAGCCGGCGCGATCTTCGATTCGATGATTCCGCCGATGATGGCTTCGGCCATGATTCCGCCGCCGATGAAGGCAATTCGCATGTTGGCCCCCTTTGAGATGCAACTCGATCCCGACCGTGCAGAGATTTGCATCCTACACGAACGGGGCTGTGCTCATAGGGGCGGGTTTCAAACCCGCCCGCGTGTTGTTCTCACAGCACGTCCGCTGACGTTCTCAGCGGCTGCATGCGCCAAGCGGTGTCGCTGCATTCGGTGCACGCGTTCCGGTGAGCAGCGGATCGGTCGGGTTTGAAACCCGACCCTACGGCCCAAACTGTGACGGACCTGGACTTGGTCGACTTGCGGACCGTCGATGCCTCGCGTGCGCAAATCGAACGGATACCCACAAGCCGCCAGCCAGATCGAGCTTCCCGGCTTACGGCAGCCGCCCGTCGCTGGCGAGAGAGACCGCTGTCTTGATGGATTCTAGCATGCTCTCCGCTTGCGCAATCCCTTTGCCCGCGATGTCGAAAGCAGTGCCGTGGTCGACCGACGTTCGGATGAACGGCAGACCCAGGTTGACGCTGACGCTCTTCTCGAAGTCGTGCACCTTGATCGGGATGTGGCCTTGGTCGTGGTACATGGCGAGCACAGCGTCGAACTTGCCGTCGATGCCCTGGTTGAAGACCGAGTCCGCGGGCACAGGGCCGGTGGCGTCGATGCCCATCTTGCGAGCGTCTTCGACTGCTGGCTCGATCTGCTCGGCCTCTTCGCTCCCAAGCAACCCGCCGTCCGAGTTGTGCGGGTTCAATCCGGCGACGCCGACGCGCGGAGCATCGAATCCCCACTTCTTGAAGTATTCATCCGTGAGTTTGATCTTGGCCAGCACGTTCTCGCGCGTCACGAAATCGCAGGCGACTCGCAGCGATTTATGAGTTGTGAGGTGGACGACGCGGAGTTTGCCCGCCATCAGCATCGTCGCGACATCCGGCGATTTCGTTTGCGTTTTGAATATCTCGGTATGGCCGATGTCGGTGTACCCAGCCAGGTTGCACGCCTCTTTGTTGATCGGGGCTGTCGCGATGGCCGCAATCTGGCCCGCCGCGGCGAGCTCTCCGGCGCGCAGAACCCACTCGGCCGCCGCGTTGCCCGACGCCGCCGAGATTTGGCCGTACTCGACGTCGCCGTAGTTCAGGTTCTCGAGATCGAGGACGTCGATGGCGCCGTGGTTGCCTTCGACCTCGTCCAGGTTATGGGCCAGATGAGCGGACCCCGACGCTTCGATGAGCTCAAGCGCCGCGTTGATCGCCGCCGCGCTGCCGATCACGAACGGCCGGCACTTCTCGAAGATCCAGGGATCCTGTAGCGCTCGGACGATAATCTCCGGGCCGATGCCCGCAGCGTCGCCCATGGTGACGGCAACAAGAGGTCTGTCAGTCATGTGGAAGGTGCTCCGTGGAGAGGATGGCTGGTGCTGCGACGCTGCGAAACGCGGGTTGCATCCCAACCATTATACCTTGGCTGGCACGGTCTGCGCGGTAGAACAAGGCGCCTGGCACTGCCCGAATTTCTAAAGCGAGGCTAGCGCAAGATAGATTGGACGAGAGATTGAGTTATCTCGGTCCGCTCGTCTATTTCCTGCCACAAGTCGGAATGAGGCCTTTGGCCATGATACAAACGCACAAGAACGCCGTCAGACTTGGCTGCCGTTACCGCAGGGATGAAATCGCTATCGCCTGCCAGTAGGATCGCTTCATCGATATTTTGCTTGGCTGCAAGTTGGACCATGTCGACGCCCAGAAGAATGTCTACCCGTTTTTGTTCAAACTTGGGGTGCCCACTCTCGTCCGTGCCTCGATATGCCAACCGCCCGAGCCGGACTGCATATCGCGGAAGCCTATCAAGAGCTGTGAAAACCTACGTTGAGCAGCATATCGATCGCGTTCGTCTTGCGTAGGGGGATTACTTTGGTACATGGGGCAGTGATAATAATATGTGCAGAGTATGTCAGCGTCGCCAGCAAGGGTTTCGGACAACAAACGATAATCGATCTGAGCCCCGCCGAACTGATCCCTCAAAACATGGTCAAGATAGACGCCGTCTATGAAAATCGCGGCTTTGTTCGGCATTACACTCTCTCGAAAAGAAAATTGGAGCGCCCCCTGAAAAGAAGGCACCCCAATTTACTAAGGATACTAACCTGGTGTGCGCCACAAGGACGGACGCCAGGGATCATACTTAGATTCAGCGTAAACTCATGTATTCTCGTTGTCTAGGACCCGATTTGCTCCTGTGGCCAAAATTTGGCTAGCACGGGTTCCAGGTAGAATTTCATTCGCTACGGTCGGCAAATCTTTGACCCGATTGAGAGTGTTTGACTCACGTGGCAAGAATGGTGATCGCGTCAGGACACGACCTTCCATTCGCCGAGATTCATTGCCCAACGTCGAAACGGATTCTGCGTGCGGCCACGTATTAGAAATCCCTGAGCGAAGCTCGCTACTCGCACTTGCTGTAGCCGCAGTCGTAACAGTTGAGGCAACCCTCCTGCGGGACCAGCCAGCCGGAGCATTTCGGGCAACGCGCGCCGGACGCCATCGGTCGACCCGTATTCGCGCCATTGGCGGGAGTTTGTTCTGGCCGTGTCGACGGGAACAAGCCGAGTTGGGCGATCGAATCGGGGTCGCGGTCGCCGGAATGCGGCTGATTAAGATGCTGATCCGCCACCGCGTGGTTGCCCAAAACGTGGGCTACCGCGTCGGGTGCAGAGCGGATCAGCGTGCCGCCGTCCCACGCGGGGCAGCAGGTGATTCCACTAAGCTGCTCGACGATTTGGTCCGGGTCGATTCCCGACCTTAGTGCCAGCGAGACCATACGCGATACGGCTTCAAGGTTGGCGTGGTCGCAACCGCCGGCCTTGCCCATGCTGGTAAAGACCTCGAACGGCTTGCCGGATTCGTCGAAATTGATATTCACGTACATGTTCCCGTGTCCCGTGCGGACGCGGTCGTTGATCCCTGCGACCGAGGTCGGGCGTTGGCGAGGGATCAGCAGTCCAACGATCGCCTCAGCTTCGTCTTCCTCGTCTTTGCCGGTCTCGAGCACCTGCATCGACTTCGAGCCGTCTCGGTAGACGGTTACGGCCTTGCATCCGGTTTCCCACGCGAGCTCGAAAGCGGCTTTGACGTCGGCGACGGTCGCGGAGTTGGGCAGGTTGATCGTCTTGGACACCGAGTTGGTTACATGCTCCTGCCACGCGGCCTGCATCCTGACGTGGGCTTCGGGGCTGATCGCCATCGACGAGCGGAAGACTGCGGGGTCGAAGCCGTGGTCGACCAGAATGGACTCGGCATCCTCGGGGCTCTCGGCGATTCGTTCGAGCACCGCGTGGACCGCCGCGTCGTCGCCCAGGTGTTCTTCGAGCGCCTCGCGAATCGAAGCCGGTGCATCCAGCAGTCGGGAGCTGGCGGCATCGGGATTCTGCCACAGAACGTTGGACCACCACGCCAACGAGAAGTGGGGCTCGATTCCGCTGGAGCATCCCGCGATCCGGCTGATCGTGCCGGTTGGGGCGATCGTGATGACGCTGGAGTTGCGCACTGGCGGCAGACCGCGCGCCTTGAGGTCCGAGTTCTCGTACTCGGGGAACGGTCCGCGTTCGACGGCCAGGTTGTGCGACTCGTCCCAGGCGATGCGTTCGACGAATCCGCCGAGCTCACGCGCCAGCGCCTGCGCTTCGGGCGAGTCGTAGGGCAAACCAAGTCGAACCAGGGCGTCGGCCCAACCCATGTATCCGAGACCGATGCGTCGCGTGGCCAAGTTCACCTCGCGTAGCTTCGGAAGCGGGAACGAGTTGACCTCGATTACGTCGTCCAAGAACCGCACCGCGGTCCGGATGGTCTGCTCCAGACCGTCCCAATCCAGCCCGTACACGCCAAGGTGGTTGTCCAGGTTGATCGAGCCGAGGCAGCAGTTGCCGTAGTTCTCGAGGAACTCTTCGCCGCACGGGTTGCTGGTCTCGATCTTGCCGAGTTGCGGATTGGGGGCCGTTTCCCAGACGCGGTCCATGAACACAACGCCGGGGTCGCCGGTCTTCCAGGCTGACTCGGCGATATCTTCCCAGAGCTGGCGTGCGCTAATCATCTCGACCACGTCATCGACGGGACCGGCGCCCTCGTTACGAGGATTGACCAGCGGCCACTGCGCGTCGGCCTTGACCGCTTCCATGAACGCATCAGTGATCTGGACGGAGATGTTGAAGTTCCGCAGCGTCTCGTCGTCGTCCTTGCACGTGATGAATTCGCGGATGTCAGGATGGCTGTCGCGAAGCTGGCCCATGTGCGCCCCAAGCCGGAACGCGCCCTGTGTGAGAGTCGCGCCGACGGCCGAGTAGAGCTTCATGACGGCGATGGGTCCGCAGGCGTTGCCGTGAGTCGTCCTGATCTTGTCGTTTTTGGGCCGCAGCTTCGAGAATCCGAATCCGATTCCGCCGCCCCATTTCTCGATCATGGCCGCGTCGTGGGCGACCTGCATGATCGACTCCATGTCGTCCTCGGGAGACGCGACGAAGCAAGCCGACAGGCATCCCTTGCCGGTCCCCGCGTTTACGAGGGTGGGGGAGTTGGGCAGGAACTTGAGCGAGGTCATGAGATCGTAGTACTTGTTCGCCCAGACGGTTCTGTACGCGGGCTGCTCGCCTTCCGCGATGGCGTTCGCCACCCGGTGGAACAGGTCCTCCGGCGTTTCGATGGCCTTGCCGTCGGCATCCTTCCGCAGATAGCGCTGCTCGAGGATCACCAACGCGTTGTCGGTGATCGCGGTCCCACGCTCGCGTTTCGAAGCGGGCTCGTCGCCGTCGCCGTTTTCGTTGGTTATCAGCGACGCCGCGATCTGGCTTCGGACATCGCCGGGCACGCCGGCCGATTCCAGCGCTCGTTCGACCTCGGCAAGCAAGTCATCGGGATGCATCGGCTGATCGGACGGGCTGGCTTTCTCCTCCACGTACATTCTCACGACTCCTGGGTTACTCGATCCCAGGCATTCACGATGCCTGGGTCTGAGCGATATTGAAGCAGGTATGAAACCCGCAGGATAACACGAAAAAGAACAATTGGTCTACAAACAATCGGGGGGCCCAGCGAGTTGTGTTACGCCGGGTCGGGCTGTGGCCGGACGCCCCTCCGGCGGCGGCGGCGGCGAACGGGCGGCGTCGGTGCGGCTTCCTCCAGAATCGAGAGCGTTAGCTGGCTGGAGGGCACGCTGTCGTCCGGCTCTTCCGGCTCCAACAGCGCATCGATCTCCGACCTGAAGCTCTCGATGTCGCGGAAGTCGCGGTATACGCTTGCGAACCTGATGTACGCCACCCGGTCCATCTCCTTGAGCAAGTTCATTGCCAACTCGCCGATGTCTCTGGAGCTCACCTCAGCGCGCCCCGTGTCGAGAAGGTGCGCTTCGATCTCGTTAAGCACCTTTTCAACCCGCCCAAGGGGGAGAGGGCGTTTGGCGCACGCTTTGGTGAGACTGGCCCAGAGCTTATCGCGACTGAACTCCTCGCGCCGCCCGTCAGCCTTGACCACCATGACCACCCGCATCTGCACACGTTCGTAGGTCGTGAAGCGCAAGCTACACGCCTGACATTCGCGACGGCGGCGGATGCCGTCGCCGGAATCTCGGGAGTCGATTACCTTCGAATTTGTGTCGCCGCAGAATGGGCAGAGCATGATTCAGGCGTCATCGGGAACAGCTTACGGACTAGCGCGGCACCACAATCTCTCGTGATGCCTGGAGAATGTACCACCACATCTAGCGGTGTGTCAAGGAATAAAGACGTACGATATGGTGTGGATATTGGTATGGAAATGGCTGCACAGGGTCGGCCTGATGGCCGACCCCACCATCCTGTTGGTGCTCTGGCCCTTCAGGGCCAAGCCTAGTCTTCATGCTTTGATACGGGGGTGGCCGCCGCCGTGAGTCATTCAGACGAAATGCCAATTTTCGACGGGCGCCACGGCATCGTCCGAATGGCGCCGATCATGCCGCGTCGCTTCGTTCGACGCCCAGCGCAGCCATCGCACGACGATCAACGATGGTGTCAACAGCCGCAGACCTGGCTCATGAATTACTGGACGGTCGCGCTCGCGCGATGACCTGACGTCCCGGCAGCGCGATGTTGTGATAGATTCTATCTCAGTCGATTACGAGAATCCTCCGCTGACAAGCCCGAATCGGCGCTGCAATGGGCATTTCTTGGCGACGGAAGGAAGAATGTTTACGAAAATCATGGTTCCGCTGGACGGGACCACCCTCGCAGAATCGATCTTGCCGTGCGTAACTCGCATGGCCTTGGGCTTGGACGTACCGGCGGTTTTGTTCAACGTCGCCGAATCCGCGGCAAAGCAGTCCGAATCGTCACCCATCAACGAGATGTCCGGATATTTGGGCGATGTTGGAGTACGCTTGGCAGGGTTCGGTCTACGAGTCGATTCGCTGATTTCGTCCGGCTACGCGGCGGGGCAGATAATTCGGGTGGCCCGAGACCAGGGCTGCGATCTGATCGCGACGGCCACGCACGGTAGAAACATCTTCGGACGCATCTATAGAGGAAGCGTCACCGACAGCGTGATCCGTCGATTTCGAATTCCGACGCTGACCGTCCGCCCGCAGCAAGCAAGAAGGCGAACCGCCGACGAACGCGGGCGTCATCTCGAACGTCGTCGGTCCGTTGGACGGCTCGTCATTCTCCGACGCCGCGATGCCCTTCGCGGCCGAGCTCGCCGAGGAGGTGTCGCTGGAGGTGTCGCTCGTCCGGGTCATCAGCACCGGCGGACCGCTCACCTGGACGCTCGCCGAGGTCGGCTACGTCGAATTGATTCCGGAGGTTTTGACGGCCCAGTCGAGCATCTCAGCATCGCGACCGCAAGCTGAGAGACCGTGGCCTGAAGGTCGAGTCCAAACTCCTGATCGGTGCCCCAACAGAAGGGGTACTAGGCGTGGTCCGCGACAACCCGGGAAGCATGGTTGTGATGTCGACACACGGCCGGTGGGGGTTCGCTCGCTGGAGCGAAGGCAACGTCACCCACGAGGTAGTCAGGTCATCCGAGGCTCCGGTGCTGGTAATCCCGCCGCACGTCGAGGTGTGAGTCACCGGCCTCAACCGTGACAGGCTCGGGTACAACTTTTGCGGTCATGGTCGTCTTACGTCTCAACGCTGCAGTCGCCGCGCTCGCGCTCTTAATCCAGTTGGAACTTTCCGTGGTCGGTCCGCGTCTGCATATACGAGACCGAATGGAAACATCTCCCCTGATCAGGAGGCGACATGAACCCTCTACGAAGACTTGCGCTCGTATCCGGACTGGCGGCTCCGACCGTGGTCGGTCTCGCGTGCGGCTCCACCGATGAGCAGGAAAAGGCGGAAGAGCCGTTGGCCCAAGTGGCGCCGCAAGCTCAGAGCCTGCCGAATACGTCCGGAACGCCCCTTGAACCTGCTCTCGCAACAATCCCGCGGGGCGCGCCGTTGGTCAACATGACCTATGAAGGAACGGTATATCGCCAAGACCCCCTCCGGACCGAGGAAGCGGCTAACCTGGACGAGGACGACTTCGATCTGGTCGGCGTGACGACTGAGTCGAACTTGATAGCCCCCGGTAGCGGAAATAGCCTCGACGTCTACCGACTCAAAGGCAACGAGGACGGCCACCTGTATACATTCGAGCCCGGCCAGAGCATCCCCAACGAAGACGGAACCACGATCACGATCGACGGTGGATGGGTGCGTTGGGTCGTCACTGACTGAGACTAGCAGAGGTTGCGCCTAGGGCCGGCCAAAACGAGTTGACCGGCCGGCTCAACGTAGATCGATGGTCGATGCCAACCACCGGCGCGGGTACGCGGGCGCCGAGTTCATCGAGTGTCGTCGCTTAATGACGTGTCCCTCCCGCGCCGGGCTGGAGTCAACCCAGCAACAATCGGTCTCCGCAGCGAGTGCAATATTCGCCGTCTGCGCGGTTCCGTGTCCCGCAATTGCCGCAGAACAACGGTCTCCCCGAGGACTCGACCATGTAGCCGCAGAACCGACGGAACCGACTGGTGACCTTTATCAACTGGTTATAAGACGGGCATCGCACTGTGGGATAGTTGCGTCGGTACCGAAAGGGCGATACCCGCTGTCCTCACTTGTAACGCCGTAAACCTAAACGGCTCCTCCAACGACTAGTGCCACCGCTCCCAGCGGAAACCCAAATGCTGCGACGTTGAACGTGGCGTGCGCGACCGCGGCGAGTATCAGACTTACCACTACCAAGCCGGTTCGCTTGGCGCCTGAAGCGTGGAGCACGCCCAAGGCGTAGCCCCAGATGCTGTCGAACACCAAATGGCCGACCGTCGAGAGCGGAGCTCTCAAAATCATCACTTGAGGGCCGTAATCCGCGACGTAAAACAGATTCTCCAACGATGCGAAGCCCAAACTGGCCGCAGCGGCGTAAACAAGCCCGTCCGTCGGTTCGTCGAAGAATGACCGGTATGATTTGAGGCGAACTACCGCGAATTTGCACACCTCTTCGATCGGCCCGACGACCGGGAACATCGCCGCACCCGTGCCGACCAGCGTGCCCGTTTCCAGGTCGAAATCGCCGAGAAAGATTGCCTCGATGATTCCGGCCGGAATCGTGGATACGCAACCAAGGGCAAACGTCAATGCGACGAGCCTACGCGGTTCCGGCCGGTACGCGTCCTGCCGAAGAAAGAACCAGAGCCAGAACAGCCCTGGGGTAAATGCGACGAGGACAAAGCCTACGGCGGCCAAAATGGCTCGCTGATAATCGACCGATGCTTCTCGTCTTGGCGCTTGGTCACCTGCCAAACCATTATCATGGCCAGCACCGCCGCGAGGACTCCGAGCCCTTCGACCGCGAGCGCCGCTTCTGGCATGCCATATTCGTCGGTGAGTTGTTGGGCGACTGTCACACCGTAGACGTTCACGACTATGTGTCTCACCACCAGGGCAGCAACGCTGGAATCGGCGCGTCTTTCCAGGCCAAGGTCGGTTGGCGGGGCCATTTAGCAGTGCTGCCTCTCCATATCTCGCTCATTACTTGATAGGGACGAAAGAGAAACATTACGGGAACAAACCACCAGCCCACCGCCTAGGCAGGCGAGAAACGCTGGCGCGGCGCCCCAGGCGTGGCTAGGTTTCGCGACGCTCGAAATATCCGCATTGAGAAAGCTATCGCGGCTGCAACGAAAACCAAAAAATGAACACCAGCAAGTTTTCCCGATTCAATTCGGCTCTTCGTAGGTTATCTTGTGCATCGATCCACTCGTTAATGTCCTGGATTGATATGTTTGCGGATTGTTGTTTCCAATCAACAACTTCAGCCGACATGTACACGTTTATAGCTGAAGCGATGGCCATTAATAGCAGCAGCGCCACGGTCCAGACCGCGCGAGTTCGCGGTGATCGATACGCGTTCGCCGATGCGACCGGTTGAGATTGTTGGTGGCCTTCGAGAGGTAGGCCGCATTGGAAGCAGTAATCAGAACGGGGCTCGTTGGCGGCGCCGCACCGAGGGCACCCCAACTGTGTTGGTGGAGGCGGCGTGAATTGGCCGGGTGTGGGTAGGTCGGTATGCAGCGGGGCATGTTCTCCTGTCAGACTAGATCCACAGCCGCTGCAGAAAGAGCTGTCGACCACATTCTAGGTCTGACATGACGGACACGCAATCGCGACCTGAGTCCCGCAGTAGTTGCAGAACTTGGCCTCTCGTGGATTCTCCCGGAAACAGTTCGGGCAGTCCATCCGATCCTCTGTACTTTACCTGCATTGAGGCGCCAGCAAGGTTGCCGCTCACTTTAGGCTGAACCGCGTGTTATTGCAACACGCTTTGCAACCATTGCAATCTGCCGGGCGATCGTTGCCGATCATCGCCCGAGGGCAAAGTACAAGTCCAATCAGAGCGTTGCGATTTGGGTTGGTCGCATGCAGGTCGCACGGGCTTCGGGCCCCCGCATTGGGCCTGTCACGCCGTCTGTGGATCGCCGAGCCGATCGCGGCCGTTTGAACTGCGGCGCGGATACCGACCATACTGCAAGAAAAGCGCCCCGACTTGTCGGGGCGCTTTTGCATTACAACGGGTTGGCTAGACGATCAACGTGCTACTCCGCCTGGGCATGGTTGGTCCGCGCGCGGGCACGCGATCCAGCGTACCTGCGCAGGAACGGCGGCAGGTCGAGCTCAGTGTCCTCGCCGTTGAGCGCTTCGTTCAGCAGCCTGTCCACATGGTCCTCGCGGTTCGAGTACTCTTGCGCCGACGGGAAGCCGGTGGCGATGATAGTAAGCTTGATCTCGTTCTCCATCTTCAGGTCGGTGACCATGCCAAAGATGATGTTGGCATCGGGATCGACCACGCGCTGGATGACCTCGGCGGCGTCGTGGAGCTCCGCAAGCCTGAGGTCGGAGCCGCCGGTGATGTTGAACAGCACGCCGCCCGCGCCTTCGATGGAAACGTCCAACAGCGGGTTCGTGATCGCCTGCTGGGCGGCTTCGCGAGCCCTGTGCTCGCCAATGCCCCAGCCTATCGACATCCACGCGGGTCCGGCGTCGCGCATGATCGCGTTGACGTCGGCGAAGTCCACGTTGATGTCACCGGCCGTGGTCACGACCTCGGCGATCGACTGCACGCCGATCCGCAGCACGTCGTCAGCCATCTTGAAGGCGTTCTCCGCGGAGATTTCCTCTTCGGCGATGACGTGGAGTCGTTCGTTCGGGATCACCAACAGCGTGTCGACGTGCTCTTTGAGTCGATTGATGCCTGCGTCGGCGACTCGACCGCGTCGGACCCCTTCGAAGGCGAACGGTCTGGTGACGATGCCAACGGTCAATGCGCCGGTCTCCCGCGCGATCTGGGCGATGACGGGCGATGCCCCCGTGCCGGTGCCGCCGCCCATGCCGGCCGCGACGAACACCATGTCGGCGTCGGCGACGACCTCGTATAGGTCTTCTCGGCTCTCTTCTGCCGACCTGGAGCCCAGTTCTGGGCTGCCGCCCACACCTTGGCCTTGTGTTAGCTGATCGCCGATCCGCATTTTGAGCGGCACGTCGGTTCTCAGCAGCGCTTGAGAGTCGGTGTTGACGACGATGTACTCGACGCCGGGTATCCGCTCTTTGAACATCCTGGAGACAGCGTTCGAGCCTCCTCCGCCGACACCCACTACTTTGATTCGGGCAACACTATCCGGGTCGCCCCTGAACGTGGTCATATAACCCCCCTTTGTCCTTGGTGTCCTGCTGCCGTATCCTGCATTTCGTTATCGAGACATAATCCGACTGAATATCCGAGACATGCGGTTATGTCGACTCTTCCCGTTTGTTCCGTTGGCGCCGTTGATCTGGGGGACGGGTTCCGCCTGTTGTCCCATCGCCCAGCGAAGAATGCCAATGCTTGTCGCGTACTTCGGCGACCTCAGTTCGTCGGGGATGTTCTTTAGCCCGCTGACTCTCGCCGGCGCTCCGAGCCTGACCTGACGCGACACCGTTCGCCGCACCATGTCCTCCAAACCCGCTAATTCGGACGTGCCTCCCGTAAGCACGATCTGAACGCTCGATGTGTCGGCGTATCCCGCCTCGTGAAGCTTGAGCCGCATCAATCGAGACAGCTCCTGCGCCCGTTCACGCACGAGTTGGCACAGATCCCGCACCGCGACTCGGCGCTCGCTGACCCGCCCGGCGATGGGGAGCGAGATCTCGTCCTGCGCCTGTACGGCCGACGGCTCGGTATTCGCGTGGACTATCTTTGCTTCCTCTGCCGCCTCGTTCGTCGTGTCGTAGGTCATGCAAATGTCGTTGGTGAACTGGAATCCGCCGATGGGCAGAGCCGAGTTGTAAAACACAGAACCCTTGCTGTATACGATGATGTCCGAGGTTCCGCCGCCGATGTCCACGAGGGCGACGCCTTGCTCCTTCTCGGATTCGGTGAGCACGGCCTCGGCGCTGGCGATCGGCTGGAGGACCAGGTCGGCGACCTGATAGCCAGCCTGCTGCACCGCTTGGGTCAGGCGGTCAACGAACGATGCCGCAGCCGTGACCACGTGGGTCTCCACTTCCAAGTGGGATGTGTGCATGCCCACAGGATTGCGGATGCCTCGTTGGCCGTCCAGCGTGTAGCTCCGTGGCAACGCGTGCAGAATGAGAACGCCGGATTTCCGGCTGGCGGCCGCGACCGTCTCCGGCGCCGCGTTCAAGTCCGCGCCGGTGATGACCCCTCGCGACGCCGCCTGGTTTAGTTGGTCGCGGCGCGTCTCGAAGGAGACGTGGGACCCGGTGACTCCCACGTAGGCTTCGGTCACCGTCACTCCCGCCTGGCGAGCAGCCTCGGTCACCGACTCTCGAATGGCCTCGCTGTTCGCGGCGATGTCGGTGACATTGCCTTTCTCCAGGCCAAACGAGGGCACGACGCAATGAGAGAGGATGTCGAACGCCCCGTCGCCGTCCCCACGCGCGATGATCGTGCACACTTTTGAGGTGCCTACGTCCACGGCAACAACAATGTCAGAATCTTGAATCATATTTCGCTCTCCGAATTCCCCCTCAAATATGCGTCCGGATCATCCCGCTGTCACCAACGCTCAATCTCGGAGCATTTGGTGTAGATGTTTCTTGTATTTGATTTAGCCTTTTGCCAAATCGTCGTGAGTCGAGCTACAGTTTTTCGGCGATCCGCATCTTCGCGCTGCGAGCTCGAGGATTGGATCTGATCTCTTCTCGTGTAGGCGTCAAAACCCGACGATTGATCAGGCGTACGGACGCCTTGTGATCGCATATGCAAATCGGCGCCGACGGCAGGCAGATGCAATCGACCGCTTCGCGTCGCATCAGGTTCTTGACCACGCGATCTTCGATCGAATGGTAGGTCAGCGTCACCAGGCGACCACCTTTTTGAAGCGTCTCGATCGCGCCGAGCAACCCCTGTTCCAGGTTTTCGAGTTCGGAGTTGACCGCCATTCGCAACGCTTGGAACGTTCGCGTGGCTGGATGCACGCGGCTGTGCGCCGGATAATTCAATGCTCCGGTCACCACCCTCGCTAACTCAGTCGTCGTCTCGATCCTTCGGTTGCGAACGATTGCCCGTGCAACCGCTCTGGCGCGAGGCTCTTCACCCAGATCGCGGATTATCGCTTCCAGGTCGCGCTCCGAATACCGGTTCACGATGTCGGCCGCGGTCGTCCGGGACTCGATGTCGAATCGCATGTCCAACGGCGCCTCTTGCCGGAAGCTGAACCCACGCTCGGCTGTGTCGAGTTGTCGGGACGACACGCCCAGGTCGAACAGCACCCCGCTCGCGTCCCTCGCTCGGCTGCCGACCGCGATGCTTGCGACGTCGGCGAAGTTTCCATGGACTAACCGGATGCTCGAAACGTACCCGCTAAGCCTGGCCTCGGCGGCGTCCAACGCGTCTGCGTCGAGGTCGATGCCGAGCAGAAAGACATCGCGTGACGCGTTCAGTATCGCCTCAGCGTGGCCGCCGTCACCGATGTTGCAGTCGATGTGGATCGCGCCTGGCTTTATCGCCAACGCCGCAATCACCTCGGACGTCATCACCGGAACGTGGGCTGGATTCATAATTGGCTCGAGGATAGTGGCTAGCATCTGGTAATCGGTTCTGCCTGCGTCGTGTTTAGGGTTTGCGGCTTGGACGGTTGATTTCGCGATCGAGCGGTCTACCCAGTGTCCGCCCGATTAGCGCTTCGCTTGCCGATCCGCCCAACGCCGATCCGCCCAACCGGGTACGTGGGCGCGCAAGCGGCGTGGTAACATAGAAATCGGATCGAGAACGAAATCGATATTGCGCGACGCCGCCCGAATCGCGCTCCGTTGTTCGGTACCCTTGGATCTGCGTTGAACTTACTATTGGAAGTTTCCCAGACACTTTCAATATCATGCAAGGGAAATTTGGGAGCCGTTCTACGGGTTTTCTGGACGAAATTGCCACTGCCCGACACTTCGAAGGGGTCTGAAGATTTTCAAACTCGCCATCCTGACGATCAGCGACGCCGGGTCCCGCGACGAACGCGTCGACACCAGCGGCGACACCATCAGCGAGATGATGGTGTCTACGGACTTCCGGGAGATCATTCGTGAACTGCTTCCGGACGAGCAGGAGCAGATCTCCGCGAAACTGATCGAATGGAGTGACGGCGGCGACATCGATCTGATCCTGACGACAGGCGGGACCGGGCTTAGCCCCCGCGACGTCACTCCCGAAGCGACCAAGAAGGTCATCGACCTGGAAGTCCCCGGTATGGCCGAAGCCATGCGCATGGAGTCGCTGAAGGTTACCCCGTTTGCCATGATCGGCCGTTCGGTCGTTGGCGTGCGTAAAGGTGTGCTGATCGTCAACCTTCCCGGCAGCCCCAAGGGCGTCCGCGAGAATCTTGAGGTCGTCCTCCCTGTGATTCCTCACGCCGTCGAGGTGCTCAGAGGCGGCCAGCGGCATCCCGTCGGCGGCGACGAATAGCGGCTCCCATGCGCTTCCAGGTGCTGACGCTTTTCCCCGGAATGTTCGAGGGCCCGATGTCTGAGAGCATCATTGCCCGAGCTCAGAGCCAGGGCCTGATCGAGGTCAGTCTCCACGATATCCGCGACCACGCCCACGACAAGCATCGCCAAGTCGACGACTACGGCTTCGGCGGTGGGCCCGGCATGGTGATGAAGCCGGCACCAATCTTCGAGGCGGTCGAACACGTCAAGTCAGCCTCGTCTTTGCCCGATGCGACGCCCGTGATCCTGTTGTCCCCGCAAGGCGACAGACTGGATCAAAGTTCAGTCGAGCGGCTGGCTACATTCCAAGACTTGGTCTTGATTTGCGGCCGTTACGAGGGCGTGGACGAACGAGTGCACCAACATCTCGCGACGGAGGAGATTAGCATCGGCGATTACGTGCTCGGCGGCGGTGAGCTGGCCGCAATGGTGGTGATCGACGCCGTCGCGAGGCTCGTTCCGGGAGTGGTCGGCTCGACCGAATCTCCGGCCAACGACTCGTTCACGACCGGGCTCCTGCAGCATCCGCTCTACACCCGCCCCGCCGAATTCCGAAACTGGGAAGTGCCCGAGATGCTGCTGTCCGGCAACCATGCCGAGATCGACCGATGGCGGCGCCACGAAGCCTTACGCCGAACCCTCGCTCACCGTCCGGACTTGCTCGAGCGTCTTTCGGACGATCTGCTCACCGAAGAAGACCGGCGCTACCTCGACGAGCTTAGCCGCGAGCACAAATAGAACCACGGCCGTCGATCACCCATTCGTAAGGGCGGGTTTCAAATCCGTCCACCACCTTTCGCACCGAAACGCGTTGCGAACAAGGCAGTCGGACCGCTTTATCGCTGCGGCACGGACATAAGTAAGAGCGTAACCCACGGGCGGGTTTGAAATCCGCCCCTACGGACGGCGCAATTCGCGCTGTTTTGGCAGCGCGATGCTCGGACCCCGATTTTGTTTCCATGCGTACGCGCCCATCTGCTATATTATCGACATTCTTCGGAGCAGAGGATTGACCATGAAAGGAAAGGACTTCCTGTCCATAACCGACCTGGAACCCGACGAGGTTTCCCAAATGGTGAGCAAAGCGCGCGAAATGAAAAACACTGGAGTTCCTCGATTGCTCGATGGAAAGACCGTGGCCTTGATTTTCGAAAAGCCTTCTTTGCGAACCAGAGTCAGCTTTGAGGTCGGCGTTCAGCAAATGGGCGGGACGTGCATCTATCTGAGCCCGATGGACATCGGCGAGTTGGGCGTGCGAGAGCCCGTGTCCGACGTGGCGCGCGTGCTCGACAGGCTTGTCGACGTCATCGTTGCACGAGTGTTCGATCACGAGAGCCTGGCAACTCTGGCCGCGGAAACCGACATACCGGTCGTTAACGCACTTTCCGACCTCGCCCATCCGTGTCAGGCGCTGGGCGACCTGATCACGATGAGCGAAGTCAAAGGCCGCCTTGAAGGACTGCGCGTAGCGTACATAGGCGACGGCAACAACATCGCTTCGAGCCTTGCGCTCGGGTGTGCGTCGGTGGGCGCAGATTTCGTTATCGCGGCGCCGAGCGACTACCACGTCCCTTCCGACGCATGGGAAGAAGCCCGTCGCAGAGCCTTCGAAAAGGAGTCTCTGTTGGAGTGGGTTGAAGATCCTAAACGGGCGGTCGACGGCGCCGATGTGGTCTACACCGACGTCTGGATCAGCATGGGCGACGAGAGCGAAGCCGACGAGCGCCGCCGCGTGTTCTCCCAGTACCAGGTCAACGAAGATCTCATGGAACTCGCGGACGGCGGGGCGGTGTTTATGCACGACATGCCCGCGCACCGGGGCGAAGAGGTGTCTGAAGGCATCCTTGATCACAAGAGCTCGGTCGTGTACGCACAAGCCGAGAATCGCCTCCATGCGCAGAACGCCATCCTGACTGAACTCCTGCTGAGATAGCTGCAGCGTTTAAGAGGTGATAGCGTGAGCAAGCCCGTCGTCGCCATTGTCGGTCGGCCGAACGTCGGCAAGTCCACCCTATTCAACCGTCTTGTCGGACGGTCGGTCGCCATCGTGTCCAAAATGGCTGGCACGACGCGAGACCGGGTCACCACCGAGACCGAATGGGGAGAGCACCTCTTCATCCTCGTGGACACGGGCGGTTTGGAGATCTTCCCCGAGACCGCAATCTGGCGTCAGGTCCGCATTCAAATCGAAACCGCCATCGAAGACGCCGATGTGATCGTGATGATGGTCGACGTGACGCAGGGAGTCACGCCTGACGACATCGACGTTGCGGCGCAGCTGCGTCCCAGCGGGCGAAAGATCGTCCTGGCCGCCAACAAAGCCGACACCGAGGCGCGAGGAGCGTCGGTGGCCGAATTCTACGAGCTCGGGCTCGGCGACCCGTACCCTGTCAGCGCCTACCACAATATCGGGCTAGACGACGTGATGGCCGAGGTCATCAAGAGCTTCCCGGACGAGACAGCGTTCCCTGAGCAAGAAGCCGATCTTCGGTTGGCCATTGTCGGCAGGCCCAACGTCGGCAAGTCGATGATGCTCAACGCCATCACCGGCGAGGAACGCTCCATCGTGAGCGACGTTCCCGGCACGACGCGAGACACGGTCGACACCCTGATCACCCACAACGACAGGTCCATCCTCTTGATCGACACCGCCGGGATTCGTCGTCGGGGAAAAATCGGGACCGGCGTCGAAAAGTACAGCGTCGTTCGCGCAATCAGGGCCATCGACCGCTCAGACGTGGCGGTCCTTTTGCTGGACGCATCAGAGATCGCGACGGCTCAAGACACACACGTCGCGAGCCAGATTCTCGACTCGTTCAAAGGCATCGTCCTCGCGGTGAACAAGTGGGACCTCGCGTCCGATCTCGGCGTCACGCGAGACGACGCCACTGCCCTCGTGCGGGACCGGTTCAAGTTCGCTTCGTTCGCACCGATCAGGTTCACGTCCTCAATGACCGGCATGGGACTGACCGATCTTCTGGACACCACGTTGTCGGTCTACGGACAGTGGACGAAGGGATTGCCGCGGTACGACCTGCGACGAACGGTAATGAATGCGATCGCCGAACATCCACCGGTTGCGCACAAGGGCCGGTCGGTCAAGATCTACAGCGTGGCGCAGGAGCAAACGGCGCCCCCAAGCTTCACTTTTTACGTCAACAAGGCTGATACCGTCCATTTCTCGTACCAGAGATACCTGGAAAACCGGCTAAGGGAAGCGTACGATTTCCACGGAAGCCCTCTGAAGATGCGCTTCAAAAGCAGGGGTGAGCGGTGATCGAATATCTGGTTCTTGTCCCGATTGCCTATCTCGTCGGATCTTTGCCGTTTGGCCTGATCGCCGGCAAGATAGTGACCGGCACGGACATTCGTGATTTTGGCAGCGGCAAGACCGGCATGACCAATGTCCTGCGAACCGCTGGCCCTGTGCCGGCGGCGCTGGTGCTGCTGCTCGACATGGGCAAGGCGGTGGTCGCGGTGGTGGTTGCTCGCATCCTGTTCGATTCGACGGGCGCGGAAGCTGCGGCGGCAGTCACGGTGATGATTGGGCACAACTGGCCGGTATTCGTGCAGTTCCGAGGCGGGCGCGGCATTGCATCCGGATATGGCGGTTTACTGATTCTTTCATGGCCGGCCTTCATCGTGGCGACACTGGTCGGCGTTTCGTTGATAGCAGGCACACGGTACGTGTCCCTTGGTTCGATCACGGCCGCGGTGCTTGGATCGCTCGTGTTAATCATCACTGCGGCGACCGGCCACGCTCCAATGGCGTACATCTGGTTCGGTGTCTTCGGCACAGCGCTCGTCGTCGTCAGGCACAAAGACAACATACATAGATTGCTCCAAGGCACCGAACCGAAGATCGGCCAACGAGCCAATCTGGCCGTCGACAGCCAGTAACCGCCCTTCCATCTTCGGAAGGCTCCTCGATATTTCCCGAAGGCCGCTCCCATCTGCGGCCTCTGCCAACCCCTATCATGCGACCGCACGCGTTGCGTATCTTGCCTCTGGCGCCTGCCAATGATTAAAGTTGCGATAGTTGGAACCACGAGTTGGGGCACGACCCTAGGCATCGTGCTCGCGCGCCAAGAAGTCGACGTGCACCTGCTGGCGCGCTCTGAGGACGAAGCCGCGTCGCTGGAATCGGACCGCGAGAACGTTCGCTTCGTGCCCGGAGCTGTTTTCCCTGACAAACTGAGCATCACCGCCGATCCTCAGACTGCCATGAGCGCGGCGGATGTCGTGATGTTCGTCGTGCCGTCGAGATCGTTGCGCGATAACGTCCGGCGGTTTGGGCGGCACATCGACTCGTCATCGACGATTGTCATCGCAACCAAAGGCCTCGAGTTGGCCACCGGCATGCGGATGAGCCAAGTGCTTGCCGACGAGCTCCCAATCGTAAACGGCGCGGGAATTTGCGCGCTGTCAGGTCCGAACCTGGCAACGGAGATCGTGGCTGGCAAACTGTCGTCCACCGTCGTCGCTTCGCCTAATGTTGAGGCGGCGACCAAGGTTCAGGCGATGTTCAACTCCGACGTGTTCCGCGTATACACGAACGACGACATCGTCGGCGTCGAGTTGTGTGGCGCGCTGAAGAACATCATCGCGCTCGGCGCCGGCATATGCGACGGACTAGGCGTGGGCGACAACGCGAAGGCCGCATTCATGACGCGAGGACTGGCTGAGATCATGCGATTAGGGGTCGCCGCCGGCGCCACGCCACCGACGTTCGCCGGATTGGCTGGCATGGGCGATCTGATCGCAACCTGCTCCAGCACGCTAAGCCGCAATCACCATGTGGGCGAGGAGCTGGCGAAGGGCAAGGCTGTTGCCGACATCCGAGCGACCATGGACAACGTGACCGAGGGCGTCGACACGACCCCCGCCGCTCTCGAATTGGCTGCTCGGCTCGGAGTCGAGATGCCGCTGGCGCAGGGGTTGCACGACGTGATGTTCGGCGGGGTTTCGGTGCCTGACGCGATCGCCGACTTGATGGGCCGAGACCCCAAGTCCGAGTGATTGCCGTGTAGTCCGCTACGTTCCCAACTCGCCGAGTTCGTACAACACAGCCGACGCCGTGGCAATCGCCGCGGTCTCCGCGCGCAGGATTCGACTTCCAAGGCTGACCGTCGTCACTCCCCGCTCTCGTGCAGATTCGACCTCGCCCTCGGAGAATCCGCCCTCGGGCCCGATGACGATCCCGATCTCAGAATCCCTGCTGCCAATGCTGGCGCTCTTTGAAATCATCTGCCGCAACCCGGTCGAATGCTCGTCTTCCCAGGGCATTAACACGACGCCGTTCGCTTGCTCGCAGGCTTCAAGCAACGTGATCGGGTCGCGCACTTTCGGCAGCCGCCCCCGGTGCGACTGCTCGGCCGCTTCCTCAACGATACGCAGCCATCGGTCCCGCCGCGTTCGAGTGTGGTCGCCGGACCTCTCGCGAACGACCGTCCTTTTCGATGCGAACGGGACGAAGGCCGCGACGCCGAGTTCGGTGCACTTTTGGAGCACTAACTCGAACTTATCCGATTTCAGCAGAGCCTGGTAAAGAACGATGCGTCGCCGCGGTTCGCCGGACGTGTGACGGCGATCGGTTACTCGTCCGACAGCGTTATCAGCACTGATCTCGGTGAGCGTGACGTCGTACTCGTCCCCGGTGTTGTCCAAAACGACGATTTCGTCGCCCGGATTCAGCCGCAGAACGCGTGCGATCTGGCGAGCCTTGGATCGCGGGATTGCGACGACATCGGCGACGATCGACTCCGGCGGTACGAAGAACCTGTGCAACCGGGACCTCCGATCTGGCCGAAGCGTTCGACGAAGTGTATTCGGGAGTCGCTACCTGCCGGGCACCCAGAGCGAAGAATCGGCTGGCTGTTGCTCCGCCTCGTCGTCGCCGTCTGACGGCTCTTGTGCTGGCGTGTCCTGACCAGGCGTCCAAAGACCGGAGTCGCTAACCGTGTCGCGTGACGGACTCTGTTGCTGCGGGGTCCAGATTCCAGAGCGCTCAGGCACGTTTTCGCGGCGTTCAACCAGGTCTTCGAATCCCTCGGGCGGAGCGGCAGCGGGGATGTACTTGAAGGCGCCCTTGCCGCGTTTCGAGATCAGTGTGTTCAGGATCGTGACCTCGTTGTCCCCCGGCGCGGCAATGTACGTCGGCACGCCTTGATGGCCGAACTGGATCACGCCGGTGCTCTCGTGAACGTCGGGCAGATCGAGGACCAATTGCGCCCGCCTGAACAGGGGATGCGGACGGAACCCGTTCGCTTCGGCGTATTTGACCGCACCGTAAACGATCTCGTGGGCCAGCTCGACGCCGATCGGCACGGGCATCCCGCCGGAGAACAGGCGGGGGAGCGCCTCGTTGTGGAACTCCGCGTCCGGCACGTTGACGCCGAAGAAGGCGTCTTTTACGCCGAGGCAGAACGTGTCGACCAAGAATCGACCGAAGACCAGATCATCGTCGGATTGAGTGCGCGCGACTACCAGCGACGCGATGCCGTAGTCTTGCCATCCTTGCTGAACCCAGCATCCGGCGAACGGGAACTCGCGGGCTCGGCGGAGCACACGTTCGGGACGCTCGGTTGCGGCTTCGTGAACGGCGCGGCGCGTTAGCTTTGTCTTGCGGCGTGACCTCTTCTGCATGGCGCGCTGCTGTTTGCCGCGTTGGTTTTGCGTGCGTTTCTTTGGCATCGGTCCCGATCTGTGGCGCTGGGTTGAGATCAGGAAGATGCTAGCAGCGTCACCCAATCGCCGTCAACGAGCCGATCCTTCACCGTGAGGCCCGCCGACTCGATGGCGGCGACGACGTCGTCGACGTGGTCCTGAATGATCCCCGAGGCCATCAGTTTTCCGCCGTCTGCCATGGCGCGAACGAATTGACCGACGAGTTCGGTCACGACTTTGGCCGAGATGTTGGCAACGACGATGTCGAAGCTGTGCTCGGGGGCGAGTTCGTTGGGCAGCGTGCCTTGGGCGACCTGGATGCGGGACTGTTGCCCGTTGATCGCGACGTTGTCGATGGCCGCCCGCGCGGCAACGGGGTCGATCTCGAGGCCGACCACCGATCCGGCGCCCAGGGCCACGGCCGTCATCGAAAGGATCGCCGACCCGCATCCCACGTCGAGCACTCTGCTGCCGGGCCGCACAATGTCTTCGAGCACTTCCAAGCACGTGCGCGTGGTCGGATGGTGTCCGGTGCCGAACGCCATTCCCGGGTCGAGCAGAATCACGTTGTCCGAAGGACCGGCGTCGTACTCACGCCAGGTCGGACAGATCACGAGGTTGCGGCCTATCTGGAGCGGGTAGAAATGCTCTTTCCAGGCATTCGCCCAGTCCTCTTCCTCGATGACTCGTTCTCTCAAAGGGGACACATCGGCAAGGTACGCAACCAGCCGAACGCCTATGTCGATCTGCTGACGGCGGCTTTCGGTGGTGGAATCCAGGGGCAGATACGTGCGAACGGTCACGTGGTCGGGGATCGGGGCGCGCTCGCCTTCGTCGGGATTGTGACCCGCGTCTTGTTCGGTTGCGACTCCGCCGTGACCGTAGCGATGAAATATCTCGGTTAGCGGCTCCACGAATTCGGGAGGGGCGTCAACAGCAAGCTCAATCCACTTCAAACGATGCTACTCAGCGCCCAGGGCGTCCTTGAGTTTGTCGAAGAACCCTTTGTCGTTCTCGCCGAAGTCACCGTCGCCCATCATGCTGCCGAGCTCGCGGAACACGGCCCGTTGGTTTTCGGAGAGCGAGGACGGGATTTGTACTTGAACGGTGACGAGTTGGTCGCCGCGTTGACGGCTTCTGAGGTGGGGAACGCCTTTGCCCTTGAGCGTGAACTGTTGACCGGGTTGAGTCCCAGCCGGAACCTCGAGCTCGACTTCGCCTTCGAGCGTGGGCGCCTGGACCGTCGCGCCCAATGTGGCCTGGAACACGTTGATCGGCAAGGTGAGATGGATGTCGGAGCCGGAGCGCTCGAACATCTCGTGCTCACGAACTCGCACGACCACATACAGGTCGCCGGGCCGTCCTCCGCTCGATCCGGCTTCGCCTTCGCGGCTGAGCCTGATCTGCGTGCTGTCTTCAATTCCCGCCGGCACCGCCACGACCAGCTTCCGGGTGCGGCGCTCGCGGCCCGCTCCATTGCATCGTTTGCACGGCTCTGTGATGAGGCTGCCTTCGCCCTGGCAAGCGTTGCAGGTCGAGACCTGGTAGAACTGGCCGAACAACCCCTGGTGGGATCGACGCACCTTCCCGCTGCCTCGGCAGTCGGCGCACATCGTCGGGTTGGAGCCGGGTTCGCTCCTGGCGCCCTGGCATGCGGCACATACGTCGACGCGATCGATCTCGATCTCTTTCTCGACGCCGAACACGGCTTCTTCGAATTCGATCGCGATGCTGTACTGCAGATCAGCGCCACGCTTGGCGCCGCCCGCGCGCTGCCGGGTCCCGGACTCGACTCCGCCGCCGAAGAAAGCGTCGAATATGTCTCCGAATCCGCCGAAATTGTCGAAACCTTCGAACCCTCGACCGGCGCCGACGTTCGCGTGGCCGAATCTATCGTAGTCGGCCCGCTTTTTCTGGTTGGACAGAACCTGGTAGGCTTCGTTGACCTCTTTGAATCGGTCCTCGGCGCCCTCTTCTTTGTTCCGGTCCGGGTGATACTCCAGCGCCAGCTTGCGGAAAGCTTTCTTTACATCCTCCTCGGAAGCGTTCTTCGGTATTCCGAGGACCTCGTAATAGTCGCGTTTGCTTGTGGTCATATTATGGCCGAGCCCGCCTTTTCTGGACGATTCCACATGGTATGTCGCCGCTCATGCGCCCCGAGTCATGCAGCGGGCGACAGAATAATTGCTCCGAATTCGGACAATTACCATCCATTATAGTCCTAGACTAATACTGTCACAAGCGTACTTACGAACTCTCACCAGGCGATTTCGCGAATCGGCGAACCGGTGGATGCGGCGGCGGTGACGCTGACGGGTACGATGTCGACGAGCGCGTCGAGCCGGAAGCGGTGTTTGACGTCAGCCGTCGACAAGCGATTCGAGCAGCGCGATCCCGAAGAACGCAGAAGCGCCCATGAGCTTGGGCTGAACGAACTCGAGCTTGTCTTCCGTGGTGTGGATTCGACTGAAGTCCTCCGCCAGGAAGAAGAGCGCTGGGATGCCCGCTTCCAGGAACACGGCGTGGTCGGACGACGAGTTGCCAAGCGTGTACTGCCGAGGAATCGGATATTCGAGCGCGTCACCCGTCGACATCACTGTTGATGCCAGCTCAGTGTCTCCCAGTACTCTGATCTCGTCGCCAGTGGCGAGGGCGTCGTAGTTGATCATGGCGATGATGTTCGTACGCTCAGCTTCGCTGAGTCCTCGCACGTAGTCGAAGCTTCCAAGAAGTCCTTCTTCTTCGGAACCGAACAGCATGAACCTGACGGTGAACGGGTACGGATTGCCCGCAACGGCTCGCGCCACGGTCATCGTGGTGGCGGCGCCGGAGCCGTTGTCGTTTGCGCCCGGGACATCGGCAACAGTGTCGTAGTGCCCGCCAACGACAACCGATCTGCCGTCGTCAACCGTGCCCTTCATCTCGGCGATCACATTTCTCGATTCCATGACGCGGTGTTCGACCGCGACAGTGGCGGCCTTTTCGCCTTGGTCCAGTAGATCCACGAGCGCTTCGCCGTCCTCTTTCGTCATGGACACGGACGGGATCGAAGCCTGCGTCGCGAGCGAGCCGCGGAACATGCCGTCTGTGCCGTTGAAGATGATCGCCGCGATCGCTCCGGCTTCGGCGACGCGCGTAACCTTCTCTTCGAATGGAATTATTCCTCGTCGGATGAGTGCGACCTTGCCTTCCAGGCCTTCCTCGGGGATGTCCGCGGCGTACGCCAGGTCCACGTAAATTACGGCGCCGGTGACCGAACCTTGTCCGGACAGGTTGAGCGGCAGCGTGCGATACGTCGTCGTAGCCGATTGCTCCCCGATCAAGACGCCGGTTTCGGCCTCAATGCGTTCGACCGTGAATGGCACGATTGAGGTTTCGTAGCCGAGCGATTCGAACTCGCCGGCCAAAAACTTCGCTGCTTCGAGCTCCTGCTCGGTCGCGCTCTCCCTCGGGCTGTGGTCTGCGGTGAGGGTTTCCAGAAACCCCATCGCCTGGGCGCCAAGTTCCTCGATTTCGAGCCGTGCAGACTCGATTGCGATTTCCAACAGTATCGACGGATCGGTGATCGGTGTCGGCGGAAGGGCGAACGACGACGTGGGGTTCCGTCTCTCTGTCTCTACGGGCAACGTCGGGACAACGATCGGGCCAACGGGTGCGGTCGGGGCCGGCGCCGGAGTGGCAGGTGTGGGCGATGCGACCACTGCGGTGGGCATGTCCGCGGCCTGAGCATTCAAGCGTGCTGCCGGCGCTGGAATCGCTGTCGATGCCGATGGCGGCGGAGTTGGCGGGGCCGATGCAGTCGGACTGCCGCACGCCAAGGCCAAGGCGAGTGCGACGGGTGCCAGGTAGGCGGCGAACTTTTTCATAATTTGAGGGCGCGGGCTATTCAACGACAAAGTTCGAGTGCTCCCGTCAATGCGTGATGCGTAGTCAGTTCGGTGGTTAGATGCGTGTGACGTGCGTAACGATGGCAACCGGCGCGAGGATAGTCAGCGGACTCAAGACCGACCGGCCGGCCCGGCCCTCGGTTTGATGCCCCCGCCCAAGAAGCCGGGCGCCCACCAATTCGCCGCGCTGAACAGGCGCATCAACGCGGGCACAAGCAGAGCGCGCACGATCGTCGAGTCGATGAAGATCGCGAGCGCCGTGCCGAATCCGAGCGCCTTCACGATGAGGATGTCTCCGGAGGCGAACCCAGCGGACACGAGGATCAGTACGAGTGCGGCGGAGGTGATGATTCGGCCGGAACGCTCCATCCCGATGGCCACCGCGTCGGCGTTGTTGCCGTTCGCCTCGTACTCTTCCTTGACCCGGCTGAGCAGGAAGACCTCGTAATCCATGCTCAACCCGAATACGATCGAGAACAGCAGTATCGGCACCGACGCCTCGGTGAAGCCTTCCGACGTAAAGCCAAGAATCGATTGGAAGTGACCCTGCTGGAAAACGAACACGAGCGCCCCAAAGCTGGCCAGGATGCTCATCACGTTCAAGACCACCGCTTTTAACGGAAGGAGGACAGATCGAAACAGCAAAAACAACGCCACGTACGTTACGACAGCGACGTACACGACGATCTTCGGGAAGTCCGAGTACATTCGGTCGACGGTGTCCTGCAGATCGGGAGTCGAGCCGGTCAAGTATGTCGTGAGGTCACCGCCGGGCGGCGCATCGCGGATGTCGTCGACGAGAGTCCGTGCGTCGTCCGACACGGGCGCTCCCTTCGGAACGACCCTGATCATGTTGGCTGACCGGTCGTCACTCACGAACCCGTCGAGCGCTTTGGCGACCAGCGGCCCTCCGAGCGTTTCCAGCGATGGCGACGCGTACAGCATCTGAAGCTGCTCCCGGGACACGTCTTGTTGCGTGGAGACTATGCTGTCCACTCGAGCCACGCGGGCGTCCGCTGCCAGGCGCTCGACGAAGTCGAACGCTGCCCCGACATTCTCCGGCGACAGCGTCGATGTTGGCGAGGTCGTAACGGCTACGATCTGCGCTAGCTCGCCCGCGCCGAACTCCTCAGCGACCAGATCCCACCCGACTTTGGCCTCGGACTCGTCCGGAAGGATCGACGCCCACGGGCTCCCCAGCTTCACGTTGAGGAACGGCGCCCCAAGGACGAGCAAACCCACCGTAACCGGAACGGCGACCGCGACCGGATGCCGCATGACCCAGCGCGAAAGTCGGTGCCAGAACCGGCCCGTTGCCACTCCGTGAGGCCACACCGAGAGTGCGTTGACTTTCGTGCCCAGGACGGCCAACAGCGCCGGGATGAGAGTCAGCGCGATCAACAGCGAGAAGAAAATGACGGTGATGCCGCCGACGCCAAGAGACCGCAGCATCATGAACTTGAACATCAGCAAACCGGACAGGCCGATCATTGATGTGCCCGCCGAGAACACGATCGCTTTGCCGGCAGTCGCCATCGTAACGCGCACCGCGTCGGCAACTCCGCGCTGTTCGAGCTCTTCGCGATATCGACTGACCATGAGGAGCGCGTAGTCCACCGCCATGCCAAGTCCCAGGAACGATGCGATGTTGAGCACGAAGATCGACATGTCGGTGAACTGAGCCAGGCCGTAGACGAGCGCCAAGGTCACGATGATGCTCAAACCGCCCATGGCCAACGGAAGCGCGGCGGCCAGTACTCCCCTGAACACGATGAGAAGCACGATCAGGAGGATCGGCAGCGTGATGATCTCGGCGCGTCTCAGATCGCTTTCGCTGGCCTCGTTCAGGTCCGCGAATATCGCGATGCCACCAGTGACCCACACGTCGAGCTCGCTTCGTCGCAGGCCTGACCGTATCTCCGAAACTAGCTCGACCGCCGAGTCGATGTCCACGTCGAGGGACACAAAGGCGTAGGTCATCCGACCGTCGGGCGAGACCATGTGCTCGTTGAGTGTGTTGTGGTAGGTGACGATCCGATCGACCGCTGGTATCCGGGCTAAGGGCGCTGTCGCCCGCTCGACGGCTAGCGCATATCGAGGATCGGCGACGGTCAACTCGTCCGACGAGAACACCAGCGTGACGGACGTTTCAGCGATGTCGAGCCGCTCGGCCATCAAGCGAAGCGCTTGCCTTGATTCGGTATCCGCGTCGCCGAAGCCCGACCTCAAGGCGGATGTCGCCCGTGGCGCGAAAGGCAGGCTGACGAGCAGCACAACGATCCAGAACGCGATCACGAGCCACTTGGCCCGAACGACCCACACCCCAAGCGAATCCAGCATCTTCGGGCTCGGATTCACCGGTGAAGTACCAACGCCTCGGCCCGTTGGGCACCAGTCGTGAGTTCCGCTCGTTGCCAGGCTTGGGATATGATCCATCGTCCTGAAGAATCTTCGGAGACTTTGAAACCGTGGCCTTTACAGACCAAGTGATGTTTCGCCAACAACTCCGACGGAGGATTGGAAACAACAATCTCGGTAGTTGACCAACCAGCGGCGAGTGCGCCTTCGTCGATAATCGACAGCAACTCGTCAAAAAAGGACGGAGCCATGCCCACCACACCTTGGAGATCTACCTCGACACTGCCATTGGCGTTGCGAACCTCATCGGAGAGATCCTCTTCAATGGATCGTGCAGACGCCCTCGATGTAAGTACTTTTTTTGGTATCTTTTCTTGTATTCTCAAAACGGTCACCTACGCCCGCGTCAACATGGGATTGTAGCGACTGCGACGGTTCCAGGGAACAGCCTGGTTCTCTGCGCGCTCTGGAAGTCCGGTCGCATGTACAGATTGCCAATTCCCGAATGAATTATCAACTGACGCCCCTGCAAAATCATGTCCGCTGCGACGGTCGGCAAGCCGACGCCACGCATAGGATTGCCGGTCCTCGTAGTCCTTTCCTGAATTGCTAATTCGATCGCTTTCCAGTCATACGGTAGGTTGCGAGCATATTCAGGGTTGTGGGCGAGAGAAGCGCGTATGCCTATGCCGCCGTCTCCCACCGCACATACAATGCTACGACGTGAGCCAGACTCGTAGAATTGGACCATTCCAAAGGAGTCTACGCTCGAATCTGCGTGCTCGCGGCGTTGTTGGTCAGTTCACCAAAGGTGTCACTTAACGTTGGGATCAAGTTGGCTGCAACAAAGCCGGATTCCATCAGCGCTTCGGTCGCGGCGTTAGCCGCTTCTTCGGCATCAAAGGCCGACGTGATCTGTGTCAGAGGCAACACCAAGCGTTCATGGTCTGTTGACCCTATTCCACGATCATCAATGTCTACTCGCGCGTCCTTCAGGATGTCGATCATTCCCGTGGATTTCAGATAGACACATACGCCCATGTTCTCCGGTACCCAGATTTCACATGCAGCACCGGTCTTTTTCACTAGCAGCGCGTAGATAAGACACCAAAGCAACGCGCTGGTCTGATGAATTGGCATCCTCTGAGGTCGAGAATCACGTGCTCAAACCCAAACCCTGGCGAACGCGGGTCATTGCTGCTTTCTTTGGATCGAAGATGTCCAGCGTGTCCAAACGTAGCCGGCGCTTCGATCAATAACACTTGAACCTCCGCGCGGGGCGGGACGATAATTCGGAGCAACAATGAACTGATGGCTGAACGTTGGTTCGCGCGGGTTGTGGTTGCTTTGATCGGCCCGGAGGTCGCCGGAATTCCGGAAGACCTCCGGGGGTTCGATTACCAACACGGTGGACCACCCCAAAGCATCGAGTTAGACCGATTGTCAGCGGATCAGCGTTCCGCTACTCAAGTCCTGTCAGCGGCGGCTGCTCGGCGTCGTTCTGCTTCCCGTTGCCGTTCTTGGCTTTGCCATTGGACTTGCCGTTGCCTTTGGTCTTGCCCTCGCCTTTGCCGTTCGCTTTAGGATCGGCAGTGTCGTCGTCTCCATCAAGGTCGAGGTCGCTGACTACGGCGATTGAGGACACGAAGTCGCCCGCGGCCGGTTTGAATATTGTGACGCCTTGGGTCGCGCGGCCCATGCTGCGGATCTCCGACAGGTTGGTGCGAAGAACCTGGGCCTGCTCCGAGACGACGTAGACTTCCTTGCTGTCGTCGATGATTTTGGCGTCGGCGACGGGTCCGGTCTTGGTTCGGATGTTGAACGTTTTGATTCCGATGCCGCCTCTACCTTGGGTGCGGTACGAGTCGAGTGGCGTCAGTTTCCCGAAGCCCAAACGACTGATCACAAGCAGCCTGTTTTCCGGCGTCCCGATGTCCATCGAGACAACCGTGTCTTGATTTCGCAAAGACATGCCTTTGACCCCGCCTGCCGCCCGTTGACGTAGCGGCACCGCCATGACGGGGAACCGGATCGACATTCCGTTTTCGGAAACGAAGATCACATCCTCGCCCTCCGACGCCATCCTCACCGAGACCAATTCATCGTCTTGCTTGAGGTTCATAATGATGAGCCCGGAGGCGCGAATGCTGGAGACCGAGTTGAGGGCGATGCGCTTGATCCGGCCGGTGCGCGTCGCCAAAACCACGTATCGGTCGACGCCGTTTTCCAACTCCTGTTTGCTGATGTCGATGATCGCGCTGATCTTCTCCGTATCGCCGACAGCCAGCACGTTGGCGACTGGCACCCCTCGGCTGTTGCGTTGGGCGTCGGCCCTGAGCTCATACGCGGTTACCGAGAACACTCGCCCCTTGTTCGTGAAGAACAGCAACCTCGTGTGGGTGTCGACGACGAGGATGTGCTTCACCGCGTCGTCGTCGCGTTTGTTCATGCTGACGACGCCCTTGCCGCCGCGATGCTGGTTGCGGTAGGTGCTCGCGAGGATGCGCTTGACGTAACCGGAGCGGCTAAGGGTGACCACGATCTGGTCGTGCGGCTCCAGGTCCTCGCGGTCGAGGTCGTGTGCGTCGCCGCTGATGTCGGTTCGGCGCTTCGAGCCGTACTTCTTCTTAATGGCTGTGGTCTCGTCTTTGACCGCCGCAAGGACCTTCTGGTCGTCGGCCAGAAGCTCTTCCATCTCTCGGATGGCTTCTTGGAGTTCCTGGTACTCTGTTTCGAGACGTTCGCGCTCCAGTGCGGCCAAACGCCGAAGTTGCATATCAAGGATGGCCTGGGCTTGCGGCTCGTCGAGTCCGAACCGTGCGATCAGTTCGCCGCGAGCAGCTTCGGCGCTGTCAGACGCCCGAATCAGCCGGATGACCTCGTCCAGGTTGCTGATCGCGATGCGAAGCCCTGCCAGAATGTGAGCTCGTTCGCGAGCGCGACGCAGGTCGTACTCAGTCCTGCGCCGGACGACTTGTTGGCGGAAGAGAAGGAATTGGTGCAGCGCTTCTCGAAGCGTGATGATGCGAGGCATCCCGTCCACCAGAGCCAGCATGTTGGCCGAGAACGAGGATTGCAATGCAGAGTGTTTGTATAGGTTGTTCAGCACGATCTGCGGCTGAGTTCCGCCTCGGAGTTCGAATACGATCCGCATGCCCTGTCGGTCGGACTCGTCGCGAATCTCGCTAATGCCCTCAACACGTCTCTCTTTGACGAGCCCCGCGATCTTTTCGACCAAGGCCGCCTTGTTGACCTGAAACGGAATTTCGTTGATGACAATCTGCATCCGGTTCGATCGAGGAATCTCCTCGATCTCGGCCTTAGACCGAACAATGATTTGGCCCCGGCCGGTCGTGTACGCGTTGCGAATGCCCTCGCGTCCCATGATCGTCCCGCCGGTCGGGAAGTCCGGACCTTTGACGAACTTCATGAGGTCTTCGGACGTCGCGTCCGGATCGTCGGCCAGATGGATTACGGCATTGCATATTTCGCTCGGATTGTGAGGCGGGATGTTTGTCGCCATTCCGACAGCGATGCCTGAAGCGCCGTTGATGAGCAGGTTCGGGAGCCTGGCGGGGAGCACGAGTGGCTCTTGAAGCGACCCATCGAAGTTTTCCGCGAAGTCGACCGTTTCTTGGTCGATGTTGGCCAGCATCTCGTTGGCCACGGGCGCAAGCCGCGCCTCGGTGTAACGCATGGCCGCCGCCGGGTCGTTGTCCTGGCTGCCGAAGTTGCCCTGGCCGTCCACTAGCGGGACACGCAGGCTGAACGGCTGGGCCATCCGGACCATTGCGTCGTATACTGCCAACTCGCCGTGTGGGTGCCACTTGCCGAGGACCTCGCCGACCAGTCTGGCGCTCTTTTTGTGCGGGGTGCCCGGCCTCATCCCCAGGTCGTTCATGGCGAACAGGATGCGCCGTTGAACCGGCTTGAGACCGTCGCGGATGTCGGGCAGCGCCCTGGCCACGATGACGCTCATCGCGTAATCCAGGTACGAGCTCCGCATCTCGTCGACGATCTGGGTGGGCCGGATGAATCCGAACTCGGTCTTGGTTACCATTGACGACTCCTGATGCTGAGTTGAGTTCTCGATTCGATCAGCCGCTCCGGACTGATTCCAGCGTGCCGGACTAACGAAGCGCGGCACGCTTTCAGTGGTCTGTGTGTTCGGTTTCGCGGAGTCTCGACACTGTTGACGCCCTCACGTCGGCTCCACGGAACGCCGTCGCGGTTCGGCGGTTATGCCACAAGTGGTCGCGTAGGTCGTTACTCACAGTATGGAGTGGTTTAGGTTTTGCATATATACAACATATAGAATTTACCGCAACAATTATATCAGTTTCGCACCCAAACTTCATCCCTTTTGAAGACCGGCCAAACGCTCGGCGGCACGCTCGACCAAAGACTGGAAGAGGCGGTCGAAATGAGGCGGCACTTCGAGTCGGCGTTCGGGATGGAATTGCACGCCAATGACCCATCGATGATTCGGGCTTTCGAGCGCTTCGATGACGCCGTCTTCGAGCGAATAGGCCGACGCCAAGAGCGACCGCGACTTGTGCGCGTCCCGAGCTCCGTGGCGGTGGCGGCTGTTGACCCGGACGAACCCTCCCGATCCGACGACCGCCGCCAGTTTGCTGCCGGGCGAGATGTAGATGCGGTGATACGCCGACTCGCCGGATGTCGCGCCGTGATCGTCGAGACCTCTGACCAATCTCCCGCCCATCGCCACATTGAGCACCTGCATGCCGCGGCAGATGCCGTAGATAGGCAGATCGACGTCTAGCGCCTCGCGAGCCAACTCGATCTCCAGCTTGTCCCGACCGGGGTTCAGGAGCAGATCTTCGTCGGGTTCGGCCGAATCGCCGTAGCATGACGGCTCGATGTCGGCGCCGCCCGACAATACCAATCCGCCTGCTCTGTCGAGAATCTCCTCGGGTGTGACGTCGTGCTCGGGCAGCACGACCCAAGGGGCGCCGCCAGACCGCTTGACGCAGGCGGTGTACGGCTCGGCGTACTTGGCCTTGCTGGCGGTGACGGCGATTGTCGGCTTGTCAGAGTCGGTCGTCAGAATCGTTGCCTTTCTGTGGCGTGGCCGAGGCGCTGCTGACCAGCAATCGCATCGCAGGAAGCATGAATATTGACATTGGCCGACGCTGGGTGAACCTGCGTCAGCGCAAAGCTCCGTTGACGGTAACCGCCCTACATGGTTTACGATGGCTCCAAGCCGTCAGATTGGCGTAACGTTTGAGCGATGTTGTTCGCGCTGCCCCAGCCGAACAACATCCGCTGACCCCACCCGGCTTTTAGTGGAACTTGGGCCGCCGGTTCTCTCGGAACGCATCCAGAGCCTCGCGGTGGGCGTCGCGACCCTGGGACATCCGGAAGATCTCGCTTTCGTCCGCCAGCACCTTGTCGATGTCGTGTTCCAGGTAGTCCTGGTGGACGAGTCGCTTGACCTGTCCGATGTTCCAAGCCGGGTTGTCGGCGATGTTCGCTGCCAACTCGACGGCCTTGTCCAGCAGTTCATCGTCCGGATACACGTGGTTGACTAGTCCGATTCGATACGCTTCCGGCGCCATGACGATCTCGCCCGTAAGCATCAGCTCGAGCGTTCGGCCGAGGCCGATCAGGTAGACAGCGTAATGCGTGCTGGCCACTTCGGGCGTCACGCCGACACGGAGGAACCGGAACGACAGTCTCGCACTCTCGGACGCGACGCGGACGTCGCATGCGAGCGTTCGAGTCAGGCCTTCGCCGATGGAGACGCCGTTGATGGCGGCAATTATCGGTTTGGCGGTCTTGACCATCTCGATCCAGCTCATATCGGGCGGCTCGGGTCGTTCATTCGTCTCCAGGCCGTGCACACGGGCCTCGAAGCGACCGATGTCCGCGCCGGAGCAGAAGCCTCTGCCCGCGCCGGTCCAGACGATCGCGCCGATCGAGTCGTCTTCGTTCCACTCGGCGATCTGGGTTCGCAGCTCGCGGTCCATCTGAGGGTTCATCGCGTTCAGCTTGGTCGGACGGTTCATCGTGAGAATCCCGACCCTGCCTCGAACCTCGGTCAATATCTCTTCGTAAGCCATCCGCATTCTCCTCAGATTGATAGTCAGAAGGACTGAGCCTCTCGATCGTGCCAATCTTAGCACAATAGTTCCTGTCTTGCCGTCAAAGCCCGCTACAAGTACGATTGTGTGAACCTTGCGCCACAAAAACCAATGTAGAGCAGCACAATGAGAATAACCGCCGTCAAAGCCGTGTACCCCAAGTACAATCACGTGGCGCCTTCCTGGCGCACCCATTTCTGGCAGATCGTGGTTCGGATCGAGTCGGATTCCGGAGTCGTCGGCTACGGCTACGGCGGCGGAGGCGTTGCCGCGGTCGAGGTCGTGAACCGACATCTGGGCGAACTGCTGGTCGGCAAGAGCATCGATGACGTAACGGACATCGCGGACGCTTGGGACACTTTGTATGCGGCGTCGACCCCTTACGGCAGGCGCGGCATCGGCGTCATGGCCTTGAGCGGCATGGACCTGGCTCTGTGGGACCTATTGGGCAAAGCGGAAGGCGTCCCCGTCCACGAGCTCATCGGCGAACGAACGAAAGGCAAGGTCGCAGCGTACGCCACGGGCGCGGACTCCGAGTGGTACGCCGAGATGGGGTTCACGGCGCACAAGTTTCCACACCGTTTCGACGGCGACGAAGCCGACTACCAAACCGCAGTCGATCGAGCGTCTCGAGCTCGCGTGATCTTCGGGCCGGATGCGCGGATCATGATCGATACCTACATGTCCTGGGACGCGCCCGTCACCATCGAGATGTCCCGTCGCCTAGCCGAATTCAATATCTACTGGTTCGAGGACGTGCTCACGCCGGACGAACTCGAAGGCCAGGCCGCGCTGCGGTCGAGGGTCAACCCAGTGCTGATCGCTGGCGGCGAGCACGAGTTCACACACCACGGATTCCGCGAGGTCGCAATGACCGGCGCGCTCGACCTGTGGCAGCCCGACATCACTTGGTGTGGCGGCATCACGGCGGGGCTACGCATCCTCGACGTCGCGCGCGGCGTCGGCGCGCCCGTCGCTCCGCATCGCGGCGGCGAAGTCTGGGGCCTGCACCTGATCGTTGCCTCGGACTGCGTGGACCTGGCCGAAGTCCTCCTCGGTTCGCGAGGCGTGCCTCGCGACGAGCTCTGGCTCGGCGAGCCCCGGGCCGAAGACGGCCGCATCGAGCCGTCAGACGACCCCGGCTTCGGCGTTGTGGTGAACGAGGCGATGTTGTGATTCTTTCGCGTTCGGCGCCTGGGTGAGAATTGGTGCGAGGTTCGTCGGCTGCAGACATTGGGAGGGGAAATCCATGCGCAGAATTCCCAACGCGGATGATCAGAGCGACGACCGGTTCGGCTACTCTTGCTACGCACTGGTGTTTCCCGTGTCGGGCGAGATCCAGGAGGAGACCGACCCGATTGAACGGGCATCCGGATCGACCCGAGCGAAGATACCCGCTCACGTGACCGTGAAAGGCACTTTCTGTGGCATCGAGAGCTTAAGCGACTTGAGGCGATTGGTCCGCTTCATCACGGGCAACACGCGCCGTTTCCACATCAGCTTCGAAGGCGCCGAATCGGTTTGGCGATCCGCTGGAGGCGGGCTGAGGGTCCCGGCGCGATCGGAGATGCAAGCGCTCCATGACGCGCTTGTGGCCGGTATCGTCCCGATCAGCACGTCCGCTTACATCGACGACCCGTATTGGCCTCACATGACCTATGTGCAGGAAGTCTCCGTGGCAGCACTAGAACAAGCCTTGCAGCTGGTTGCCCATGCCGATTTCGGAGACGGGTTCTGGGCCGATTCCATCGACCTCATGGGTCGCGTCGGGAAGGCGCACGGCGGCCGATGGGAGTTGATCGAGCAGTTCCCGTTGGCTGGAACCGATTAAGTCGAGGATAGGCTGAGTACCGGCGCGTGAACACGGCGATCTTCTGACGGAGCAGTCACACCTCGTTGTGCGTCGGCGCTAGCAAGCGCTGCGCCAGGCGTCGAGATCCCAGTTCTTTTTGAGCGACCTGAAGCCCATCGCGATGGCTTTGTCGCAAAACTCGTCCGTGTCGAGCTCGTATTCGACGTTGAAAACCGGTTTGCCGGCCTCGACGAACGGCAGCAACGTGTCGCACTCGTCGAACTGGAAGCACTGCTCGTTGAGAGCCCAATCGAAGTCGTCGAGCAGATCCGGTATCTGCCCCATGTCGTTCTTGAGGCCGATGGCCAAACCTCGCTGATGAGCTTCTTGGGCGAGCCATCGGTTGAACGCCAACTGGTCCGTCGTACGTCAAAGGGAAGCCGGTGTCGTTGGTGTAGCCGTCGACGTTGTCCGGCTCGACGCCGTCGAAGCCCTTGTCCATGCACGTGTCCAGTCGCGCCCGCAACACCGGCGCCAGGACATCGAGTTCACGGATGTCGAGCCGCTTTTCGCCCTCCCAACTGTCGAGTTTCTTGCCCAACACTTCGGGCGGAGATTGATCGGCATCCGGACGCCAATCCTCCCAGCCGCCCGCACTGACGTAGCAGATTACGACTCGCCCTTGCTCGTAAAGCGCCGCGACTGTGTCAGCATCGGTGTCGAAAAGATCGATGTCGTACATGTCCACGTCGAAAGACGTGTCTATGGGCAACCCTTGCAATTGCCACTGCCAGGTGGTGTCCAGCGACGGGCGCCAAACGGCGAGCGGGGCGGGTTGCCGGGTCGTAACGGGTGTAGATTCGCTGCGTGAGCCCGTCCCGGGCGTCGCCGTTGACGGTCCGGCACACGCCATGCAGACCAACCAGCCGACGCCGAACAAAATCGACCAAACCGTTGCCCGAGCAAAACGCCCGTATTGATGTCGAAGGGTCGTCTGCGCCTCCGTCCGACCTTTCGTACCTGAAGTCCTTTCGGCCCTTCTCGGTTCTCGTCGATTGGCCCTCAGAATTCGCCGCCCGCCACTACCGGTTGATCGCCTTGACCACCGCCTGGATGTACCCATACGTGTACGCGAAGCCCACCAACCGAGAATTGTCACCCGCCATCTCCGGCACGTGGTCCGGCATGAGCATGTACGGGTAGCCGACTTCCTTGTAGGCTTCGGCCGCGCGGATCATGTCCACGTCACCGTCATCGATGAACGTCTCAACGAAGTCGAGGCGCGTTCCTTTGATATTGCGGAAGTGGACGTTGAAGATCCGGTTGCGGCTCCCGAAGTATCGAATGACGTCGTAGATCTCCTCGCCGGGCTTTTCCAGCATTTCGGAGACGGTGCCCTGACAGAAGTTCAGCCCGTGGTTCGGGCTCGAATACAGGTCGATGAACTGCTTCAACCCATCGACTGTGCCTAGTACGCGATCGACGCCCCGGAACCCCTCCGGTCGCGGCATGCCCGGATCGTGTGGGTGGAGCGCCATCCGAACACCATACTCGTCGGCAACCGGCATGACCCGCTGTATGAAGTAGTCGATCCGCTCCCACATCGTGTCGGCGTCGGCCGGGCCAGCGATCGTCTGTCCAGGGTCGGCTGCGACGGCCTCCGCGAAGCTGAACGCGCGACTGGACGCTCCGCCACGCCACTGCTGTCGTTCGGTGCTCACCACGCCCAGCAAGGTCAGGTTGTACTTGACCGCTGGGATTCCGGCTTCAGAGCAGGCGCGAATCATGTTGCAGATGGCCTCGATGTCACGGTCACGCTCCGGACTCTTGCCCAGCATGACGTTGGGCTTTTCCGCTCGCGAAATCTCCACCGACGACAGAGGCAGCGGCACGATGTCGAGCTTGAGCCCAAACGACTCGACGTGTTCGCGATATCCAATCAACAGCTCCGGCGTCCAATCGTCTTCCGAGCCGGGAGGATAGCCGCAGATGTGCTCCAACCCAAGCTGCGCGAACACCCGGTAGTCGTCATCGGTCCGGGCTCGAAATTGTGTTCCAACGTGCATGATGTTCTCCTCGTGTGCATCACCGTTTTCTGGCAGGCTGCAATGTCCGTTCTGAACCTGAAATTTGGTGACCTTACCTCGACATCACCTCGTACACCCAGACCTGATGATAGGTCAGCTCATCGCCCTTGGTGCGCGATAACGACGGTTCCGTAACCTCGACGAGCTTCCACAACCCCGAATCGACGAGTTCGTCCTGCATGTCCTTGACACCGTGGGATTCGTATATGTCCGGCCTGAGACTGAATACGACGTGGCCGCCCGGTCGGGTCACGCGAACGAACTCGCGGAGGGAGCTGGCAGGCGCGTGGCCGAAGGTGAGTACGCCGACGCATATCGTCCCGCCGAAGGTGTTCGAAGGGAAG
>JASMDM010000037.1 GCA_030752795.1 SAR202 cluster bacterium | reverse complement strand
GAAAATCGTCGTCTACATCCCTACCGTGCCCAACCCGACTTCGGGCATGCTGGCGATCTTGGACCAAGACCAAGTCACGGAGACAGACATCTCAGTTGAAGAAGCCATGAAAATGGTCTTCTCCGGTGGCATAGTGCTTCCGGACATGATGATGACGGGTTCGCGGAATGGCGAGGTCAGGCGATCACGGCAGCTGCCGGAACGTCAAGAAGCCGAAGCTTCGGAAACCCCGGCGGATTAGCGGAACCTACGCGAAGGTCTTCTCGAACCACGCGGTCCGCGCCACCTGTTTGAATCCGAGCTTGTGGTACAACGCCAGGGCGGGTTCATTCGCGGAATCGACTTCCAACTCGATTGCCTCGACGTTGCGTTCGTTCAGGTATTCCATTCCCGAGACCACCACGGCCGTGCCGAGGCCCTTGCCCCTGTAGTCCGGATCGACACCCGTCATCGCGACGAATCCGACGGAACCGTGCTCGTTTTGGTTGCGGATCGTCCAGTTGTAACCGGCTACTTTGTCGCCCTCGGCAATTAGCACGATGCCGTCGGGATCGGAGTTGTTCATCCGCACTCGCGCGGCGATTTCTTCGACGGTGTTGGGGGAGAATCCCCAATGCTCGCTAAACGCCCGGTTCTGGGTGATGGTGAGGGCTTCCTCGTCCTGGTCCAATTTGAAGGGACGCAGCCGCATCCCTTCGGGCAGGTTGATTGGCGGCAAGCTGCCGTCGCGCCACTGCATCTGCCAGTACTCTTTGACCTGGGCGAAGCCTTCGGATTCCAGCAGATCCCTCGCGACGGTCGAGTCCAAGCCTGCCTGGACGTGGAAGACCCCAACGCCAAGGCCGCGAGCTCGTCCGATGGCTTTACGGAGCAGCGCGCGTCCGATGCCCTGTCGCCGGTGCGTTTCGATGACGCCGCCTCCGGCCACCGCTCGACCGATCGGCGGCTCAGGCGAAACGAGAGTGAAGCCGACCAATTTCGAGTTGATCTCGGCGACGAAGCAGTTCTCTTCGGGTTTGCAGGTGGGGTGCTCCAGGATCTGGCGAATGAGTTCGGAGTTGGACTCTTTGACCGTGCCCTTGATCGAATTGACGCTGTTGAATAGCTCCGGCATCTGAGCTAAGTCGTCCCAACGGAAGTTCCTGATGTCATATGAAGTCGGCATGCACACGTTCTCGATTCGAAGGCTTGTGCCTGAAGGCAGCCCGATTGTAGCAGAGGGGGTCGGGCCGGACAATTGTGGCGCGCCTTGTCGCGATTCGAGCCAACAACTATGATGTTACACGTGCGAAAAATCCGAGAGAGGCGAACCGATAACGATGGACAGACCTGAAAGAGCAATGGTGGTTACACCTCACCCTGACGACGCCGAAATTGGGTGCGGCGGAACGATCGGCAACTGGATCAAGGGCGGAACGGAAGTCGTCTACGTGCTGTGCACCAACGGCGACAAAGGCTCCGGCGACCTTGAGATGACGTCAGACCGTTTGGCGGAGATTCGAGAGCGAGAGCAGGCCGAGGCGGCCGAGGTGCTCGGCGTGAAAGAGGTCGTCTACCTTCGTCACCCGGACGGGATGTTGAACGACACAATCGAATTTCGCGGCGAGTTAGTGCGAGCGATACGAAAACATCGCCCGAAAGTCGTGATGTGCCCGGATCCGTTCCGGCGCGGTTTCTACCTCCATCGCGACCACCGTGTCTGCGGACAGGTGACGCTGGACGCCGTGTTTCCGTTCGCCAGAGACCACCTGCACTTCCCTGAGCACATCAAAGAAGAAGGCCTCGAGACCTACAAGGTCGCCGACGTGCTGCTGTGGGGAACTGAAGAAGCAGACACCTATCTCGACATCACGGACACGATCGAAGCGAAAATCGAGTCTCTGAAGAAACACGCTTCTCAAGTGTCGGCAGATGACTCCGGCGCGGACATCGGCGATTTTATCAAAGCCAACGCCAAACGTATGGGCGAGAAGTCCGAGCTCATCTACGCCGAGGCGTTCCGCAGAATCCATATACGGGGTTAGAGCCGCCATTTGTACGACCTCCACGCCCACATACTGCCCTCCGTCGACGACGGCCCAAAGACGATGGAAGACACGCTGGCCATGGCCGTCGCGGCGGCAGAGCAGGGCACCAAGATGTTGCTCGCGACGCCTCACCGCAAGGACGTGACCGAGCAGTCGTCGGTGGCGCACATCCAGTCTCTCGTCGATGAGGTCAACGCGTGGCTCGTCGAACACGAGATCGACATGACGATGGTCTTGGGGATGGAAAATCACCTCGACCTTGACCTGCCGGACGAGGTGTCGGCCGGTCGGGCGCTTCCCATGAACGGTACGAACTACATCCTCGTCGAAATGCCGTTCTTCGGCAGGCCGAACTATGTCGAGGAAGTGCTGTTTCAGCTCCAACTTCAGGGCATGACCCCGGTGCTCGCTCACCCGGAGCGCATCGAGGCGTTTCAGCGCGATCCGGACTTGCTTGCGAAATTCGTGAACATCGGCATGCTGACTCAGGTGACGGCGGGTAGTCCGGTCGGGCACTTCGGCAAAAGCGTCGAACGATTCACACGCGACCTCTTCGACCGCAACCTGGTGCACATCCTCGCGTCCGACACGCACAACCCGGCGGGCCCGCGTTCGCCGGTCTTGGGGCCGGGCATCGAGGCCGCCGCGCGTCTCGTAGGCGCCGACGCCGCCAATCGCATGGTGGTCGACACGCCCAAGGCGATCCTCGAAGGCAAGACCGTTGAGGTCGGGCCGTCGAGACCTCGGTCGTCATCGGGCGGTTGGTGGAGGTTCTGGGCGCGATAGCGTTCCCGTCGGACGGTTCATAGCAAGTCGATCTGAGCTTAGTGCTGCCAGACCGTGATCGTCGTCCCTTTGAACGTCTGCCAAAAACCCGATGCCGATTCAAGCGTCCGCCATGGTGCGCGCAAGTACGCACTTGAGGTCGATTGCGATTTCGGACGGAGAAGTTCCAACGAGACTGGATGAGCTGCCCTAGATCGCACGATGTCCGGTTCCGCAAATCTTTCCGCGAGACACATCGCCATTCTGGCGACAGGGTATGGAGCAGCCGCTGCGATCACGAGCTCGTCGCAGCCCGAAAACCCGAAGGATCGGGGTTCAGAGGCGAGGACCCAGCGTCCTTCCGCTCCCGGAAATTGGGGTGCCCCCAAACAACGCTCTTGGGCGGGCGGGTGGGAACCAATCAGCTTGCCTACTGATCCGCGAATGCCTGGAACCTCGCCAACCGGAAATCGAGGTGGCATACGGCAAAAGAATCTACGGGGCGCAATCGTGGCGATAGCGGTGCGTGTCGCGCGAGCCACGGCTGGCGGGCGTTCGGTCCCCTACATCACCAGTGTGGTGCGGCGCAAAACGGCATTGACCCGAGCGATCAACTCTCGAATCCCGAACGGCTTGACGAGATAATCGTCTGCGCCGAGCTCAAGACCCTTGATGATGTCCTGCTTGGCCGAATATACGGTGAGCATGATCACTGGGACTTCGGACGTACGCCTGAGACGCGTCAACGTCTCCCAGCCGTCCATGACCGGCATTTTGACGTCAAGGATGATGAGATCCGGAAGCGTCATCTGGTACGCGTCCAATCCTTGAGCGCCATCATAGGCTGCGTGAGTTTTGAATCCTTCGTTGCTGAGAACTCGAGTAACGATGTCGCTGATCGCTTGATCGTCCTCGATGACAAGAACCGTCGGATTTAGATTGTCAGCGGCCAATACAACCTCGCGATTGCCTACTGTCACTGCCCACCGGAGAAGAGCGGAGCCTGCGATGCGGTTTGACTGAACCGCGATCACCCAAACGCCGGGAATCAATCTGCCGACGCTCTTACATGCTCGTTGGGCGGTCTCCCCCACCCGGCCAACACATGTGTACCACTAAAGACGTGGACACATGGCCGGAGCCTAAAACATGGAACTGGGGCCAATACGGGCATGTTTGCCGATTGCACGTAAACTCGCCGCTCGACCCGTGATCTCGTCCTCTGCGGCATCGGTCGCAAAACACCGGCTACGACGAGGGCTGTTGTTGTTGAATCTCCGTGACCGCCCTCCGACGCCATGATCCGAAGGGAACGATGAATGCGTTTTCGAATTTGACCCGCCGCGACGTTTGTCGCGCGGGTTTTTATTAATGAATCGATGTCTTCGTGATAACTTATTGATAACTCCACTTCAGACTGTGATTCATTTGCATTCGGCTTGCTTGGGTCGAAGTTGGCAAACGTGTCGTGTTGTCGTGCGTTCAGCAAGGTGAATCGTTGTCGGAGGCAGGTCATTGGATGTGACGTACGACGCGGGTCGTACCGTGTAGATGGGAGGGACGGATGATTCTTAAACAATACTATCTCGGCTTTTTGGCGCACGCGTCGTATCTCGTGGGCGATGAAAAGACCGGACAGGCTGCCGTGATCGATCCTCAACGAGACGTTGACCAATACGTCGAGGACGCTCGGTCGCTCGGCCTCGAAATACGATACGTGTTCCCGACCCATTTCCACGCCGATTTCATTTCCGGTCACCTCGAACTCAGAGACCAGGTGGGCGCCGAGATCCGTATGGGAGGCCGGGCGACGGCAGACTACGCGATCATCGCGATGCCGGACGGCGATATCCTCGAGTTCGGCTCGATCCGGCTCCGGAGCCTCGAAACACCGGGGCACACGCCTGAATGCACGTCCATCGCCGTGTACGACCAGGAGGCGAGCTCGACGGAACCGCACGCCGTGTTCACCGGCGACACGCTGGTCATCGGAGACGTCGGTCTCCCCGATCTGCTGGCGTCGCTGGGATGGACTGCCTCGGACCTCGCCTCGATGTTGTACGACTCGCTTCACAAAAAGCTGTTGACCCTGCCGGACGATACACTGGTCTACCCGGCGCACGGCGCCGGATCCGCCTGCGGTCGAAATCTCAGCACCGCCAGGGTTCTCGACCATCGGCATCCAACGGCAGTACAGCTGCGCGTTGCAGCCGATGAGCAGGGAGGCGTTCATCGGACTCGTCACGGCAGATCAGCCCGAGGCGTCGCCGTACTTCGTCTACGATGCGGTGCTCAACCGGCAAGAACGGCCAACCCTTGATGCGAGTCAGGAAAGCGCTCTAAATCCATTGTCGTTGGATCGAGTGTTGGGACTGAGCGAAGCCGGAACTCAGGTCGTGGACGTTCGCGAGTCGCCGGACTTCGAGGGCGCCCATCTGGTCAACTCGGTGAACATCGGGTTGAGCGGCAGCTACGCCAACTGGTGCGGTACGATCCTAAATCGCAACGAACCGATCGTGATCCTGGCCGAACCGGGCGGCGAGAACGAGGCGGCCGTTCGGCTGGGTCGGATCGGCTGCGATCATGTCGCAGGCTACTTCGACGGTGGGATGCAAGCCCTAGCCTCGCGTTCCGACCTGCTGGGCCGTATAGAACGGGTGACTGCGGCAACTCTTGCAGAGCAGCTAGAATCGGACGAGCCGCCAATGGTGCTCGATGTCTGCGCCGAGAACGAATGGGCCGAAGCCTCCATCGACGGAAGCATGCTCATTCCGTTGCCCCATCTCGCGGAACGTCTCGACCAGATGCCTGATGACCGATCGATCGTGGTTCACTGCCGCACCGGGTATCGCTCCTCAATCGCCGCCAGCATGCTCAACATACACGGCCGAGAGCGGGTTACCGATCTGGTCGGTGGCATCGCGGCCTGGGAGGCGTCCAAACTGGAAACTGTCGGCGCGACCGAGCGCTAGAAAGCAGATCGCGGACTTGGCGGCAAACGGTCGCTGGATCGGTTCATGATCGAATGATGATCGATCCACCCAATTGGCTGGCTGATCGGCACGGTTCGTTTCGTGGTATGCCGTCTCAATGAATTTAGCCCCGTAGCGGTTGCATCCTGATCGGCCGGCGAATGCCAACCTTTTGCGTCGGCGTTGACAGCGTCGCCGAGCGGTCCTATAGTCTGTCCTAGCCGAAATGAGCGTATTCGAAAGCACGGGTCGTCGTCGTCGGCACTCCCGTCACACAAGTCGGGAGCGGAAGCGGGCGGCAACGTCTGAACCAACCACAAGCAAGTTAGGCAGCTACATGAATTTCACAACTGTGCTCGTCGCGAATCGCGGCGAGATCGCCATACGAATCATTCGCGCCGCAGCCGGTCTCGGTCTGCGTACGGTGGCGATCTACTCGGACGACGACGCCTCTTCGCTTCACACCCGCATGGCGGACGAAGAGCGCCCGTTGAACGGCGTCGGCATTCCGCCGTACCTCGACACGGATCTGCTCATTCAGGTCGCGAAAGACTCGGGTTGCGACGCCATACACCCCGGGTACGGGTTCCTTGCGGAGAGTCCGGAGTTTGCTCGCCGGTGCGGTGAAGAAGGAATCACCTACATTGGGCCCAGCGTGGAGAATCTGGAATTGTTCGGAGACAAAGGCCGGGCGCGTTCGGCGGCGGAGGCAGCGGACGTTCCGATCATGAAAGGCATCGACGAACCCGTAACGGTCGAAGAAGCGCACGAGTTCTTCGAGTCGCTCGGCGCCAACGGCGCGATGATGCTCAAAGCGATTGCGGGCGGCGGCGGCAGAGGCTCACGTGTCGTGACAAGCGCGGATGAGATCGAACGCTCTTACAGGCGCGCCCAATCCGAGGCCAAAAGAAGCTTCGGAAACGGTGATTTGTACGTCGAAGAGCTGGTCCAAAAGGCTCGCCACGTTGAAGTTCAGATCCTGGGCGACACCGATGGGATGATCGTGCATCTGGGCGAACGAGAGTGCACCATCCAGCGGCGCCACCAGAAAATCGTCGAGATTGCTCCTGCTCCGAATCTTACCGGCGAACTGCGCACTCAGATCATCGACGCCGCTCTGCGTTTGGCGAGGAGCGTCGGCTACACCAACCTAGGCACGTTCGAATTCCTGGTGTCTGACGACTCACCCGACGGAGACGAGACGTTTGCGTTCATCGAAGCCAACGCCCGCCTCCAGGTGGAGCACACCGTGACCGAGGAAGTCACCGGCGTGGACATCGTGCAATCGCAGATTCGACTTGCCGCGGGAGAATCGATCGCCGATCTCGGCTTGGACCACCCGTTCATCGCCACGCCCCGAGGATATGCGATCCAAGTTCGGGTGAATATGGAAACCTTCGGCGAGGACGGAACGGTTCAGCCGTCCAGCGGAACATTGACGGCGTACGAGGCGCCGGGCGGTCCGGGAATCCGCACCGACGGCTTTTGCTACACCGGTTACACGACCAACCAGTCCTACGACTCTCTGCTGGCCAAGGTGATCGGCCATTCTCCGTCGACCAAATTCTCCGACGCTGTCGCGCGAACATCGCGTGCGTTGAGCGAGTTTCGAATTACCGGCGTCGAGACCAACATCCCATTTTTGCAAAACCTGTTGGATCATCCGGACTTCATCGCCGGACAAACGTACACGCGTTTCGTAGACGATCATATCGCCGAGCTCATCCCGAACGACGATCGAATTCAAGAGAAGCGATATATGGAGTCAGACGGCGCGGCAGTCGCGACCGCTCCACCTCAGGCAAGCACGGAATCGCCGGCCACCGGGCTCGCGGGCGCGAACATCGACAGCCGCGACCCGCTGGCGCTGTTCAACTACGACTCACAGGTAAAGGCTGCACAAACCACGGCTGACGCAGGGTCGGACGCCGTACCCGCCGATATGGAAGGTCCGGACGGATCGGTCGGCATGCCGGCCCCTATCCAGGGCACCATATTGAGCATCGACGTGAGCGAAGGCGACGAGGTGCACGAAAACGAGCAACTCGTGGTCATGGAAGCCATGAAAATGGAGCACGTCATCAGCGCCGACCGCGATGGCATTGTTCGACGAGTTGCGGTTTCGGTCGGCGAGACCATCAGGCAGGGCTATCCGCTTGTCTTTATCCAGGAAACTGAAGTGAGGGAGGTAGAGGCAGCCGCGGTTGAGGTCATCGACCCGGACCACATTCGTTCCGACCTCGAAGAGTTGTACCACCGGCACTCCTATCAGCAGGACGAGAACCGTCCTGAAGCGACGGCGCGCCGCAGAAAGTTGAACTTTCGGACCGCTCGAGAGAACATCACGGATCTGTGTGACGCTGACACGTTCATGGAGTTTGGACCTTTGGCGCACGCGTCGCAGTGGTCGGGACATGATCTAGAGTGGCTTCGCACGAACACTCCAGCCGACGGCCTTGTCTGCGGCATCGGGACCGTAAACGGCGAATTCTTCGACGACCAAGAATCGCGCGTCCTGGCAATCTCGTACGACTACTCAGTGCTGGCCGGCACCCAAGGCGGCAAAGGTCACTATAAGCAAGACCGAGTGTATGAACTGGCACATCGATTTAGGCTGCCCGTGGTCCTTTTCTCCGAAGGCGGCGGCGGCCGGCCAGGCGGCGGGACATTTGGCGCCAGCGGGACCGGCGGCGGAGGCGGCGTCGGAGTCAGCACCACGACATTCACTACCTGGTCCCAACTGAGCGGCCTCGTGCCCATGGTGGGCATTACCAACGGTCGTTGTTTCGCCGGAAACACTGCTTTGTTGGCCTGCTGTGACGTCATCATCGCCACCGAGGGTTCGACAGTCGCAATGGGCGGCCCGGCGATGATCGAAGGTGGGGGCTTGGGCATCTACACACCGGAAGAAGTGGGGCCCATGTCGTTTCAGGTCCCGAACGGGGTCATCGACATCCTGGTGAAAGACGAGGAAGAGGCTGTCGAGCTCGGCAAGAAATACCTGTCTTACTTCCAGGGCTCGCTCAAGGAATGGGAAGCCCACGACCAGCGGACGCTGCGGCACGCCATACCCGAGAACCGCGTCCGCATGTACGACATGCGCGAGATCATCGAGACGATGGCTGACAAGGATTCGGTCCTCGAGATTCGCAAGGACTTCGGGATCGGCATGATTACGTCCTTCATCCGGATCGAAGGGCACCCATTGGGCGTGATCGCCAACAATCCGGCCCATTTGGCGGGCGCCATCGACAGCGACGGCGCCGACAAAGGCGCACGATTCTTGCAGCTTTGCGACGCATTTGACATACCCGTAATCACTCTGATGGATTGCCCCGGCATTATGGTCGGCCCGGAAGTGGAGGCGACGGCGCTCGTCCGCCATTGCGCGCGACTGTTCAACGCTGGCGCCAACGTCACGATTCCGATGTTCGGAGTGGTGGTTCGAAAGGCTTACGGCCTTGGCGGTCAGGCGATGTGCGGCGGCGGCTCTCTGATCCCGTTCTTCACGGTGGCCTGGCCTACCGCGGAGTTCGCCGGCATGAACATCGAAGGTGGCGTCAAGCTCGGTTATCGCAGGGAATTCGCCGCCATTGAAGACCCGGACGAACGCCTGAAAACGTACGACGACATGGTCGCGCGGGGTTACGAGCGGGCCAGGGCAGTGAACGCTGTGGCTAGCTTTGGCATCGACGACGTCATCGATCCGTCCGAAACTCGGCGATGGATAGCAGCCGGATTGCGCAGTCTGCCGCCCTTGCCGCCGCGCACGGAAAAGAAGCACCCGTACATCGACACATGGTAAAAGAGGGCGCACGAACACTCCGCGCCGATTCCAACATTAGGAACCTAGCCTGACATTGAGCCGAGAATCACCCAATTTGATAAGCCCCCGGGCGCTGGAGGGAGTCCGCGTCCTGGACATCTCCGGTCCGGCGGGCTTCTACTGCACAAAATTGATGGCCGATCTGGGCGCGGATGTTGTTCGCGTCGAATCGCTCGAGAGCGATCCTGAGCACTCACCGGGTCCATTCTTCGGCGATGAGCCCGACGAGAACCAGAGCCTCTATCGTTGGCACTTTCACACCAACAAACGCAGTATCGCTCTGAACATCGAAACCACGTCCGGTCGCGAGGCGTTCGACTCTCTGCTGTCGGCCGCGGACGTCTTGGTGGACACGCTTCGTCCCTCGGAAGCGGCTGACCTAAAGCTCGATTCGGCGACATTACGCCAAACCCATCCTGCGCTGGTCCATACGACAATCACCGGATTCGGGACCGCTGGGCCATACGTAGACTACAAGGCGACCGACATCGTTGCGCAGGCGATGGGCGGCCTGATGGCGCTGACCGGCTACCCCGAGGACCCGCCCAACCAACTCGGCGGCGAGCAGGCTTACCATGTCGCCTCGTTGCACGCAGCTGTCGGCACCCTGATGGCGCTTCTAAGCCGTGATCTCGACGGCAAAGGCAACGACGTGCAGATCGCGTTGCAAGATTCGATATCGATGGCGACATTGCAGACTGCCAACTTCAACGCCTACACATGGCTCGGAGTGCTTCGACACCGGACAGGCCTCAACCACGCGTTCAGCTCGCAGTCCAAGCAATCGGGGGCACGATCGTATCCTCCGACGCTGTACCAGTGCCTGGACGGCTGGATCGCCTACGCTCAACACGCCGATCCTCCGTTGGCATGGCAGCACTTTGTGGAGTGGCTGTCGGAATTCGGCGCGGAACAGGAGCTCGGTGACCCAAGATTCAAAGAGCTCGAGTATCGACGCAGTATGCAATGGCGAATCGACGAAGTCCTCACAGAGTTCGCGGCACAGCACAAAGCCCAGGAACTCTACCACTCCGCTCAACGCTACTTGCTGCTTTGCTCGCCGGTTCAAAACGTAGAAGACTTAACCAAAGACGAGCAACTCCGAGACCGTGAGTTCTTCGTTGATCTGGAGCATCCGGAACTGGACACGACGTTCTCGTATCCTGGAGCGCCTTACATACTCTCCGAGACTCCGTGGCAACTTCGAACGCGAGCCCCGATGATCGGAGAACACACGCGAGAAGTTTTGGGCGATTGGCTCGGGCTATCGGATGTCCAGGCAGAAGCGATATTGGGACAGGAGGAATCATCGAATGACTAACGGATCCACAAATCTTCCGCTCAGAGGGATTCGGGTAGCCGACTTCAGTTGGATGATTGCCGGGCCGCTCACGACCCGGGTCATGGCGAACTACGGAGCGGAAGTGATTCGCATCGAGTCGGCGGCGCGTTACGACACGATTCGAACCGGCGGTCCGCGCCCCGAGGGCAATACGAGCCCGAATACGGCGGGCGTCTTCAACGACTGCAACACGTCCAAGCTCAGCATGGCCCTCGATCTTGGAAGTGCCAAAGGCCTGGAGATCGCGAAAGACATTGTCGCGGTCAGCGACGTCGTCACCAATTCTTTCCGCGGAGACCGCATGGGACGTTGGGGCATGGCGTACGAAGACCTGGTGAAGATCAAACCGGACATCATCATGCTCAGCATGCCGATGATGGGCACGACCGGCGTCCACCAGCGCTACGGCGGCAACGGCATCAACATCATCGCCGGCGCCGGAATCAGTGGCATCACCGGATTCCCGCACCGAGCTCCGGTTGGAACCGGCTCGCTATATCCCGACTTCGCCGGCAATCCAAACCATGCGGGTCTGGCGGTGCTGGCTGCACTCCGCCATCGCAACCGCACCGGCAAAGGCCAGTTCATCGATCTTGCACAGTACGAGTCGACGATCTCACTGCTGGGCACCAGCGTGCTTCAGTACACCGCCGGTGGCGCCGTTCCGACTCGCCCGGGCAATCGCTCCAACTTCGCCGCGCCTCATGGAGTCTACAGGTGCGCAGGAGAGGACCGCTGGTGCGCCATCGCCGTCGAAACCGGAGGCGAGTGGACCGGGCTCTGCCGAGCCATGGGCGATCCGGCTTGGTCGCAAGAGGACCGTTTCCGAACCATCTCCGAGCGCAGAAAGCACCACGATGAGCTCGACAACTTGATCGAGCAGTGGACGAGCGTCCGAGAGCCCTACGAAGTCATGAACTCGCTCCAGGCGCAAGGGGTTCCGGCAGGTGTAGTCCAGGATTCGCGCGACCTTCTGCACAACGACTCCGCCTACCGGGAGCGGCACGTTTTGGTCATGGACCACCCCGAAACCGAGCCGATGACGACACACGGCGAGCCGATCACCATGTCGAGCGTCGCCCCGATCGTCGAGCGCGCCCCACTGATGGGCGAGCACACCGAGTACGTCCTCAAAGAGCTCCTCGCCGTCGACGAGCCTGCCGTCGACCAGCTCTACGTTGACGGCGTGCTGCGGTAGGAGGGCTGTCGCCAGCGATCACGCCGTATTTTGTTCGGAGCGACACCGTTAACGACACGCGTGTCAGAGCAAGCACCGCAGCCCTCGAGTCGCACTCTGCACGCTCCGCTCTTGATGGGTTCGCTAAGGCGTGTCAATCCGGGCGACCTGAAGCCGACCAAATCGGAGATTGATCACGGCTCAAGGTTGCTAGGCACGATCCTTTCTATACCCGTTTACCAGGTGCAGCCTTGCCCGCGTAATGGTCCGGAGATGCGCTCGTGCCATTGTTCTCTGATATGATCGGGGTGCGGCCGTTGCCTCGACAATTTGCATAGCGATCCGACAATATCGGCCGGTATCATGAGATTCAATTGGCCGTCAATTTGGCCGGACTGAGCGGCCCCCAGCAGCTTTTGACGCCTGGCGGGCGGGAAGGGATCAAGACCAATGAACTCAGGAACCGAATCGCGCACCGAGAACATAGGGCATCTCATCCTGACTCTCCAGTTTGAACGGGAAGGCAAGAACTGGGTCGGCACGTGTGTCGAATTGGGCACGAGCACCCTTGCCTGCAATGCTGGAAGGGCGCAACAAAAACTACATGAATCGATCGTGTCGCACCTCGACGCTCTTGAGGAAGAGGGCGAGCGTGAAAGATTCTTCGAAGAATATGGCATCGAGGTCCAACGCGAACGTGACCAGGACCGTGAACTGGTCGTCAGAATGCCGCTCAACCGAATGAACGAGACAGGCCTGTTCTACCAGCCTGATGTGTTCCCGTTCCCGGAGCCCGCGGAGCAACTGGCGATTGCAGGCTCGTAGTGCAGGACGTTCCTCCCGTCACGGGGCCACAGCTAGCCCGCCTGTTGACCAGCTCTACGTGAATGGCGTGTTGCGGTAGGGGCGACAGCGGGCCACATCACGGTAGGCAGCTCCAGGCCTGCGTTGCGGCGGATGCGCCTTCGGTCGATACTTGCTCACCGAATCGCCCAAACCGTTGGGATGTATGACGCGCTGTAGGGGAGGGTTTCAAACCCTCCCGATGCATCGTATTAGGTCAAGTCGCAATAATAACCCGATCGTGGCTGAACGATTTGGGTGAATCATCGGGTCGCAACCCTCGGGAGGGTTTGAAACCCTCCCCTACGAGCGAATTTCCCCAACCACTCGTTGGCTATCTGCGACGGAGCAGGTCGATCAACAAAACGTGACTTCAGTCAACGACTTGAATGCCGTTTCGGAGGGTGCTGCCCAAGCCCCTCGACTGGGACGCCCGCTTGATGAACCGGCCAACCTCGAAGTTGAACATGTCCGGAATCTCGAAGTACACTGAGTGCCCTGCTCCGGGAACCCGGCTCACCGTCGATCCTGGGATGTGACGCGACGCCGCCTCGATCACATGCGGCGGCGTGAGGTCGTCTTCCTCGCCGACTATGAACAGCAGAGGCGTCTTCATTCCCGACAACGCCGTGCCCGACGGCCCGCCTGACATGACCCCGGCGACCGGCGGGCGTGGCGGATTCGTGCGTGAGATCTGCAGATACAAGTTGGCTTTGTCCGGTCTGCGTTCTGCGAAGCCGATCGACAACGCCCTGAAGCCGATCTCCCGCGTCGAGCCGTGGTTGTTTCGCCAGTCCTCCATCGCGTCTACAACGTCGGGCTCGTCCATCGCGCCGGTCGTGTCGGCGAGCACCACGCTGAGCGTTCTTGACGGGTGCGCCACCGCGAATCCGAGAGCTGTGCGGCCTCCCATCGACTGGGCCACGACGTGCGCCGCGTTGATGTTCAGATGGTCCAGAAGTCCCTCCAAATCGTCGACGAAGGAGTTCATGCCCGGTCCGTCGGGAACGTCTGGTGAGTGGCCGAAACCCCTGTGCGAGAATGTGATGCATCGGTAGTTCGACGAGAAATACGGCGTCTGCTGCCACCAACTGAGCAGGTTGCCGCCCGCGCCGTGGGCGAACACGATGGCCTCGCCTTCGCCGGACTCCTGGTAGTCGATCTCGATTCCGTTGACTCGCGCTTTGGTCATCTCGTCACCTCTTCGTCGGTTGTCGATGGCTGGTTGATGTTGTGATTTCCCGATGGCGGATGTTGTCCCATCCCACCCGCCCGCCCGCAAAGGTCTTCTGGGGACACCCCAGGGCCCCGCCAGAAGGGCGGTCGCCCCTCTGGACTCCCTGCAGCGGTGTTGGATGCGCCCAGCGCATTCTATTAGATCGGAAGCAGGGCTGCGAGTAGATGCGTTCCGTCCCATCCGCTCGCAACGGTTTTCCGGAGGACTACAGTTCGACGCCAGAAGGGCGCGCCTCTCTGGACTCCCCACGGTTGATGCCGGCTGCGTCGGGCTGGCAATTTCTCGCTACAAGTTCGCCGCGAAGAACTCAGCGATGCGGCTTTCCATATAAACGCGATCCTCTGGCTTGCGAGGCATGTGGCGCTCGTCTGGGAACAGCATGAAGTCGTAGGGCACGCGAGCGGCGATCAGCGCGTTGATCAGGCGGGCGGTGTGCCGGAAATGGACGTTCTCGTCGATCAGGCCGTGCAGAATCAGGAGCTTGCCCTCGATCTTCGCAACGTGGTTGTTTGGAGAGCCGTCAGCATAGCCTTCCGGGTTCGATCGCGGCGTGCCCATGTAGTGCTCCGTGTAGTGCGTGTCGTAGCCGTCCCAGTGGGACACCGGCGCGCCCGCTACGCCGACACTGAACACCTCCGGCGCCTGCGCGAGGCACATGAGCGTCATGAAACCGCCGTAGCTCCAGCCATAGATGCCGACGCGTTCGGGGTCGGCCAAGCCTTGCGCGATCAGCCATTTAACACCCTCGACTTGGTCTCGGACCTCAATAGTTCCCATCTTGTTCTTGAGCGCCGCCTCGAACGCCAGTCCTCGACGTGCGCAGCCCCGGTTGTCGAGCTCGAACACGAGATAGCCCCGGCTGCGCAGGTACTGCACGCGCATCGAACATGTCATGCCCCAGTGGTCGACGACCGTCTGCGCGTGCGGACCGCCGTAGACGCTGACGATTGTCGGGTAGGGGCCCGCGCCGAACTCGCTGTTGGGCCGGTAGATCGCCCCGTGCAGCGTCGCGCCGTCTTTGGTCTCGATCGTTACGAGCTCGGGTGGCGAAAGATTCAGCGATTCGATTCGCGGGTCGTCGGACGTGTGGATGGTTGCCAGTTCGACGCCGTCTTCCAAGCTGCGTACCTTCGCCGTCGGAGGGGCGGCGATGGAGCTGAATACGTCTACAAACCGGTGAAACTTGTGGTCGAGCGTAACGGCGTGCATCCCCGGCTCCGGCGTGATGCACGCAACCGGTCCGCCAGTCAGCGGAACCGAATAGAGGCGCCGCTCGATCGGACCGTCCTTCGTGCCCGTGAAGTAGACGCGACCGCCTTCTTCATCGACACCGGCCAGGCCGTCGACCATCCACTCGCCGTCGGTGAGTTGCCGGACGAGGTTGCCGTCGCCGTCGTGGACGTAGAGGTGGTTGAAGCCGGTGCGTTCCGATGCCCACACGAAGCCGCTCGACTCGAGAGGCCGGAACATGTTGTGCAGGTTGATCCAAACGTCGCTGGTTTCGGTCAACACCGTCGATCGGCTCCCGTCCGAGATGTCGAATCGCACCAGGTCCAGCCGAGTCTGCTCCCGGTTTTCGATCTGGGCCCACAGTTCGCCGTTGGGCATCCAGTGAACGCGGGCGAGGTAGATGTCGGGGTCGTCGCCGAGGTCCATCCAAGTCGGGTCGCCGCCATCCACGGACACGACGCCGAGCCGGACTTTCACGTTCTCCTCGCCGGCGAATGGGTAGCGATGGTCCTCCTGCGCGCTGTCGCCGGTCTCGTCCTTGCCCTGGTGCACGATGCGATACACGGGGATGTGCGTTTCATCGGCTTCCTCGAAAGCGATCCGGCGTCCGTCGCGCGACCACCTGAAACCCGAGCTCCGCCCCATCTCTTCCTGGGCGATGTACTCCGCCAATCCGTTTGTCTTCCCAGTGCCGCGTGCGCCGCTCGTGATCTGGCGGGACTCGCCACGTTCGACCGATGCTACGTACACTTCGGCGTCCTGGACGTACGCGATCTGGTCTCCTTGACGCGATAGTTGAGGGTCGAGAATCGACCGGCCGTTGCCGTCCACGATCTTTCGCGCCGGAGAGTCCGAATCGTCCATGACATGGACAGCGTTTTGCCCCGGAAGCAGAATCCCCGATCCCTGTTCCGACCACGCGTATCTCGTGATGCCTTGCCCGAGCAGTCGCAACCGCTGACGGCGCAGCGCCTCTTCGATCGACAACTCTTCGTCCTGGCCTTCCAACGACGACAGAACTACGCGCGTTTCACCGGATTCGACGTCGAGCGCGTATAGCTGACGCACCGGGCTCTGATCGGGGCCGTGCAGGTAGGTGACGAGCTTGTCATCGGGACTGAAGGCGTACGACACTGGCATTGCCATGCCGGGCGGCGGAAACTTGGCGATCTCTTCGATGGGGAAATGTTTGTCAGTCATGTTCTCACGAAGGTGTTGTGGCGCCGGTTGTTGGACCGGTCAGAGGATTGTCGGTGTGGCGTCCGAGCTAGTCGGAATTGTGTCCTACGTTTGGGCTGTGGACTGCAACTGCATGACCGTCGCTTCGCCCGTCAGCACGTCTTGGCCGTTCTGGTCGATCACGCGGAATTCCATTGTGGCGATGCTGCGGCGCTGGTTGAATGTCATGATCGCGCCGGTGGCCTTGATCGTGTCGCCGATGTAGACCGGCTTCGGGAAGCTCCAGTTCTGCCGCATGAACACGCTGCCCGGTCCCGGCAGGTCCATAGCGACCAGAGCGTGAAGCAGGCCGGTCGCGATGCCCCCCTGGGCGATGAGGCCCTTGAATCGGGTTCCGTTGGCGAACGCTTCGTCGAAGTGGGTGGATTGAAGTCGCCTGTCAGTTCGGCGAACGAACGCACGGTGTCCGACGTGACGGTCAACTCCCGGCTCGCGGTCTGGCCGACGTTCACGTCCAAGCGCTACGCTTCTTCCCAGTCCAACACGCCTTTGGCTCGGAGCTCGTCGATCTGGTCGTCCGTGTAGCCGAGATCGTGGAGGATCGGTTTCGTGTGCTGGCCGCGAAGGATGCCGCCCCTGACCTCACCTGGGGTCTCAGAGAAGTTCAGAACCGGCGAGTGATGCCAGAACTGCCCGTGTCTCAAGTGCTCGACCTCGGTGGTGAAGCCGTTTTCCTTGACGTGCGGATCCTCGTCGAAGAAGTGGAACATCCCTCGGTCCTCGACCTTCACGCAGCCAATGTCTTCGGCGGAGAGAGTCGTCTCCCAATGCTCCGGCGTCTGTGCGGCGAATATAGGCGCCAACTCGGCGATCAAGGCGTCGTCATTCTCTTCGCGGGACTTGGCGTCAACAAATCGAGGATCGTTCGGCAGGTCCGATCGGTCAAGTACGCGGCACAGGTCGCGCCATTCTCGGTCCATCGGGCACGCCAGGTATATCCAGCCGCCGTCGGCGTCGTACAGGCGGTACAGCGCGTTCAAGCCATATCCGTTGGAGTCCGCTACCGGTCGCTCTGGGGCGCCTTCGTAGTCGAAGAAACCGTCGGCGTTGGCGTATGCGTTTGCGCCGATCATGGTCGTCTCGACGTACTGTGCTTTGCCGAAGCGCTGTCTGGCATACAGTCCCATCATGATGGCCGTCGAAGTTACCATCGACGTGTTCGGGTCTGGGTTTACATCTTGAGCGCGTCCCAACCGGCGCGAGACCTCGACGATTTCTTCCATGTCGAGATCGGCGTCGACGGGAGGGATCGTCCCTCGGCCCATCTGCGCCATCGCGCCGCCGGAGACTGCTCCGCCAATGGGATGCATCGCCGGTCGGTGGCTATGCGGTCCGGTCGAGCCGTACCCGCCGACGTATACGTAGACGATGTCTGGGTTGAGTTCCCGAACCTGGTCGAACCCGATGCCCACTCGTTCCGGGGCGCCGGGTCGCATGTTGTGAAGCACGACGTCCGTTTTCGGGATCAGCGCCCTCAGTATGTCTTGCGCCTCGTCGGTCTTCAGGTTCAGCGAGAGACCCTCGGTCCCAGCCATGGTCCGATTAGTGGCGATGCCGTTATAGTGGCCCCGCATCATGTCGCCTTGCAACGTCTCGATGCGGATGACCCGCGCGCCCAGCTCGGCAGTCAGCGATCCGGAAAGCGGGCCTGCGATGACCGTCGACAAATCCAACACGGTTACGCCCGACATCGGCCCCGGATGTGCGGCCTCGTTCGGAGCGAGTTTGGATATGGGAGAAGCGCCGTTCGACGCTCCGTTGGTCGCGGCTCGCGCCGGGGCGGGTTGTCCGAGCACTTCTTCGGTATGCTGGCCCAGCGAAGGCGCCGGCCCTTTGATCGACGGAGGCGTGCCGTCCATGTGGAACATCGTTCCGAGCTGTCGCATAGAGCCGACGGACGGGTCCTCGACCTGCTCGACGATGCCTTTGTGCACCATTTGCGGGTGCGATAGTCCCTCTTTGGCCGTCATGAACGGCTCAGCGGCGACGTCGCCTTGCTCGTTGATGAAGTATTCCATCCATTCGTCGAGCGTTCGCTCCTGCATCTTAGCGAGGATCATCCGCCGCAGCTCCTCGCGAGCGTCATCTTCCAGCACTGGCAGCTTCGCGAAGCGCTCTTCTTTGTAGATGTGACCAAGGCCGATCGCACGGATTTCCGCGTGGAACAATCGCTCGACCAGGTTGGCGAGTTGAATCCATTGGCCGTCCTTGGTTCGCGCTGGCAAGTACTGGAGAGGAGAGGGACGGCTGGCGATGACCGTCTCGTCGAACGGATACTCATCCGGGAAATTGATCATCATTTGCCAGAGGATCCATTGGCTCAAATCGTAGTAAGTGATCGCTTGGAGCAGGCTCGTGTCCACTCTCTGGCCTTTGCCGGTGGCGTCACGGACCGACAAGGCTGAAAGGGTTCCTCGAATGGTGGCCATCGCGGCCGAGTGGCTGGCCGCGTTGACGGCGGCGTGGCCGGGCCCTTCGCGTCCGGTCATCCCTGCGAACACCATCAGCCGGCCGGACTTCGCCGCGATAAGCGCCTCGTACCCTTTGTAGTTCGCGTAGTCGCCGCGTCGTCCGAATCCGGTGAGCGAACAGTAAACGAGATTAGGGCGGATGGCTTTGAGCTCTTCGTACCCGATGCCCAGCTTTTCAGCCACACCCGGGCGGAAGCTCTCTACGACCAGATCGGCCTGAGGCACCAGCTGGTGCAACTGGCGCCGACCCGCCGAGTCCTTCAGGTCGATGACGACGCTCTTCTTGCCGCGGTTCCACACGAGCGAAGGCGGGAAAGCTCGGAACGGGTCTCCCTGGGGCGACTCGATCTTGATGACTTCCGCGCCGAAGTCAGACATCACCATCGTCGCGATGGAGCCCGCCATCCCCTGCGTAAAATCCAGAACTTTGATGCCTTCGAGCGCTTCCGTCATACGGCGATTCTCCAATGATTGCGAGTCTGAGTCCTGCCCCGATATTCGTCAGGCGTTCGAGGCCGGATTTCGTTGTTCAACTATGTCTGAACAGTGGCGTCGGTCGCTCGATCGTTGCTTGCAGCCGTCGAAGGAACCCGGCGGCGACTGCTCCGTCGATCACTTGGTGGTCGGCGGTCAGGCTGACCGTGACCATCTCTCGGACGACGATCTCGCCGTTCTTTACGACCGGCTTGCTTGCCGTTCGCCCCACGCCGAGAATGCTGGTTTGAGGCGGGTTGACGATGGGCGTGAATCCGTCGACGACACCCAGCACGCTGATCGTGAACGTGCCTCCCATGACCTCATCGGGCGATAACGTGTTGTCGCGAGCCGCGACCGCGAGCCGATGAGTCTCGTTCGATATGGCGAACACGTCGATCTCGCCGACGTTCCTGACCACCGGCACGATGAGTCCGCCTTCCAACGCAACGGCGACGCCGATGTTGATCTGGTCGAAGTAGTGGACCGTGTCGTCGACCAGCACCGCGTTCATCGCCGGTATCCGCTTGAGCGTCTCGGCACAGGCTTTGGTAAGCACGTGAGCCAGGGTGACGACCGAATCGTGCTCCTTCGAGATGTCGCGTCGCATGCTCTGGGCGTCGGTAACGTCGACCTCGAGGAAGTACGATAGCTGCGCGGTGTCCGCGAGGCTGTCGTGCATGTGTCTTGCGATGGCCCGACGCATGCCCTGGAGCGGTTCGCTCTTCGACGGTGTCGGAAGCCCCGGGGGCAGTGCAGCCGACTGTTGCGCCTCAGCAGCGGCACGGACATCCGCGTCGACGATGCGTCCCCGCGGTCCGGTTGGCGTGACTTGCGCCAAATCGACGCCCAGGCTGGCGGCGAGTCGACGCGCTCCCGGAGTCGACGGAACCACGTCGCCGCGAGCGGTTGGCCGCGCTGCCCTCGGAGCGGGCGCAGTTGCGGCCGCGGCGGGTGCGGAGTGTTGAGCGTGGGGCGGTTCTGGCGCCTCCTCACCCTCCGCAAGGAGATACCCGATGAGGCCGTCCACCGGAACATTGTCACCCTCTTTGACCATGGGATGAAACACGCCGGTGTCAGTAGCTTCTAGATCGTAGTTGAGTTTTTCGGTTTCGATTTCGGCGACCACTTCGCCCTGACCGACGGCGTCGCCTTGAGACTTTGCCAGGCGAACAACCGTCCCCTCGGTCATGAAGTCGCCCAAGCGTGGCATCACGATAAGCGTTGCCAAGTGCGTTCTCCTATTCGAGCACACCCATGGCCGCCTCGACGACCATGTCTTTGTTGGGGACCCACAACGCTTCCAGAGGCACGCTGTACGGAACCGGCGCATGCGGAGAGTTGACTCGTCGCGGCGGAGCATCCAGGTAATCGAACGCCTGCTCCGCGACCAACGCCGAGATGTCGGACGCGACAGAGCAACGCGGATAATCTTCGTCCACGATGACGATCTTGCGCGTCTTTTGAACCGAAGCAAGGATGCCTGCCTCGTCCATCGGAGACAGGGAGAGCAGGTCCAAAACCTCGACCGAATGGCCGCTCGCTTCGAGCTCGACCGCCGCGTCCAGGCAAACCTTGGTCGTGTAGCCGATCCCAACGAGCGTGACGTCGTTGCCTTCCTTGAGGATGCGTGAGCTGCCGATCTTGACGGTGTACGGCTCCTCGGGCACGTCGACGTCGTAGCGGATGCCCATGAGTTGGCGATTGTTGAACACGATCACGGGGTCGTTGTCGCGGATGGCCGCGGTCATGAGTCCTTTGGCGGTGTAGGGATCGGACGGCACCACGCACTTGAGCCCAGGGAAGTGGGTGAAGATCGAATACAAGGTCTCGGAGTGTTGTGCCGCGGAGTTTGTGCCTGCGCCGATGCCTGTCATTATGGTTAGCGGTATATCGACCTTGCCGCCGAACATGTAGTGAATCTTCGCGGCGTTGTTCGTGATCTGGTCCGCGCACACGCCGTAGAAGCTGACGTACATCAGGTCCGCGACCGGCCGCAAGCCGGAAGCTGCCGCGCCAACCGCCGCGCCGATGAACCCAGCTTCCGATATGGGAGTGTCGCGCACTCTGCGAGCGCCGAACTGACCGATCAGACCTTTCGTTAGCCGCATCGGGCCACCCCAAGCGTCCTGCTTGTCGGGGCGCTCCCCGCCGCCGGCGATGTCCTCGCCCATGACGATGACGTTCTCGTCGAGCTCCATCTGCTGCCGGAGCGCTTCGTTGATCGCTTGGATGTAGCTTAGCTGCCTGGTGGCTTCAGCCTGTACCATCCTGGTCCTCCTGCGGGTCTTCGATTCTTGCGTGGGAGCGGGAGCGACCGGTGTTCGGCCGCCCGCGTTCATGCTCTGTCTGAACTGTTAATAGGAGTTGTATACGTCGGTGAGCATCTCGGAATCGTCCGGGAAGGGGCTCTCGTCCGCGAACTTAGCCGCGGCCGCAACCGCCGCGTCGACCTCTTCGTCGATCTTCTGCAGGTCGTCCTGGGTGCCGAAGTCGCCTTCGACGATGTGGTTGGTGATTTGAAGCAGGCAATCTCGGGCGTGATAGTACGCTTCCTCTTCTTCGGTTCTGTAACCCAGCGGGTCGTCGGCGCTGAAGTGGCCGCCGTAGCGGTACGTCTGCGCTTCGATAAGCGTCGGCCCTTCGCCGCGCCGAGCTCGGGCAACGGCCTCGCGAGCGACCTCGAAGGTCTCGATCACCGATTGACCGTCCACGGTGATCCCTGGCATGTCGTATCCCGCAGCGCGATTGGAGATGGAGCCGCCCGCAACCGTGAACTCGAACGGGGTCGACTCGGCGTAGCGGTTGTTCTCGCAAACGAAGACGACAGGCAGCTTCCAAACGCTGGCAAGGTTCATCGACTCGTGCAGCGAACCCTGGCTGGACGCGCCGTCTCCGAAAAACACCACGCTCACCTGGTCGGTGCCGCGCACCTTGGCGCTGAGACCGACGCCAGTGGCGACCGGAATGTTGGATCCGACGACTCCGTTGGCGCCGAGCATGCCTTTATGGATGTCGGCGATGTGCATCGTGCCGCCCTTGCCGTTGTTGGTGCCGGTGGACTTGCCCAGCAACTCGGCCATCATTTCGTTGATGTTGACGCCCTTGGCGATGCAGTGATGGTGGCTGCGATGGGTGCCGAGCACGAAATCGTCATCGCGCAGGTGAGCGCAGATGCCTGTCGGCACCGCCTCTTGTCCGATCGATGAGTGCATGCCTCGCAGCTTGCCCGCGTCGGACTCTCGGCGGGACTGCTCCTCGAATCTGCGGATGGTTACCATCGTTCGGTACATCCACAGCATCGTTTCGCGATTCAACGTTGAGTGCGTCGTCATCGCTGCCCTCCCATGGTTGGTTTTTCGTAACTACCGGAGTGTCAGATCGCTGAAGATTCACCTGAGACCGTCGTCGCATTCAGGCGCGAGCTGCACAGGTCAACTCCGCTGCAACCTGCACAGGCGCGAGTGTAGCAACAAGCCACAAGTGCGTCAACGGTTTCGCCGGAGCCTCGCAAATTCGTCACGGCTGGTCATTTCGTGTGAAGTTGCTGCTGGGCTTGGCCCTGATGGCGATAAACAAAATAAGTGGCATTGTCCAAAATGTGTCATTCTGAGGCCGCAGCCGAAGAATCTGGTCGGCGAACAGGCACTTTTGCCAGCAGAACTCCAGAGGCTTCTCACTCCGCGGGCCCTCAACGTCATGGGATGCGTTGTACGCAAACTATTATGTTGATGATCATAAGGGCCAGAGCACCTCCGACGTGGTGGGCTCGGCTTTCAGGCCGACCCTCGTCTCGAACACGGGCGCCGCACCGCAAAATATCCTCTGTTATTCAGAGGCAGCAGCCGAAGAATCTGGTCGAGGAACACGCATCTTTGCGTTACGATCCCAGGGCTCCCACTTCTGCGGAAGGCTCAACTTGGCGAGAGGCGTCGAGTACAACGTATTGATTTTACGATCATCGGTCCGCAGTTCGAAGCAAACCCGATAACGCTCGGTTAACCGCGAGCGCCGCACCGGACCTACGCGAACTCGACCAACGGGTCGTTCTCGGATACGTTCTGTTCGTCTTCGACCAGTATCTTCGCGATCGTGCCGTCCTGATCGGCGAATAATTCGTTCTCCATCTTCATGGACTCGATGACGATCAATAGGTCGCCTTCACTGACGGTCGCGCCGTCCTGGACCGCGATCTCGATAACCTTGCCGGTCATGGGTGAATTGATTACTTTGTCTGCCACTACGTTCTCACCATTTCCTTCTTTCGAATGTGTTCGACGAGTTTACTCCAATTGCCGCGATTCGCCCAGCGCCCGTCTGAGCATGCCGCCCGTCATCACGACAGGTCGTCCGCTTCCGACCAAACCCCTACGGTCCCGTCTTCGACCATCGCGGTGACCTCAGCATCTCGCGCTCCCAGTAGGTCCGTCATGAGCCGGGCCGTGTGCTCGCCCAGCAAAGCTGACGGGTTCCATTGGCTCGCCGGAGTCGAGGACATCCGAATCGCCTGACCCGGATATTTCTTTGAGCCCACGTCCGGCTCCTCGATGTCGACGAAGTAACCGCGCGCGTTCAGGTGCGGGTCCTCGAGAAGTTGCCAGTTGTTCAAGACGTGCCCGGCCGCGATCCTCCGTTCTTGGAGCTGGCGAGAGAGCTCAGCCGCGTCCTTGTCGGCGGCCCATTCTCCGATGCGTGCATCGATCTGATCGCGATTCTCCACGCGCCCCGAGGCGTGGGCGAGTTCGGTGTTCTGTGCCCAACTCGGCTCTCCCATCGCATCGCGAAGCGCTCGCCATTGCGCATCTGACGTGACGCAGATCGCGATCCACTGATCGTCGCCCGCGGTAGGGTAGCAACCGTACGGCGCCTGGTCGGGATGGCTGTTGCCACGCCTTGGCGGTTGTTCTCGAGTCTGCGAGAACGCGACGATGTGCTCGCCGATCTGGCAGACGGGACCCTCGGACAGCGCCAAGTCGATGAACTGCCCACGCCCCGTTCGCCTCCGATGCCATAGCGCCGTCATCATCGCGCCCACCGAGTTCATGGCGGCTACCGCGTCGGGATAAGCGATCGCCGATGCCTGCGGCGGGCCGCCTGGGTAGCCCATCAGACTCGTGATGCCGGTCATCGTCTCGACGGACGGTCCGAACGCAGGGTACTCCGAGTACTCGCCCTCGGTTCCGAAACCAGGCATCGAGCACATGATCAGGTCGGGCCGAACATCTCGCAGGACGTCATACGTGAGTCCGAAGTTGCGCATGACCCGCGGCCTGAAATTCTCGACCACGACGTCGCTGATGCTCACGAGGTCCAGGAAGAGCTGTTTGCCAGCGGGTTCGTCCAACCGTAGAGCAAGGCCCTGTTTGTTCCGATTGAGCTTGTTGTTGATGCCGCCTTCTCGACCGGAAGGGCTCCGAGGGTCGCTGATCCTAATGACCTCAGCGCCGAAATCACCGAGCATTCGAGTGGCGAGCGGCCCCGCCCAGACCCGCGTCAGGTCAAGCACACGCACGCTTTTTAGAACGCCGGTTGTTGTCAATTTTCTATCGTCTCATGAACGTCATATGAAGGTCGCCCGGCAGACCCTTCAGTCCCTTTCGTCCCTTCGGTCCCTTGATCGTCATCCCATCGAGTTCCTACCAATCGAAGCCAAGCCGATCGCGGAGTATCTCGTCGTTGTGCTCGCCCAACATTGGCGCCCGGCCGAACGAGGGCGGAGTCCCTCGCATCTGATATGGCACGGTAGGCTGCGTGTATTTGCCGGCGACGGGGTGATCGACTTCCGACCACAAACCTCTCGATCGATACTGCGGGTCGTCGAGGACTTCGGCCAAGTCTGACACCCGAGCTGTAGGCACTGACCAGATTCCCGCCGCCATGTCGAATACTTCCTGCTTCGTCTTGTCTTCCAGCCAGGCGGTCAAGATCGCATCGATTTCGTCGGCGTGCTTTCTTCGATCGTCGAATGTAGGGTACCTCGAGTCTTCCAGCATGTCGGGACGTCCGATCATGGCGCACAGCATCTCCCACTGTGGCTCAATGGCCACGGAGAACGACACGTGTCCGTCTTTGCACGGAAGCACCGTGATCGGGTGTCTGGCGTAGCCGCCCTCGCTCTCCCACCGGTTGCCGTGCCGTCGACGAACCACGTTGCTGTAGGTGTGCATGACGGTGGTGAACTGCGACATCGAAGCGAGCGACTCCACCGCCGACACCTCGACGTGCCGGCCTTCGCCGGTCTCATCCAGCGACCATAGGGCCAAAGTTGCTCCCAGATAGCCGTGCAATCCGGCCACGTAATCAGGCTGGAATCCCGGTAACATCAGCGGCTCGCGATCCTCTTCGCCGGAGAGATACAGGTACCCGCCAAGCGCCAGGTCGACCAGCGGCGTCGCGCTCCAGTCGGCGTACGGGCCGAAGCTGCCGAAATCGGTGATCGAGACAACGCTGAGGGTTGGGTGAGTGGAGTGAAGCGCATCGAATCCTAGCCCGTGGCATTCCAGCGTGCCTGGGGGACTGTTTTCGATGAGCAGATGTGCGGCAGGTAGAAGCCGCTCGAAGACGGGTCGCGCCTCGGCGGATTGCCAATCCAGCGTGACGCTCTTTTTGCTCGAGTTCAGGTGCAGGAACAAGGCACTGGATTCGGGCTCGGCGACTCCGGGCAAAAACGGCGCTTCACGCCTCGATCGATCGCCGCCGGGTGGCCGTTCGATCTTGACGACCTCGGCCCCCATGCCGGCGAGAATCCTGCCGCAAAACGGGCCGGACACACCCTCGGCTATCTCGACGACTTTGACGCCGTCGAGGGCTCGCTCATGCATGTTTGCAAGTGCGACGCTCGAATATTCTTTGCACCGGACGCTTCACTTGACGACGCCCGCCTCGAACAATTCGGCGATCTCGTCTTCGGGGATGCCCAAGGCGTCGCTCAGAACCTCTCGCGTGTGCTCTCCGAGCAGCGGAGGCGGCGTGCTTGGGGCGGCCGGCGTGCGGCTGAGGTGCTGGAGCGCGCTCCCGATAACCTGGATCTTGCCGATGGTCGGGTGGTCCATGTCCCACAGCGACTTTCGAGCTTTCGCCTGCGGGTCTTCGAAGATGTCAGCCAGCGTGTTCACGGGGGTCACGGTGACGCCGATCTCCCCGATGACGGCGATCCAGTGATCGCGCGTGTTCTTGCTGAAAGCCTCAGAATACATTGCAATCAACTCGTCTCGGTTCTCGACCCTGCCGGCGTTTTCGGCGAAGCGAGGATCGTCCGGCAGATCGGACAGCCCAAGCGCGTCGCATACCCTTCGGAACTGGTTGTCGTTGCCGACCGCGAGCATGAAGTATCCGTCCGACGCCTCGAACGCCTGGTAAGGGGCGATTTGAGGATGCGCCGTGCCGATCCGGCCAGGCGCCACTCCGGTTGCCAGATAACTTTGCGCCAGGTTCGCCATCGCCGCGATTCCCGAGTCGAACAGCGACACGTCTACTCGTTGTCCCAGGCCGCTGGTGTGACGCTCGTGGAGCGCGGTCAGGATTCCGATCGTCGCATTCAAGCCGGTCAGGATGTCAATCCATGCCACGCCGACCTTGGTGGGAGGGCCGTCGGGCTCACCTGAGACGCTCATGATGCCGGTCATGCCCTGAAGCGCGGCGTCGTACCCCGGCTCGGCGGCGCGGGGTCCCGTCTGCCCGAAACCAGTAACTGAAGCATAGACGAGCCCAGGGTTGAGCTCGGCCATCGCCTCGTAGTCGAGGCCGTATCGCGCGAGGTCGCCGGACTTGAAGTTCTCCACGAGGACATCGGCTTTTGCCGCCATCTGTCGGATGACGGCCTGTCCGCGCTCATCGCGAAGGTTGACGATAAGGCTTTTTTTGCCCCGGTTCGCCGAAAGGAAATACGAACTCTCGGTCTCCTGAAACGGCGGCCCCCACTTGCGGGTGTCGTCGCCCCACGGCGATTCGATTTTCCAAACGGTCGCGCCCAGGTCTGCAAGCATCTGAGTCGAGTAGGGTCCGGCCAGGATACGCGAAAGGTCAAGCACCACGATATTGTCTAGAGCACCCATGCAATCACCTTGTTTCGAAGATCAAAGCCAATCTTAAATGTTCCGCATTCCGAGCACAACACGGGGCAGGGGAGTTTGGCCGCAGACGGGCGGTCGCACTTGGGCATAGGCAGCTTGGCCCCGATTCTATCGGGGCCAGAGCACCGGCGTAGCCGTATCATCGGTTCTGGAGCGAGGCGTGGGTGGCACGATCCGTAGGGGAGGGATTCAAACCCGCCCACCGCTTATCGAATGCCGAACAACATCGTTAATGGGCGCAACAACCGTAGAAACACCCGACTGCAACAATGATGCTGGGCGAAACCACGAGCGGGTTGAAACCCGCCGCTATGAACTGCCCTACACCAGCATCCCCAGCGGGCTCTCGAGGAGGCGTTTGACCTCGTTGACGAACTGGGCGCCTTCCGCGCCGTCCACGATGCGGTGATCGCCGGACAGCGTAACCGTCATGACCTCGGAGACGACAACCTCGTCGTCGCGGACCACGGGCATCTTGCGAACCGCGCCGATAGCCAGGACGGCGCTCTGGGGCGGCTGAATGATGGCCACGAAGTTGGAGACGCCGAACATGCCCAGGTTGCTGACCGCGAAGGTGCCGCCCGAGTACTCTTGCGGACGCAGTGTGCCGTTCCCGGCTCTGTCCGCCAGGTCTCGACTCCCCTGCGCGAGCTCTTTGAGCGACTTTTCGCCGCAGTCCAACATGGCCGGAACGATCAGCCCTTTCTCGATGGCGATGGCGACGCCGATGTTGATGGCGTCGTTTTGCTGGATGCCGTCGTCGTGGTAGTACGAGTTGAATTTCGGGTAGACCTTCAGCGCGTGAACGCATGCCTTGATGATCAGGTCGTTGACCGTGACGCGGACGCCCTCATCGGCCAAAGTCTGGTTGATCTGCGGTCGCAGTGCCATCGCCTGGCTCATGTCGATGTCAGTTGTCACGTAGAAGTGCGGTTTCTCGGTCTTGCTTCGCACCGTGACGCGCGCGATCTGCTGCCTCATGCCCGAGAGCGGCTCCAGCCTTTCGGCGGGAGCTGAATCATCGTCGGCTACCGACGCGATGACGGGCTCAGGCATCGGTGGGATGGACTGCAACGGCGGTGGCGGAGGTGGAGCCGCCTCGAATTCGGGTGGCGGCTCGGGCGCGGCCAGCACGTCTTCTTTGACGATTCGACCGCCGGGGCCCGTGCCCGCGACAGTCGCGAGGTCGATGCCTCGCTCTTCGGCGATCTTTCGTGCAGCCGGGGTGGCGAATGTCCGCCGTTCGTCCTCTTCCGGTTGCATTTCAGCGCCTCCATCGGCCGACGGAGCGCTCGCCGGGGCTTCCAACGGTATGGCAGCGGTTTCCGGTTCGGATTCTGCCACGGGCTCGCTGGGAGTCTCTTCTTTTGATACGACGGGATCGTCTGCCGCATCGTCCGCGGGGGCCGGCTCCGCCTCGACGACAGGCACTTCGCCCTCGGCGCCCACCACCGCGATCACCTGGCCCACGGGCACTACACTGCCTTCGGGAACCACGTGTCGCAGCAAGGTGCCGGAAGCATACGACTCGAATTCGACGACCGCCTTGTCCGTCTCGATCTCCGCGATCGCTTCGCCAAGCTCGACCGCGGCTCCCTCGTCTATCAGCCATCGAACGACAGTGCCTTCTTGCATGTCGTAGCCCATCTGGGGCATGGTGAGGTCAGTTGCCATTGTTACCCCCTCGGAACGTAATACAAATATGTATTCTCCGGACTCAGACCGCCGTCAGGCTCGATGCCCGTGCTGAGTTTGCCGGAGAGACCATCGAGACGGCCGGGCGCCGCCTACAAACCCAGTTGCTTCTCGATCGATTCGAGAACTCGCTCGGCGTTGGGAATCGTCGCCGCTTCGAGCGTGCCGTTGTACGGAGTCGGAACGTCCGCGCCGCCGACGCGGACCACTGGGCCGTCCAGGTAATCGAAAGCCTGTTCCTGGATTGAGCTCGCGATCTCTCCCGCGAATCCGCCCGTCTTCCAGGTCTCCTCGACGATGACCGCCCGGTTGGTCTTCTTGACGGACTCGACGACGGTTTCGACGTCCAGCGGCCGGAGCGTGCGAAGGTCGATCACCTCCGCGTCTTTGCCGCGTTCGGCGAGCATATCGGCCGCCTGCGAAGCGATGTGCGCCATGCGACCATGCGCGACCAGCGTGATGTCTTCGCCCGTCCGCGTCACGTTCGCTTTGCCGAACGGCACGTCGTAGTAGTCGGCCGGCACATCTCCTCGCGAACCGTAGAGCAACGCATGCTCGGCAAAGATAATCGGATTTGCGTCGTTGATCGCGGTCCGAAGCAGCCCAAGCGCATCGTACGGGGTCGAAGGGACGGCGACCTTGAGTCCGGGCACCGAAGCGTACCACCCTTCGAAGCTCTGGCTGTGCGTCGCGGCGAGTTGCGCCCCGCCGCCGGTTACCGTGCGGATGATCATCGGCACCTTGAACTGGCCGTTGGACATGTACGGCAGCTTGGCCGCGTGGTTGATGATCTGGTCCATGGCCAGGAGCGAGAAGTTGATCGTCATGATCTCGACGATCGGCTTCAGTCCCGCGAGGGCCGCTCCCACCGCCGCGCCGACGAATCCCGATTCCGATATGGGCGTGTCCCGAACGCGCTCGGGGCCGTACTTGTCTAGGAATCCTCGCGTGACGGCGTACGCGCCGTCGTATGCGCCAATGTCCTCTCCCATCAGGAGAACGTTTTCGTCGCCTTCGATGGCCTCGCGCAGCCCTTGCGCGATGGCCTCTCTGAAAATCATCTCTGCCAAGGAAATGCTCCAGTGCTACGAGTAGATGTTGTCGAAAAGGGTGTCCGTGTCCGGCTCAGGGCTGTCCAGAGCGAACTGCACCACCTCTTCGATGGTCTTGGCGACGTCCGCGTCGATCTCGGCTGCCTCGTCGTCGTTGATGAGCCCTTCGGCGCGTGTAAACGCCTTGAATCGCTCGATCGGGTCGCTGACGCGCCACTCCTCAACCTCGGCGGTCTCGCGATACGCGACAGGGTCGGCCATCGAGTGGCCACGATATCGATACGTCATGGCTTCGAGGAAGATCGGTCCGCCGATGTCGCGGATGCGCTCGACCGCTTCGGAGGTTGCCTGTCGGACGGCCATCAAGTCCATGCCGTCGACCTGGATCGCCGGGATCTTGTACTGTTCGGCCGACTTGTAGATGTCGCGTCCGCCGGCGTGGGTCCGTTCGACGTGCGTGCCCATGCCGTAGAGGTTGTTTTCTAAGAAGAAGATCACGGGCAGGTTCCATACCGACGCCAGGTTCAGCGACTCGTGGAACTCGCCCTCGTTCACCGCGCCGTCGCCGAAGAAGCAGAGCACCGCGCCGTTCTCGCGCTTGTACTTGATCGCGAGGGCCAGGCCGACCGCAATCGGGATCTGGCCGGCGACGATCGCGTGGCCGCCCATGAAATTGAGCTTGGCGTCGAACAGGTGCATCGAGCCGCCCTTGCCGCCGCTGCTGCCGGTCGCCTTGCCGCACAATTCAGCCATCGCAACCTTGGGGTCCATGCCGCGAGCGAGGGCGTGGCCGTGATCGCGATAGTGGCCGATCACGTAGTCCTGCGGCCCAAGCGTGGACACAGATCCGACCGCGATGGCTTCCTCGCCGATGTACAGGTGCAAAAATCCCCGAATATGGCTCTGCATGTACAGCCTGGCCGCGGCTTCTTCGAAACGTCGAATGAGCAGCATCTGCCGGTAGAGGCCTGCGACTTCGCTCTTTTCGATATTCGGCGCCAACTTCATTGAGAACCTCTGTGATCCACCGATGCCGATGTCGGACGATTCAACGATTCATGTTGCGTTTTGGCCAGCCTCATAGCCGGTCGCCGGTGTTCTGGCCCTTCAGGGCCAAACCTAGTCCCGATAGGACTGGTCAGACTTGAACGCCCGCGCCGCCACTCGAAGGGTGCTCTGGCCTTTTAAGGCCAAGCCATGCTTCGCTTGCCGCGAGCACTCTTACCCACTGTTGCTAATGGTGCTCCACCGAAACCCAGCCGCCGAACGCCGTGCGCCTGATCAGATATGTATCGCCTCGCCTTGTGCCGCCAGGGCCGCTTCTTTGAGGGTCTCCGATATCGACGGGTGCGGATGTACTAACCAACCGAGTTCGGCCGTCGTGCCTTCGAGGAGTCTCGTCATCGAGAGCTCGCCCAGGAGCTCGGTCACTTCGGTGCCGATCATGTGTCCGCCGAGAATCTCGCCGATCTCTTCGTCGACAACGAGCTTCACGAATCCCTCGGACGCTCCGAGCGCCAGCGCTTTGCCGCTGGCGATGAACGGGAACTTGCCGATTTTGATCGCGTGACCCTGCTCGATAGCCTGCGCCTCGGTCAGCCCGAAACTCGCGACTTGTGGCTTGCAATAGATCGCCCGAGGCATCAGCGTGTAGTCGAGTTGGGGCGGATCCAGGCCTGCGATGGTCTCGACGGCAGTGACGCCCTGCGCCGACGCCACGTGCGCCAGCAGCAGCTTGCCCGTCACGTCGCCGATCGCGTACACGCCCGCGACGTTGGTCTGCATCCTTTCGTCAATTTGGATGAAGCCACGGTCCGTTTCGATTCCCGCGGCGTCGAGGCCGATGTTGTCGATGTTGCCCTGAACCCCAACCGCGACGAGAACCTTGTCGCAGTCGATCGTCGACGACTCGCCGTTGGCCGACACGGCCACGCTCGCCGTGTTGCCGGTTACGGTGATGCCTCCGACGTTCGCGCCGGTCATGAAATTGATGCCCTGACGGCGGAACGAGCGCTGCAATTGAGCCCCGATCTCCGCGTCTTCGTTCGGAATGAGGCTCGGGAGGAGTTCGACTATGGTGACCTCGGCGCCGTACGTGTTCCAGATGTGAGCGAACTCGCAGCCCGTCGCGCCTCCGCCGACGATCACGACGCGCTGCGGGACATCGCGCAACTCGATCGCCTCGCGACTCGTGATGACGATACTCCGGTCGACGGGCAGCGACGCGATGTCGCGCTGCCGAGCTCCGGTGGCGATGATGACGTTGTCCGCCGTCACCCGTCGCCCGCTGTCGGTGATCTCGATAGTCGACCCGTCGACGAGCCGGCCGATGCCTGGGATGTGCTCGACGTTGTTCTTCTTGAGAAGCATCCCGACTCCGCGAGTCAGGCGTCCGACCACCTCACGGCTTCGGTCGACGGCTTTACCGTAGTCGAACTCGATGTTGTCGACGCTGATGCCGTAGTCGTCGGCGTGTTGGACGAGATCGAGAACCTCGGCGTTTCGAAGCAACGCCTTGGACGGAATACAGCCCCAGTTCAGGCACACGCCGCCGAGCGCGTCACGCTCGACGATCGCGGTTCGCAGCCCAAGCTGTCCGGCGCGAATCGCGGCTACATATCCGCCAGGTCCGGACCCAAGTACGACAACATCAAAATCAGCCAAACGGGAACCTCGGAAAGCAACAGGATTAGCGTTGTCGCCACCCCTGGCCAACGCCATTCTCAATTCTACACCATCGCTCAGTCACGATGGTAGGAAAACGAAGGCCACGAATGAGGCATCTGGGCGGGAGCCAAACGCGTGCGTGCAGCGACCACTGATACGCAGGCGCAAACGAGACGCTTCCATCCCGGAACGATTGGTCATGGGAGTCCAGAGGGCAACGCCCCTCTGGCAAGGGGATTGGGGGATGTGCCCCCAATTAACAACACCCTCGAAGGCGGGCGGGTGGGCACAATTCAAGTTTTTCGTCTCGAACGTCCACGGTCGCTCGACTCGCTGAGGGCTGACTGCTGAGGGCTAAGCCCGATCGACAGCCGCTCACGCACCCCTCACGCGTACGCACACGCGCGTCTTGACATCGGCTTCGCCGTCCGCCTACCATATTTCTAGGAGCCGAGGTAGCTCAGTTGGTAGAGCACAGCACTGAAAATGCTGGTGTCGTCAGTTCGATTCTGACCCTCGGCACCGGAGCCGGCCCACGGCGGCGTCACGAGCACCCCTCGGACGCGTCATGGACGCCCGGAATGCGAGCGGGAGTAGCTCAGTGGTAGAGCACTTCCTTGCCAAGGAAGATGTCGGGGGTTCGAATCCCCTCTCCCGCTCCAACCGGCAAACGAAGAGTACGGCCTGCCCGATTCTTTCAGCAATCCAAGACGAAGTGTCGATGTTGACCTGCCCTGTCAAGGCAGAGATCGCCGGTTCGAATCCGGTCGGGGTCGCCAGACAGACTTTTTTCTTGACAGTATTCTGAGACCTGGAAGAAAGGCCTGAGCTCAGCCCTGGGCCTAACCGCAACCACCTTCTCGTCACTGGTCCAGACGAGATCGAACATCTGCCTCGCCAACCTGTTCTTCTGCCCGTCTGTACCCTTCTCCCAA
>JASMDM010000036.1 GCA_030752795.1 SAR202 cluster bacterium | reverse complement strand
AAGCCTTCTCCGAAAAGCGCAAACCCCGGTGGAAGATGAGATAGCGCGAGTCAACGAACCGGATCGCGTCCGATGCTACGGCCTGTTTCGCCGAGTTCGGGTTTGACAACGGGCATTTGACAGCGAACAACAGTGCGAAATGGCGATGAGGGCCGCAAACGCTCCGCCCCATGCAAAGCGCCGCCGAAACCAAGGAGCGTGACGGAAAAACAGGAGGACACCGGTGACTCAGATCGAAGGAGCTGACCTCGTCGCGAGGTCGATAGAAAGAGAAGGCGTCAAGACGGTCTTCGGCGTGCCGGGCGGGCCGATCGTCGAAATCCTGGGTTATGCGTCCCAGATCGGCGTCCGGCCGATCGGCGTTCGCCACGAGCAGGCCGCAACGTTCTCCGCCGCGGCTTACGGATACGTCCGAAACCAGGTCGGCGTGTGCGTAATCGCCGCCGGCCCCGCCGTGACCAACTGCGTCACCGGCGCCCATGTCGCGTTCGACAACTGCATGCCGCTGGTCATCCTGGGCGGCTCCGGACCGCAGGGCGGTCGCTACTCGGGCACGTTCCAGGAGACCGACAACGTCCCGATGTTCCGCGGCATCACCAAGATGTCTGTCCAGATCGACAGCGCCGAGCGAATCCCGTATTTCATGAGCATGGCGTTCCGCAAAGCCAAGAGCGGCAGGCCGGGACCAGTCTACCTCGACATGCCGTCCGACATTCTGTCCGCAATGGTAGAAGAAGAAGACGTCGAATGGCCGGAGGGATACTACACCGGCGCGACCCCGCAGGCCGACCCCGAAGACGTCAAGCGTGCCGCGGAGCTGCTGATGAACGCCGAGCGACCGGCGATGATCATCGGCAAGGGAGTCCGCTGGGCCGATCCCGGAGACCAGCTCAAGGAACTCGCCGAAACCTTGGGCATGCCTTTCATGACGTCGCCGATGGGTCGCGGGTTCGTCCCTGACGACCATCCGCTGAACATGGGCGCGGCGCGCAGCAACATCATGCGCGGTGCCGATGTGGTTCTGGTCGCCGGCGCGAGGTTGAACTGGATGTTCGACTTCGGCAAGCGGTTCGCACCCGACGCCAAGATCATCCACATCGACATCGAACCCGAGGAGATCGGTGCCAACCGCGCCACCGAAGTCGGCCTCGTGGGCGACGCGGGAGCGGTGCTCAATCAGCTCCTGACCGAGATGCAAGGCAAAACCGAAGGCATAGCCGATCGCGCCGAAGAGGGACCGTGGCTGTCAAGTTTGCGCGAAAAAGCAGAGTCCAACGGGAAGTCGCTCGAACCTCTGTTGAACTCCGACGCCAAGCCGATTCGGACTTATCGGATGATGAATGAAATCCAAAACGTCTTCCCCCGCGATACGATCTACACTGTCGACGGGCAGATCACGCTCGCAACCGGACGCCAGGTGTTGCCGAGTTACACACCGGCAAGCCGCCTCAACGCGGGGACCAATGGCTGCATCGGCGTCGGCATCCCGTTCGCGGTGGGCGCCAAGATTGCGCGACCGGATGTGCCAGTTGTTAGCGTCAATGGCGACTGCGCATTCGGGTTCAACGGCATGGAGATGGAGACCGCGGTGAGGCACAACGCGCCGATCGTGTTCATCGTCAACAACAACGGTGGCATCGTTGGCGGGACCATGGAAGCCAAAATGGGTCTGCCCGAAGGATATGAAGAGCGCGTGGCGCGATACACGCCAGACATTCGTTACGATAAGATCGTCGAAGCCTTTGGGGGCCACGCGGAAAACGTCACCGACCCGGACGAGCTCCGTCCCGCTCTCGAGCGAGCGTATCAAGCGACTCTGGAAGGCAAAGTCGCATGCGTCAACGTCGTGACAGAACCGATGGAGCTGGTTGTCTCCGCCGATACCCGAGGCAGCACCATCATGGGCTACTAGTCTTCTCGCTTCGACGCGCCTGAGGCAAGAATGAAAAACGGGACCGTTCCGACCGGAGCGGTCTCGTTTACGTTGACATGGTCGTGAGCGACGTTTCAACGGGCGCCCACGCTGATTATCCTGAGTCCCGATGCAATCGGGATTATGTCCGACGACCGGACAATGTTGAGGCGGCAACGACGCCTCAACATTGTGTCACTCTGATCCTTCCGCAGAAGGAGAAGAATCTGAGGTTCCGTAGGCACTCAATTTCGACGCCGCTATTTGGAAGTTATTGGAGTGGCACGCATCAGTCGTTCCCCGTCCAAGACAATCTTGAAATACGTTGATTTTGGTCTCGCTTGGCCGAGCCATAGACCCTTCACCGACTTGTGAAAGTCGCTTTGTAATGGCCTCGAAGACGTCGCCCGAAACCAACTTCGAGATAGGCGCCCGGGTCGCTGGAGAGAAATGATGGGCCGTCACCGATCACTGACACTGTGGGTATTTATGCTGCTCGCGTCGATGGCTGCCGCGTGCTATTCGAGTCCAGCGGCAAGTCCGACGGCGAGTCCCGCCGCGAGTCCCGCCGCAAGTCCCACGCCGAGTCCCAAGGTGAGTCCTGCTGCAAACGCCACTGCGGCAACCGATCTGACGATCGTCGAGTTGGACCCAAAATACGCGCCATACGACGTATCCGGCGAGAGATACGTCAGCGTGGGTCGTGACCGCGAACTCCACCTTGTCGATATCAACACCGGAGAATCGCGCCAACTCACCACGGACGGACAGAGGAAACGCGAGCCGGCCATCTCCGGAAATTACGTCGCGTGGATCGACCAGCGAAAAGAGATCAACCTTGGCGGTTCCTCCCGCAACGCCGCCGAGAACACCGCAGACGACATTTACCTTTTGAACCTGGAGACGGACGAACTTCGACTGATCACGGACATTCCCGCGAAACGCCGAGCTTTGCGAATGTCAGACCGTCGGCTGGTATGGATGAGCAACAGAAACGAGCTCGGCGAGCACTACACCCACTTTGACATCTACGCCTACGATGTCAGGCCGGGCGAAGAGATTGCGGTGACCATTGCGCTGGGGCTCAGAGCAATCCGGCGGTCCAAGGCGACTCGGTTGTGTGGGAAGACAACGGCAACTCCCCAGTCATGGGAACTGACAAGGCTAGCTGCACGCGATGCGCCGAAAACGAGGTCGACATCTACCTCTACGGTTTTGTGACTGGCGAGGAAAGGCCGATTGTACAATCAGGAGCGATCAATCGGAGTCCCTCGGTCTATCGCGATTACGTGGTCTGGGAAGGAACTCAACCCGCTTCCGAGGATGCCGTCTGGCTCCTTGATTTGAAGACTGGCGAAATTCGCAAGATCACGGAGGTCCCCGGAGGCATGAGTAGGCCTCAGGTTTCCGACCAACGCGTATTTTGGACCGTAAAGGCCGCATGCGACGTGCGCCCGATAACGAAGGAAGGCACGGGTGCTTTCGCCCACGACCTCGACACGGGCATCATGCTGCAACTATCCGGATATGTGGAACCCAGGGTGGAAATCGATAGCGGTATCGCTGTGATCGCGGAGGGTTGCTTCATTCCCCAGAGGGTGTTCGCGGTCTTTTTGGACGGCTGATTCGAGAAGCATGGTCGCTCGTCGTATTGCGTGTGGCGTGTCGGGTGCGCCGACCCGGCGACAAGCCGGCCCCGGTTGACCTGCCGACGGCGTTACGAGCGACTCCACCTGGCGCGCTGTTAACTGCTGGTGGCACAGACCAGAGTTCGTTTCAGATGCCTGGATATTGGCGCTGAATGGCAGCAACAATCCTTCGTCTCCCCCCTTCCCGTGCAGGCGCCCACTCGATGCCACGGCTGCCACCCCAGAACGTCGGAGTCGCCGAACGTATGATAGGAGTCAACGGTACGCGATCGCGTACCGGGGAGATGCTTGCGCATGAGATTTGGAGCTGTCGCCATATTGGGCCTCATGTTGTTGATGGCCGTGACGACGCTTGCAATCGCCATCGACGCAAGCGTAAGCAGAGATGAGACGTCAGACGTCCATGGCATCCCCGGAAGCGGCAGTATCTTTGAAATCCAGGTTGGACCCGATAACTGTCTGAAGATAGGCTTCGAGATCGACGACGCCGGATACTATTGCCTCGAAGACGTGGAAGAAGAACTGCCGCCCGAAATGATGGGGACAATCGCTCGGCAGCCCGCCGAGCCCCCGCAAGAAACAGCGGAAACCGAGTGACCGCGGCCCTCGCCGCTTTCACCACCGGATACAGTTACACACCCGGGGCATTCGGGATCGTGATGCCCGTCGCCGACCGTGGATTTTTGCCCACTCTCCAATGCCATCGCGGCTCGATTCTTTGTCGCGCCTATCGCTCCCGACTGCGCACGTGGGACTGACCCTGCAATGTGTCGACCTCAGGGTCCACACAGAAGGCTACAACTTGTGAGAGCTAGCGGATGAACTGAGGCAGTGAGCGCTTGCATTGGCGGGATCCTCGAGCGGACGTTCTGACGTAAATTGTGAAATCCGGCTAGCCGAATTCGGTTGACTGACCCGAGAGCCGTTGCTACACTCGCCCCATCATAAATTGGGGGCCGTCGTTGCGAAAGTATTGTCCGAATTGTGGCCGGCCTGTTTCGCTCGACGCGAGCATCTGCGCAGCATGCGGTTCCACGTTGACGGCCGAATCCGACGCCCACTCTGAAGCTGGCATCGTCGACGACTCCGAACGGATCCCCGCGCGCGACATGGGCGAGATCATCTCCGAGACGTTCGATCTCTACCGAGATAACTTCAAGCCTTTTCTCATCATTGCCATGGCACCGCAGATTTTCGGCGTGCTGGCGTCGTTCACTCCGACGGCGTTGTCGGTGGTATTCTCGATCGTCGCAGTCGTCGTCTCGGTAGTCGCCAGCGGAGCTGCCATCGTCGCAGTGGCACAGGTCGTTTCCGGGCTCGAGATCGACCTCCAATACTGTTTTAGCGTGGCGCTTGCCAGATCGGTGAACCTCATCGTGGCCGTCATCATCCTCGTGATGGCGTTGATTGGCGCTGCCGTTTTGGCGCTGATCGTCGTCGGAATTCCTTTGCTTTTCTATCTGGCTGTCATATGGGTTTTTGTCGCACACGCCGTCATACTCGAAAAGGACAGCCCGATTTTGGCGCTCGGGCGGAGCCGTCTGCTGGTGCGCGGAAGTTGGTGGCGCGTGTTCGGAATCCTGATCGTGTTCGTGCTGATATGCATCGGGCTCGTGATAGCGGTCGGGATCCCGATCAGCCTATTGAGTCTGGTGTCGGACCCTGCGGCGCTCCTTATCAGTCCGATCGCCTTCGCGGTGATAGCCCCGATTACATACATCGGGTTGACTCTGCTTTACTTCGACCTCAGAGTCCGGAAAGAGGGTTTCACGCTGACAACACTGGAGGATCAAATGAGAAGGCTGAGCTCCAAGACACAATAAGAAACGTCACGGGAGAAACAGGAGGAGACATCAGTGGCCACCCAGCCAGAGACCCTTGTTACAGACGAAATGATCCAACGAAGAGGGGTGTTCAGCGAGCCGCGCGTCGCGCCGCCGATCGCGCTCTCGGATATCCGTAAGTGGGGCATCGCCGTCTATTGGCCAGAGACGCCTCCGAAGCTGCATTGGGACGAAGAGTACGCCAAGACGACCCGACACGGCGGAGTTGTGGCGCCTCTGGACTTCAACCCGTTCGCCTGGCCCATCGATCGCGAACCGGCCGCGGCGGGCCGAACCACGGCAACCAGCGCGAGCGTTGGCTCCCGCGGCATGAATGGTGGCCAGGTAGAGGAATACTACGAACCGATGAAGCCCGGTGACGTCATATCGACCACCATCGGGTTGGTGGACTGGTCCGAACGACAAACCAGCTTGGGGCTTACCCTGTTCTCGATCACCGAGACACGTTGGATCAACCAGAATGGTGGGCTCGTCAAAGTCAAACGATCCACCGGCATTCGATACTAACCGACTGGAGGAAGACATGTCCTACAACGTCTATTGGGAAGACATCGAAGTCGGCTCGGAGATCACGCCCTGGTCTCGCCAGACGGATTTCATGCACTGGAACCGTTACGCCGCGGTCAACGACGAGTTCGTCTACATCCACATGGACGATGCCGCGGGCCGAATCGCGCTCAACGAGGCCGGCGCCTTCGGAATGGGCAACCTACGCTTCGCCTATCTGCACAACATGCTGCGCGACTGGGCGGGCGACGAAGCGCAGATTCGCAAAGTCGGGTGCCAGTACCGGTCGATCAACCAAAAGGACGATGTGCTGACGTGCACCGGCTTGGTCACGGGCAAACGCGTCGAAGACGGCGAGCACCTGATCGATCTCAAAGTCGACGTCGTCGATCAGAACGGCAAGTCGACCGCTCCAGGCGAGGCAACGGTCGCGCTGCCTTCGCGCTCGGCCTGAGCTTAGACGCGTCAGCGCCCAATCTCGCCAAGTCACATACAACTCGACGGGCCCGACCAATTGTGATCGGGCCTGCTCCGAGGTTCCTGCTTAGACTGCGTCCGCGATAGCCGATTCGATCCACGCTCGGTCCGGCACGCCGCTGTAGCCGTCGGGTGTCGCGTAAACCCTGCATTGGAGTGCGTAGTCGCCCGAGTCTTCGTAATTGGGATCGATGTCATTTCCGTTGATCCTGATCGTCGGCGACCCTGGGAATCGGACCCGCTCTCCGGTTTCCGCGTCGGGGACGTCGGCGTAGTCGATGGGTTCGCTCACCAAATGCTCGGCCAGCACCGAGCTCAGGAGGTCCACCGCCGCGTCGTGGTTCGGGCTGTCTTCAAACGATAGAAGTTCGATTTTCATTCTGTAGCCTCTCTTTTTCGAACGCCTCGGTATCCCGTCTCGGTTCGACCGGAGCACATATCAAGTTGCGCCTCCGAGTTACGCCGCGAAAGACTGCGTCGACTCCGACGTTGACCGTTCCCGACTGGCGACTTCGATCAAGTCCGCGAACGCGATGGAGCCGACCTCGAAAGCATCGTCCACCGACAGGATCGCGAAGTCAGATTCGCTTTCGGCGCTCCACAGTTCGGCATCTTCACGCGATGGGAAGAAGTGGATCTGGTGACAGAACACCATGTACACGGATTCCAGCGACTCCATGTCGATCTGGCTGGGGTCGAGCATCACGACTGAGACGACCGCTCTCACCGGATTCGCGACTACGCCGGTCGGGCTGATCTCGAGCGTGACTTCACTGCCGGAGTCCGGTGCGTACGAAGTTACGTTCGCGGTCTTGCCGAGTGCCTGTGCGATGAACAGGGTATCCCAGGCACACCAAGTCGTCAGGCCGACGCCGTCGACTTCGAATTTGTGAGAGTGCTCGTTTCGAGACAGTCCCACCGCGCCGACCACGTTCCCGGCTTCGTCCTTCTCGGATACTCCGTCGACGAACTCTTTCCCTGCTTCGTGGTCGAGCCCGGATGCGGCTGCCAAACTGTCTACTGTGGCAGCGTTGACGGGGGTTCCCTTAACCAGTTCCCGGTAGATCGAAGCCAGCAGTCGGTTGGTTCTCTCGTCCCAGTCAGGGGGCAAGCCAAGCCTTTTGAGGTTGTCCGCTACTTTTTGGATCGAATAGGCGTTGTTCGTTTGGGTGCTCATTTGATTCCTCTTTCGTTCGGAGCCGTCGCTAGTTGACCAGCTCGCAGGCTAATCTTCTGGCGTTGTCTTTCACAATCGTTTGGGCTATTCGCAGGAAGTCACGTACGCGATCGTCGGTGATGCCGTAATAGACGTACTTGCCAGGGCGCTTGGATGACACGAATCCACAGGTCCGCAAGCAAGCGAGGTGGGCTGACACCCTGGGTTGACTGACATCCAGTCGCTCGACTAGCTCGCCAACACTCATCTCGCCTTCTTCCAGAAGCATCGAGATGATTTGCAATCTGTTGGCGTCGGATAGACCCCTGAAGAAAGCCGCGGCTATCTGCGCAGAATTGGCCAAAGCTTCTCGTTGATCGGTTTCGTTCAATGTAGCCATTTTCAACCTCCACATATTCTGATGCGCGAATATGATCATCGATTCGAGAAGCCCAACCGCATCTTGTTGATCGCGTGCTCCCGGCGACTTGGTAGAGCTCAATGTGGTACACGTACCATCGCGAGATGGTTCGTTCGCAACGCACGCCGTTCACGCTCCGGATCGTAGGCTGGTATGTGAAGGCCAGTACGCCGGGAATCGTGCATGCGGAACCGAGGAGCGGACCATGACGGCAAGCTTGAACACATTTCAACTACGGAGGGCACTCGAGCTTCCCCATCGCGGCGTCCGGATTCGAGCGGGCATGGCCAACGCGGGAGCGTCAGCGGCTTCGGCGACGGCTCGAATTCGCAAGAACCGTGCGTTCCCCGTCGTCCTCGCCGTCGTGCCGATGGTGCTGTTCACCGCCGTCGGTCTGACGCTCAGAAACCAACTCGACGACCTGCACGGCATGGGCTACGTCGGAGTGTTCGCGCTGAACGTCATCGCCAGCGGGACGCTGTTCGTGCCGGTGCCAGGCCTCGCCGCGGTCATCGCGGCCGGCGCCGTGCTGAATCCGATCGTGGTCGGGCTCGCTGGCGCAACCGGATCGTCGTTGGGCGAGCTGACCGGATTCACGGTTGGAGCAGGGACCCGAGACACCGCCCGTCCCGCGCTGATGAAGAGTAAGGGGTATCCGCGCATCGACGGCTGGTTCCGGCGACACGGATTCGCCACGATATTCGTGCTCGCGGTTCCCATGTTCGACGCAGTGTCGTTCGCCGCCGGATCGACCAAGTACTCGCTGTCTCGATTCATTGTGGCGTGCTGGACGGGCAAGGTTGTGAAGTTCACGGTCGGCGCGTACGCGGGTTACTACGGCGCGACCGCACTGCCCAGGCTCTTCGGACAGTAAGCGACCAACCGGAACCGAGGGCAAACCTTACTCGACCGACTCTTACGGCGTCAAACGCCGCCGTAGTATGATGCGCGAAGCACAGAGCGCACACGGCAATCGAGCAGACGGAGCGCGTTTCGGTTGGGATTCTTTGCGAAGCTGTTTTCCAAGCCGCCGGTCGAAATCGTCCCCGGCGTACACTAACTCAACGCGGTCGGTTCAACGGTTACGGCGATCGTCGAGGATCAGGGCGTGGACTCGTCGATGCGGGAGGGCGGGGGAGCGGTCCGCTCATCGAGGCAGGTTTGGAAGCAATCGGATCGTCGATCGAAAGCGTCGCCCTGGTTGTGCTGACGCACCATCACCCGGACCATACCGGAGGGCTCGCCGGGGTCGTCGAGCGATCGTCGGCGTCGGTCGCGGCTCACACGCTCGAAGCGCCGATAATCGACGGGAGCGTTCGTATGCCTAATCCGTACCGAAACAAGCTGTTCGGAGCTGTCGCCGTGCCAGTAGTCGCAAGCATCAACGGTCCGCCGGTTGGCGTCGACCATCATCTCGAGGACGGCGACCGCCTGCCGGTCGGCGACGAAATCCGAGTAGTGCACACGCCAGGCCACACTCAGGGCAGCACTTGCCTGTTGCTGGAACCGCGGGGCGTGCTGATCGTCGGGGACGCGTTGCAGTACAAGCCGGTATTTCCCAGATGGATTGAATCTCCTCATAGACGCAACAATCCGAGATGCCCACACTTTATGGCCGAGCATCGAGGTTGTCAACTGCCACCCAACATCCTCAATGCCACGTGAACTTGTGGATCCATGACCTTTAAC
>JASMDM010000035.1 GCA_030752795.1 SAR202 cluster bacterium | reverse complement strand
TTCGATCAGATGCGCGAGATCGTCATGGAGTTGATGCCAAACGCGATGTCGCTGGCGGTTCCGCTGGACGTCGAGGTCAAGTCGGGGCACACCTGGGGTGACATGGGGTAACCTCTGGGGTGAGCCTCAGTGTCGAGCTCGCCCCCGCCCCCGGAGCTGTTTGGGTCCACCCTCTCGCCCCGAACGCTGTTCGCATTGCCCTGCGCTCCGGGCGTCGCCGTGCCGGCGAAACGAACGCGCTGAACGCTGATCGGCGTCCGCAACCACCCGATTCGAGCCAACCCATTCCCGTCTCCGTTCGTCCTGAGTCCCGATGCAATCGGGGTTATACCCGCAAGGCAGACAACGCGTGAGCCAGCAAGGCAATCCATGCCTTGTCACTCTGATCCTTCCCACGGAAGGTGAAACATCTGGGGCTCCGCAGGCATCCGGTTTTGACGCCGCTTCTTGGAAGTCGCGACATATCAGAATCCCGTCTCTGTCGGCGCCGGTCGAACCAAGGCTACAAAACATCGTTGCTTAGGCACTCAAACCAGGCGTGCGTTCGTTCGGGGACGGGGTCGAGGCGCACGTGGGTGAGGGCCTTCGACAGGCTCAGGCCGAACGGATGGGGGCGGGGCCGTTCTGAACCCCGTCAATCGATTCAAGACACGAGTGAGTGCCATCTTACTGGATGGGATTGCTCCTCGCGATGGTGGTAGAATGGAGGCGTCTTCCGAGCGGGAGTAGCTCAGTGGTAGAGCCCCTGCCTTCCAAGCAGGCTGTCGCGAGTTCAAATCTCGTCTCCCGCTCCAGTTCCTACTCACACAAACGCCGTGCGTCCCCAGGCGCCTCGCTCCGCCGAAGTCATTTCCGCTGCCTCCACACGCAGGCTCAATCGATGTGATGAGTCACGCAACGTATGTGCAGGCTGAACCGCGGTCGAGGGACACAAGGGACGACAGGGACCAAAGGGCTGCTGCCGAAGGCTAGCAAAACTCCGCCGAGATCCGTCGTGCCGAGCTCGCCACGGCGATCGGTAACCTCAATTCGATTGAGATCACGCGCTCATGGGATCGCGCCTCGCCGGCGTCGGAACAGTGGGAGACGCGATCCTTCGCTAACCAATCCATCGATGTCGGTGCATCGGCCGACCTGGCGCCGATGCACCCTGGCATTCGCCAACCCGGTCGGTTTTACGCAGAGCACGCCGGCGGGATCACGAGCACCGAGTCGCCAGCGTTGCGGACTATCGCCTCGGTTACGCTGCCCAGGGCTAGCCGTCGGAATCCGGAACGACCGTGTGTCGTGAGGGCGATCACGTTGTCTGGCGTATCGTGCGCCAACTCATTGATCGCAGCCGCCGGAACACCCCGTTTGAACGTGCAGGTCACTTTCAATCCTTTGGCTGACAGCTTGTCCACAACGCTGTCCAAGTACGCGCACGCTTCGGCTTCGATCTCCGCATCAATGCCCGCGTCGCCAGCATAGAAGAGGGCGACGTCTGAGCTCTGCAACGTGGTTTGCCCGATCGCTCGCACTAGTACGATCTCCATCGAAAGAGTGCGCGCCAACTCTTCGGCGAACGGCAAGGCGCCTTCCGCCATTTCTGAGCCGTCCAGCGGAACGAGTATCTTGGTCAACTCGACATCGGATCTCCAATACTGTTCAGCCTTCTCAGGCGTGATCGCCAGCGTGGGAAGATCCGACGTCCGGATGACCGAGTCTGTGATGTTGCCCAAGATCGCCCGCGACACCATGTTCCGGCCGTGCGTCGACATGGCGATCAGATCGCATTCGTGTTTCTTGGCGTACCTCACGATTTCTTCGGCCGCATCGCCGAATCTAACCGCGGCCCTGGCCTTCAGTCCGCTTTCCGCGAGGTCATCGACGACCCATGACAGGTCGCGTCTCAATCGCGATTCGGCCCGGTCGAAGGCTTGCGACACATACGGTCCGCCTGGCTCATGGACGCGCGTCGGGAACCGTCGTCGGGTCTCAACCGCGATGCCGGCATCGGTCTCGGCGCCCACAATCCCGGTGTAGCCGACCGCCATCGGCGCGCCGCAATCGGATTGCGCTTTGCGCGCGACGCCTGGGATTCTTACATCGTCGGGATTGATGACCAACAAGATGTGTAGACTGCTCCCCATCCCTTTGGCCAGATAGGACACATATGGCAAAATGCCTCGGGCTTGCTCGCTGCCGTCCAAGGGAACCAGTATCTTTTTGAACGTCTCGGCCCTCCTCCTACTATCCCATCCAAGCCGCTCAAGCACATCCCAAGGTGAGCTTCGCAGAGCGACCGGCGTGGACTTTCATATCGTCCTCGATTACACCGTCAGCCATATTATAGTTGTCGGCGCGCGAAACACTCAGAGTCTCAGGCGTGGCCGATATGAGGTCTTTGTGAAAGTTTGCACAACGGCATTTGGCATGACGCCTGAGCACGATGTGGGCGCGTGTGGCCGGTCGGTCTGGGCGTCGGTTCTTGATTCGAGATTTGGGATGATTCACGCGTCGCTTTGCGATCCGAATGCCAAAGAATCGTCGATCTTTGAGCTGGCTCCGTGACCAACACCTGCGCGCCAAGTCGAATGACCGGAGACGTCGAAAAACGTCTTTGTGCCGAAACGATCTGTGCCGCGTACAATGGCGCGGTCGGCGAGTGCTGCCGCCACGGGAGGTGCGTCATCAAACGAGTTGGTTTCTTGTTGAAAGTCAAAGAGGATCTGCTCGAAGAGTATTCTCAGCATCACGCGGCTGTGTGGTCCGAGATGCTGGAAGCGTTGCGCCGATCGGGGTGGTGCAACTATTCGATCTTCGCTCGCGAAGACGGGCTGCTGTTCGGGTACTTCGAAGCGGTCGAGGATTTTGAGGCGGCGCTGGCGGCCATGGCTAGCGAGGACGTGAACGGACGGTGGCAGGAGTTCATGGCGCCGTATTTCGAGATTCCCCCAGGCGCAAAGCCCGACCAGATGATGATGGAGCTCGATGAAGTGTTCCACCTGGGCTGAGATTTAACCGACGGAGGCAAACGATGCGATTGAACGACAAATCAGCGATTGTGACGGGCGGAGCGGCGGGGATCGGCAGAGCGATATGCCAGCTTTTCGCAGAGGAAGGCGCGTCGGTGACTGTTGCGGACATCGATGAAGTAGATGGCCGAGAGACGGTGCGCCTGATCGCCGACGCGGGCGGCGAGGCCGGGTTCGTGAGGACTGACGTCTCCGACGAGACGCAGGTCAAGGCGATGGTCGACCAGGCTGCTTCGAGCATGGGCAAGATCGACGTGCTGGTCAACGACGCGGCGGCGTTCGTGTTCGGGCTGGTCGAAGACGTGACCGACGACGACTGGCAACGGGTGTTCGGCGTGAACGTCATCGGGGCTTCGTACTGCGTCCGAAACGTGATGCCGCACATGAAAGCGCTGGGTGGTGGATCGATCGTGAACATCGCTTCGGTCAGCGCGATGGTCGCCCAAGCGGCGTTCGTGCCGTACAACGCGTCGAAAGGGGCGTTGCTGCAGCTAACCAGATGTCTGGCGTTGGACCTGGCGCCGCACGGCATCCGAGTGAACTGCGTTTGCCCCGGCTCGGTCCTGACCCAGGCGACCGAGGCTCATCGCAAATTTACGGGAACCGATCGCGACGATTTCTTGCGCGAAGCAGGCTCGTCGAACTTCCTGAAGCGCATCGCCCACCCGCGCGAGATCGCTTACGGAGCGCTGTTCCTGGCGTCAGACGAATCCTCGTTCATGACCGGGTCGCCGCTCATCATGGACGGCGGCGCAACCGCGCAGTAAGCGTCGCGGACCCCTACCAGCGGAACGCGACGGTGGCCGGCGTCAGCGAGAGTATCACGCGGCCCTGCGTCCTCATCTCGGTGAGCTGTCGCTCGATTCGATCGGGGTCGGCGTAGCGCTCGATGATCTTTCGAGTTGTCGGCCAGATCGATTCATCGTCGGAAATCGTCACGGTTCCGGTGACCATGGCGTAGTCGGCGGCGCGCGGCTCGGAGTAGATGCAAACCGACATGCGGTGATCACGCGACAGGTTGCGGTACTTGACGCGGTTTTTCGTGGTCGAAATCGAGATCGTTTCGCCGTCGAACCAGTACCAGTTGGGCGTCAGTTGCGGCATGCCGTTGCGACCGATTGTGGCGACTACGACGATCCTGGACGGCTCCAGAAACTCAGCCAGCTTTGCGCGGTTTTCCGCCGATATTGGTGTCGAGCTCATATACGTGGTTCTCCCTTGGTATGTGAGTTGGTGGCGTTGTCGTTGGTTTCGTTACGATTCAGGGCGACATCGATTGAACAAGACCGTCGCAATGGGTGAAGGTTGGGCTTGGCCCTGAAGGGCCAGAGCACCAAATGAAATCGAGCGTCGCCGAGCCCATCACCTCGCTTTGACGACTCGGTACTCCAGCGAGTGCAGGAGCTTCGAGCTGACCGCCGATATCTCGTCCACTGCCGCCTCGAAAGTGGCTTCGTTGGCGCGCGAGGGTTTGCGGTAGCCCGATATCTTGCGCACGAATTGGAGCGCGGCTGCCCTGATTTCTTCGTCCGACAGTGGGGTCGCCCCTTCGCGTAGGATCTTGATACTACGACACATCGTTCCTCCTCCTCCTTCAAAGCCCGGCCGGCTTTACCTCGTAGATCGTGACCGCATCCGTTTCGAACACTGGGGTCAGGAATTGAGCCAATGGCTCGCCGAATTTTCCGACGCCGTCCGGATGATACGCCCTTTCCAGTTGGCCGATGTAGACGTATTTCACGTTGTATTTTCTCAGCAGCGACAAGGCGTCGTTCAGGTTGTGGGTGTCGAAAAGGCGCCTGACGTCCGAGATCCGGCGATCGACTTCGCCTCGATAGTCCCATCGTTGCTGCTGCTGGTGCCACTGCCAACCGACGACGCTTGGCAGGCCAGTGTAGATCGACACTCTGCCGCCCCATCGATAGGTCGGGGTGTTGGCCTCCAAAATCACGGGCGAGCCTTCGACGTTGTCCAGCAGCCATTGGATGCCCTCGAAGTCGGCCGCCAAGTCGATGTTGCCCTTGGCGTCGCGATAGGTCGTGCCTTCGATGTAAGCCGTGCCGTCAAGCGTCAACGGCGTAACGTTGCCGTCGAAGCGGTCTCGCAGCCTGTCTCGGGCACCGAGCACCGGGTACACCGCCGTGCTCACGATGAGCAGCGCCAGCGCCGTGATCCAGACACGCCGCCACACTCGCAACGGTCGACTCGGCGAGCTCGGTCGCCGTGACAGCAACCGCCAAAGCAGGTACGCGGAGGCAACGGCGAGCAGCACCCAGACCTGCAAGTAGAACTTGAACACGCTGTTCATGCGGTCGATGTCGCCCTCGACACGAACGACGTCCAACCCAACGACGATCGCGAACGCCGCCCCTGCCGCGAGCGAGACGAACGCCATTTCAGGCGACGCACCGTCGAAGCGGGTTAGCGCGCGAATGCCGACGTAGGCGACGACTGTGACGGCCACGGACGCGAAAATGATGGTGTCACCGGCAACCCCGGCAAGCATCGCGGTGACGAGGTATCCGAATCCAACGGCCAAGCCAACCATCGCCAATACCTGACCAGCGCTGACCTTGGCGGCGCCTCCCGCAGCGACTCTCTCGTTCTCGGCGGCGACCGTATCGGTAAATCGCGACAACCACCGGCCCGCGGACATCGCGGCGCTCGTCACGAAACCGCGAAGCGACCACACATAGTACGAGCCCAGAATGAATACGAACAACCCGCTTATGGCCAGGAACTGCCAGAGCACGGTGGTGTTCGTGGTGCGTTCCACGCTGCTGAAGAAAGTCTCGTAGTTCAGGTGGTACGGCAGGAACGCGACGTAGCCCACACCAAACACGATCACGGACTTTGCAGCCGCCCTGCCCGCGACAACGAGGCCAACGCCGCCGTGAGCCGTCAACTCTCCGATTGCAATGGCGCCGACGGCGATAGCCAGGTACGCGGGGTAGTCCCAAGCGTTCATGACACGCAAGACTCCAACCACAATACCGAGCGTGGCCAGCCGGCCGAGGGTCGCGACGCTCCACCGCCCTTCTCCATCAGATTTTCGGTATGCGCCGATAGCTACCGCCGCGGCCAGCCCGAGTGCCACGAGCGTAAACGGCAATGCCATCAGATGGGCGTGTAGGTCCGCGAACAGGAACGTGAAGAAAGGGAACTCCGTGATCTCGTGTCCCGGCGGGTCGGGCGGCATCATCCGCGAGCTGCGCCAGAAATCGAATTCTCCCGCGGGCAAGCCTTGCACGACGACGCGCCAAGCGCCCTCGCCGAGTTGAACCGCGCCGTCGAGGTTGCCGAGCACGACCACGAAGATCGCTCCGGCAACGCCGGCCATCGCCGATGACGACCAGAAGTCCTTTGCGATCAAACCAGGTCCGAACCGACGCCGGGTGCTCTCGACCAGGTTGTATACGAGCGAGAAAGACGCCCCCGCCGCCAGCGCGAAGAACCAAGGGATCGCGAGATTGAACGCGACGCCGGAGCCGATTCCGGTGGCGTGGATGATCGTCGCGACCAGGAATTGGCCCCAGTAGTAGTAGTTCAGGTATCCGCCCGCGAACCACGGGTCGTACGGCGGCATGAACGTCGAGCGGACCACCGCGTTGAGGTACGCAAGGTCCATCGGTTTTTCGCCGCCCCGGAACGGGTGCCAGAGATCGGGATTGGCCATGCGCACCAGCAAGAACGCGAAGAACGCCACCAGGAACACCGCTTCGCCTATCGCGATTGTCCGCCAGTGGTTTGCGACGTACGATTTGATGGACGCCCGTTCCCTGACGAGCACGGCGACGGACAGCGCGAACACGACAAGGGCGCCGACCCCCACGGACACTTTCGAAAACTCCATCCACCGCAGACTGGCCAGCAGCCAGACCACGAGTCCAGCGAACAGCGGTCCGAGCGCCTTCGACAGCAGCCATCCCCGGTCGGGCAGCGGGCGGCAGATGGCGAAGACCAACGGAAACGCGAGTATCGCCAGTCCTTCGACGACGAGCAACCACGCCAGCACGGGCGACCGGTTGGCCCAGCCGTCCGTACGCACGACGTCCGTCCACGTTCCGCCTCCCTGCTGCAGCCGAGCGTCTTCCGGCGAGTACAACAAGCTTTTGCCAGGGGCAACCGATTCCCTTGGCGAAACAGACCGCGCTGGGAATCCATCGATCGTCGGAGCTACGCTCGCGTAGATCGCCTCTTGCGTCAGGTGCGAACGATTTTGGAACACGAGCACTTTGGGGTGGTCGTAAACCGAGAAACTTTCGTCGGCGAATCCGAGGCCGAGTCCAACCGACGTCGACTCGGCTCCCGTGGCGATCACCGGCTCGGGCAAATCCGGACGCCTGAAGGTTTCGTCGACGAACTCGACGCCGAGCAGTTCCGGGTAGGCGGTGAATTGCTGAACCAGCTCGTACCCTAGTTCGCCGGTGAAAAGCTGCCGATAGTACTCGCGTGTGACCGGATATCGATCCTCCAGGCGCGCAATCGTCCCGTAGAGCCGGTTGCTGAAGAAAACCAGATAGTCCGCGCGGGCGAGTTCGCTGGACACGGTCTGCATCTTGCCAGGCGTGTCGGGCTCGTACAGCGGCAGCTCGCGGACCTGGTAGTTGTGCATGCCTGGGAGTCCTTCTTCCCAGTGTTCTTTCAGCACGACCGAGCCGTTCGGAGCGTTTTCGTTGATCCATGCGGAAGCCGCGACGGCCGGATGAGTCTTGCCGTAAAGACCGAGATACGAAACGGCGTAGAAACCGGTGGTCGCGAACACCGACGCAAGAGCCAATCCGACCACGGTGCGCACCGCGCGTTGGATGGTGGTCTGGTCGAACATGCGGACCCGGTCCCACAAATCGGCGGCCAGCCTCGACGCGAACAGCAGCAGAAATGGCGTGATCGGGATCATGTACCGGAGGAACTTGACCTCGAACGCGCCCGTGATGAAGAAGTATGGCGCGACCCAGGCAAGCAGCAACACGTCCAGGCGAGTGTCGCGTCGCCGAATCGGCAGTGTGGCGACCAATGCTCCGATTGCGATGGCCGATGCTGCCATGACCGCGATCACACTGTCGAACCGGATCAAGATCGCCATCGGCAGCTCCCACCCGACGATTACGTAAGCCGCGCCGATCAACGGTCGCAATCCGCGTAGCGCCGTGTGCGCCAACGCTGCCCAAACGAGGATGCCTAGCGGCCAGCCCAGCCCCCACGTCGCCAACTGCCGAACCTGGTACAGATACGGGGTCGTGTCGATGTACTGCCGGGTGTACGGGTAGTCGCGGATGCGCCGAACCATTTCCGACTGCTCCGAAACGTCGTCGAGAAAGCGATCGATGTCGAGCAGCGCGTACGGCTGGGCGACGAGGAAGGCGACTCCGGCGACGAAGCCTCCCGCGAGCATGCCGAGAACCGCCGCCGAGAATCGGTCTCGCAGATCCGTGTTCTTCGAGTTCATTGAGCGGTCGGCGAGCCCGAGGGCGTACATCAGGTGTGCGACTGCGAACGCCCCGAGGATCGGCGCAAGGCTCACTTTCGTGGCCAAACCCAGTCCGAGGAACAGGCCCGCGAGCACGGAATCGCGCGCCCTGCCCTCGCGAGCCACGCGTACGAGGAAGTACATCGTAAGGATCGTCAAAAGCGCGAGGAACGTGTCGACGGCGAAGAAATGGCTGAGCTGGATGTGGATGACAGCCAACGAAACCAACCCGCTGGCCCATAGCCCCACCCGACGCGAGTAGAGAGCCTTGCCAACGAGGAACACCATCACGACAGTCGCCACGTCGGCCAAGCCGGACACCAGGCGACCGGCTGTCCGTAGGTCGTGCAGGTCGGAAACCGGCAGCAAGCCGTATGTTAGCTGGATGATCTTCAGGACATAGAGCGGAAAGCTACCGTACGGAAACCATCGAGGGTTCCACGGGCTTTCGTCGGCGTCGAGGAGCACGCCCAGGTCGCCGATCGATGGCGGCGCCAACTCCGCCACGCGCATCAGGATCGCGCGCTCGTCGGGATGGGGCGTCCAGTCGAACCCTTCGTCCCAGCTCAGGCCGTAAAGCCGCAGAGAGAGAGACAAAGCGACGATGGCCAACAACCCAATCAGCGCCGCGCGTTTGCCGACGTCGGCCGTCGTGCGGACCGTGTCGTCAGGTTGGTCTGTAGGTTGGTCCAGCGCCATGATTGTTAGATTATAGAGGCGCGGATGTTCGAGCGATACTCGTTACATGCCGTGGCGGACCGCCTGGCCCACAATGTCGACGCCGACTCGCTCGCTCCAAGCCGCGAGTAGCTGCTGCGTGATGGGGCCGGGTTTGCCGTCGCCGATCTCCCGTTTGTCGGCCCTGGTGACGGGCAAGACGCACGGGCTGGTGCCGGAGAAGAACGCTTCGTCGGCGGTGTACAAATCGTAGGGCTGGAGCTCTTCGTGAACCACGGGGATATCGAGTTGTTCCGCGAGATCGACGATCGTTCCGCGAGAAACGCCTTGCAGCAGTCCGCTGTCCCCGGGAGTGCGGATGACTCCGTCGGAGACGATGAACATGTTGTAACCCGTTCCTTCGGTCAGGTTTCCGTCCAGGTCGGTCAATATGGGCCATGCCTCCGGGTCAACGTCAGCGGTCTCCAATTCGGCCATGTTGAAGTTCATTCGGCTGAAGTGCTTGACCTTCGGGTCCAGCGACTCAACGGGGTAGCTTCGGGTGCGAGTCACAACGCCGTGCGCGCCGCCGTCGTAGAACTTGGCGAACCGCGAGAAGCCGATCGGGCTGACGTGCACGCACACCGTGGGCGGGCCGGCAGTGTGTGTCCAGCTTCCCGGACCTCGCGTGACGAACTGCCAGACCGTGTAATCGCCGACCTCGGACCGAGCGCTTTCGTTGCGGCTGAGCGCCTCCACGCTTATTTCCGTCATCTCTTCCGGGGACAACCCCGGATCGATTCGCACGAATTTCAGCGATCGATAGAGCCTGTCGATGTGTTCCTTCAGCTTGAAACTTTTGCCATTGAACGTCCGCGTAACGTCAAAGACGACGTCGCCGACAAGGAAGCCTCTGTCGGTGGGATCGATGCGTACCTGGCTGTAGGGCATCCACTCTCCGTTGAAATACGCCATGTACTCTGCCATGTTGGCCTCCTGTGGCTCGGTTCGTCGAGATCGGGTTCATAACGTCGTGCATCCCCGCATTATAGTTGCCGGGGTCTGCGCTGTCAGCCGTCAGGTGTTAGCCGTTAGCTGTTGGCTGATAGCCGTTAACCGTCAGCTGTCGGTGGTTGGGTTGCCGGGCCGCGACGGCCTATACTGTCTTGACCACTCGATTCCGACGACATGATCGCTGGGACACGCGAAGGAGGATGCAATTGAGCGACTCTACTAGGCTGGACGGACAAGTTGCAATCGTTACGGGCGCCGCCCAAGGGATCGGCCAAGGAATTGCGCTCGTGCTCGCTGAAGCGGGGGCGAAGATCGTCATCGGCGACATCCAGGACGCCTCGGGGACTATCGACCAGATTCAGGGCGAGGGCAAAGGCGAGGCCGTTTGCATGCTGATGGACACCAGTCGCGCCGCGGATGCTCGACGGTTGATCAATCTGGCAATCGACCTCCACAAGAAGGTCGATATCCTGGTCAACAATGCGGCGATCGACGCACCTGATGGCAACGCGTGGGATCTGCCCGATGACGAGTGGCAGCGCACCATCGATGTCAACCTCACCGGCGTGTTCAACTGCTCGAAGGCGGCACTCGAACCAATGCTCGCGCAGGGCAGCGGGTGCATCGTGAACATCAGCTCTCGTTCCGCGGAAGCTGGCGCCAAGGGGCTGTCTCCGGCTTACAACGCCTCGAAGGCTGGAGTGCTCGGTCTGACCAGAGGATTTTCGGCCCAGGTGTCAGATCACGGCGTTCGAGTGAACGCGATCATGCCGAGCCTAGTTGAGTCCCGCGATTTCGGATGGACACCCGAAGAGGCAGCAGAGCGCAGGGCACAATACCCGCTTGGGACCGGCACGCCCAAGGACATCGGCGAGGCGGTGAGATACCTCGTCAGCCCCGCCGCGCGATGGGTGTCCGGCACGGCACTGCAGCTCACCGGCGGCTACCAAGGCTGAGCTTCGATCGCACGGGCTGTTCAGGCGTCAAGTGAGACTGGGGAGCGACAGGCCGCGTATGCTATAATCCACGTCCACGGAGAGGTGGCCGAGCGGACGAAGGCGCTGGTCTCGAAAACCAGTATGGGAGCAATCTCATCGTGGGTTCGAATCCCACCCTCTCCGCCACGACGAATTGTTTGCATTTCATGTGCGATTGGTTCGTTGCGCTGGACGGTGGTGACCAGCACGGCTTGGTCCCCCACGATTCGGAGAGGTGCTAGAGTGGCCGAATAGGCGCGACTGGAAATCGCGTGTCGTCTTTATGGGCGACCGTGGGTTCGAATCCCACCCTCTCCGCCATACCATCCTCGCATTTCAACGGCGGTCCGTCCTGCGCCCCGAGGCATTGCGCCCTTGGGTTTGATGATCCTGTGCTAGAATTGGACCCTGTATGGAGTCTACTGAGCAAAAGTATTGGATCGCGTTCAACAAAGTCTCTGGCGTCGGCAGGGCGAGACTCGCTCTGCTCGAAGGCCATTTCGGGTCCTTGGAACGTGCGTGGCAGGCCAATGCGGCGGAGTTGATTCAGGCCGGGTTGGATCGGCGCACGGCCCGAAACGTGGCAAAATCCGTCACCTCCATCGATCCGGATGAAGAGGCCGCGCGGGTCCAGGCGGCAGGCGTCAGATCGCTGACTTGGCACGATGACGAATACCCGCCGCGCCTCAACGAGATTTACGACAAACCCCCCGTGCTCAACGTCCGCGGCTCGCTGACAGCGGATGACGAGCGAGCCGTCGCGATCGTTGGCACTCGAAAACCGACCGCGTATGGTCGCCAAGCCGCGTACCAACTGGCGCATGATCTGGCCTGTTCCGGAGTTACGATAGTCAGCGGACTTGCGCGTGGAATCGACGCCATCGCGCACCGAGCCGCGCTCGAGGCCGGGCAACGCACGATCGCGGTCATGGGGAGCGGGTTAGACGTTGTCTACCCGAGGGAGCACGCGGCGCTGGCCGAGCAGATCGCCGAGAACGGCGCGGTCATGAGCGAACACCCGTTGGGGGCCAAACCGAACGCGCAAAACTTCCCGCGAAGGAACCGCATAATCAGCGGGCTTACGATGGGAACTGTAGTGATCGAGGCCCCAGAAGGGAGCGGCGCCCTCTTGACAGCCCGCCACGCGTTGGAGCAAGATCGAGAGGTGTTTGCGGTTCTCGGCAGCATCTTCTCGCCTGGAAGCAGAGGCGTGAATGAGTTGATCCGCGACTCGGGCGCCAAGCTCGTGGTCGACGCGGAAGACGTGCTGGCCGAGCTCAATCTGTCGGCAACGACGCACCAGTTGGAGTTGGCGGCCTTCTTCCCTGAAGACGAGGCCGAAGCGGCGGTGTTAAAATCCGTAACCTTCGATCCCGTCCATATAGATGAGATCACGAGGAACTCTGCGTTGGCCGTATCGACGGTCAGCAGCGCTCTGACTATGATGGAACTCAAGGGCCTGGTGAAGCAGGTCGGCGGAATGAACTACATGCGGCTCAGGGAGACGCGAGGCGAATATCAAGCGGTGTGAGGTAACATGGCGAAGGATCTGGTAATAGTCGAATCTCCGGCAAAAGCGCGAACCGTCCAACGTTTTTTGGGGGACGATTACGTAGCCAAAGCGTCCATGGGTCACGTCAGAGACCTGCCCAGAGGCAAGATGGGCATCGAGCTCGACGACGGCACATTCAAGCCCACATACGACATTATGGACGACAAAAAGAAGATCATCTCGGAGCTGGCCAAAGCTTCCAAAGAAGCGAACACCGTCTACCTGGCCACGGACCCGGACCGCGAGGGCGAAGCCATATCCTGGCACCTGCTCGCGGCGGCCAAGATCCCTATGAACAAGGTCAAGCGCGTCGTCTTCCACGAGATCACGAACTCCGCCATCAGCGAGGCCTTCGCCAATCCGCGCGACCTAGACCGCGACCTGATCGACGCACAGCAAGCACGTCGTGTGCTCGACAGACTCGTCGGCTACCGTCTGAGCCCAGTTCTTTGGGGCAAGGTCCGACGCGGATTGTCGGCGGGGAGGGTGCAATCGGTCGCCCTCCGACTGGTTGTCGACCGCGAGGCTGAAATCAAAGCTTTCGTACCGCGAGAGTATTGGTCGATCGAATCCGACTTCTCCAAGCGCCCGCAAAACGGAACAGAAGGCGTGTTCTCGGCGTCGCTCCACTCGATCAAGGGCGCCAAGGGCCGCGTCTCGATGCCGGACGAAACCCGAACGCGCGAGATCCTGGACGATCTATCGGGCGTCTCGTATCAGATCGATTCCGTCCGCAAACGGCAGCGGCACAGCCGGCCCGCGGCGCCGTTCATCACGAGCACGCTTCAGCAAGAGGCGTACCGCAAGCTAAGGTTCACCGCCCGCCGCACGATGGTGGTCGCTCAGCAGCTCTACGAAGGCTTGAAGGTCGGCGACGAGGGCGAGACCGGACTGATCACGTACATGAGAACCGACTCGACCAATGTCGCCGCCCAGGCGCTCGCCGAGGCTGCCAGCTACATCAAGTCGAAGTTCGGCCCGGAATTCGCCCCGGACAAGCCTCGCTTCTACTCCAAGAAGGTCAAGGGAGCGCAGGAAGCGCACGAGGCGATCAGGCCCACGTCCATCATGCGGGATCCGCAAAGCATTAGAAGCTTCCTGAACAACGAGCAGTTCCGCCTGTACGACCTGATCTGGAAGCGATTGGTCGCCAGCCAAATGACCGACGCGCTGTTCGATTCGACATCGGTCAGCATCGGAACTTCCGGCAGCAAGTCGGGAACCGACTATGAGTTCCGCGCCACCGGATCGGTAATGACATTCCAGGGATTCCGAACGCTCTACCTCGAGGACCGCGACGCGGACTCCGAGCAGGTCACGGAGGGCTCCCAGAATCTGCCTCATCTGTCCGAAAACGAGGCCCTGGACTGCCTGAAGATCGATCCGAACCAGCACTTCACCCAGCCGCCGCCCCGATTCACCGAGGCTTCGCTGGTCAAAGCGCTCGAGGAACAAGGCATCGGCAGGCCGAGCACCTACGCGCCGACGCTGGCTACGCTGATGAACCGCGACTACGTCCGCAAGGACAAAGGCTCGTTCGAGCCCTCGAAACTCGGCACCGCGGTGACGGGTTTGCTGACGCAGCACTTCCCCGACATTATGGACGTGAGCTTCACGGCTAAGGTCGAAGGCGAGCTCGACGAGATCGCCGGCGGTACGCGCAAGTGGACGCCGATGTTGCAAGAGTTCTATTCACCGTTCGATGAGTCGGTCAAGCGCGCCCTGAAGGAAGCCGAACGCGTCCCTCGCGACCAGATCGACGAAGAGACCGACGAGATATGCGAACAGTGCGGCAAGCCCCTGGTAATCAAATCAGGGCGATTCGGCCGGTTCCTCTCGTGCAGCGGATTCCCGGATTGCAAGCAATCGCAACCGCTGCTTCAACGCGTGGGCGTCGAGTGCCCGGATTGCGGAAGCGACCTGGTCGAGCGACAAGCGCGCAAAGCGACAAAAGGCCGCAACAAACGGTTCTACGGCTGCTCCAACTATCCGACCTGCACGTTCGCCGTCAACCAGCGACCGCTGCCTCAGCCGTGCCCCGACTGCTCCAAGATGCTCGTGGCCATGGGCCGAACCAACGCGCGGTGCGCCGCATGTGGATTCAAGGGGCCCATACCTGAGAGCGAGCCCCTCGACATGGCAGTCTAGCAGTGGAACGCGAAGAGTGGCACGCCCTCGTCACCGGCTTTCAGGAACACCTGCAAGCAGAGCGAGGGCTCGCGCCGCTCACGATTCGAAACTATAAGGCCGACCTGGAACCGCTTCGGGAGTTCATCGAGCTCAAGGGCATTGCCAGTCTCCGCGACGTGGATCGCCTGACGATGCGCGCGTATCTGGCCTGGCTTCACGAACTCGGGTACGTTCGCCCCAGCGTTGCGCGCAAGCTGTCCGTGCTGCGGACGCTGTTGCACTGGCTCCGCCGTCAGGGCGTCATCGAGCACGATCCCGTCCCGCCGCGCGGCGCCATGAAGCTTGATTCCCGGTTGCCGCGTTTCCTATCGCAACAAGAAGCCGAAAAGCTGGTCGAGACTCCGGATACCTCGGCGCCAACCGGCATCCGAGACCGTGCACTTTTGGAGCTCGTGTACGCGGGCGGACTGCGCGTTAGCGAGGTCGCTGGCGTCAACCTGTCCGACTTGAACAACGAGACGCGCGAAATACGCGTTCGTGGCAAGGGCTCCAAGGAACGCGTCGTTCTGATGGGCGATGCGGCCCGCGGCGCAATTTCGCACTATCTGACCGAGGTGCGGTCGAAGGTCGGCTCCCTCGATTCTGACGACGCACTGTTCGTCAACCGCTACGGTGGACGGCTCAGCCAACGGAGCATCCAGAAGATCGTGCGCAAGTACGCCAGTCAAGCAGGCCTGGAATCGCAGGTCCACACACATACGCTCCGACATTCGTTCGCGACGCACCTGTTGGAAGGTGGCGCCGACCTGCGCGTGGTGCAAAAGCTGATGGGCCATGCCAATCCGGCCACAACCCAGGTGTATACGCACATCACCAGCACGGAGGCGCGACGAGCGTACATGTCGTCTCATCCTCGAGCGCGCAAACCCAAACAAAAAGGCCAGGCGGCCACGCCGCCATAGCCGCACACTCGAGTGGGGGCACTGATGAAGATCCTGGTAATCAACGGACCGAATCTGAACAACTTAGGCGCTCGAGAAGCCAGCTACTACGGCGTCAAAACCCTCGCGGACATCCAGGACGGCCTTGCGGACAGAGCAAACGAACTGAACGCGGACGTCGAGTTCTTCCAGTCCAATCACGAGGGCGCGATCGTCGATTTCATACAGTCCACCTCCCAGGACGCACACGGGATCGTCATCAACGCCGGCGCACTGACTCACTACGGCATCTCGCTGCGAGACGCGCTGGCCGATTCGCGACTTCCTGTCATCGAAGTCCACTTGTCCAACATTCACGCCCGAGAAGAGTTCCGGCACAAATCGGTTTTCGCCGACATCGCGGTCGGTCAGATCGTCGGACTGGGGTATCGCGGCTACCACTACGCGCTGGAATTTTTGGTTGCTCATCTCGGTGAGAAAGCAGCGCGTTGATGACGGAGACCCGCATAGAAAAGCTGCGCGAGAGTCTGGAATCGATCGGGGCCGACGCGTTTCTTGTGTCGACGCCGGAGAATCGAAGGTATCTGTCCGGATTCACTGGTTCCGCGGGACATCTGATCCTCACTCACGAAGACGCCATCCTGGCGACGGATTTCCGGTACATCCAGCAGGCGGAGCGGCAAGCGACCGGCTATCAAGTGCTCCGCACTGCCGGCGGGTACCATTGGCTCGCCGAGATCGCCAAAGAGCTCGGGGCCAGACGTATCGCGTTCGAGAGCGACAACATGACAGTGGCTGCGCATGAGTCTGCGACCAGCGTGCTGCGCAACCTCGTGCCGGAGACCAGGCCCGAGTTGGTCGCGACCGAAGGCGTCGTCGACGGTCTCCGCGCGGTAAAAGACGCCGGAGAGATCGAATTGTTGCGGAAGGCGGTCGAGATCGCTGACACGGCCCTCGGCCAAGTTGCACCGACCATCGAGCCGGGGATGACCGAAGCACAAGTAGCCTGGGCCATCGAGAAAGCCATGCGAGAGCTTGGCGCGGAGAGCAACGCTTTCGACATAATCGTTGGCGCGGGCGTCAACGGCGCCCTGCCCCATCATCGGGCGGACGAGACGGTGATCCAATCCGGCGACCCGGTCGTGGTCGACATGGGAGCGACATATCAGGGATACCGCAGCGACTTGACCCGGACGTTTTCGGTGGGCGGATACGACGATCGTTTCCGCGAAGTATACGATATCGTGCTGGGAGCGCAGCTCGCCGCCGAGGGGGCAGTGCGCCCGGGGATCACGGGCGGTGAGATTGACACTGTCGCGAGAGACTTCATCGACGACACGGGATACGGAGACAAGTTCGGACACGGCCTTGGGCACGGCATAGGCTTGGCGGTGCATGAACTGCCACGAATCGGTTCCGGATCGTTGGACGTTTTGGACGACGGGTCGGTGTTCACGATCGAGCCGGGGATATATTTGCCCGACTGGGGCGGGGTCCGAATCGAGGACATGGTTTCAATCGAGGCCGGCGAAGTTCACGTGTTGTCCCGATCGGTGAAGTGACGCTGGCAGCGGATGGGCTTGGTAGCGATGGTGATGATCAAGATACACTGACGTAAGATGACTCGGGATGCTGAACGTTCAGCGAAAATCGAAGCGTTTGGGATCTTGCAGGCAAAGGAACTCGGTCATCGACCAGATTCTTCGGCTGCGGCCTCTGAATGACATGCGTTGTTCGGGGCCATTTATATCGTTTATCGCCATGACGGCAGGAGCGCCAATTTGGGATATTGGTTTGGCCGTGAAAAGCCAGGCGACGATGTTCGGACCGGCTTGGCCGTGATGGCGATCAAAAAAATATGTGGCGCCTTAGCAAATAGGACCTTCGGCGGCCGCAGCCGAAGAATCTGGTCGCTGAACACGGATTGTTGCCTGAGCGACCCCAAACGTCTCTTTTTCTCCGGGCCACCCAGCATGGCAGAAACGTTGAGAACCACGTATTGGGTCAATGACCGTAACGGCTCAAGCGACTCTTGCGTGCGTGCGACCCTTTGACAGGCTCAGAGCCCGCCCTGAGATTTCCGAAGGGGCGAACGGATGGGTGCGTGGCTCACCACGGACGGATGCCCAGCATCGCGAGGAGCGTTGGGCACAACTTACTTAACTGATGACCCTAAGGCCGAGCCCACGATCTGGTTGGTGCTCTGGCCCTTCAGGGCCAAGCCTAGTTTTCATACTTTCTTACGGGGTGGCAACCGCCATAGGTGATTCTGATCCTTCCCAGGACGGCGAAGCATGGCGAGTTAGCCCAGGACCGAGTACTCGATTGACGACCGTTACGGCCAATCCGCGTTTCCGCTTCCTCCGCTCGTCCTTCGCCGCCGAGTCGCGCCAGCGGGCCGTGCTCAACCAGACCGTTATGCGGTAACATACCGTCTGATGTCGCGCGGCAGCAGTGATGCAACGCGGCTACTATTTGCAGGAGTAATTCATTTGCCGGACCTGATAAGCTTCGACATCGACGGTACATTGGAGGCCGGCGACCCGCCCGGTGTAATCGGGATGAGCATCGTCCGAACGGCTCAAGAACTCGGCTATATCGTCGGCAGTTGCTCAGACCGTCCGATCAACACGCAAACCCGCATATGGGACGAGCATTCAATCGCCGTCGATTTCATCGTGCTGAAGCAAAACCTCGGCGATGTCATGGGCCGGTTCAAGGCGGAAAAGTACTTCCACGTGGGCGACAGCGAAGTCGACAAGTTCTTCGCCAACCAGGCTGGATTCCAGTTCATCCCGGCAGAGGTCGAAGCCTGGGAACTCGCGCTTCCTAACCTTCCCCTGGAACGGCAGGCGCCAAACTCACACTTGAGTTAGTCCGCGACCGCTTCTTGTTCGACCGCCCTCAGCACCCAGTCGCGGAGAGCGTCGGCAGCCTCGGGGTAGTCGAGCAGCATGTGCCGCGCGCCTTCGATGGCGGCAAGCTCGGAGTGCGCAATCCCCCGATGCAGAGCCTGTCCGTACCCAAACGGCGCCGTGACGTCAGTGGTCCCGTGGATCACGAAGACTGACATCGACAGCTCGGACAGTCGAGGGGTATGGTCGTAGCCGGCGAACGCGGCGAAGTTGCGGATCATGCCTGTCGTGTACGTGAAGAGGTCGGCGTCGGACACGTCCGGCAGCGCGTCTAGGTAGGCTTGGTGAGTTTGCGCCAGGCTTTCTTGAGCCTCCGTCGTCTCGGGACCCATGTCGTTCGACATCGGGGCCGGATTTCGAAGCTCGTCGATCCGCGCCTCGAAGAATGCCCGGTCGCCCGCGGCTGCCACTTCGTCAGCGATCTCTCGCATTTGCGTGCCCCAGGGCGTCTCTGCCATGAGATCTGTGCCGGTCTCGACCAGCGCGAGAGCGGTCACGTGCCGCGGATAAGCCAACGCGTATTCGAGAGCGACCATGCCGCCCATCGAGTCACCGATGACGACTGAGCGATCGACTCCCATATGACTCAGCAATGCTCGCGCATCCGCAGCCAGATCGGGCAGCGTATGCGGCGTGAGAACATATTCAGATTGCCCTGCCGAGCGCCGATCGTACAGGACCGTCGTCACCGTATCGCGCGGGAAGATGTTGGCGATGGCGCGCTCACGGGACACGAGGGTTGTCGATGCACCGCCGAATCCGCCGTGGATGTACAAGACGACGTTCGCGCCATCGCCGATGACTTCGTAGCTGGTGTCGACTCCGTTGATGTTGGCTCTGGGCATTTGGGGTTTGCTCCTTCTCAAAGTCCGAGGATTCGAATGGCGTTCGCGCCCATCATAGCCTCTTTTTGTTCGCGCGACAGTATTGGCAGCTCCATGATCCGCTCCACTTGGCGATCGAGATCGTACCAGGGGAAATCCGACCCCATCATCACGCGCTCGGGACCGATGTTCGCGATGAGCCGAGCCAGTTGCGCATCCGTGGGAGCGTTGGGCGCGCCTGTCCATTCGATTATCTCGCAGCAGTCAAAGCAGGCGTTCGGGTAGGCGCGGGCGATCTCCAAGGCCTGATCCCAAGTGGCTCCGCCAAGGTGAGCCAAAACGATCGTCAGGTTCGGAAATGCCGCCAACACATCCGCGAAGCAACGAGGCTCGGCGTACGGCTCTCCGCCTCGTGCGGGTCCGGAATGCACGAGAATCGGGATCCCGAGCTCCTGGCACGCGTCATATACAGGCCACATCCGGGGGTCGGTCATCTCGAACCGCTGAACGACCGGGTGGAGCTTGATCCCTCGCGCCTCGTGTTTCTCGACCATCTCTCGGACGTGCTTAGCTCCCGCTTCGCCCGGCATCGCAGTGGGATCGGCGGCGATGAACGGAACGAGTTGGTCGTACGGTCGAACAAGCTCGCACGCCCAGTTGTTGAACTCGACCAGAAGATCGGCCGGCCTGACGTCGTCATTCGCGTCGACCGATGCGGGCAGTGAGAACAGATTCGTCACTACGGGCGTGGAGAAGCCGGCTTTTTCGATTGCATCCAGAGCGTCCTCCAGGCCGCCGTCGTACTCACTGAATCGCACGTCGGGCTTCTCGCCGTATTCCCAGATCACGTAGCCGCTTTCGAACTGGCGCCGCCCCTCTTCTCGGGAGCGGTGTATGTGCAGATGCGCGTCAACAAGCTCGATTGAAGCCATAGTGAACTCCTCAGCGACGTGCGCGGGATCGTTTCCCGGGGCTGTCAGTTCCCGGACCTAAACGATGATGTTTCCTTCTCGGAGCAACCGAATTTCGTCGTCAGAATAGCCAAACTCCGACAGGAGCTCATCGGCGTGCTCGCCGATTCCGGGAGAAGCTCGATGGATGTTCAGCGGCGTGCCGTGGAAATCGAAGGGCGCCCCGGCCATCTTGATGGGACCCAAGGTCGTATGATCGACTTCGACTACGAGGTCGTTGGCCAGCGCCTGCGGATCGTCGAACAGCTCCTCGATGAACTTGATCGGACCGCAAGGAACGTCCGCCTCGTCGAACACGGCTGTCCACTCAGCGAACGTCTTTGTGCGCATGATGTCCTCAACTTGAACCGCAATGCGTTTCAGCACGTCGACCGAGCCCTCAGCTTCAGGATCGAAGTCGGAGTCGTCCTGCCGAGGATCGCTGAAGCCGATAACTTCTGCGCAGCGGCGGCGGAGTCGGTCGTTCAGACAAGCGACGGCGATCGGACGGTCGGCTGTTTCGTATGCGCGGAAGTAGAAATTCCCGTGCGCAAGCTGGCCTTCCGGTATACGGTTTTCGATCAGGTCCGTCAACGATGTTGCGGCGCCGGAGTGTTCCCGCAGGTTCGCCAGAAACTGGTCTCGCCTCGGACGGTCGGTTTCCTCGACAGATGTCATCCGAGTTGCTTGCACCGCAATTCCCGCGCCCAGCAACGATGTATCGATCTTCTGACCGCGCCCGGTCCGCTCCCGATTCCAGAGTGCGGCGCAAATGGCCAACGCCTGGAAGATGCTGGACGAAATGTCGGCGACTGGGATGCCCATTGCGGCGATCAGCTTGCCTTGCTCGACGCGGCCCGCCGGTCCCGTGAGGAACCCGGTTGCGGCCATGGATAGGATGTCGTATCCGCCCTTGTTGGCCAGCGGTCCCCGAGTCCCGAATGCGGTGTTGTGGCAGTAGACCAGCGATGGATTCAGCGCCGACAACGTGTCGTAGTCGATGCCGAGCCGCTCGGCGACGCCGGGTCGGAAGTTGTGCATCACCACGTCCGATCGGCGAACCATCTTGTGGATGATTTTCTGGCCGTCGTCGGTCGCCAGATCGATCGCGATGCCGCGCTTGCTGCGGTTCATCGAGAGGTTGTTGCGCGTTTCGTGGGGTGCGTAGAACACGCCTTGCCGCCACCGATCGCCGCCCGGCGGTTCGACTTTGATCACGTCCGCGCCCATGTCCCCGAGAAGCATGCCACCGTACGGTCCGGCGATGTACTCGGTGAAATCGAGGACCCTCAGTCCGGCCAGAACGGTCATGCCCACCTCACTCCGCTGACATGGCGCTGAATCGCAACGTCTACATCCACAACAGGCGAGGTGGAGGTTATCACCGGCATTGCGGCTGGTCAATTTCGTGGGGAGCTTGCTCGAGATTGGGACCGGCAGCGACGTTGACGTGTGGTTATGGAGGCTGGGCCTGAAGGCCCAGGCCACGAATCCAGATGATCGAAGCGGACGCGGTCAAGCTTGAAGTTCTACATCATAGGGAGTCGGACGTGGATAGGCGGAGTCGCGTCGGTGCGCTGGCCCTCCAGGGCCAAGCTGCCCAACGCCAAGCCGAATTGACAGAGCCTAGCTGGTCATCCGGCCGCGGATGTGGGTGACGAGCTGGTTGACACCGTCGGTGTCCGAGCCGGGGGCGGCGTTGCCGAGGTAGTACAGCAGATCGTCGAGCGCCTGGATCGTGTTGCCGAGTCGGTAGTTGATGATGCCGCGATCTCGGTGGTCGGGCGCCGAAAGCGGGTCGAGGGCGAGCGAGAAGTCGATCATCGTGAGCGCTTTGTCGTGATCCTTACGCCTCAAGTGCGAGGACTTCAGGCTGCGCAGCAGGCGCGAGATGAATTCGCGTTTGCCGATGGTGTCGAGGTACTTCATGTCCCAGCTAAGACGGCCGCGAACCCTGCGTCGCATCCTATCTCTGCATTCGTCAACCGAGAGCAGGATTCCGCGATAGAACGGGTCCACGAAGTAGTCGTTGACCTCATGGTGACGAACAAGGAAGTGACCGGGCAACGCGACCCCGGCCAGCGGGATGTCCAACCGGCGTCCGACTTCGACGTACAGCAACGCCAATGAGATCGGGTTGCCTTTTTTTCGGCCCAGCACCTTATTAAGGTGGCCGTTGCGAGGATCGTGGTAATCCTGCACGTTGCCGCGGAACTCCAGATCGTCGAAGAGGTGTTCGCTGAGGACATTCATGCAATACAGGGGATCGTCTTCGTTGAGCAGCGCGCTGGACACGTCACCGGATATTCGTTCCAACGTGAACAATTCACGCTCTACGTTCATGTCGGGGTAGTCGGCAGCGGCAATCAACAGCGCCGTGCGGGCGAGATCGATCTCCCGGTCAGGCAGGGACGCGATCTCCTCGAACTGTTTCAGTATGTGGCTCTGATTCAACGCACTCGCCTTGGTGTCGATGCTGCACGGTGCACGGGAACCGGACATTCGGTTGCTGCCAGCTCCCGACTATTTTGAACGCGACGGATGTCGCCTGCCCACTTCCTATATATACCATACCGGACGCCAGTTGGCACGTTAATTTGGCCTCACCGGTCCGGATGTTTCACACTCAGGCTACCTGAATAGTTCACGGTCAAGCAAGCGCGGAGACCTCCACGTCCTGGGTTCGTAGACCGCACCTGATCGGACTAGCGCTCTCGTACTTCCGGACGAGCGCTGAATGGACTCTGAGGACGACCGAGCAACCGCCATGTCGTCTGACCGGGAAATCGCCCTTCTTGCGGATGTCGTCAGGGGCTTGCGAACCCATAATTCATATCAGCACGCACACAAACCAGCGGGGGGAAACGAAATGCTGAGCGCACTCAAGATACGAAAGAACAAGAACGAGGCCACGGGGACGACGGGCGAGTCCCCAGTCGATACGTCAAACATGTCGTTTACAGGCAAGATCGCCAATTGGAGCGCTCGACGGCGCTGGTGGGTCATCTCGGCCGTGTTCCTGGTAATCGCGATGTCCATCATGCCCCCGGGCCAGCTCTAGACCAATCTGTACGAGGAAGACGGCGGCGCAGGCGACTCCGGCATCGCAGCGCAGCTGCTTGACGACCGATTCGCCACCACCAAAGGACAAGCAACCGAGCAGCTCGTCTTCAAGCACGAAACGCTGGAAGTAGATTCCTCGGCCTACGAGGCCACGATACAGGCCGTTGCCGCCGAGCTCAGGGCGCTGCCCGAGGTCGCGGCGGTAGTAACTTATTACGACACGAACTCAGAAGAGATGGTCGCGGACGACCGCGGCGTCATCGTCGCGCGAGTCGTCATCGCCGGCGATCCCGACGATGCCTACGACATCATCGATCCCACAATAGAGACGGTCACCGAAGCCGCCGTCGCTGCCGAAGCGCAGGGCTTCGAGGTCGCGATGGGCGGCCAGATCTCCATCATCAAGGAGATGGACGAGATCGCCGAGAGCGACATGGGTCGCGTAATGCTGGTCACTTTGGGACTGGGTTTGGTGATCCTGCTGCTCGCGTTCCGC
>JASMDM010000034.1 GCA_030752795.1 SAR202 cluster bacterium | reverse complement strand
TCTCCTCCGCGTAGCCCTCCTAGGGACACTTCATTTCAGAGGCCAGTTGGCCCGATGAGTCAATTAGGCTGGCAGTGTCACCATCATTGTTCCAGACCGTGCCCTTTTTCCAGAAAATGGTCTGGCCAGCATCGACGCCCGACCCTCCGGATACCAACTCCACCGACGCCCCAGCCTCCAGGGAGAAACCCGTCGGGAAGGTGTAAGTGTTTTTGGAGCCTCGGTCCTCGACCTTCCAACCGGTCATGTCCTGTGCCGGCGTTCCAACATTCTCGACGACCACGATCTCTGGCTTGCCTTTGCAGTCCAAGGACGTGATCAGCACATCAACCACCCCGGGTTCGACAGGAGGCCCAGGCGTTGTCACTGGAGAGACAGGTTTGGCTGTCGGAGACGGCTCTGCTTTGGAAGGGATGGCCGTGATCGAAGGAGGATTGTCACAAGTAGTGATCATTTCCTGGAGAGCCGCCCACTCGGCCTTGGTTGCGCTCAATCCCCAATCGACCTTTATCTGTACCCAGTCAACGGCGTAATCACACCAGTAGTCCTGATCAGCTGGTTTCCATTCATCAGGGCCTTTTGCACCCTTCTGCCTGTTGGCAGACGCCGTCACCGCAATCAGATGGTCAGCATACCCCATCCCATTTGCATAAGCAGCCTTCTTGTCCTTGTCCCACGCCCAGCCACCTGAATCATGCGCGTTCTTGAGCGGAACCATGTGGTCAACGTCGAGCTTGGTGCCGTCGGTCACGGTGTCACCTGTGAACGGAGCCAACCACTCTCCGGTGGCTACCTGGCACTGTTTGTCATTCTTGAAGGTCACTGCCTTTAAGGATTCCTCTATGAGTACCTCGTGTCTGGTGTTCTGGCAGTCTTTGTCTTCGTCTGTCCAATGCTTCCAGTCAGCTCGGTCATATTCAGGTAAGTTTGCCGCTATCTCGTTGATTTCTAGTGAGAAGGCAAGGCCGCTGGATGGCTGCGTCAGCTTAGGTGGGACAGAGGTGGCCGTTGGTGAAATCGATGCGGCCATGGGTGCAGGAGTGGGGCTTGATGGTAACGGCGTCGATGGAATGGCGGTCGGTGGGACGGCAGTCGGCGGGACGGCAGTCGTAGTCTTAGGAGATTCAGCGACTGGTTGTGACTCACGCTGAGTGCTGCCAAGTTTTTCCACTGACGTTGATCCACATCCGATCGCGATCATCAATATCAGTGCAAGAATGAACAACCTTAAGAACATGGAGATAGACCCCCTGATCAACATGAAAGCAGTATAGCCTAGGGGGTCAAGGAGGAGGACTTAGGCGGAGTAACAGGTAGGGGATTCGGCGTCGGTGTGGACTACAAATCTTGGTCACAAAATGGTCACAGACTGTCAGGGACTAGGGGGTACGCGGTGTGACGGCCCAGCATCACCAACCGCTATGTCAGGTACGGAGAGGCACTCCCGGGGAACTGCTGGGACAGGCCAAAACAGGCAATGTACAATTCCTAAACCGAGTGCCCCGGTTCGAGTCCGGGCAGGGGTACCATCGTGTTAGGCACGAAAACGCCCCGTGAGACTTGCTTGCGGGGCGTTCGTTTTGATGGCTTGTCCCCATTTTGCCCCCTCGCCGACTGAAAAACGGCGCCAGTTGGTGCCCGTCGGACGTTGCCGCGAGCCTAATCTGGAATTGCCGCGCTGGCGAATACGCGTTAAGTCGAGTAAGGATGCACTGGCGTCGTCGCGTTGAGGAACGGCTCGAACCATTCGGTGAAATAGAGACGGGTGCCAAACCCGTCCGATGAGTCATTGGCTATGGATAAGGCGATGATCGCGTGGTGACGGGTGCTAATAGCGTAAAACCAGCATGCGCACGAGCGAAAGACGCAAGCGGGATTGAAACCCGCCCCTACGACTCAAAAAACAATGACCATGAGGCCGATCCCGTGGAACCATTTTTATGCCAACTGGACTCGACGACGCGTCGAGCGATGTTGGTACACAGATGCTCAAATCGAGCGGTGGTAAACTGATGGTCAAACGACCGCTTTGAGCCCGAGGAGAATGCCGTGAACAAGCGAAAATACGCCTGCGACAAGTGTTCAGGAACTCGCTACGAAGCCGGAGAGATCAGGACGACGGGTTCGGGCTTGTCTCGATTCCTCAACCTCCAGAACCAAAAATTCGCCACCGTGTCCTGCTCAGATTGCGGATACACGGAGGTATACCGCTTGAACGCCTCCGGAAAGATCGGCAACATATTCGACGTCCTGACGAACTAGCGCGGCGTCAGAGCGCCGATGGCGTGGGCGGGATGCCGCTTGCGAGTGCTAACGGTGCGGCGCTGGACGTGCCGCACACCAGAGGCCGATTACGCGGATCGATCCTAAGGCGTTGTATCGTTCAGCGGCCACTGCTCGCTGAACGAGTGCACGTCCCAGGATTCCAAGATAATCGCGCTGTGATGGGCTCGATTGACACCCCCACGAGATGTTACGTTTCCTTCAGCGAAGAAGTTGCGCCCGAAAAACTCCGGATCAAGTTGCCAGAAGGGAATTCACGCCGCATATGAGCCGACAGATTGACGCCGTAATATTCGATCTCGATGGAACGCTCATGGATAGCCAGCCGCCGGTGCTGAAGGCGACGAAAGAAGCTCTGGCTCGATTCGGCATCGTCGCGTCCGACGACGAAGTTCGAAGGAGGTTCGGCGGCGGGTCGCAGAACCTCATGTCGTTTTTCCTGGTCCGAGACCTCGGCGAGGCGAGGGCGGACGAACGCATCGACGCAGCGGTCGAAGCGAAGAACACGCTTCAGACCGAGTACTCGACTGCCGCGAAACTGTTGCCCGGCGTCGTTGAACTTCTCAGCCAACTGAAACAGGACGAGTTTCGATTGGCGATCGCGACGATGGGCGCGGGGAGTGTGGCGCGCCGGGTGCTCTTCCACAACAGCATCGACTCTTACTTCGAAGCAGTGCTGACAGCCGACGACGTCACCCGCCCGAAGCCGGACCCGGAAATTCTGACGACGACTGCTGAGCGACTCGGCGTGGACGCCTCGAGCTGCTTGTACGTCGGCGACTCGACGCACGATCTCGACGCGTCTCGAGCGTCGGGCATGCCGTTCGTCCTCGCCGACACCGGCTTGTTCGTCGACGGCCAACGCCGCATCGAGCTCCGAGACCGCGCAATTGCGCTCGGGTGCCCGGTCGTCGCCACGAACGAACTCGAGCGCATCGCGGAGATCGCGTGGGGCGATTAGCGACACGATCGAAGTCCACGCGGGCTCGGATAGATGATGACCCGACGCCGCATGGTCCGGGTCTGATTGACCAGCAGCGGTCTGGCCGTTTTGCGCTTGTTCGAAACGTCCGTCAGCCCGCAAGAACCAACGACTTCGCCGCCGCTCGCCACAGCCATATCCTTGTGATACGGTCTGAATTCCAAGATGTCAGCCCAGGCATGCTACCCAACACGGTGATCGTGGCTCACGCCGAGCCTTGTTATATGGAGACCGATATGAACATTACCGCCAATGACCGCGATATCCTGCGTGAGCTCGCAGGGCGGATGGCCGAGATCGGCGCGCTGCCCGTGCAGCGGGAAAAGATCGAGATGTGGAAGGCGCTGAACAGGTTGAAGCCGGTTCGGCCGATGGCGATGGTCGACAACATCCCGTGGCACGAGATGGACGTCGACGGCGAACTCACGTTGCAAACCGAAGACGAGTTCAGTCGCTACTTCGAGACGAAGATCCGACGGACGCTGTACGCCTGGAAGCACATGCGTGCGGACATGGTCGTCGAGCCGGTGGTGCACGTGCCGAAGGCGATCCGCGGCGTCAAGTACGGCGACCAACCGTCGCCGACCGCGGGAGCGCTGGGCGTCGAGGTCGTCGAGAACACCATCGCGATCGACGCGAACAACACCATCGTCTCGCATCAGTACATCGACCAGTTGGCGACCGAAGAAGACGCCATGAAGATCGTGCATCCGAAGTACGAGCTGGACGAAGAGCGCACGGCCCTGGCCGAGCAGACGGCCCACGAGATATTCGACGGCGTGATCGAAATCGAGATGCAGGGTTACTTCTCGGCGTTCAGCGCCTGGGACGACATCCTGAAATGGCGCGGTGCGCAGCAGATGCTCATCGACCTCGCGGACAAACCCGAGCTCATGCACCGGATCATGTCCAGGTACACGGACGCTCGACTGGCGATGCTCGATCAGTTCGAGGAGCAGGGGCTCGTTGGCCCGCTGCGCGCGACGACCTCGACGTTCAACCAGAATGTCATCCCGTGCTCGCCCGGCTATTCGGACGAGTTGCCCGCCGACGGCTACGACCCCGCAAACCCGCGCGCGATCGACAACTGGACCCACGGCGCCGCCCAGATATTCGACGGCGTCTCGCCGGCTATGCACCAGGAGTTCGAGCTTGACTACGCGAACAAGTGGTACTCGCGCTTCGGGCTGGTCTACTACGGCTGCTGCGACGAGCTCCACAACAAGATCGACCTCATCCGGCAGATTCCGAATCTGCGCAAGATCTCGATGAGCCCAACGTCGAACGTCGAGATCGGGGCGGAGAAGATCGGCGGCGACTTCGTGTTCTCGCACAAACCCAACCCTGCCGTGTTCGTGACCGATTCCTGGGAGCCGGATGTGGTCGCTCACGACATCCAAAAAACCGTCGACGCCTGCGCTCGGTTCGGTTGCCCGGTCGAGTTCGTGATGAAGGACATCAGCACGATCCAGTACAAGCCGCAACGACTCTGGGAATGGGCAAGCGTCGCAATGAAGACGGTTGGCGCTGAATAGGCAACGACCGGAAACCAACACCGAGGATGACACGATGAAGATCAAGCAGGCCAGAGCCGTCGAGATCGGCATACCCCACACGCCTCCGAAATCGGCATCGCACCGTCCCAACTGGAACACCCACACACGCCGCGCACTGCCGATCAACAAGTACCCGGAGTTCTCGCGACTTCACGGCACAATGCCCGGCGCGTACACGGGCGCCGCAGTGTGGGTCCAGGTTACCGCCGAAGACGGGACCTACGGACTGGGGCGATGCGCGTTCGGCGAGATAACCGCGGTGATCGTGGACTACCACTTCGCGCCGTTGCTCGAAGGCCGGGACTGCATGGCGCTCGAGTATCTCAACGACCTGATGTGGTGCTCGACTCAGCGATTCGGCGCCGGCGGACTCGCGACGGTCGCACAGTCCGGCGTCGATCTGGCGTTGTGGGACCTGAAAGGCAAACTGCGGACCAGCCCGTCTACCGGCTCATCGGCGGTCCGTGCAGGGACAAGATCCTGATCTATTGCACGTCCGACGACCTCGACTGGTCGAAGAAGCTCGGTTTCAAGCACTTCGAGGTGTCGAACCCCGCGCGCTACGACGAGGGCATAGAAGGCATCAACATCGTCGACGGCAAGATCGCCCGGGCGCGCGAAGAGGTCAGCCCCAACGCGGAGCTCATGTACAACCCAGTCATGAGTTTCAACGTAGAGTTCGCGATTCGGCTCGCCGAGCGGCTGCGGCCATACGGTCTGCGATGGCTGGAGGAGCCGCTGATCCCGACGGACCTCGAAGGGCACATCGAACTCAAGAAAACCATCAACTGGATCCCGTTGGCCACCGGCGAGGACCACCACGGCCGTTGGACATTCCGGCAGCTCGTCGAGAATAGGGCAGTGGACGTTTTGCAGCCCGACATGACCTGGTGTGGAGGCTTGTCCGAGACGTTGAAGATCTACATGATCGGCGAGGCCGCTGGCGTCATAACGATTCCCCACGCCGCTGCCGGAACGCTATGGGGGCAGCACTTTGCCATCTCGATGCCTGAGTCGCCGATGGCCAAGTACTGGATGGGCAGCGATCGCGGCATCCCGCTGGACGAGGTCTGCCCGATACCCGGGATGCCGATGCCGAAAGATGGCTACGTAACCCCGTCCGACGCCCCTGGTTTCGGCATGGAGATCAAGGACGAGTGGATCGGCCCGTGGGACCATTCGCGCGCCGCGACCGCGCGAGCCCCTGGTTCCGCGTAGCCGACTCCAATCGAATCCAGCCCAAATCTCGCCTCACTGACGCTTAAATCGGTCTCATTGGATCGCGATCATTTCGACGCCTTGACAGGTTGGAAGGTCGCTCTTAGACTTTGGGCAACCTGCCACCCCCTAATCCACCACGGAGGTCGTAAATGAAATCGCCCGTCTACTTCATGGATGCTCACTCCGAATCGACCGAGACGGCTCTGCCGGCCAAGATGCTGACCGTGTTCGAGGCCTCCGGGCTGGAAGACATGATCAAGCCCAACGACATCGTGGCGATCAAAGTCCACTGCGGCGAGTGGAACAACTCCGCGTACCTGCGCCCGGTGTACGCTCGAACTCTCGCTGACCGGATCAAGGAGCTCGGCGGCCGGCCGTTTGTTTGCGACACGACGACGCTGCCGTACTCGCCCTATGGATCGCGTACGAGCGAGATTGACATACTTCTGACTGCTGAGCGAAACGGATATACGTCCGCTGCCCTTGGTTGCCCGTTCATCTGCGCCGACGGCTTCATCGGCACTAGCGACCACCGTGTCGATATCCCCGAGGGCTACATCCTCAAAGAGGCATATGTCGCGCAGGCCATCGCCGCTGCCGACGCGTTGATCACGTTGACCCACTTCAAGGGCCATGGCGTTGGCGTCATCGGAGGCGCATTGAAGAACCTGGGCATTGGCGCTCAGTCCAAGCGCGGCAAATTCAACGTCCACATGGGCGGCCACCCGAAGTACGGTTTCCCTGCCACAGCGACTTTCTATCCCGAGCGGTTCAAGGGCAAGGCCCAGACGCCCAATTGGCAGATTCTCGAGGATTGCTGCCCGTTCAACCTGTGGCATGTGTTCGACGATCACATCGAATGGGAGCGCGAAAAGTGCATCGGCTGCTCCGGTTGCCCTGGCATCATGGCCGGGCAGGGCTTGATCGACATCGGCTCCGTCAACTTCGACGCCGTCGATGCGGCCATCGCGGACGCTTGCCTCGGAACCATGAAGGCTGTCGGCCCGGACAAGGTCGGCTTCATCAACATGGCCATCGACGTGTCGCCCAAGTGCGACTGCGTAAACTACGCCGGCGTGCCGATCGTTCCGCACCTGGGCGTGTTCGCCAGCAAGGATCCGGTTGCCATCGACATGGCCTGCGTCGACGCCGCCAGACACTCCCCGGGCTCCCCGGGTTCTGCGTCGGAGGATATGGAGGCTCACCACGTCGGCGACGCCAAGTTCGAGGCGTCGGCCGCCATGTTCCACGGCCAGAGCGAAGTCGCGACGATCAACACCGGACACGCCATCGGCCTGGGAAGCCGTGACTACGATCTCGTGGTCGTCGAGCCGGGCGACGCCGAGCGGTTCCGTTTCCCGTACGACCGACGGCCCAGCCGATTGCGGTTCCAGGAACGGTTCGAGAAGATTCCGCCGTTCCCGTTCGACCGCCACGACGGCCGCGGATTCCTGCGCGAAGACGAGGTCGATTTGGAGGCCATCAAAGTGCACTACGAGCACTCGACCAACGGCCACCAGGCGATCGAAGACATGGCAGGGGAACTCGCCCCGGCCGACGACGATTAACCGCTTCGTTAAGTAATCCACAAGCAGGGGAGGGCTGCGAATGAGCGCGGCCCTCCTCGCATCTTCGACACGGACGGACATCGATCTTGCCGTTCAAAGCAAGTTCAATAAATCGATTCAATCGCCAGGGAAAGGAAATTATGCGGCACGATTCGTACGATGCAACCTGTGGGATCTGCAAGACCAATGCCGGCGAAAGCGACAGCCAAGCCGTCACCGTTTTCGAGCACGATCTGTGGATCGTGCGCCAGATCGGCCCTGACGTTGGCGTTCCCGGCTGGATGATGCTGGTGACGCAACGCCACGCGGCGGGCCCGGCACATCTGAACGATCGCGAAGCCGCGAGTCTCGGTCCGTCGCTTCGTCACTTCGAACGCGTTCTGGAGCAGGTCACCGGCGCCCTCAGGATCTACACGGCGACAATGAACGAGAGCGCTCCCCACTTCCACTGCCACATGGTGCCCCGGGGCGAAACGATGCCCAACGACGTGTTCGGATGGGATGTGTTCGACCTGCTGCGAGCAACCGGCGCCGGCGAGGTCAGCGTCGATACGGCCGAAGTCGCTCGGATCACCGAGGCGTACCGGGTCGCGCTCGCTGAGAGCCCGCCGCCGTCGTAGTCAGCGCCGAACCGTCGATCGGTTTGCATGAACAGCCCGTCACAGGAGCATGCGAACCGTCTGAGGCGCTCACCACCGAAAGCCGATTTCGCCTGCATCAGCCGCTAATACGTCCGTACGCTTCGGTGCTTAAACGGTCCGGCGCTCAGACGCTTGCGTTCACCGATGGACGAATTGGCGACCCTGAAGTGTCGCGAAGCCACAATTGTTAGCTAGTTTGACGCCACAACAAGCGCGAGCAGTCGCTTTCTAATTCGGACGAACCTAGTCCGCCGCCTTGTGCGAGCGCTTGAAGTTCTCGGAACCGAGCGCGCCAGCGCCTTGAAACGCCTGGATCTCGGCGTCTGAGTTTCCAACCTCGCGCAGGACCGGTTTGTTGTGCCAGGACGGGATGCCTAGGCCTCTCGCAACGGCAGACTGACGATCGCTTGGCCTACGCTCACCCTGCCGCCGTCCTGATTTTCGACCCACAGGCCGCACGCGACCAAGTTATGCCCGTCTTCCTCGTATTTCCTCGTGACGACACCGTTGGTCGTCAGCAAGTCCCCGGGTTGAGTAGTTTGGCGATACTGAGCCGTGAGTTTCCGGAGGAAGCCGCCTGGCGTGTACCAGTCGCTCAGCATCTGGCCCATGTATCCGGCCGTCTGGGGCCTTGACCGAACACGTCGGAGAGGCCTCGGTCGACCGCTTTCTTATACTCGTAATGACCGTCGGCGAGGTCGTTGCTGCCCCATGCGTACGTGACGATGGTCTTGAGCGATTGTTCTTTTGTGACTGCCGGAAGTTCTTGACCGACTTCGACGCCTTCGTCAAATAGTTGTTGCGTCATGGCAGTAGCCTTTCATTGGGTCTCGACGTGTCGCACGATCCAGGTAATTCGATGCAGCTCAAACCCGGCTTCAGTCAGTCGGACCCTCGAAATTCACGGACGTGAATCGCAATATCGCAACCACTTCATTGCGCTGGTTTCGGAACGTGTTGTCGTATCTGATGAAGAACATCCGTCCGACGCCGGGCCGTCCTTGTTTCTCGAACAGATCGCAGAGAACGGTCGTCACGGTGAGCACGTCGCCTGGTCGAATCGGCCTGAAGGCTTCCCACTCGTCACCGGCGCTGAAGCCTTGCTTGAACGGTTTCTCGAAGGAGACAGCGGTCAAGCCTCGTTTGGCGAGCTGCCGTCGGGGAGCGTCGCTTGCGGGCTGATCGAGATAATGAACGTCGGCGGCGCCATGCATCCGCCCATCGGGGTTCCTTTGGCGTACGATTCGTCGGTCCATAGCGGATTTGGGTTGCCGATCGCGGTGACGAATTTCTGGACGCTAGACCGATCGACCTCGCCGGCTACATATGAATTGCCCAACGGCTTGCCGATAAGAGCTCTCGTCTCGTCGGTTATTACTGATTCGCCCATAGTCACGATTCCTCCTGACGTCGTGTTCGCAGAATTTCCAGGAATAATTGGCTGCTGAGCGTCGGTTGATTGAGGGCCGATCAGTCGAGCGCCGTCAACTGGGTCATGCCCGTGCAGCTTCCGAGTCTACAGGTTCGTCGCCGTCATTCCACCGTCAAGCCAGAGCGACTGCCGTCACGGATTGGCGCAGATTGCGTACGCGTCGAGGGCCCATTCGGTGGCCGGGCCGATGGCTCGGATGCGCCACCCAGTCCCGTCTAGGAGCGGGAGGTTGACCGGTACGTTGACATCGTCGGTGGACGCGGCGTATCCGCCGGCTGTCACTACCCTTCCCGAAGGGCAGGGCACGGTTATGAACTTCTCCGATGCTGTGCCGCTGACAGTCTGACTGACGATGGTTTTACCGGTGAGACCTTCCGGTCCCTGCGGTCCTTGCGACCCCCGGGGGAGGTATCACCCTTGGGACCGCCCGCGGCTCCACGAAGACCCTGAGGCCCCTCCGGGCCGGTCAATCCAGTCGGGCCAGCCGGTCCAGTTTCGCCCGGTGCACCAGTCTCTCCCGGCGGGCCTAGTTCGCCCAGTGGTCCTTGAGGTCCGATAGGTCCCAGAGCGCCGGTGACGCCTTGTTCGCCTTGCATGCCTTGTTCACCGACGGGTCCGGGAGGACCAGTCGGCCCGTCTGGCCCTTAAATGCCCTGTGGGCCTGGGTCTCCGGCTCCCGTCTCGCCTCGTAGGCCGGTGGGACCAATCGGCCCGTCTGGCCCAGGCGGGCCGTCCGGACCTTCCGCACCTTTGAGACCGTCAATGCCCTGTTCTCCGGGCGGTCCCTTTTCCCCGCGGGGTCCACGTGGCCCTGGATCGCCTTTTTCGCCCGGCGCGCGGCGATCGGACAAGCCAAGTCCACTCCCATCGCCATTCGATCCATCGTCGTCACCGACAAACGGGATGACACCACAAGCCATCGAGAGCAACAGGATGCTCACGAGAGGCGCCAGGACAATTCTGTGCGTTGCACCTGTCATTTCCGAATTCACAACTCCGGCGCGGATAGTTTCATTCAGCGACGTGTTGTGTTTGCTATCAGAGCACTGGGCGTCTGTTCAACAGAAACCGGAACGGGAAGAACGTAATCAATCGCCGGGCCGACTCAAGCGCCGATGCAGGCGTCGTGTCGTCTTGGGCGAGTCGACCGCTGTAGATGGGTTTCCTGAATGCTACCTTTTCGGGCAAATCGGCACGAGGCGATGGGTGCCTTGTTATTGAGCATTGGAAGTAGAGCTGGCGTTGCCGCGGTGAGGTCGTGGGTCGGGGAGATCACTCGGGCACGATCCGTAAGGGGACCAAGAGATCAGCGTAACCCGGCCCCAACCACGAAACGCCACGGGAGATAAGGGGCGTCGTGACCCGAAGGCGCGGATCGGCGGTTGCGACGAGAAGCAAACGTGGACGGTCCGGAGCGTCAGCTCCGGGCTTCGGCAGTTTCTTCTTCCTCTTTTGTCGACTGGACAACTTTGTCGACGAGGTGATTTGGCACCTCTTCGTAGTGATCGAACTCCATTGAGAACGATCCCTGGCCCTGCGTCTGCGACCGGAGATCCGTGGAGTACGTGAGCATCTCAGCTTGCGGCGCTTCAACCGCGACGTTGGTTGTGCCGTCGCCGTTCGGCGTCATGCCTTGGATTCGCCCACGTCTGCCGTTCAAGTCGCCGATGATGTCGCCGGCGAAGCTGTCCGGAACAATTATGGTCACTTTCATGATGGGTTCGAGGAGAATTGGCTTCGCGGCCTGCATCCCTTTGGTGGTCGCATGGCCTCCGGCGATTTCGAACGATACACCCGAAGAGTCGACGGTGTGGAAGCTCCCGTCCACGAGAGTTGCCTTCACGTCGACCACGGGGAACCCTGCCACTACGCCGCCAACGAGCGCCGAGCGAACGCCTTTTTCGACTGACGGGATGTATTCACGCGGAACGGATCCGCCGACAACCTTCTGGTCGAATTCGAATCCCTGACCTCGGGCCAACGGCTCCACTTCGATCCACACATGGCCAAACTGGCCGTGGCCTCCCGACTGTTTCTTGTGTCTGTATTCGACTCTCGCGCGCCCGACGATTGTCTCCATGTACGGGACCCGAGGGATCTGCAATTCGAGTTCGGCGCCGAATTTTCGTTTCATCTTCTCTACGGAGACGTCAAGATGCGTATCGCCCAAGCCTTTCAAGATAACCTCAAGGGTGCTGGGCTCGCGGGCGACCACAAGCGACGGATCTTCTTCGGTGATTCTGGCCAGCGAGCTGGTCATCTTGTCGACGTCAGCCTTGGTCTTCGGCGAGACTGACATCTGGTACACGGGGTGGGGGAACGACAGTCCCTCGAGCGTGTACGGTTTGTCTTTGGTGGAGATGGTGTCGCCAGTGACGACACTCCCCAGTTTGGCGACCGCTCCGATGTCGCCCGCGGCGAAGCCTGGCGCCGTCTTTTGCTGTTTTCCGTTAACGGTAAACACCTGCGCCACGCGCTCGGCTTCTGATTTGTTCGCGTTCCAGTATTGGCCGTCGCCGTCGAACGAGCCGCTGTACACCCGGAAGTAGGACAGCTTGCCGACAAAGGGGTCAGCGGCGGTTTTGAACACCAGGGCGGCCAACGGACCGTCGTTGTCGCAATCGAGCTCGGACGTGTCGTCGGAGCCCGGATCGTTTGCGGTCACCGCGCCGATTTGGTTCGGCGCCGGAAGGTAGTCGACGATCATGTCCATGACCTGAGCGACGCCGACACCGCCGAGCGGTGACCCGACCAATACGGGGACCAGCGTGCCTTCGAGGACGCCCTGAGCCAGGCCGGACCTCATTTCCTCTTCGGTGATCTCCTCGCCTTCGAGGTACTTGGTGGCGAGGTCGTCATCGATCTCGGCCACCGCTTCGATCACGCGTTCCCTGGCGGCCTCCACCTCGGATTCCATGCCAGAAGGAACCTCGGCGTTTTGGTCCAGCACGTTGACCGCGCCGGAGAAATCCGCCTCGGATCCGATTGGGAGCTGGAGTGGCACCAGGTGCCTGCCGAATCGTTCGATCAACCCGTCCATCGCCCGATCGAAATCGGCGTTCTCGCGATCCATCTTGCTGATCAACACTAGCCGAGGCATGCCTCGGAATTCTGCGAGGTCCCACATCTGGCCCGTTCCGACTTCCACGCCTGCCTGGGCCGCAACAATGATGAGCGCCGAGTCGGCGACTCTGACGCCGGAGACGACTTCGCCTCGGAAGTCCGCGTAGCCGGGGGTGTCGAGGATATTGAGCTTGTGATCGCGCCAAGGAATGTTGAGCACCGATGTCTGGACGCTTGTGCCTCGCTTCGACTCTTCCGGCTCATAATCGGAGGCGGTGGTTCCGTCTTCGATCCGACCCATGCGGTTCGTGACGCCGGACTCAAGCAGCATCGCCTCGGAAAGAATAGTCTTGCCGGCCCCACTATGCGAGAGTAGAACTACGTTCCTGATCCGCTCAGTGGTAACATTGGCCATTGCGACGCTCCTAAGATGTGATTTGATGCCTGACGTCATTGTATTCAAACCCGTGCGGTCGTGCAACGGGAGCGGTCAGTCGTTCGATTCCGCGTTTGAAGGCATCGGCTGAGGCGTCGCCAAATCGTCAGGTAGAATGTAGATAACGCAGGTGACGCGGATGCGCAACCAGGCAGGAGATATCTGTGGTTATTGGTTTTTTGGGAGGCACCGGGCCGGAAGGCCGAGGATTGGCTCTGAGATTCGCTCTAGCTGGTGAAAAGGTCATCATCGGATCGCGCGACAAACAGCGGGCCGGCGAAGCCGCCGCCAGCGTCGCTGAATTGGCGCCGCCGGACTCCGTAACTGGCGGCCTGAACGATGAAGTGGCGTTTGCCAGCGAGGTCGTATTCGTCGCCGTCCCTTACGGAGGCCATCGTGCAACGTTGGATTCGCTGCGCGAGCTCTTGGAAGGCAAAGTCGTCGTTGACGTCGTCGCCCCGCTCGAGTTCAAACGGGGTAGGGCGTCGGCGCTGCGAGTCGATCACGGTTCGGCAGCGTTGGAGGCGCAGGCGGTGCTTCCTAACTCAACGGTGGTTGCGGCGTTCCAAAACGTGAGCGCCGAGGATCTGCTGGAGCCAGAGAGTTCAATCGAGTCCGATGTGATCGTTTGTGCCGACGATGAAGACGCCAAATCGATGGTGATCGGTTTGGCCAACGCGATCAACGGAATCAGGGGCGTCGATGGCGGCGGATTGCAAAACGCCCGCTATGTCGAGGATTTCACCGCGATGCTTTTGAACATCAATCGCATCTACAAGGCCCATTCGACCATCAGAATAGTAGGGATATGACGGCGGAGCCGTTTTCGCCGCCGAATCGACCCTTGAGGATATAGAGTGGTAATTAGCCTGCTGGCGCTGGCCATGGCGGCCATCGCGGGGATAGCCAATCAACCGCAGCATCCGGACGTCAACCAGATGTCGGCGGTGCGGATAGTGACGGCCGAGCATCGGATCGAGTTTCCAGAGCGAATCGTGATGTCGCTCGAGGCCGAAGCCGCGGTGAACGTGGATGAAATCCAGCTCTTCTATCGGATCGCCGGTCAGAACGCCTCAGTCTACGGCTATCCGAAGACAGCGCGGACATCCGGCATCTTGACAGCCGAATTCGATATTACGACCAACGGAACCACGTTTATCCCGTCAGGCGTCGAGATCGAGTATTACTACCTGTTCAAGAGTTCGGACGGGAGCCAGTTCGAAACCGAGCGATACTACGTTGAGTACCTGGACCCGCAGTACGACTGGCGACGGTTGGACGCCGGGCCTGTCGAGATACTTTGGCACGATAGGCCGTTGTCGTCGGTTGAAGACGCGGCTGAAAAAGTTGCCGACCGGGTCGAACGCATCACCGAGGTTCTCGGGTCGCAACCGTCCAAGAAGATGAAAGCCGTGATCGTCAACAACCGGTCGGAGGCCGGGCGCACCTTCCCTGTCGTTAGCCAAGCGGCCAGCGACAGCAACCTCTACGGCGGGTTCGCATATGGAAATTTCGATGTATTCATCCTCTCCGGTTTGGGCGTCGACGGCATGATTCACGAATTGACGCATCTGTTCGTCGATGAAGTGATCGGCTCTCCGCTGGCGAAGATGCCGTCGTGGCTCGGCGAGGGGCTCGCCATGTACTTCGAGAACGGTGCCGCGGGTCGAAATTCGACGGTTTCGAACGCCGCGTCCAATGGGTCGTTGCTGCCGCTGCATGGCATGGGCGCCGTGCCCGGCAGGCCTTCCGAAGTACGCCAATTCTACGCACAGGCTTGGAGTGTCGTTGATTTCATGATCGAAGACTTCGGCGACGAGCGCATGTCCCACCTCCTGCGCTCGATCGACGAAGGAGACACAATCGGTGAAGCGACGTTCGGCGCTTATGGGCTGACCATCGACCAATTGGACGCCGCGTGGCGGTCTCAAATCAATCCTCGGCCATCGTTCACGACGATAGTGGACCCGGGCACGTTCGGCACCTCGGTCATCATCGCCGGCGCCATGGTCGTTGCGGCGACGGCGGTAACCGTAAAATGGCTCAGACGTGACCGTACTGTTACTTCCATCGACGAATGAGCCCTATGCTAGAATATTCTAGCTTGGGTTTTCCCACGAGTTGGTTGATTTGTCGTTTCGGCGCGCTCGGCGCCGACGTGGGAGGCTCATTCGGCCTGTCGGGAGCAATCGATGGACCTTCGGATTCTGGGCGTCCACAACATGGAAAGCCGTGAGACACGGCTTGAGTCCCACGTAATCGACGACGTGCTCGCACTTGATGTCGGCGGACTGACCCGGTCGTTGGACTTCGAAGAGCAGCGGCGATTGCGGGCCGTCATTCTCACCCATCGACATTTTGACCACGTCCGCGACATCGTGCCGTTGGGATTGACGCTGAGAAACTCAAGCGTTACCGTCAACGTTTACGGCATCGCTGACACGTTGCACTTCGTTAAAGACAAACTCCTCGACGGCACCCTGTACCCAAATTTCCTCGAGTATCCATCGGTCGAGAATCCGGTCTTCAAACTCCGTGAAGTCGAGCTGAACAAGCCTTTCCAGGTTCTCGACTATACGGTCACCGGCGCGTCGGTTCCACACGCGGTGCCGGCCGCCGGATACCAGATCGATTCAGGCGATGTGAAACTCTTCTACACCGGAGACACCGGAGAAGGTCTTGACCAGGCATGGCAGCACGTTTCTCCGGACGTGTTGCTCACCGAGGTTACTTTCGGAAACGACGGCGTGGAATACGCAATTGGCGCTGTCCACCTGACACCCCAGTACCTAGAGGATGCACTCGTCGCATTCAAAGATCGCCACGGATATCTACCCCGCGTGATCGTCGGCCACATGAACCCACCTTGGGAAGAGACGATTCGCCAAGAAGTCGCGGCGGTTCGCGACCGGCTCGGCGCGGACATCATCGTCGCGTCCGCGGACATGCGCTTGACGCTGCCGTGACGGCCGGCGTCGCTTGCGCCGGAGCCATCCGGCGCAGGGAGCTCGTCTCCGAGATGGCGATAAATAAAATAAGCGGCATTGTCCAAAAGGTGTCATTCTGAGGTCGCAGCCGAAGAATCTGGTCGCTGAACACGCCATTTGCCTGAGCGACCCCAAACGCTTCTTTTTCTCCGGGCGCCCATCATGGCAAAACGTTGAGCACAACGTATTGGGTTAATGACCGTAACGGCTCAAGTCACACTTGCGTGTGGGCGGCCCTTCGACAGGCTCAGAGCCTGTCCTGAGATCTCCGAAGGGGCGAACGGATGGGTGCGTGGCTGACGATGGACGGATGCTCGGCATCGCGAGGAGCGTCCGCATGCTTATTTAATCGACGACCATCTCGGAGACGCGACGAAAAGGAGCTGAATGGCTCGTAGAGCAGCGTTCCTTTACGACGACCGGCTGGCTGACCACGTACTCAGCGACACTCACCCCATGCGGCCTGTCCGGTTGCGGTACACGCACGACCTCCTGGACGGGTACGACGCATTCAGCGGCTCCTACTCGTCTTTGGTCGCTCCGCGGCCCGCCTCCGAAGACGAAATCGCGTGGCATCACACGGCTGGATATATCGACGCCGTTCGCGCTATTGGAGCGGGAGACTGGTCGGTCAACCCGTCGGCGCACAACTTCGGTCCGGGCGACAATCCGCCGTACGAAGGGATGTACGATGCTGCGATCCTTTCGACCGGGGCGTCCGTGCAGGCGGCCGAGATGCTCATTGCCGGTGACGTCGACGCCGCGTTCAACATCTCCGGTGGACTGCACCACGCTATGCCCAACTATGCCTACGGCTTCTGCGTCTTCAACGATCCCGTCATTGCGATCAAACGCTTGGTGGCTGAAGGCATGAGGGTCGCTTACGTGGACATCGACTGCCACCACGGCGACGGAGTCCAACACGCCTTCTACGATACCAACGCCGTGCTGACGATTTCGTTGCACGAATCCGGAGTGTTCTTGTTTCCGGGGACCGGATCCGTTCAAGAGATAGGCGCCGGCTTGGGCAAGGGATACTCCGTGAACGTCCCGTTGTATCCGTACACCACCGACGATGTCTACTTGTGGGCTTTCAGAGAGGTTGTTCCTGGATTGCTCGACTCCTTCCAGCCCGATGTCCTGGTGACGCAACTCGGAATCGACTCTCACTACCGCGATCCGATAACCCACATGGCGTTGACCGTTCAGGGATTCGCCGAAGTGGTGAGCGAACTCGGCGCCCGTTCGCCCGGTAAGTGGCTGGCTACGGGCGGGGGCGGCTACGATCTTCACGCCGTTGCTCGCGCCTGGACGCTCGCTTACGGTGTCATCTCGGAGCAAACCTTCGCGGACGAGATTCCGTCCGCCTACGCCGATACCTACGATGTCGTTTCTCTGCCGGACCTCGAAGGTCCACAAATCGAGGACTCAGTCCGGGACGATGCTCGAGCTTTCGCCGAAGCCTCCGTGCAGACCGTTCACCGGCTGATCTTTCCTCCGCACGGCCTCAGGCCCGTCTGACGAGACGCGCAGGCCTAACCCCGGTTGTCGAGAGCCCAAGTCAGGGCGGACTCGATGTCGGGATGCTCGAAAGCGAATCTTGATGCGGTCAACTTCGACGGGTCCATGCGTGCGCTGGCCATGACGGATTCGGTGATCTGGCCTTGACTCATTCGCAGCGCGAATCTCGGCACGGGGAATAACGCCGGTCGCCTGACAGCCTTGGCGAGCGCTTTCGTGAATTCGGCGTTGGGCAACGGATTTGGCGACGAAATGCTGACCGGACCGACGACCTCGTCGGCGTCAAGCAGATGGACCATCGCCTGCACGGCGTCGTGTCGTGAGATCCAGCTCATGTATTGCGAGCCACTGCCCAATCGGTCGCCGATCCCGAGCCGGAACAACGGCAGCATCCGGCCCAGCAGACCGCCCTCGGCCGTTAGCACCAGACCGAATCGCAGGTTTATGACGCGGATGCCCGCCGTCGTCGCGCCCAGCGCCGCCTTCTCCCACTCCCAGGTGACCTGTTCGAGGAAATCGTTGCCCGGCTCGAGTTCCTCGAGTAATGTCTCCGAACCGCAGTCTCCGTAGAATCCCAACGCCGACCCAAAGAGCAGGACTTCGGCGGGGCTTCCAAGCTAGCCAAGGTGGAGCAAAGCAGTAACGTGTCGTCGATCCGCGAGCTGCGAATCCGCTCTTTCTGGGTGCGGGACCAACGCCTAGCTGAGATGTTTTCGCCAGCCAAATGGACGACCGTATCGAAGCCTTCCAACTCGGCGCGGTCGATGCTTCCAGTCGTCGGGTCCCAGCTAACAGAAGAGCCGTCAGCGCTGGTTTGCGGGCGCACGAGCCGGACCACGTCGTCGCCGTTCAGGCGGAGCCGGGAAACCAGTGCGCTGCCGATAAGGCCGGTGGAGCCCGAAACCAGGATCTTCATCGGAACCTCCCGTTCGTCCCGGATGACCAAGTCTTCTCGTGCGGCGGGCGGAGAACCGCGCCCAGAGCGCGGCTCTGCCAACTTTACACACGGTCGCGGCGACGGCTATAATTCGTTCCTGGAGGCGTCGAAAGTATAGCAGAACACGACGGCTCGCCGGAGCGGTTATGTCCGTACTTCCCATCCTTGAATTGCCCCATCCGATGCTACGAAGGCGTGCGCGCAAAGTCCGGAACATCGACAAAAAAGTGTTGGAAATCGCCCACAACATGGTTGAGACGATGCACGACGCCGGAGGCATTGGGCTAGCCGCGAACCAGATCGGCATTTTGCAACGGATCATCGTTGTTCAGATGGTCGACGAGGAAGAAGCCCGCATATACGTCAATCCCGAAATCATCCGTCGCGGAGGTGAACGTGAGGTCGAAGAAGGATGCCTCTCGATACCTGGATATCGCGGGATGATTCAGAGGTCGGTCTGGGTGCGATTCGGCGCGTTGGATCACACGTCCGTGACTGTGAAGTTGAAGGCCGAAGGACTACTGTCTCAGGCGCTAGAGCACGAAGTCGATCATCTGAACGGGATTCTATACGTCGACCACCTCAAGAGCCATGACGATCTATACAAGATCGAGCCCGAAGAGATGTTCGAAGACTCTTCGGCAGAAGACGGCGATTCCGCCGCGGAGGCCGATGAGATCGACTCCGATGCGGTCGTTGGCGGGGATGTTGAATCGGGGGAAATGAAAGAGCAGGGCGGAGAGGGCTCGGCGGCATCGTTAACCGTAACGTAACCGAAATGGCCCGACGCAGGCTTCGCGGAAAATCAGTAGCGAAAGTCGTCGCTCCAGTTAATCCGAACAACCTAGGCAAGCTATGAGCGTCCCGCGCCCGAAGCGAGACGTTGAAGCTCGATAATGACGGAAGGCCGGCCTTGGGAGCCGGCATCGCTGCATGAATACGCAACCCAAATCAGATTACGTCCACCATCCAGCTCACGCCATTCCCGAGATTCTTCTTGAAATCGAAGGCTTGATCTCGGCTCAGAATATCGGAGCGTATCTCGTTGGGGGCGCCGTTCGAGACAGCCTGTTGGGAAGGCTTCCGGCCGACTACGACATTGCGGTCACGGCTGACGCGAGCGAGACCGCCCGGATGCTCGCCGATACCGTCGGCGGCCACTTCGTTTCCTTGCATCTCGAACGTGACACGGCCCGTGTAGTCATACCGTCCGACACAAATCCAATCGGCATCGACTTTACACACGTCCACGAAGACATCGAAACCGATCTCGGTCGCCGGGACTTTACCGTCAACGCCATCGCGGCGCCTCTTGGTGACGTTGTGGGCGGCGAATGGCGAATCATCGATCCACATGGCGGCAGGGAAGACCTCGATCGACATACGATTCGTGCCGTTGCCGAACGCGTATTCAACGACGATCCCGCCAGGCTGATGCGAGGCGTCAGAATCGGGGCGGCCCTCAAATTCACGCTGGATTCCGGGACGCGCGAGATGATGCAACGTCAGTCCGAACTGATCGGCCGGACTGCTCCGAAACGCGTTCGAGAAGAGCTCCTGAAGATGCTCGCCGAGGACGGCCCGAGAGACTCGATTCGGCTGATGGACGATCTTGGTCTGTTGTCCTTGATATTCCCCGAGCTCGACGATGCGCGCGGTGTGACTCAACCTAAAGAACACCATCATTGGGACGTGTTCAACCACCTGGTCGAAACAGTCGGGTTCGTCGAGAGTATCCTGGCCGAGGAAGACTCGAACGATCTGGCGTCCCGCATGCTCCCGAGGTTCGATGGGATGAACGAGCACTTCGCCGCGGAAGCGACGGACGGTGCAAGTCGCGGGACTTTGCTAAGATTGACAGGGCTACTCCACGATATCGCGAAACCCGCAACCAAGACCGTCGACGCATCCGGTCGCACGAGGTTCTTCGGGCATAACGACGAAGGCGCTCGGATGGCGGGCGAGATCTTGGGTCGTCTCAGGTTCGGCCGGCGCGGTATTCGGCTGGTGAAAACGATGATCATAAATCACCTTCGACCCATGCAGATGGCGGCCAAAGGTGAGTTGCCAACGAAGCAAGCAGTGTACCGATATTTCAGAGATGTGGGTGACGCCGCGCTAGACACGCTGTACCTCAACGTGGCAGACTTTCTTGCGGCGAGAGGCCCTGACTTGACCGAGGAGCGAATGGCGGGAGTGTCCGCTGTCATCTCCCACATCTTGAACACAGAGTTCAGACCGGAACCCGCGGCACTGCCGGGTAAAGGTCTGATCGACGGCAACGACGTAATGAGCGAGTTCGGCTTGGACTCGGGCCCTGTAATTGGCCGGGTGCTATCGGCGGTGGCTGCCGCTGAAGCTGTTGGACAGTTGAACACTCGGGAAGAGGCAATGACCATGGCGAAAGACATTCTGGAATCTGGAGGCGTTAGTGCGTAGATACGGCAGAACCGTCGCCATCGTCGTCGCGCTGGTCACACTGGCCGGAGTGGCGTTGGGGTTCCCAACGATAAACATCGGAAATTTCGAGCGAGGGGGCGATGACACACCCCTCGGGCTGAGCCTGGGCTTGGACCTGCAAGGCGGCAGCCATCTTGTTTACGAAGCCGACCTTCGAGATCCGGCGACCGACGAACCTTTGGAAGTCACCGAAGACCAGATGGAGTCGCTCAAGCGCACCATCGAGCGACGTGTGAACTCGTCCGGCCTTGGCGAGCCGATCATTCAACTTTTGGACTCGGATCGACTGCTCATCCAGCTTCCCGGCGTGACCGACCCTGAGAGGGCCAAAAGCCTGATCGGCGAGACGGCGCTTCTCGAATTCAAGCACCGGCAACTCGCGGTGCCGAACGATCTGGAAGAGATCACCCAAGACGATATCTTGAGCGTGACCGCGGATTTCCTGACGGACCCGGACGCTTCTTCAACGCCAACCGCAACGTCCACTGCAACTTCGACAACTACTCCAGCGATCGCCGACGATCCCGATCCGGTCGTGTTAAAAGTGGAGTTCTCCGAGGATGGCGCCATTGAATTCCGGATGGTGCTGGATCGCCTGATGGACAGCTTCCTGACAGCTACCGCGCAGAGCCAGTCGGGCCACATTCCGCCGGTGCCCAGCTTCCTCGACGTGACAATGGAGGGAACCGAGCAGCTAAGGTTCAACGCCACGGCGTTGCCAATCGGAACATCCACGACGTACGCCATTGGGTTCCCTGTGGATTCCGAATCGGGGGAACCTCCGACACTGGACGAGGCAAAACGGCAAGTCGGCGAAGACGCCAAGATATTCTTCACCGAGATCCAGTCGTACGTTGACGAAGACATCGGATTGACCGGAGAAAAACTGACGCGAGCGTTCCCTTCCCAGCATGGTGGCTCCGGCGCTCCGATCGTGAATATCGAGTTCGACGACGAAGGCACTCGGATTTTCGGCAGGCTTACCCAAGACATCGTGCTCAAACAGGAGACGACCGGCCAGTCGGACCAGATCGCGATCTTCCTCGACGATGTAGAATTGATTTCGCCGGTCGTGCAGACTCCGATTACCGCCGGCACGGCCATAATCCAAGGCCGAGATTTCACGCTCGAGCGGGTCAGGGACATCGCTCTGCTCCTGGAATCGGGTCGTCTGCCGATACCGATCACGCTGATACAAGAACGAGACGTCGACGCGATTCTGGGCGAAGACTCGCTCCGCAAGAGCGTTGTCGCGGGAGCAGTGGGGCTTGGGCTCGTATTGCTGTTCATGACGGCCTACTACAGGCTGCCGGGGTTGCTAGCGTCCATCGCTCTGATGATGTACGCGGCAATCGTACTGGCGATTTTCAAGATTCTGCCGGTGACGCTGACCCTATCCGGAGTCGCGGCAGCCATCCTGTCGATCGGCATGGCGGTCGACGCGAATATTTTGATATTCGAGCGAATGAAGGACGAGCTCAGGGCGGGACGAACCCTTCTGTCCGCGATAAACATCGGATTCGACCGAGCGTGGCCAGCGATCAGGGACGGCAACGTCTCGACGCTGATAACCTGCGGCATCCTGTTCTGGTTCTCCGATCAACTCGGTGCGACCATCGTTCAAGGATTCGCCGCGACGCTGGCAATCGGCGTGGTGGTGTCGATGTTCTCGGCGATCACCATTAGCCGGACGCTGCTGAGATTCGTATCGTCGACCCGCTTGACCCGAAAGCTGAACTGGTGGACCCCGTCTGGTAAATCGGGCTTGCCGCAACAAGCAACCACCGGCGCACAGAGGAGCTAAACGTGGACTTCGTAGGCAAACGAGGCTGGTTTTTTCTAACATCGTTGCTGGTGATTTTCCCCGGCATCGTGTTCCTTATCATCGCGCCGGGCCTGAAACCGGGCATCGACTTCACCGGCGGCTCGGCGGTCACGCTCGCGTTCCAGGACGAAGTGACGCAAGGACCGCTCCGCGACGAACTCGCCGAGTTGGGCTACGCGGACGCCACGGTCCAGCAACTCGAAGAAAACACGTACTTCATCCGAACCAAGGAGCTGAGCGACGACGCGAAGGCGACTCTGACATCCGGTCTCGAGACAGCCCTGTCGCCGAGCGGCTCGGATGAACTGTCTTTCTACCTGGTGTCGCCGGTGGTCGCCAGCGAGACGGTCGTCAACGCCTTCTACGCCGTGCTAGCGGCAGCCGTCGGCATCTTCTTCTACGTGTGGTGGGCGTTCCGAAACGTTCCGAGCCCGTTCAGGTACGGCCTGGCGGCCATCGCCGCTCTGATCCACGACGCCGTAATCGTCATCGGCATATTCGCGATACTCGGCGTGGTCGCCGACATCGAAGTCGGAACCATGTTCCTGATCGCGATATTGACGGTCATCGGTTACAGCGTCAACGACACGATCGTGGTGTTCGACCGAATCAGGGAGAACGTGCTAACGTACCCGAACCGAGAGCTGGCGGAAGTCGTCAATCTCAGCATCTCCGAAACCATCGGAAGGTCGCTTAACACAAGCCTGACGTTGCTGTTCACGTTGATGGCGATGATCTTGTTCGGCGGTCAGACGATCAGAGAATTCCTGCTGGTGTTGCTGGTGGGCGTGATCGCCGGAACCTACAGCTCGATCGGCTTGGCCAGCCAACTGCTCGTGACCTGGGAGTACGGTGACCTTCGGCGGATACTCAGACGCGGCAAGAGCGCAACAGCGACCGCCTGAACAAGGCTTCGGCCGCGTAATCCCTGCGCCCGAGCGCTGGTGCGAACGCTGCCTGGTTGAATTTCCGAGCAGTCCACTGCCGTACGCGGCGGGGAGACGACGGCCGCCGAGCCTGTCGTTGGGTTGAAACTGGCGGAGCGGAGGCCGGCCTGAAGGTCGATGCCGGCACGTTTGGCACTTTGGCGTTGAACGAATTGCGTGGTCGTAAGTTGACCTCGCCATTCTGAGCCCGCAGGCGAAGAATCTCGTCGCTAAACACGGGCGATTGCCTGCGAGACCCCAGATGCTTCGCTTCACTCAGCATGGCGGAATGACTTGGGCACACTGCATCTAGTTATCGACCGCCAAAGTTCGGCCCGATCCAAATCGCCTGTTACCCGCAAGACCGTCGACCCGTGGCACAGAACTCGCAGCGAGACCTGCAATCACACCGCCTTTACGGAACCAGCACAACCCTTCCTAACGCCTGCCGCGACCCGACCAGATCGAACGCGTCGCGCGCGCTTGCAAGCGGCACTCGGTCCGAGATGACCGGCTTCACTTCGCCGTCGGCGACCATCCGAACGACCTCTTCGACTTGGGCTTTGCCGGCGCCCGATGAGCCGACCACGGCGGCGTCTCGGAAGATGACCTCGGCCAGGTTGAAGTTGACTCGTTGGCCTTCGACCTCACCCAGGACCACCAGTCGACCGAACTGAGTCAGGCTTCGCAGCGAAGACCCGAACGTGGCGGAACCCACAGTGTCGATCACGACATCGGCGCCAGCGTCTTCGGATAGCGCGAGGGCGATCTCCGAGAAATCGAGCTCGCCGCCCAAAATGACGCCGCCGGGCGCGTACGCTTCGAGGCCGTCGAGCTTCTCCGGGGACGACGTGGCTGCCAACACCCGAGCGCCGAGCGCCGTGGCGACCTGGAGTGCATGGACGCCCAGCCCTCCGCCGGCGCCGGTGACCAACACGGTTTCGCCAGGCCGCGTCTTCGCGACGTCTTTGAGTGCCTGCAGTGTGACGGCGATCGGGCAGGCGAGTACGCTTGCCGTATCAAGGTCCACCGATTCGGGAAGACGAACCAGGCATCTCTCCGGCAGCGTCACATACTCGGCGAACCCGCCGTTAACCGCGTGACCCACGCCGCGACCGGTGACGCATCGGTACTCGTGCCCGGTGACGCAGCGTTCGCATTCGCCGCAGAACACCGTAAGATTCGCCACGACTCGGGCTCCGGCGCCCAACGCACTCGTTCCCGGTCCGGCCTCTTCGACGGCGCCCGCGATCTCGTGGCCGAGGATCACATCCGGATTCACACCTCGTCGCAGCAGGCCGCGCATGATTGCGACATCGTGGTTGCACAGTCCGGCTGACGCGACTTTGATCAGCACCTCGCCCTCTCCGGGCGACGGGGTGTCGATCTCGCGCACTTCCAGTTCGGGTTCTTCGCCCGGAGTTTTGACGTACAGGGCTTTCACTTCGATCCCTCCTGACGATTAGACTGAACTTGCTTGGTTGGCGTCGTGTAAGGGCGCCGGATCGCGATCCAACGCTGGCCGACGATCAGTCGCCGGATTGGGTCCTGGATGGCAGATGTTCCGCTACGACCTTGATCGTGTTAGCCAGCGTTCGCGAACGGTCCACCGTCTCGGGCGACTCGTCGGCGAACGGCGTCGATGCCAGCAGGCGGAACATCTCCGCGGCGCCCCGGTGGAGATATGGCGTGACACCGGCGTCGTCGAACGTTGCCGCAATCTCCTCCATCTCGCCGATCCAGCGCCCGGCGTTCGAAGGCAGTCGAGGCACGTTCGCCTCCGCTCGCTTCAGTGATTCTGCCTGGCTGGAAGCGAGTTCAGACGCCAGTTCATCGGACAAGCCCAGAGCTTCAGCGGTCGTAAACATCGCGACCTGAAGCGCGGATGTGCCCTTCGTGAACGACGCGTAGCACATCTTGATGCCGGACGCACGGCCAACCTCGCCGCCGATGTCTCGCACCGCGATGCCCTTGCCGTCGAGTTCGGTCATTGCCGCCGAATGCGGTCCGGAACAGTAGAAACGAGGCACGGCGCCCCTCGCGGGCGAACCGCCGATGATTCCGCCGTCGATGAATCGTGAACCCGCCCCCGTGATGATCGAATCGATCTCTCCGGCCGTTTTCGGCGAGACCGCGTTGCAATCCGCGTAGTAGGCGCTCGTCCCGGCCGCGCTGGCCGCTTCCGCGAACGCACGGGCCGTCGCCACCCCTTGGGCAGGGACGAGAATCGAAAGCACGAGATCCGCCTGGGTTGCCATTTCGCCGAGATCGGGAACGTCTCTGATGCCGCCTTCGAGCGCCAGATCCCGGGTGCGATCGCTACGAGCCGTCAGGCAGGTGATCACGTCGAATCCGTGCACGCCCAGCGCCTTGCCGACGCCGTGGCCCATATCGCCCGGACTCAGGATCGCGATTGTCTTGATTGTCATCGATGCATCTCCTCGCCCATCACCGGGATCCTGGCGAAGCCCCAGTGGTCGGGTTTTCCGATTATAGGTCAGCCGTGCTCGACAGGCAAAGTTCTAGTGTCGCCTCCGTGCGGAAATACTGGAGAAATCCGCGCGCGCCGAATACAATTCCCGTTGGGCAACACAGTTCAATAACGCTGGCGACACCATACTCGACGATCGACAGGACGGAGACAATCATGAGAATCGGAGCACACGTCTCGACAGCCGGAGGGCCGGCGACCGCGTTCGACCGGGCCGTGGACATCGGTGCTGAGGCGGTGCAGATATTCGCGTCGTCGCCGCGCGCGTGGCGCTTCAGGAAGCCGTCAGACGAACAGATCGCCGACTTCCGGTCCAGGGCTACGGAATCCGGTGTTGGGCTCGCTTTCATCCACGGGAGCTACCTGGTGAACGTCGGGGGATCGTCGGACATCCTCGAGAAGTCGATCGAGTGTTTGGTCGAGAACATGAACGCTGCCAGCGCGCTGGGCGTTCCGGGCGTCATCTTCCACGGCGGCAGCCACAAGGGCAAAGGCTTCGACGGCGTGCTCGACCAGGCGTCGGCAGCGCTCAACCAGGTGTTGGAGCGCACTCCGGACGACACCTGGTTGATCATCGAAAACAGCGCAGGCATGGGCGCCCACATCGGTGCGTCTTTTGGCGAACTGGGCCGGCTAGTCGCCGCTATCGACAGTCCTCGTGTGAAGATCTGTCTGGACACGCAACACTGCTTCGCGGCGGGCTATGACCTCGCCACGCCCAATGGAGTCGGCGCGGCGATGGACGAGTTCGACCGAGAGATCGGACTCGACAGGCTTGTCGCCGTCCACGCGAACGACACCAAGATGGAGCTCGGCTCCGGAGTCGACCGTCACGAAAACATCGGCGACGGCTTCATCGGCCTGGACGGGTTCGAGGCGATCATGGCGCACGATTCTTTCCGCGATGTTCCGTTTTTGCTCGAAGTGCCGGGCCCTGAAAAGAAGGGACCGGACCGCGAGAACGTCAATCGACTCAAGACAATTCGCAACAGGCTGGGTCTGCCCGGATTGGTTTGAACACATCGGGCGAATCGATTTTCGAGCGTGTCCGGTCTGTCGGACTAATATGTCCGTCTCGAGCGAATTCACGGTTGAGGTACGGACAATGCATGGGGCAGCGATGGCGCACCAAAGACTGTCATTCAGAGGCCGCAGCCGAAGAATCTGGTCGCTGAACAGGTATCGTTGCCTGCGGAGCTCTGGAGGATTCTCTCCCTGCGGAACACTCAACGGAGTGGGAAGCGTCGAGCACAAACTGATCGGTTGACGGCCATCAGCGCCAAGCCACGCTCTCACTCATTGACACCGAGGTGATCGTCGCAGGAGGCATCGCTGAACAACGACTGTCGTCGACCTCGCCTGTGTTAAAATATCTCTTCGGCAGACGGGCGAAGCAGCCTGATACGGTCGTTCCCGCAGAGCCTAACGGCGCCAGCACGGAACGGCGATCCCAGCGCCGGCCGGGCAGGCGATCATCAAAGACATCGACTCCAGTCAGACGGATACGTGGAATTGCGTCGAGCATCATCTGACGAAAAACGATACAAAGGCTATCTGCAGGCAGAACTCGAGGCGGCGGCGATGTACGGCGCCTTGGCCGACGCCGAGGGCGACGAATCTCGTTCCGACGCGTTCCGAAGCCTGGTTCAGGCAGAGATGCGCCATGCGTCGCGCTGGGCGGAGAAACTTGGCATCGATCCGGCCACGTTGAAACCCGCCGGACGGGGACCGCGCATCCGTGCCTACCAGGTCGTCGCAAAGTTCTTTGGCTCCTCGATTGTGATCCCGTGGTTGGTTCGCGGCGAGGCCAAGGACATCAGCAAGTACGCGGTGGACCCCGAGGCCAGGGATTTGGTGCCCGACGAGCGACAGCACGCTCGAGTGCTTCGGGCCATGTCCACTGGCACTTCCTCGGGCGAGGTGACCCACGCGGCGGTAGGCAGCGGCGGTAGCATTCGCGCCGCGATCCTCGGCGTAAACGACGGACTCGTGTCGAACTTCAGCCTCGTAATGGGCGTCGCTGGCGGCACCGACAACGCCGATTTCGTCCTGCTGGCAGGCGTCGCGGGCCTCCTCGCGGGCGCGTTCTCGATGGCAGCGGGCGAGTACGTGTCAGTACGATCGCAGCGCGACATCTACGAACACCAGATCGGCGTTGAAGCCGCCGAACTCGCTGAGTTTCCCGAAGAAGAACACGAAGAGCTTGTCCTGATCTACCAGACCAAAGGCATGACGGAAGAAGAGGCGCGGAGCATCGCCGACCGGATCATGGCTCAACCCGAGGTGGCGCTCGAAACGATGGCGCGCGAAGAGCTGGGACTGGACCCGGACGCGCTCGGATCGCCCTGGGGCGCCGCAGGAAGCTCCTTCGTCGCGTTCGTATTGGGAGCGATAGTTCCGATACTCCCGTACGCGATCGGCGCGGCCAGCATGGCGTTCACACTCAGCGCCGTATTCAGTGCAATTGCCCTCGTTTTGGTGGGCGCGTTCGTCGCGGTCAACTCGGGCCGCAGTGCGTCGTGGGGCGCTCTGAGGATGCTGTTCGCGGGCGGCCTTGCTGCCGCGGTGACTTACAGCGTGGGCCGGCTTATCGGTGTGACGGTCTTGGGTTGAACATCGACTACGGCATCCGCCCGCGCGCCCTGTCAACCGCCAACATCCCAGCCGCATAAAGATGGTTCTCGAGAGCATAGCCTTCGGGCTCATCGCGGCCACCGGACTGGGAGTCTCCGACGTAATCGCCGCTCTTTTGGTGCGGCGATACGGTGTGCAACGAACGGTCCTCAGCATCCAGATCATTGCGGTTGTCGTGTTCTCATTCTACCTGCCCGTCGAGTCCGGATTGGGCTCGATCACGACGACCCAATGGCTACAATTGATCGTCTTGTCGGTCATGTTGTTCGGGTTCTACGTCGGCCTGTACAAGGCGCTTCAGCTTGGCCCCGTGGCAATAATCAGCCCGATCCTCGCGGCGCACACCGCGATCGTCGTCACTTTGGCCGTGGTGTTCCTCGACGAAAATCTTGGGATATGGCAGTTCGTCGGAGTAGCGGCTACCATAGGTGGGGTCATTTTGGCGTCTGTCGACCTGCGGGCGATGGGCGGAAAGCAAAACCTCGTCAGTCTGGGTGTGATGCTGAGCATCGGCATCTCGATCGGGGCAGGCGTGTGGCAGTTCGGCATCGGCGCACTGTCACAGGAGATGGGCTGGTTCCTGCCGATGTATCTGTCCAAGGTGTTCATGCTCCTAATGATCGCTCCAGTGGCTGTCGCGAGGCGAGCTTGGCCCTGGCAAGGCATGACCAGATTCGTTGGAGTGGCCGTCGTAGCGGTTGCCCTCCTGGAAACCGGCAGCAACTTTGCGTTTGCGAGAGGCGCGGAAATCGGCATGGTGTCGATTGTTGGCGCCGCCGCGACCGCCTATCCAGTCGTGCCGATGTTGGGAGGGGTGTTCTTGTTCAAGGAAAGCCTGGCGCCGAACCAGATCCTCGGTGTCGCGATTTTGGTCGCGGGTCTGTTAGCGATGGCGTTAGCGTAGCAACCGGGTTGCGGGAGTATTAAACGAAGGCAAAACAATGTGAGCGAGCCGGAGACTTAACGGTTAAATGAGTAAGCCAAAAATCAAGCTTGGAGGTAATCGATGGGACTCGATGGCAAAGTATGCATAATGACGGGCGGCGGAAGCGGCATCGGACGGGCGGCGGCCGTCATGATGGCAGCGGAAGGCGCCACGATGGTCGCTGTGGGCCGCACCCTTTCGAAGGTTGAAAACGTCAAAGCCGAGATCGAGGCCGCGGGCGGCAAAGCCGCGGCGTTCGGACTGGACGTGGCGGACAACGATGCGGTTAACGCGATGACGAAATCGGTGCTGGACTCGTACGGCAAGATCGACATCCTCGTCAACAACGCGGGCCACAGCTCGGTGCATCGAAAGCTGCTGACAACGACGCCCGAGGAGCTCAGACAGGTTATGGAGTCCAACCTGATGGGAACCGTGTTCTGCACGCAGGCAGCGGTGCCATCCATGCTCGAGGCGAAACGCGGCACGATCATCAACGTATCGTCGATGGCGGGGACCAATCCGAGCCTGCTGGCCGGAATGAGCTACTCAGCAGCGAAGGCGGCGGTTATCAACTTCACGCATTTCCTGTCGGCCGAGTACGTCAACACCGGCATTCGAGCGACAGTGGTCATACCCGGCGAGGTCGACACGCCAATTCTGAACAACCGGCCGGTCCCGCCGTCTGATGAGGCCAGGGAGACGATGGTGCCAGCGGAGGATGCGGCGGCCACCATCGCGCTCATCGCGCGGCTGGACTGGCGCACCGCGATACCCGAGCTCGTCATACGCCCGACGATGCGTCGCGACGTATCCGGCGAGGTCGGTACGTCCTAGAGGCCTCAGCGCTTCGTAGCAGCACGATCGCAAAGACGCGAGAAGGGCTCCTCGGAAATCCGGGGAGCCCTTAATGATTACGCATCTTGCGCTGAGGCGGGTGTCGTCAGATCCCTTGGCCGCGAAGCCTCGGGTCAAGGATCTCGAGCAGGGCGTCTCCGACGAGGTTCCGCGACAGCACGAATAGGATAATCGCGCCTCCCGGGAACACGATGATGTGCCAGTGGCTGGACAACGTTGGGATCCAGTTCCGAGCCAGTGAGATCATCTGGCCCCAGTCCGCGTAACCTTCGTCCGCGCCCAAGCCGAGAAAGCTGAGAGCCGCGAAGGAGATGACGATGGAGCCGATGTCCATTGACGCTACGACCAGGGTAGGGTAGAACGAATTCGGCAGAATATGCTTGAGCAGGATACGCACGTCGCCTGCTCCGACCGTCCGAGCGGCGAGAACGTAGTCCCGTTCCTTGGTGCTCACGATGTCGGCTCGGATCAAACGTGCGTAGCCCATCCAAGCAAAGATAATCAGCGCCAACATTTCCACGTAGATTCCCTGAACTTGAGGGTAGGTAGACTTGATGACGGCCGCCATCGTCAACGCCGCGAGCAGGAACGGGAACGCCATGAAGATCTCAGTGATCCGCATCAAGACGTCGTCGACCCAGCCGCCATAGTAGCCGGCGATGCTTCCGACGACCAAGCCGATCACGACCGTGGTTCCTGTCACGATCAGACCGACTTTGAATGCGGTCCGAGTCCCCCAGACGATTCCGTAGAAGATATCGTACTGCCCTTGTGTTGTGCCAAATATATGCTCATCGCTGGGCAGTTGCGGCTCCGCCTTAAATCCGTCCCAGGGCATTTTGTACGCGGTCTCCGGATGCGTCGGCTCAGCGATGATTGGCGCCGCGATCGCGACCACGGCGAAACCCGTCAGCAGCACCATGCCTGTGAGCGCAAGGCGGTTGGCAACCAGCGCTTGAACACGCCGAGCGATCGGGAACTAGAAACGGAACGCCGGAGCGCAGACCACCACTGATTCGACGCGTCGGCGTGGGCTGTCTCTGGCCTGTCAGAGGTGCTCATGAAAGCCTCACTCGTGGATCAAGGAAGCCGTACGAAATATCGACGGCTAGGTTCCCAAGCGTAATCAGAACGCCGTTGAACATCGTAAAACCAAGCACGGACACGACATCCAAATTGAGCGCCGCGTTGGCAAAGAACCAACCCATGCCTTTGAAATTGAATACGATCTCGGTGATCACGACACCGTTCAACAGGCCGACTATGAGCAGCCCGCCGATGGTGGTGACGGGAATGAGGGCATTTCGCATTACATGAACGTATATGACGGTACGTTCAGCGAGGCCTTTGGCCCGGGCGGTTCTGACGTAGTCTTGGTTTAAGGCTTCCAACGTGGCGGACCGAGTGACCCGCAGGATCAGCGCCCAGCTCAGATACGAAAGAGTGGTCACCGGCAGAACCAGGTGGCGTATCGCATCCCACAGGATGTCCATGCGCAGGTTCAATACGGCGTCGATCGTGTGCATCCTGGTGTATTGAGTGAATTCCTGCGCAAACACGTCCTGGCTTGCCCATTCGCTGAGCCTCCCGGCTGGAAACCAGCCCAACTTGACGTAGAAGATCATCAGCGCCAACGACGCAATGACGAAAGTCGGAAATGACCAGCCCAAAATAGAAAATACGCGCAGCACGTGGTCGACTGCTTTGTTGTGGTTCAAAGCAGAGACAACGCCTAGCCACGTGCCAACAAGAATGACTGGGATCGTGCTCCATATGCTGAGTTCAACGGTGGCAGGCAGAAAACGCCACCGCGCCGACGACACGGGTTGACGCGCTGTTTTTGACCAACCCAGATCGCCCGTAACGGTGTTTTTCAGCCACCTGCCAAATTGGATCGGAATCGGATCGTCCAATCCATGGCGATCGACGAGCACTTGGATGTCCGTTTTGGGGACGTCTTGATTGAGGTACAGGGAGGCCCGCTCGATCGGGCTCAACATCATCAACAGCGCAAACACCAAGATGCCAAGGCCAAGTAGGGTGACTGGAAGTAGCAGCAACCTTCGGAGTGCTAGCGCCGCCATCGTTCGCCCCGCATGTGTGAACCCACTGTGATATTGCCTCAGGTACGTGCGAATGGGCCGAAGGGTGTCCCTCGGCCCATTCTGTTTCGCTTGTCTACTCTATCCTAACAGCCATTTGGACAGCGGGTAAAACCAGTTTCCTTGGTACGCGGGGTTGTTGTTGTAACCCTCGATCCAAAGCTGCTCATAGTGTCGCCCGACGGGCTGGACCATGAAGATGTCGATGGCATTCTCCATCGCGGTGGTCTGCAAGCCTTCGTAGCAGACTTGGGCCGCTTCCTCGAGGGCGTCAAGCACTCGGTGATGAGTCCGTCCATCTCTGCTTTGAGATCGTCCGGGAACGATTGCCATGCAGAGAACGTGCCCCCCGCGGCGGCGTATGGAGACGCCCAATTGTGGGGGTGGTGATAGTCCTCACCCCATCCGATGAAGAACATGGGCAATCGGGACTGGTTCGGGGCGGGGCCTCGCCCGCGCAAAGACGCGCAATCCCCGCGCTATCGACAGCCGAAGACCGACCGGTAACGCCGCCGTCGCGAGGAAGATCAGCGAATCAAAGGCGCCGAGATGTTGTCGCTCGAAGGATCGACCCCAGCTACCCAGCCATGCCAAGCTTGTCGGTCACACCGTATGCGTCCGCGAGTGCATTGAGCTTCGCCCAAGTGGCGTCCTCGACGTCGATGCCGTCCACCAGCAGTTTCTGTGTGCGCAGATGCTCGAGTTCGCCCGGGTAGAAGACCTCAGTGAAGCCCTTGGCGGGCGGTGAGCTTTTCAGGTACTGGGCGAACTCCGTGACCTCTTGCTTGAACTCCTCCGCGTCACGGAACGCGCTGACGTTGAATACGGCCATGAAGCATCCGTCGTTGTGGCGGCCCGACGGATCGTGGCCGAAGCCAAGGCCCGTGAGGATGCCGGACAGTATCTCGACCATCACCGATAATCCGTAGCCCTTGTGTCCTTCCGGCCCGCCGAGCGGGAGCATCGCTCCGCCGTTGCCGCGAGCCGATGGGTCGGTCGTTGGATTGCCGTCGGCATCGAGGACCCAGCCCTCGGGGATGGCTTTTCCTCGGGCAACGGCGACGCCCAGCTTTCCGGCCGCAACCGCACTGGTCGCCATATCGATGAACATCGGCCCTTCGAGGTTGGACGGCATCGCGATGCAGATCGGATTGGTGCCGAGACGCGCTTCGCGTCCGCCGAACGGCACGACCGCCTTGGCGGAGCGCCCGGAGTCGGCTGTCATCAGCCCGATCATCCCTTCGGCGGCGGCCATCATCGGGTAGTCCGCGACCCTTCCGACGTGGCTCTGCCGGAACACGGTTGCCGCAGCGACTCCGCCGGCCTTGGCTTTCTCGATCGTCATCTGCATCAGCCGCTCAGACACAACGTAACCCAATCCCCAATTTCCGTCGACTACCGTGGTCGTCGGAGTGTCCTTCTTGATGGCGAACGGCGCGCCCGGAACGATGTGCCCGCGTTTGATCCGGTCGATGTACGTCGGGATTGCGATGATGCCGTGCGAGTCGTGACCGGCTAGATTCGCACCGATCGAATGTCGCGAAACGATGGCAGCTTCTTCCTCGCTGGCGCCCGCGCCTTGCATGAGCTCCGCGGCGATGATGGTCAATCGGCCAGCTTGTACGATCGGCATATTCGTCCTCCGGGAAATGTGTTGAAAGTCGGGTTCTTAGAACAGGCATGTTGCGTGTCGAAGCTACGATACACCATTCGGCCCGAGTCCCGACGCATCGGGACCCCGGTGTTGTTTGGACCAGTCGAGGGCCCGCAACAACGAGCCAGCATCAATCCGAGGCTAGACGTCCAGTCGGTAGAACCGGAGAGCGTTTCCGCCAAGAAACACCGCTCGGTCCGTCGGCGTTGGCGGTGCAACGGTCTCGAGGGCGGCAGCAAACCCTCGATCGTACGTCGACGCGAGCAAGCACACCGGCCAATCGCTGCCGAACATCAGCCGGTCGTACCCGAACGAGTCAACGATGTGGGCGACGTACGGCTTCAGATCGGCAACGGTCCATATGTCATGATCTGCCTCGGTGACCATCCCTGAAATCTTGCAGTGCACCCCTGGGATTGCGGCGACGGCGGCGATGTCTGTCGCCCACGGCTCCAGCGTGCCGCCTTTAATCAACGGCTTCGCGATGTGGTCGATCACCATGCGCAGATCCGGTACGCGGTCGGCGAGCTCGGGCACGCGACTCAGATGCCGAGGTCGCGCCAGCACGTCGTACGCGAGTCCTCGCTCGGCGAGCATGCGCAGTCCGCGGATCGACTCGTCCCGGATCAGCCAGTCATCGTCGGGGTCTTCTTCGACTTGGTGGCGGACTCCGACCAGCTTGGGGCGCCGTATCAGCCGATCCAGATCCTCGCCGACACCCGGCGACTGCAGATCGACCCAAGCCACGACACCGGCGACGAATTCGTTGTCACGAGCGATGTCGAGAAGGAATTCTGCCTCAGCGAGAGATTGATGAGCCTGCACAATTACGGTTTTTGAGACGCCGTTTTGCTCGAGGATGGGGCTTAGGTCGTCGGGGAGGTAGTTGCGTTTGATGATGCTTTCACCGGGCGGCATCCACTCGTAATCGAGTTTCGTCAGGTCCCAAAAGTGGTGATGGGCGTCGACGACGAAGTCGCTGTCTTCGGCAGGGAAGGGCGTCATTTTCAGATGCTCCTGATCGGCTAGGACCAGTCGATGTCGAAAACCTCTTCCATCGCGGCCCACCATTCGCCGTCCACCGCTCCCGGCGCGCGCTGCTGGAACCCGCGCATCAATTCGTCCCACGCGCGAGTCCGCTCGGTCGCGGTGTATCCGGCGAAATCACGCGCCGGGTCGAAGCTGTCCTGCGCTTCAAGGTACATGAACATACGTTGCCCGAGCAGGAATATCTTCATCTTCGAGATGCCAATGCCCCGGAGCGCTTCGACGACTTCGGGCCAAACCGCGTGGTGATACTCTTTGTACCTGGCGATCAGCTCCGGGTCGTCTTTTAAATCGAGCGCTTGGGCAAATGATTTCATGACCTCACCAACATTATCAAACTGGAATCGGGGCGCCATCGGGGAACAAACCTTCGAATCTCAGTTCGGCCCAAAAACTGGGAGCGATGGGGTGACCGGTCATCTCGAAGTTTTCCGTCGCTTCTTCGGGAGAACGCGCGCCGGGGATCGTGGACGCAACGGCCGGGTACGCCAGGCCGAACTGCAGCGCCGCGGCCTTCATCGGAACATCATGTCGATCGCAAACCGTTTTGATGCGTCGAGCTTGTTCGAGCACTTCGTCGGGTGCGTCCTGGTAGAAGTATTTCGAGCCGGACGACAGGTCAGATGCGAGGATTCCGCTGTTGTACGGGCCACCGAGCATGATGCTGATCCGCCTCTCCTCGCACAACGGCAACAGCTCATCGAGTCCGGAGTGGTCGAGGAGCGTGTAACGACCGGCCAGCAAGAAGCAATCGAACTCGCCCTCGCGCGCGAATCGGGCCAACGACTGCCACTGGTTCATTCCGGCGCCCACCGCTCGAATGACGCCCTGCGAGCGCAGAGCGGCGAGCGTCGGGAACGCCTCGCCGATCGCCTGGTCGTGGTGGTCGTCGGGATCGTGGATGAATGCGATGTCGATGCGGTCAAGGCCGAGCCGTTCGAGACTGTCATCGATGGATCGCAAAATCCCGTCTCGTGAGAAATCGAACACGGCCTCGAACGGCGGCACACCGACGTAAATGCCGGTGTCGCCCGGTGATTCTAACGGGTTGAGCACGCGGCCGACCTTAGACGACAGGACGAACGAGTCTCTGGGCAGGGCGCCGAGCGCTTTGCCGACGAATCTCTCGCTCTTGCCATGGCCGTACAGCGGCGCGGTGTCGAAGTACTTGACCCCGAGCTCAGCGCCCATCGTGACCGTTTCGACGGCTGTCGTCTCTGCCACGTCGGTGAACAGCCCGCCAAGCGCCGCTCCGCCGAGTCCGAGGGCCGTCACGCGAACGTCGGTCGTGCCTACTTGTCGCATCTCGAGTGGGTTCATGACAGACGTGTCTCCGAAGCGAATGGAATCGCTGTCTCAGGAAGCCGGAACAGGCGCAATTATATGGTTGCCTCAAAAAGGCGTCAACCAAGTCCATTCCGAGCGCCACGTTAAGACGGAACCACTGACAGGTCGACCTCATTCGTAAGCTGCGATCCGCATAGCGGACGAAGTACTGCCTTTGTGAAACGTGCCTGCACGGGCAACCATGGGCATAAGACGCTCCGGATCATTCTAGGGCGGTGGCGTGCGCCGGCGCGGCGAGTGTCCCGATCTCGACGAACTCGTCACCAGCGATGTCCAAGATGTGTATTTGCGTCCCCACCGTGACGTATGCCTTCGATCCGTCCTTATCCAGTACGACGCCGTTGATCGAGGGTTTCCCCGGCTCGGAACGAATGGGTACGGCGACCAGCTTCAGGGTAGTGGGATCGATTACGATAAGGGCATTCCAGTTTGCGATGTAGAGGCGTCGTCCGCCCGGCGAGAGCGAGACCGATCCCGAAGACGGAGGAACTTTGGCGGCGACGTTGGCAGGGCAGAACAGCGCGAGCAATCGGCCGAGGACCGATTGCCCCAATCCGCCGGAGGCGGATGGGTCCCCGCGAAACGAGACAACTTCGGTGCGTACAATTCGCCTGTTGGCGACGTCAATCACGGCGACGGCAACAGAGTCAGTCTCGATGAAAGCGTTAACCGCGTAGTAGTGTCTGCCGTCAGGAGAGAACACTCCCTCGTGCCACCACGAAAAGTAAGGGCTTTCAACCAACCTCGGCGTTTCGATTTTGTCGATAATGCTGCCACTCGTGGCATCAACGACCATGATCCTATCGCTGTATCCCGTGATAAATATGGCGCGTCCGTCAGGACTAAGATCGACGCCGAGCGTCATGGCGTCGTCACCTAAAGGTGATTCCCATGCGCGCTCTCCGGTCGAAGCATCGATTGAGACGAGGCTCGACGTCTGGCCTGTTCCGGCAAAAACGGGAACGAATATGCGATCTCCGTTGACCGAGGCGAGAGAGTGGATTCCGCCGTCGATCCGGCCCAAATCCACGCTGGAAATCAGCGAGCCGTCGAACGCGTCAAACACATGAAGCCATTTCGACCGTCGTACCATGACAAACCAATGAGGCGCAGCCCATCGCCGGCCAGTGCAAGCTGAGAGAGAGACGCAACGTCGCTCGACGCATGCAGACGGTATCCCGTTGAGTTCGTTGTTGGGTCGAAAGAGTACGTGCCCTCGGGAAACACCTGAGTATTACCGGCCGCGCCGGACGCTGGAATCGCCGCGCTTCCGTCGCTGTACACGAGAAGGAGCGGCGAATCCGTTTGGCGCGATCTGACCAACGCAGGCGCCTGATCGTCATTTCGGTGTCCCAAGATCTGATAACCGATCACGACAGAAGGGAGGGCTAAAACGAGAGCGAATGCCAACGCAATCTTGAGGGAGATCCTAAACGGGCGAACAGATCCCAGGCACCACGAGCCTCCGCTAGCTGCCAACGCCGCCATTTTGGAAGCTTCCGGAGGCGGTCCGCCGTCCTGCCGTCCAATGCGTGGCAATCGTCGGGTCTGCTCTGAGGCATCGGCTTGCGCTCACGGCCTGGCCCCTTCGACGTCCGGTCAGGCACTTTCGATGATACCAAACCTGGTCAAACTCCTTGCGATTTGGAATCATCCGTGTCAACGCTTGGCGCTCGACACGGGCACGGTCCCATTCGGCAATCGGTCACAGGGCAGCCGCGATTCTGGCGCATTCTGTCACCCACTCTTGTCGGACGAAAATGACGCGCGTCGCCATCTAAAGCGCGGCGTACAGTGCGTTAACGATGCGCTTCGCTCTGGCGCCTTTCATGGTCATCTTGTTCATAGCGTAGGACCAGGACACCTGGGCGTCTAGGTCCGCAAACGCCTGGGACCCTCCAGCTCCGGTGTGTCCAAATATGCGAGGGTTGGGGCCGAACGGATGCTCAGCCGTGATAAGCATGAATCCGGCGCCCCAACTAATCGGCTCTCTCAGCGTCCTGTCCATACCGTTCACCTGTTCCCGTATTGCGTTCGCGATGGTCTCCTCGCGCATCAAGCGGACTCCGTCGACTTCGCCGCCGCACGCAAGCGCCGACATAATCCGCGCCACCGAGCGCGCATTGCCGTGGCCGTTGGCGGCAGGGATCTCCGCCCTCCGCCATTCCGGACGGTTGCCGGCCGACAGCAAGATCGTCGGGTTCGAAACCGGAGCGCCCGGCCTTGGGGTTCGAGGCGGTGGAGCCAGCAACTCCGCGACTCGCCCGAAATGTTCGTCGCCTAACCCGAGGTGAAAGTCCGCGCCGAGAGGTTCCGCGATCTCGTCTCTCAAGAACGTCCCGACGCTTTTCCCTGAGATGCGCCTTATGATTTCACCGACCAAGAATCTGAAGGTCACGTTGTGGTATGCGGATTCTCCTCCGGGTAGCCAAAGCGGCGCTTGCGCGGCCAGCTTCTCGGCCATCAGATCCCAGTCGTAGAAAGTCTCGATTGGCAGGATCTCACCCGAAAGGTTTGTCAGTGCGGAACGATGGCTGAGCAGGTACTTTACGGGCATGGACTCTTTGCCGGCCTGCGCGAACTCGGGCCAGTATCTGGACACCGGCTCTTCGATGTCCAGGAGGTCGCGATCAACCAGCATGTGGGCGCACGTCGTGACCATCGCCTTCGTGGACGACCACATGTTCACTATCGTGTCGCGCTCCCAGGGTCGAGTCTTCGCGACATCGGCGTGCCCGGCCCACATGTCGACGACTGGTTCTCCGCCGATGGTCGCCGCGAACGCCGCTCCGATTTCCAGGTCGTCTTCGAGATTCGAAGCGAACGCATCCGCCACTCCGGCGAACTTAGCATCTCACGTTCCGTGCACAGCTATCTCGTCTGCCAACTCACCGCCTCCGTCTTCTGTGATCCTTGCCGTCACGCGCCGTCCACGAGTCGGATCGCCGCCTGCCCGAGCACTCGAACGTCATCGGGCGGAATCTGCGGTTCTATACCGTCGATCGCGAGTTCGGAACCGCTGGCTAGATCATCCCGCGATACCCAGACCCAACCGTCGCCCAACGCGGGGTTCTCGGCGGTTGGTCGGCAGAAGTAGATCATGTCAATGTGATGATGGAATCCCTGTACCGGATCGTCGATGTCCTCCACGAGGATAGTGTAGGGAGGATGTACGTGGATCGGGTAGCCCAGTCCGAGAACGGGCGATGTCGGGACGACCGTCGCATCCAAACCCGTCTCTTCCTTGATCTCCCGCAACACAGCCTGGACTGGGTCCTCATCCGGCTCTACGTGTCCGCCCGGCGGCAGCCACAAACGGAGTTTGCGGTGGAAATGCAGCGCGACCGACCCGTCGTGTACGACGAAGCCGGTCGCGGTAAAGTGTCTTGTCGGGGTCAATTCTGTCTCTGCGCGCTCATCGGAAAGCTTGCAACGGCAAGGTCAGCCCAAATGAGCCGACCCGAACCGCCGCGGGCTTGCTTTTACTGGTCGTCCTGATCCGAATACGGCTGGAATCCTCCCGCATCCGGGCGAGCTGATCGGCGTCGCCGCATCTGTCGCCTTACCAGGATCGTGGCGACGAGCACGATCACCCAAACGGGGCTGAAGATCGCGGCCCAGATGGCGCCGGTCTGCAATCCGATGCCGACCACGGACAATGCGCGGACCGCGGTGCGACCCGAGTCGCCGGCATTCCATCCGCTAACCGTCCAGGCCGGGCGCTCGACGATCAACACGGACAGCGAGCCTTCGGATTTGATCTCGCCTGCTTCGGCTTCCGCCGTGATCGTAAGCGTCGGCTTGTAAGCGAACGGCCGGAAATCCTGGTACACGTGAACGGCGTCCACGCGGGTGGATCCTTCGGTCACGCTGCCGGTGTCGGGAGAGGTTCCGTCGCCGAAGTCCCACTTGTACGCTACCTCGGTGAGTCCTTCGGGGTGGGTAAACGACGCGGAGAATTCGACTTCTTCGCCCTGTTCGCGGACTATGTTTTCCCCTGCGAACACTTCGATGACAGGCAGTTCGGTCACTTGCACGATGAGGGTGTCACTGCCTTCCGCGATGCCCGCGTCGCCAAAGCCTTCCATCTCGATTTCGACGATATACGGAGAGTCTTCGACGTTGAAATACGCGTGGTTGAACGTCGCCGTCACGCGCTTGTCTTCGTCGGAAGTAGGGGCGGTGCGGGTGCTGCGGGTCGGCTCGGATCCGTCGCCAAAGTCCCACGTAAACGAGAACTCGTCGATTCCTTCGGGCGGTTCGAACGTGGCCCTGAGGCGCGTATTTTCGCGGATGCTGACAGTCTTGTCGATGCCCGCGTCGACTTCCATCTCGAGAGGGGCCAACTCGAGTCGCACGTTCAGCAGCGAAAACGCGGAGGTCTCTTCAAGGAACTTCACGCGACCCTGGATGCGTTCGATTTCCTGTTGAACGCGTGTGAGTTCGCGTTGCACCGACAGCGCGGCCTCGACGGTCTCGGCTCGGTCGAGCAGCTTGAGTAGCGCGCCTTCGGTCGCCTGTTGGTTGACCAGTCGTGACTGCAGGTCGACGTACTCGTCAGTTACGTCCTGACTCGTTGAGATCTCTGAATCGACTTTTTCGGCCATGCCCCTGAGCGCGATTATCGCGGCGTCGAGATCGTCGGACGGAACTCGGATCGAGATGAAACCGCGGTGAGTCAACGTGCGGTCGGACGAAACAACCCAGCCGTCGAAACTCTTTGCCAGCGCCGAGATGTCTTCGAGCGACGCGGCGACATCCGGCACGATGATCGTCATGTCTACGGTACGGATGATGATCCGTCGCTGTGAGGCGAGTTGTGCGCTCGATGCGGTCGAATTGGCGGACGAATCCTCAGACTGTTGGAAACCGAGCGCCCCAGGATTTCCGGGCATGCCAGGTAGGCCGGGCGGGCCGGATACGGTCTCTCCGAACGATTGCTTCGCCGGCGCCATCGGCGGCGCAGGGGCGAAAGCGGGCGCAGGCGCGGGTGCTGGGGCCGATGGGGCAGGCGCAGCGGCGGCTCCCGCGGCCGGAGCCGCGTATCCACGGAAAGCCTCTGCCGCGGAATCCTCGCTCGTCGCCATCGACATCTCGTCGAAGTCCGACGACTTGCTGTCGCACGCGACCAACCCGATCGCGATTACGGACAACATCAGAACCGACAAAGTCCCTAGTTTCATGTCGCGAATCATAGTGCATCCTCCCGATTGACACAAGGTTTATACTGCTGAGCCACCGCCGAGATCTTGGCCTTCCTGTAGTGACTAGACGACGGCGTCGCGGTTTTTGTTCCACGGGCGTTGTGTTCTATGGTTTGCGACAACGAACAGCCAGAAACGCGGGCACGGCGCTCGTATCGCGCATCGACGCCAAGGTCGGAACAGCTCCACGCGGTTCCACGAGTTCCTCGATTGCGAGCCCAGCGCCCACGAGGCCGTTGAGATAGGTGCTCAGCGTGCGGTGGTAGGCTCCGACCCTTCCCCTGACTCCGTCGAACGATTCGTCCGACAGCGTTGAGGGACTCTGGGCGTCATCGTTCAGGTACTTCACGCCGAGAGGGCGGGCGGTTTCCTCGCGTGTTGCGATCTATGAGAAGGCGCGATGAGATATCCACTCCGACCACATCTGCCCCAGCACGCGCGAGGCGCCTCGTGATCGTGCCTTGCCCGCGAACCGGATCGCAGACGTTGAGCCCGTCGACATCGCCGGTCAAGCGAAGCAAGGTGGCGACCAAGTCGTTCTCGTCTCCTGGATACTCCCAAGAAGACCGGGCGTGTTCGTCATACCAATCTGCGACGTCGTCATACGGTGTGGTCGTCATGGGTCCCTCCGACTTTACATTGAGGAGTCTGAGACGATGGCGAGGACGGAGCCGACAGTCGTGTTGCACGATCCGATCTGGCATGTGCGGTTCATCGTTTCAACGAATCGCCGCCTGATTGAGAGTGTAGAAACGGCGCGTGGAACAGTCAAGGCAGACGGATCGGCCCCATTCCCGCTCGTGGCGTCTTCGTTGACTTTCGAAAAACAGTAGGCTATTCTGGGGGCGTTGATAGCAGAATAGGGCAATTGGGAGCTTGGGCAAGCCAGGCTGAGAGGGCGGCCAGTCATCGCCGCCGACCGCAATTACCTGATCTGGGTAATACCAGCGCAGGGACGTCCATGGGACGAACCACAGGCCGCTGGCAATTTTCCAGTGGCTTTTTGTGTTGTAGCGCACCGAGGAGACGGCGAAATGAGCGATCCACTGGTTATCGCGGGCAAAGAATTCACCTCCAGGCTGATGGTCGGCACCGGAAGGCACCGAACCAACGAAGAGATGGTCGAGTCCATCGAGTCGTCCGGAGCCCAGATCATTACCGTCGCCATCCGCCGGCTGGATCTGGACAACCCGAACGAGAAGAACATCCTCGATTACTTCGATTGGGACAAGTACCAAATCCTGCCAAACACCGCCGGCTCCAAGACCGCCGAAGAAGCGATATTCACGGCTCACCTCGCCCGAGAAGTAACGGGGTCCGACTGGATCAAGCTCGAGGTCATCCCGCACGCCGAGCACTTGTTGCCTGATCCTATAGGAACGTTCGAAGCCGCTCAAACTCTGGTGGACGAAGGTTTCACGGTGTTGCCTTACATCCACGCCGACCCGGTGCTGGCGCTCCGACTGGAAGAGATCGGATGCGCGACGGTCATGCCACTCGGCTCTGCCATCGGGTCAGGGCAGGGACTCCAAACGCTCGACGAAATCAGGCTCATCGTCCGGCAGTCGCACGTTCCCGTGGTTGTCGATGCCGGGTTAGGCGTTCCATCAGAAGCAGCCACCGCGCTTGAAGCGGGCGCCGACGCGGTCCTGGTCAACACAGCAATCGCCCAAGCCGAGAGCCCGAAGATGATGGGTGAGGCGTTCGGTCTCGGGGTTCAGGCCGGCCGCATGGCGTACAACGCCGGACGGATCGCCAACCGATTGGCAGGCGTTCCGAGCAGCCCCACCGAAGGAGTCGCCTCCGCTGCAGGGGACTAGGCGATGACGACGGCCACGATACCGTCACCCTGCCTGTGCCTGGTCACAGACCGGAGCCAGACCGGCGGTCGACCCTTGGAGACTGTCGTGAAACAGGCCGTCGACGGCGGAGTTGGCATGGTCCAACTCAGAGAGCGGGATCTGCCCGGAGGGCAATTGCTCGACGTGGCCCGGCGTCTCCGACGCATCACCGAGGGCAGGTCGTTGCTATTCATCAATGAACGCATCGACATCGCGCTGCTGTGCGGCGCCGACGGCGTCCAGCTCGGCGAGGGCGGGATTTCGTTGCCCGATGCTCGCGAGTTGGCGGGGGACCGTCTTCTGCTGAGCCGATCCGTCCACTCCGTTCAAGGGGCCGTGGACGCGATCAACTCCGGCGCTGAACTCCTTGTCGTCGGCACGATCTTCGAGACCGGATCCCATCCAAGCGGTACAATATCAGGACCAGGCCTCATCAAGGAAATCGCAAATGTCGTCGATGCGCCGATTCTGGGCATCGGCGGGATCAACAAGGACAACGTGGGCCAGGTTATCGATGCGGACGGGACGGGCGCCGCGGTCATCACGGCCATCTCCGCCCACGACGACCCGCTAGGCGCCACACGCGAACTCGCGACGGCGATGAACACAGCATGGGCCGGTTCAGGAGCGATCATCCGATGATCTCATTAACCATCAACGGAAAATCAGTTGATCTGGACAACCCGACAGACCTGGTCGACTACCTCGAATCGCTCGGCGTCCGCGACGGCCACATCGCTGTGGCCTACAACGGCTCGATCGTCCGCAAAGATGAGCAAAGCGGAGTCACCCTCTCCGAAGGCGACCGCCTAGAGATCGTCCGAGCCGTCGGCGGCGGGTAGGCAACAGCCGACAGCGATCAGCGGTCAGCCAACGAATTCGACGGCGATCGCTAGCACGCTCGGCCGTGGAGGGAACCCCTCTCCGTCCTTTGCGAGAGTGCGGACATTACGCCCCTCCCCCGATCCGTTCGTCCTGAGTCCCGACGCATCGGGATCCCGGCCTTGTCGGGACCTGTCGAAGGACCTCACCGAGTCAAGTCTCGCCACGGAGCCCGCGCCCCCACGCCGACATTCGTCGATGCGTCAGCGTCCCAACCGCACGGCTCTGGCATGTTCGTCACACGATTGAGATCACGGAGACTCGGCGGTCGAGGCATCCTCCATCTCTGAGTTGATCAGTCGAAGATCGCCTGCCGTAAATCCCCCACGAGAACTTGACTGCATCCACGTGTTAAATACAATGACACCGGCTGAAAAACCCGCACAGGATGTTGGATAGAGGACTGTGGTCGACGACCAGGACAAAAAAGAAGACTCGTTCGAGTTCGACTCGTTAGGCGAGGCCGTCGAGTACATCTCACTCGACCAAGCCCGACTCGTCGCAGCCCAAGCCGCCCGAGAAACCCCCGGCAACTACGGCCGAGCCTATGCTGGCGTACGTATGGTCTTCGAGCTCGTCGAGCAAGAGGAACGTGAAGACTACCACGTCATAACACTCTCCTTTCGCCCTGAAGGGAGTTTCATTGGCGCGCCAGGTCGAGAGCAGTTCTTTGTCGGGAAGGAGGGTACGGTCGCGGATCGGCAGATGCTGAGCAGCCTGCCGGAGCCCGAACGCAGACGGCTCTTCCCGATAATATCGGCACAGGCATCGCGCTGGCAACAATCGTTGCGGTGGCGGCAGGCGTTGTCATCATTGACGGTGGTTTGTTGAACGCAGGCGGTGACAACGAACGCACCGTCACTCCCACCAATGCGCCTATTGTGGCCGCAGTGCCATCTGAATCCCTGACATTGCCTCCGACCGCGAGTCCGACGAACATCCCGACGCCCACGGCCGCACGTATGCCGCTCAAGGCATTAGCAGCCCTCGAAGACGCTGCAGAGTTCGACCTAACTCCCACTCAGGTCCCGAGGGCAACAGTCTCACCGCGCCTAACGATGCTCCTGACGCCAAAGCCAGCACCCACTCAGGTACTGTTGCTGCCGCCAAAACCTACGCCCACGCTTACACGTGTGCCGTCGGAATTCGAGTCATTCGCGGCGCTGAGGCCGACGCAAACCCGACCTCTGAGGGCAACTATGACACCTACGCCGACACGCGACGAAGGCGATGGAACTATCGTTTGGCGGCACACAACGCCTACGCGCAGGCGAACACAGTCCCCCACAGCGACGCCGGCCACTTTCTTAGCCTGGTGGGAAACTTTACTCAGTTCGCCGACTCCCAGACCTCTGACGCCCACACGGACGCGAGCGCCGACACCCACTGCCACACCTGTGTCCGGTACTCTCTGGACCTGGGGCATAGACTGAACATGGGATGATGACGCCTCCGTCCAAGAGTCAACCGGCGCGACCAACTGGTACGACGTTGATTCAAGTGGATCTCACACAGTCGCTATCAGGTCAGGCGGAGCTCTTTGGACATGGGGCAATTATCACTCGTACCCTAGTCACACTCCAAACCGGGTCGGAGTGACCAATTGGTCCGCTATTGCCGTGGGTAGATCTCAAACGTTCGCAATCGAGTAGGTCCGCTCGCTGCGCCTTCAACTTCAGCCGACACAATGCGCAGTTTATGGGCAACTTGACACAAACCGGCACACACGACAGGACACGACACAAATCACACACCCCATAAGGCCGTTCCGGTCACGTCTAGATGTACGCGGCGTTGGGCGATTAGAACCCGCGAACAACGGATGCCAAGGTCTGATAAGGTCAGGCAGATCGGCTAGCACGTTTCGGAGGAAGCATGAGAACTAACACCACGAAGGCAAAACTTGACGGCGGTGAAGTCGTATTCGGGGCAATTATCAGTCGTCACGCTCCTGATCTCGTCGAGCTCTTCGGGGCGTTGGGCTACGATTTCGTGATGATCGATTGCGAGCACGGTCCGATGAATCTGGATCAGGTGGAGCACATGGTGCGTGCTGCTGAAGCATTCGGAATTACGCCCATTGCTCGGATACCTGACCACTCGGACCCCACGATATTGCGCTTTCTCGACAGAGGGGTCCAGGGGATTATCGTGCCCCACGTCAATACTCGCGAGGAGGCCGATGCGATAGCGCGAGCGGCACGCTACTATCCGGATGGACACCGAAGCGTCGGAGGCGGGCGCGCTCACGACTATGGAGTCGGGGTTTCCATGGATGAGTCGACTCGCCACATAAACGCTGAGACACTGGTCATTCCAATGATCGAAGACATCCAGGCGGTTGATAATATAGATGACATTCTTACGGTGGATGGCGCCGACATACTTCACGTTGCGGCTGGCGATTTGGGACAGAGCATGGGAAACCCTGGACGAACTGAGGTGCGCAGGGTGATGGGTGATGTTATTCCAAAGATCAGAGCCGGCGGCAAGAATGTCGGTGTAGGCGGGAACAACCCAGCCGATGCAGATGGAGTGGCCGAGTTTATCAATCTGGGCGCTAATTTCGTCACCGTATCCGCGCACGGGTTGCTTCGTCTTGCCGCTGAGGACTTTCGACGCCGTGTCCAGAACGCTTTGTGATTGCGTTCAAAGGCCCAGTTTATGGCGGCCCGCAACACGCATACAAACAATCCGACCAAGCCGACACTCGCAAGGGGTCCGAAATGGTCATCAACTAAATGAGTTGCGCTCGACTCTTCTGGCGATGCTGAGCGTCCGCTTATGGTGAGCCACGCATTCATCTGTTCGTCCTGATCCCCGATGCAATCGGAATTGTATCCGCGGGACGGAAAACGCATGAGTTAGAAACGGCGTTTGAATTGTCGCCATTCTGAGGCCGCAGCCGAAGAATCTCGGGCTTCTGCAGGGAGACAACTGTCGCGTACGACCAGATCCTACTTTGCGGCTTAGGATGGCGAAATGAGGCGCCGACACTTGGAAGTCCCGACGCATCGGGATCCCGGCACTGTCGGGACGTGTCGAAGATCCGCCCACATGCCAAGCAACGCTTGAGCCGTTATGGTCACTAACCCAGTACGTGGCACTTAACTCTTCTTTGCATGCTGGACCTTTCGCAGAATCAGAAACTTCTGCATTCATGTGTGCAAACGTGCATTTTCAGCGACCAGATTCTTCGGCTGCGGCCTCAGAATGACGAATATTGTTCGGCACTACTTATATTTCTTATCGCCACCCCACGAACCTACACACTAATGGTCTTCTCGCAGACTTGCCATCCCGAGGATCGTCGTCGATTGATGTGAGTGCTACCTCACGGCGCCAGCAACCCCATCATCCGCAGCACGACCAGCCCCTCGAGGTCGCTTGGCAGGAACGGGATCAGCCTTGACAGCGCGATGTCGCTGATTGTTTCGGCGTGGCGGGACGGCGAAGTGAAACGGGCTTGGACGTAGGCGTCCACCTCTTCAACCGGCATCGCGACGAAATAGTCGAACAAGTCGGTCGACACTGAGGAATTTAGCTTGCCGTTTTCAGCCAACGTAGACCGCAGCGCCGCGAGGTCCGGGTCGTCCAGGACTGCTAGCCACTGGAGCAGATGCCCGAGCGAGTGTTCGTCGTTCGCGGTGTCGCCGATTGTATAGGGGACCCGGTCGCGGATCACTTGGCGGAACGCCGCGTAGGCCGGGTAATTGAGCAGCGACATGCCGGTTTGCTCTTCCAGCACGAGCCAGAACGCTCGCTGGAACTGCTGCGCCTCGGCCTCCAGCAGCCCGCGCAACAACAGCGACCCGACCCCGTCCGATTGCTCGGGGTGCGCCAGCTTCTGCCGCATGTGGCCGAACTCATGCGCGAGGGTGTCGAGAACCTCGGCAGGAGGGTTCTCCGCGTCGACAATCACGGATAGCGTTCCCAGCCGGTTGGAAGTTACACCGAGAAATTCAGGCTTCGCCTTCTCGCACTGAGCTCTGACCAGCGGGTACTCAGCCGGGTCCCGGACCGCGAAATCTTCTTGGCAGGTTTGCTCCATCCATTCGATAAAACCCGCATGAGACCTCAGAGATATCACCGCGCGCTGGTCGCGGAAGCTGGTCCCTGTCAAGATGAAGTGCACCACATCGGCAACGCCCAGCACCGTGTCGACCAGCTCGTCGCCGTCCGGGCCGACCACGAGCTTCTGCGAGTCCAGCAGATCGCTCAGTGGGCCCAGCGTGTTCGCGATGTCTCCAACTGAGTACGTGGTCAGAGACACTGGGTCCGGAGCGGTTGCCGTCCAAATGAACTGCCTCTCGAAGACGTTGTCGGTTTCGTCGGACTCGTCCACGGCGTCGGTCGGGTCGATGACGATCTTCAGGGTGTGGGCGCCTTCGGTGACCGCCACAGCCGTGTTCAAGACCGCCGGGTCGGCCCACCAGTGGATCGACCCGGCGGGCGTGCCCTCGTCCGCCTCCAGCGTAGCGACCTGCTTGTCGTCATAGTACAAGTGCGCCTCGTACGGTTGGGTGGCGTTGACCGAGCTCCTGTTCATGACGACCACGTCCGTGAAGATGTCTTCGCCGACAACGAGCGGTGCATTGAGAAACGATTCGGACTCGTGGCTGAGGATGATCGGGGCGTCCCAGTTGAATCGCCAGCCGGGCATCAGATTTGGCTTTGTCGGCGCATCAGGGATTGGAGGCTCAGACGACAGCGTCGCGGAAACCAGTGCCGGAACAGCGCCGGTTTCCCAGTCGAGCGTGACTTCATACGCGTTGTTGGTCTCGTCCGATTCGGGCACCAGGTTGTGCGGGTCCAGCACCAGTCGAAGCGTGTGCGGCCCCGCGGACAGACGGACGACGCTCGACAGGTCACTCTATTCGGGCGGCGCGAACACGGTCCCGGCCAAGGCGCCGACGACGATCTGCTCGCTGATCAACATGCCGTCCCGATACAGTTGCACGGAGACAGTCTCAGGGGTGGAAGCCAACCCGCGATTTTCGAATGCGAAGCTGACGTACGTGGGAACACTGATCGAGAGAGGCCCCAAGGCGTTTACGCCCGAATACGCGGTTGCGGTGATCGGCCCCGGCCAGCCTTCGTCCGCGACCGGCGCTAGATCCGGCAACCGAGCCGGAGTCAGGGTCGGCGTCGTTCCCGCGACGGTCCCGGGCTGAACGACGACGACGATTTCGATGCGGTTGTCGGTCTCATCGCTTTCGGCGATCGAGTTGGTTGCATCGACGACGAGCGCCACCACGTGATTTCCCGCGGCGAGGTTGGTTCTCGACGGAAGCTCCGCCCAATCGGTGATTGACGCCGATTCGCGAGCGCTGATCCCGCGGCTGAACCACCGTTCGACGACGAGTCCGTCGATGAGCAGATCCACGAAGAACCTGTCCGTGACGTGCTCCATCCTGAGTTCGTGACCGACCAACTCAAGTAACTCGGCTGGCCTTCGATCATCGGGGCGTTGCTACGTCCTCCGGGATGGCGGCGACCACCAGAGCCGCCTCCCACGATCTCGGCGCTGACGGCCTCAGGTTGCCGCCCTCGGTCGGCTGCTGGACCGGCGTTATCGTCGGTATTGCGGTCGACGTTGGAAGTGGCGTTGGCGTGAGCGTCGGGGCCGGGATCGGCGAAGGCGTGGCAGTTTCCGTCGGACGTGGCGTGGCTGTCGGTTCGGCTGTGGCGGTCGGCTCAACGGTCGCGGTCGGATCAGAGGTCGGCGCCGGCGTCCGGGTCGCGACCCGCGTTGGCGGTGGCGGAGTCGGACTCGGCGATGCGACCTGCTGGATCGACGGTTCAGTACTTGGGGCTACGGCGGCGACGGGTTAGGGCTGTGAAGCATCGTCGGCATCGCCGCCGCACGCGACAATCGCAATCGTCGTCAACAATGCCGCGGTCAGCAAACCAAGGCGAAGCGTCGAGAGCGACGGGCTGGCGCGTCTCGTGTTCACTTGCTCGCGACGTAGACGATGGCGAACGGCGCCTTCAGCAGACGATCCCGGCTCTCATCCCAATACGGTCCGGCGTATGGTGACTTGGCGGCTCCATCGTCGCCGCTCTCCGGAAGCATGTTCGGAAACGGCTCTAGCACCTTGTCGATGCGAAATCCTTCGGCCGTCAGCAGCCCAAACATCCCCTCGAACGTGTGAAAGAAAGTCGTGCCAGGATCGTGTCCGTCGGGAATCGAGTCGGCCCAAACCTCGACGGGTGGATTGAAGTAGTCCGTCACCAACACCGCCTGTTGGTCCTCGTCCCACACGAACGCATTCAACGGATGGGCGGTGGCGACGATCATGACACCGCCCGATTTGAGCAGCGCGTAGCACTCATGGAAACAGACAGACAGATCGGGGATGAACTCCCATCCGAACGACGAGAGCACGATGTCGAACGAGTTGGGCTTGAACATCCGAGGAAGCTCCATGTCGCCCATCAAGAGGTTGACGTCGGCGCCGGTTTCGGTCTGCAGCTCCCGAGCTCGACGAAGTTGGTTCGGCGAGATGTCCACGCCCACGACCGTTGCGCCCCAACGGGACAGCGCGATGGAGTTCTGTGCTGCGCCGCACGCCAGCTCCAGCACGCGTTTGCCCTTGACGGGTCCGAGGAGGTTCAATTCTCGCTCGCCAGGGGCGTACGGGGCGTAATGGACATCGTCGAGCGCGATCTCGCTGGACCGTTGGTACCACTCGGACATCATGTCCCAGCCAGCTCCCGTTGAGCGCTTGATGTGATCGGTGTTCACCTATGCGCGATCCGGGCCTATTCGGAGGCGATTGCCCGAAACAACGCCGACATCGAATCCGCGACGCTGTGGGCATGGTTGAACACGGCGGATCCCGCAACGAGCAACGTCGCGCCTGCGTCGGCGGCCGCTTTCGCGTTGTCGGCTTTGACGCCTCCGTCCACTTCGAGCACGACATCGGGCGCGTACTCGTCGATCATCTTCCGCGCGCGACCGATCTTCCCGAGCATGCTGTCGATGAAGGACTGGCCTCCATATCCGGGGTTCACGGTCATGACGAGGAGCTGATCCACGTCGGCCAGAACCTCCTCGGTCGCCGAAAGCGGCGTCGCTGGATTGATCGCCAATCCTGCTTCGAGCCCCGCGTCCTTGATCTGCTGGACGACTCGATGCGCGTGTGGACAAGCCTCGGCGTGGACGATAATCCGGTTCGCGCCGGCTTCGGAGAGATGCTCGATGTGTCGCTCAGGCTGGAGCGTCATTACGTGGATTTCGAGCGGGATGTCGACCCGATCTCTGATCGCTTCGACGACGACCGGGCCGAACGTGATCTGTGGCACGAACTGGCCGTCCATGACGTCGATGTGGATGCAACCCGCACCGGCCGCCTCGGCCTCTTCGACCTGCTCACCCAACCGAGCAAAGTCGACGGAAAGTATCGACGGCGCGATCCGTACCGTGCGCTCAAACGCCATTTCCGACCTCCAGTTCCTGTCTCGCATTGACGATGGCCTCGTCTACTCTCGTCGCGCTCGTGCCGCCCGGAACGTCCCTCGCGCCGATCGATCTGTCGATGTCGATCTCGAGTACGCCTTCGTCGAACAGGTCGGAGAACTGCCGAAATTCGTCCAGAGTCAGTTCGTGGAAATGCCGATCCTGTTCCACGGCGTAATCGGACAGCGAGGCGACGACGCGGTAAGCTTCGCGAAACGGCATCCCTTTGGCCACGAGGTAGTCGGCGATGTCGGTTGCGAGCACATAGCTGCTCTGGGCTGCGTCGCGCATGCGGGCCTCGTTCAGCTTCATCGATCTCAGCATGCCTGCGAACACTTGGAGGGTCGCCGTCAACGTGTCTTCGGAGTCGAAGAAGCCTTCCTTGTCCTCTTGCATGTCCCGATTATAGGTCAGTGGCAAGCCCTTGAGGGTCGTCAATAACGCCATCAGGTTGCCGAAGACGCGTCCGGTTTTGCCCCGCGCTATCTCGGCGAAATCGGGGTTGCGTTTTTGCGGCATGATCGAGCTGCCGGTTGTGAAGTCGTCGCTCAACCGGATGAAGCCAAACTCGTCCGATGACCAGAGCACGAGCTCTTCGGCAAGTCGAGACAGGTGCATGGCGCATACGGATGCCGCGGCGTGGAAATCGAGCAAGAAATCGCGATCCGACACCGCGTCCATGCTGTTGGCCGATATCCGCGAAAAACCGAGCTCGGCCGCGACCCATTCTCGATCCAAAGGGTAGGGGAGTCCGGCGAGCGCCCCGCTGCCCAGAGGCATCACGTCGGCGCGTTCGCGAGCCTGGGCGAAGCGGGCGGCGTCGCGCCCGAGCATCTCGAAGTAGGCAAGCATGTGGTGGGCGAACAGCACCGGCTGGGCCCGCTGCACGTGCGTGTATCCGGGCATCACGACACGGCGATGTTCCTCGGCCAAAGATACAAGCGCATCGCGTACGGTCCCGAGGAGCCCGCGCAGATTATCGATCGCGTCTTTGACATACATCCGCATGTCCAGCGCGACCTGGTCGTTGCGCGAACGGGCCGTGTGGAGCCGCAGCGCAGGCTCGCCGATCAGCTCGTGCAGCCGCCGCTCGATGTTCATGTGCACGTCTTCGAGCTCGGGCCGCCACGGGAACTCGTCCCGTTCGATCTCCGACCGTACCTGTGCCAATCCGTTCACGATGGCGTCCGCTTCCGAGCCCTCGATGATGCCCTGTTTCGCCAGCATCCGGGCGTGCACGGTCGAGCCCTCGACGTCCTGACGGTACAGGCGCCGGTCGTAGTGGATCGAGACGGTGTAGTCGGAAGAGACCTCTTTCAAGCCCATAGCCTAGCCTTCCGAGCCGGCGCCGCCAGAGTCGCCAGGGCGCTTGGGGACGAGGAAACGTCGTTGCAGCGTCAGAATCTTCTCGCCGCGCTGGTTCACGCCACGGCTCTCGATGTGCACGATGCCGCGATCCGGCCGGCTGTTCGACTCGCGCACGCCGAGAACCTCGCTCTCGGCGTAGATCGTGTCGCCGTGAAACACGGGGCCGTCGTGTCGCACCTTCTCGTACTCGAGATTCGCGATGGCCTTCCCCGACGTGTCTCGCACCGACATCCCGACGACGAGGCTGAACACCAGTGCGCCGTTGACGAGGATCTGGCCGTGCTGGTGATCCTCCATCAGGGCGTGATCGGTGTGCAGTGGATTGTCGTTCCTGGTGAGCAGCGAGAACAGATGGTTGTCCATCTCGGTGATGGTCTTGCCCGGCCAGTGTTTGAAGACGTCCCCAGGCGCGAAGTCCTCGAGGTACCTCCCGAAGTCATCTCTCGTGTCATGGATCATTGTTGTGCTCCGCTGATTTTTCGTAGGTCGGTTTGGTTAAGTCGTTGTGCGTTTCGGGGCAACATCAGCGGGAAGGTTTGAAACCCTCCCCTACGGCGGATCATGAGGTTGGAAAGATCACCGTTAATCAGTTTCAGCCGGGATTGTATTCGTCGTCGGCCCATTTCGCTGGGTTGTAGATGATGTATTCACGGATTGACGCTAAGTCCCGTTCAGTACGGATCACGTGTTCGTAGAAACTGCGTTGCTAAACAGGTGTTCCCACGGATTCGCGTATTTGATTGATTTTCCTAGCCGAAAAGGTCTTAAAACCACGAACAATCTCAGTGATGCCATGCGAATTCGTAGGGGAGGGTTTCAAACCCTCCCGCTGGTTCTCGCCCAGAAACAGGATAGCATGAACGTGATTAGGCATGACAACGAACGCGTCCAGGCCGATGCTGGCGTAACGGTCCGGCAACGCCTGCCATGTTTCCGCAACAACCTCGCCGAGCGAATTCAATCCCATCTCGCCGTCGGCGACATCGCCAAACATCATCATCCGATTGTGCGTGCAGATCGTAACGAAATAGGCGCCTGGTTGCGAATAGTCATAGTCGTCCAGCCGAGTCGACCGACCGGTTGGTTTGGGGACCAGACGTGTCATTTGATATCGGTGGTATCTCTGGGCAGTATCGGCGGGGGGGGGGGGGGGGGAAACCCTCCCCAACGAATTCCATGACCTCGACACTATACGGACAAGGCCGATGAATTAGATCGCGTAATTTTCCAGTAGGCGTCGGGCGATGACCAGCTTTTGGATTTCATTGGTGCCTTCGCCGATGATCATCAGCGGCGCGTCGCGGTAGTATCGCTCGACGTTGAAGTCCTTGATGTAGCCGTAACCGCCGTGAATGCGCATCGCTTCGAGGGTGACCTCGCCGCAGACCTCGCTGGCGAACAGCTTGGCCATCCCGGCTTCGAGGTCGATGCGTTGTTGGCCGGAATCCTTCTTGGCCGCGGCGTCGTAGGTCAGCAGCCGGGCGGCTTGTATCTTCGTCGCCATGTCCGCGAGCTTGAGTTGGATGGCCTGATGGCTGGCGATCGGCTCTCCGAACGTCTCTCGCTGCTGGGCGTAACGGATCGCCGCCTCGAACGCCGCCGTTGCGACTCCCACCGCCCGCGCGGCGACGTTGATTCGTCCGGTCTCGAGGCCGCTCATCACGTGCTTGAACCCCTGGCCTTCAGCGGCCCCGACGAGATTATCGGCGTCGACCCGGCAGTCGTTGAACAGGAGCTCACACGAATCCAGCCCCCGATAGCCGAGTTTGTCAAGGTGCTGTCCCACCTCGAATCCAACGGCGGGCTTTTCGATGATGAAGCAGCTCATGCCTCGATGCCTCGGATTGGCGTCAGGGTCCGTTTTCGTGAGCACCGCGAATGCGTTGCCGTACTCACCGTTCGTGATGAACATCTTCGACCCGTTCAGAACGTACTCCTCGCCGTCTTTTACCGCGGTCGTCTGGAGGTTCTGTACGTCGCTGCCAGCCTCGGGTTCGGTCAATGCCAGACCACCGCGGAGCTCGCCGCTTGCCAGCCTCGGGAGGAACTTCGCCTTCTGCTGGTCGGTGCCGTGGCTGGCGACAATGTGACCCAGGATATGGTGAGTGCCGATGATTCCGCTGACGCTCATCCAGCCCTTGCTGAGCTCTTCGAAGATCATCGCGAACGTCGTGTAGTCGAGTCCCAGGCCGCCGAACTCCGTCGGTATGGTGATCCCGAACAAGCCCATCTCGCGCATCGGGTCGATCAACTGCTCCGGGTAGATGTCCTCGTTGTCGTACTCCTGCGCTATCGGTTCGACCTCGCGCCGAACGAACTCGCGGACGGAGCTGACGATCTGGTTTTGGGTGTCGGTGTCTGTCGTGGATGCCATCGTGGTTACGCTCCGTCGACTTTGATGTGATAAGAATCTTACGTTTGGAATTCTAGCGCACGTAGCGTATCGATTCCGTCGGCCGAGACCAATAATCAATCCAATTTTGCGAGCAGCGCCGGCGCGTCGATTTCCGTCAGGGCGTCCGCCAACCGTTCAGTCAGCGCTTGCGCAAGCAACTGACCTCTGGTCGATTCCATTTCCAGCGTTGAGCCCGCAACTGCGAGGAAGAGAATGAGGTACAGCAGGGTGTACCCGTAATCTTCGAAGCAGTCATTGAGCGTGTACCCGCTTACGCCCGATTCAGAAAGCGTTTCTTGGTAGAGGCCGAGAAGCTCATCCAAATGTTGTTTGCGCATCTCGGTTGTCAACGACATCCCCGCGAAATACGCGAAATCGTACGTGCCGCGACACGCGCCGACAAGCTGCCAATCAATGGCGACTACTCCGGCGTCATCGCCCGACGAGTCGAAGAACAGGTTGTCGAGTCTGACGTCGCCGTGGCGCACAGTGATCGGCGGCTCCGCCAGACGGAGAATGATTCCCGCCACGTGGGGGGTTATCAGCGAAGCTAGGGTCATTAGCGATTCGGGAATAATCTCGGGCGCTTTCCGTTGAAAAGCGCCCCAAGCGCGCGGGAAGATGCTTTGAGCCCATTCGGCCCTAGCACCGAATGTCGGCGCCCATTCCAAGCCCGAGTTTGCGCTGATGTTCCAATTTCGGGCGTGGAATTGGCCAAGTGCCTTGATCACCGTCTCCACGTCTTCGAGACTGCAACCGGCAAGTTGATCTTGGGTCCGTAGGTGTGATAAATCTTCGAGCAAAAGCAAGAAGTTGCCATCCGCAGGGTTGAAGGCCGCGAAATAACACTGAGGTGTCCGTATCGAATTCCCCTGCGCCATCTCCTGATAAAATCGGACCTCCGACTCGTAGTAGCCCATGTCGTTTATGAGTGAGCGGGTGGGTCCGTGGGACGTAGGGTACTTCGCAACGATCGTTCGAGATCCTGCATTCGCTGGCTGGTCGTACGAAACGGTAAGGCGCGCAAGGCTGCCGCCAAATCCCACGCCGACGGCCATTGGCTCGGCGATGATGTCGGTCACGACCGAAGCGTCGATGACGCCTGCCTGACGCAACGTCTCGGTGAGCCATGCGGGCGTGATGTCTTCTGGTTTGGCGGGCAAGGTCTGATGGTTCACGGTTGCCTCCGCATAACGAGCCGGAGCTTACAAGTCTGTGTCGGCGCCTTGCCTGGCCCCGAGGTTCTTGGCGGAGATGCCAAGCACCTTCAGGAATCCCTCGGCGTCAGCGTGGTCGTAGGCGCCCATCGCTTCCATCGAACTGTCGTCGGTGTAGAGCGAGTGGGGCATCGCTTCGGGCGTGTCTTCGGCCGTGTCGAAGTAGACGCGGCCTTTGTAGAGTTTCATCGTGATCGTTCCGGTGGCCATGCGCGTGATCGGCCCCAAAGCTGCCAGAGCGGCGCGGGTCGCCAGATCGAGCCAGTAGCCTTGGTATATTTGAAGGCTGATGACGCCCGACACGTGCTCGAAGAACTCACGCGCCCTGCGATCGAGTACGAACTGTAGCAAGAATTCGTAGCTTCTGCCCAGAAGCTCCATCGCCGGCGCCTCGTAGATCCCGCGTGACTTGACGCCCACGAACCTGTTCTCGACGACGTGATCCCCGATTCCGACGCCGTACGCGCCGCCGATGCGGTTGGCTTGCAAGAACACGCCTTCGAGATCCAGTCGCTCGCCGTTGAGCTCGACCGGCACGCCTCGTTCCCACCGAACCGTGAACAACGTCGACTGGTCCGGCGCGTTCCACGGCCAAACGCCCATCCCGGGCTCGACGAATTCTGGCGAGATCGACACATCTTCCAGGTCGCCCGCTTCGTGAGTCAACCCCAGGAAATTGGCGTCGGTCGAATACCGCGATTCGCGCGCGGGTCGGATCGGCAAGCCGTTGGCTTCGCAGTATTTGATCATTTGCAAGCGGCCGGGGAATCGCTCGATGAACTCCGGGTCGCGCCAAGGGGCGTAGACCTCTATGGTCGGGTCGAGCATGTTGGCGGCGAGCTGGAACCTGACCTGGTCGTTGCCACGCCCAGTGGCGCCGTGAAACAGCACTCCGATGTCTCGTCGAGCCAACTCGGGCAATATCGCGGCAACGGTGACGGGACGGGCGATGCCGGTTGTGTTCCAGTATCCGCCTTCGTAACGCGCCTGCGACTGGATCACCTTGAGGCCGGCGGCGGCCAGGGGAGCGCGTCCAGGGAGTATCACGGCGTCCGTCGCGCCGGATCCGAGCATACGGTCTTTGACCGAGTCGAGATTCTCTTCGTCGGGTTGCCCGAGGTCCACCGTGAACGCGTGGATCTCGAACCCCTTGTCTCGCAACCAATGGGCGACGGTGCAGCTATCCAATCCGCCGGACACCGCGCCGCCGACCAGGGTGATGTTCTTCTCTTGTAGCTCTCGCCAGTTCAATGTATTTCTCCGTGCCGCCATGGCGTCTCGGAATCGGGGGTCCTGACGGTCGTGTCATATTCGGTGACGACGAGTGCAACGACAGGCAAACAGGTTGTGTGCGGCAGGCCACCGGTGCTCTGGCCGTTTACGGCCAAGCTGACGCACGCCCCCCAACGCTTTTCGCCATGCGTTTCTGTCCAGGGAAGGCGAAGCAACCGGTGTCCTTTAGGCAATCGTGCGCGCTCAACGACCAGATTCTTCGGCTGCAGTCTCTGAATGACAAATATTGGTTCGGCGCCACTTGCTTTGTTTATCGCCATTGCGGCCAAGCGGAAACGCATCTCGCGACATCGATTTTTCCACGGAAGGAGAAGCATCGGGGTCTTGCAGCACAGGTGCCTATTCAGCGACCAGATTCTTCGCCTGCGGGCTCAGAATGACAATTGCTCTCCGGCGATGTTCGATTGGTTGTCCGCCACCGCGACCAAGCCGATGACTCTCCGCCTCAGCAGCGAGCTCACCGGCCAGGTTGCGTGATATTCATGTGCCGTTAACCGGGCCAGTTACGCCAGCGCGTTCCCGATGCCCGTTTCCAGTCGCTCCATCGCCTGGTCGATCTCGTCCGCCGAGACCGTCAACGGCGGCATCAGGCGAACCGCGTTGGGCCTGAGTGGATTGAGCAGCAATCCCGCATCGTTGCAAGCGCCAACCACGGCAGGGGAGACGTCGGATTCGAAGAACATGCCCCACAGGCATCCCATGCCGCGAACCTCGTTGATGACGTCGAACTTGGCTTTGATCGCGTCCAAACCTTGTTGGATGCGATCGCCCATGCGCTTCGCGTTGGCAGGGACGTCGTTGTCGATCAGGTACTTGGTCGAGGCGTGGGCCGCGGCGCACGTAAGCGCGTTGCCGCCGAACGTCGAGCCGTGGTCGCCGGGAACGAACGCGCATGCGTCGTCTTTGGCCATGAACGCGCCGATCGGCACGCCGCCGCCGAGGCCCTTGGCCAGAGCCATGATGTCCGGCTCGACGCCGAAAGACTCGTAGCCGAACAACGTGCCTAGCCGGCCAAGTCCTGTCTGGACCTCGTCGAATATCAATAAGAGCTCGTTCTCGTCGCAGAAGTCGCGAACGTTCTGCAGATACCCCTGAGACGGAATGTTCACTCCGCCCTCGGCCTGCACCGGTTCCAGCATGATCGCGACCGTGCGATCGGTGACCGCGCCTTTCAGCGCCTCAATGTCGTCGAACGGCACGTGCGAGAAGCCTGGCGGGATCGGCTGGAACAGCTCTTGATAGTGCGGCTGTCCCGTTGCTGCCACGTTCATCATCGTCCTGCCGTGGAACGAATTCAACGCGGTGATGATCTCGAACGCTCCGTTGCGCCGGGTTGCACCGTAACGTCGGGCCAACTTGATCGCGCCCTCGTTTGCCTCCGTGCCGCTGTTGCAGAAGAACACCTTGTCCATGGCACTGTTCTCGACCAGTATCTCGGCGAGTTTGAGCTGCGGCACGGTATAGAACTGGTTCGATGTCTGGAGCAGCGTTCTTGCCTGCTCGGCGATGGCGTCCGCGACCACAGGGTTCGCGTGCCCCACGTTGTTCACCGCCCATCCGGACGTGAAGTCCAGATACTCCTTGCCGTCGACGTCCCAAACGCGGGTCCCTTCGCCACGCTCGATGACGACGGGCTGCCTGCGCACGAGGAACATGTAGTACTTGCTCTCGACGTCCATCCATTGGCTGCTGTTCACGTTATTCACCCCCGGTCAATTCTTCGAGACGCTTGAGCGCCTCCTCTAGAAGCTCTAAGTCGATCTTGATGCCTTCAATTGCGTCGCCCACCACCCCGATCTGCCCTTGGATCGAGTCGACGGGCTCGGGTCGTGGCTGGCTCGGCGCGACCGGCGTCGTCGGCGTTGAACTGACCGCTTCTCCGGCGGCCTCCGCGGCGGCGAACGAGGGGTCCCCGGTCAGAGCCGTGAGCGCCAAAGCCAACGAGTCTTCCATCACCACTTTGTCTGCAGTGGCCAGAATGACTCGCTTGAGCTCCGGGAACTCGACCCCTTCAGCTTGAATGTAGACGGGTTCTACGTATAAGACGCTTTCCCCGATTGGGATCACAAGAAGGTTGCCCCTGATGCAAATCGAACCCGCGGTACAGCGCAGAGTGAACCATTCGGATATGTCCTGGTCGTTGTCGATTCGCGCCTCCACCTGTTCGGGACCGTCCACGTTGAGGCCTTTAGGGAAGTTGAACGCCTGGATCTTGCCGTAGTGCTCTCCGTCGCTGCGAGCGGCGAGCCAACCGATGAGGTTCTGGCGTTGGCTCGGAGTGTACGGAAACAGCAGGACAAATTCCTCGGTTTCTTGCCCCGGAAGCTTCATGATCACGTAGTAAGGCTCTATTGGTTTCAATTCCTCGGTCTGACCGAATTTTTCGTTCGGAGTCGCCCACAGGTCTTCGTTGTTGTAGAAGTTTTGCGGCTCTTTCATGTGGTACTTGATGTACTTCTCAGCTTGGATCGTGAAGAAGTCCTCGGGGTACCGCACGTGGTCCTGGAGTGCCTGCGGCATGGCATCCGCCGGTTCAAACAAGTCGGGGAAGATCTTCGAGTATGTCTGGACCACTGGGTCGGTGGGATCCCAAATATAGAACTTGAGGGTTCCGTCGTAAGCGTCCAGCGTGATCTTGACGCTGTTCCTCATGTAGTTGAATTCGTGAACCAGCGGATCGCCTGTCGGATCGGAATACGGGTACTGGTCGCTGGTCGTGTAAGCGTCTTGCATCCACACGAGACGATCGTCGGTGGCGACTATGTACGGGTCGGCGTCGAGCACTAAGAATGGAGCCACCGTGGTGATGCGCTCGCGGATCGTTCTTCGGTATTGCAGCAGGCTGTCGGAAGTTATCTCGCCGCTGATGAGGATGTTGATGTCGCCGAGTTGCCAGGTGTACGCAAGCTTTCTCCAGAACGAACTCAGACGGACGCCGCCGGTGCCCGAGTAGTTCGTGTAGATCAACTCATCGGTGGTCTGATAGTCGAGCTCGGCGGTTTTCGTGTTGGCGATCACGAACTCGAGCGTGTTTTCGCCGTAGTAGATTCGAGGGTTGTCGACCGTCAGGTCGGGCTCGCCTTCCTGCCCGTGAAGGCTGATCGGGACGACGCCGTCGGCTGGGATGTCCTGAGCGAAGAACTCGGGCCTGCCCTCGAGAGTGAACTCGGTGGCGGGGCTCATTGCAACACCGATGCCGTGTGTGTAGAAAAGCTTGCGGTTCACCCATGTCTGGGATTCGATCTCAAGCCTTTCCGGAGCCACCTCGCGAGCCGACAAAAGCACCTGCCGGTACTCTCCCCCGAGACGGTACCGGTCCACGTCGGCGTTTCTGAAGTCGTAGTACGTCCGGATAATCTGAATCTGCCTGTAGACGCTGGACAACGGACGCGAGTCCCAAAGCCTGATGTTGTTGATGGTCTTGAGGTTGTTTTGAATGAGGTCTGGTGTAACGTCGCTTTCCGCGGGAAAAAAGTCTTCGGAAATGCCCTCAAGATTGAAGGCGGTTCGGGTAAAATCGATGTTGCGCTGGATGAACTCTTGCTCCCTCGCGAATTCGTTCGGCGTAACCGTGAACTGTTGCATCAACGCGGGCCACGCGGCGCCCAACAATACCGCGAGCACCAACCAGAGTGCGACCGCGCCCACCAGTAGCCTCAGGCCTTTGAAGTAGGCGTTGACCAACATCAATACGCCTGCCGCGCTGGCGACGATGGTCAGGATCATCAGCGCCGGCTTCCGCGCGTTGAGATCGGTGTATGCGGCACCGAACACGGCGCCGTCGTCGGACAGCACCAACTCCCAGCGGTCGATCCAATGGCCCCACGCCACCATGAACATGATGATCGCGCCGAGCACGGATAGCTGAACCTTGACTGGCGTGGTGAGTTGAAACTTGAGGCCTCTGAGATTGAAGTTGATGAACTGCAAGGCTGCCGTGCCCAACAACGAGACGATGATCACCCCGAGCAGCCAGCCCTGGAAGAACGACAGCATCGGCAGGTCGAACACGAAGAAGCCGACGTTGCGGCCATACACCGGGTCTTTGACCGCGAACGACACCGAATTTGTGAACCTAAGGAACAGCTCCCAGTGCGACGCCAGTATGGACCCGAAAATCAAGCTGAGCACTATGACTGCAACGACCGCGCCCCACTTGACCGCTTTCCGGAGCACTTCGACCAACTCGGGCGGAATCGGCAAATTGGTTTCACCGTCGGTGTAACGATGGCCCAGCCAGAAGCTCAAGCCCGCCGGGATGGCGAATATTATCACGCCGGCAAAGAATAGGGTTATCCGGGTGAGAAGGACTTTGGTGTAGACGCCCTTGAAACCGAGCGCGTCGAACCACAGCATGTCCGTGTATACGCCCCTGCCGAATGAGATCAGCGCGAATAAAAGAACCACGCCCAAGATGACCCCGGCCCATTTGAGCAACGGACCGTAGTTGGTCGGAATCTGCGGCAGTGAAATCTGAGGAGTGTCGCCGCCGTTACGCTCGTAATTTTCGGCCATTCATCACCTAACCGATTCTGGTCCCCATGGGACTTCCATTTAATGATTGGCGGAGGGCGCCGGCTTTGCGCCCGTCGATTATCTGGGACATGCCGCCGCCCTTGAGAGGTCGCAGGCACGCCTCAATCTTAGGGATCATGCCTCCCGCGATGACGTTCGATCCGATCAGTTGGGTCGCCTGTCGGCGCGTCAACCTGGGGATCACTCTCTTCGATCTATCGAGCACGCCTTCGACATCGGTGAGAAACACCAGCGTTTCAGCACTGAGCGCCGCGGCGATCTCTCCGGCGGCGGTGTCCGCGTTCACGTTGAGGAGCGTGCCGTTGTATTCGGGGTCATCCGTCCAGTTGATCGCGACCGGAGCGATGACCGGGATGCAGCCCTCCGCGACGATCGCCTGTATCGGCGCAACGTCGACGCTGAATACAGAGCCCACAAACCCGAGATCAGGGTTTCGAATCTCGGCTTTCAGGATTCCCCCATCTGCGCCGCTAACACCGATGGCTTTGGCGCCAGCGCCGACCAACGAGGCGACGAGTTCTTTGTTGATCAATCCCGCCAGCACCGCAACGACGATCTTGAGGCTCTCCGCGTCCGTCACGCGGAGGCCGTTTTTGAACACCGGCCGGACGCCTTGCTTGGCCATCCAGTCGGTGATGACTTTGCCGCCGCCGTGGACCACGACAGGGTTGACGCCTTCTTTTTGGAGCTCGACGAGGTCCGCGATTGTGGTGTCGTGTTCGCCGAGTGTGCTGCCGCCGATCTTGATTACAGTCGTCCCATGGGGGAAGGGCTCCTTTGTCATTTGGCGCCCGCTGACCGCGAGGCGTTATTCCCTTCAAACATCGTCACGGAATCAATCAGAATGGCAGCGTCCAGCCAGTCTAGGTGCTGTACGCCGAGTTGAACGTTACATAGTCCTCGGTCAGATCGCAGCCCCAACCGGTCGCGCTGGCGTCGCCGACGCCGACCGAAACCTGGAAGCTGATCTCCGGCGCTCTCATGCCGGCGATTACCGCATCGGTGGAGTAAGGGATCGCGATTCCGTCGTGAACGATGTGGATGCCGTTGATGTATATGTCGATCTTCGACTCGTCGATGTGGATGCCGCTCTTGCCGAGCGCCATCATGATGCGGCCCCAGTTTGGATCCCGGCCGTGAACCATCGCCTTGACAAGGTTGGAAGCCGCGATCTCGCGAGCGCCGACACGTGCATCGTCCACCGATGCCGCCCCGTCGACAGTGACCGCGAAGATGCGCTCTGCGCCCTCGCCGTCGCGGACGAGCTCCTTGGCGAGGTGGATGCATATTTCGTTGAGCGCTTCTTGGAAAACGGCCGCAGACTCCGAACCGGCGGTGATCTGGCTGCCGCCGGCGGCGGCGTTCGCGAAGAGCAACACCGTGTCGTTGGTGCTCTGGTCGCCGTCGATGTCGATCATGTTGAAGCTGAGACCAACTGCCTCGGATAGGGCAGTCTGCAGGAAACTTGCTTCGACGTTCGCGTCGCACGAAAGGAAGCAGAGCATCGTCGCCATGTCCGGGTGAATCATGCCGACGCCTTTGGCGGCTCCGCCGATCGTGGATTGGACGCCGCCCGCCGTGAACGACACTGCAGCCGACTTGGGCCGCGAGTCGGTAGTCATGATCGACCGGGCGAAGTCATCGCCGCCGTCGTCGGTCAACTCGATCGCGGGCACCGCTTGCCGAACCAACGCCATCGGCAGCTCGATGCCGATCATGCCAGTGCTGCCGATCAACATCTCTGCGGGGTCGACGCCGGCGTGTTTGGCCGCGAGTTCGGACATTTCCATCGCGTCGGTGTAGCCCTGAGCGCCGACCGCGCAGTTGGCACAGCCGCTGTTCGCGATGACACCGCGAGCCGAGCCGTTTGCGGATTTCTCTTTCGTGACAGTGACCGACGGGGACAGAACCTTGTTGCGGCTGAACGTCCCGGCGACCGACGCCGGACTGTCCGACACCATCATGCCGATGTCTCGGACGTCATCGCCCTGGGACTTCAGTCCGGCATACGTTCCGCCGGCGCGATATCGCTTGGATGAGGTGACGTTTCCATCCGGTATGAACTCGACGTTGTCCGCCATGGTCGATCCTCTGCAGGCCTGTCGCCGTGCGCCGTGAACCTCCGGCGTGCAGGCACGAAATCGGAGGCGTGATTTAGCTAGCGCAGTATAACACACAGCCTAAGGCCGTAAAAGCTGTTCTCAGGCGCTATGCTACAATTACGCGCACTGAATAATAGGGGCGGAGGTTGCCAGGCGAATGACATCGAACATCGTGTTGTCCAACCAGGAATTTAAGACCGTCGGACAGCGTCCGATACGGCACGACGGTTACGACAAGGTGACCGGCAAAGCGTTGTACGGCGCCGACATGAATCTGCCCGGGATGCTGTACGGTGTGGTGCTCCGCAGCCCGCATGGGCATGCCCGAATCAAGTCGATCGACACCAGCAATGCGGAGGCGCACCCGGACGTGAGGGCAGTGGTCACATCGGCCGATTTCCCCGCTTTGGACGGCGACGACGTTCGACCGAATCTCCGGCGTCAGAGCGCGAACTTGATGGCGCGAGACAAAGTCCTGTATCGCGGGCACGCCGTGGCGGCAGTCGCCGCGACGAGCTTGCAGTCGGCAGACGAAGCCGCGGCTCTGATCGCGATCGATTACGAGGTTCTTCCCTCGCTCAACGACGCGGAAGTTGCGATGGCGCCGGGCGCTGTCTTACTCCACGACGAGTTCGAGAACAACGTCGCTAGCCACAATGAGATGGTTCTCGGCGACATCGAAAAAGGATTCGCCGCGGCCGATCTCGTCATCGAGCGCGAGTTCCGGACCAGCACCGTTCACCAGGGCTACATCGAGCCTCACACAGCCACAGCGTGGTGGACGCCGCAAGATAAAACGACGATCTGGTGCAGCTCGCAAGGCCACTTCGGGATGCGCGGCGAGACTGCGGCCGTGCTGGAGCTCATTGAAGCCGACATCAAAGTCGTTCCGATGGAGATTGGCGGCGGCTTTGGCGGTAAGACGACGGTCTACCTTGAACCCGTCGCCTTGCTACTCTCCCGCAAAAGCGGCCAGCCCGTAAAAGTTACGATGTCGCGTGCGGATGTGCTCGAAGCCTCCGGACCGACATCCGGTTGCTACATGAAAGTGAAACTGGGCGCGACGAACGACGGCGCGCTGGTCGCCGGATACGCCGACCTTCGGTTCGAGGCGGGCGCGTTCCCTGGTTCGCCCGTTGGCGCGGCGGCGGTCTGCATGTTCTCGCCCTACGACATCGAAAACCTGACAATCGACGCCTACGACGTGGTCAACAACAAGCCGAAGACCAGCGCATATCGAGCTCCTGGCGCGCCGCAAGGCGCGTTCGCCGTCGAGACTGTGATCGACGAACTTTGCGAGAAGCTGTCCGTCGATCCGATGGACTTTCGGATTCGCAATGCCGCCAAGGAAGGCACTCGCCGAATCACCGGGATGCAGAATCCGCGTATCGGCGCGGTCGAGACGTATCAGGCGGCCAAGGACCACGATCACTACGTCGCGCCTTTGGAAGGTCCGAATCGCGGCAGAGGAGTCGCAGCGGGATTCTGGATGAACGGCTCCGGAGAAGCGTGCGCCACCGCCACGGTTAACGACGACGGCAGCGTTGGCCTCACCATCGGATCAGTGGACATCGGCGGGCTCAGGCCGGTTGCCGCGCAGCAACTCGCCGAGGTTCTCGGCATTCCAGTCGAGACGGTCAACCCGCAGGTTGGCGACACCGACACCATCGGATACTCGTCGGTCACCGGCGGCAGCGGAGCGGCGTTCAAGACCGGCTGGGCATCCTACGAAGCGGCCCAGGACGTGAAGCGACAGATGATCGAACGCGCGGCCATGATCTGGGAGCGCACCGCGGACGAGATCGAGCTGGTGGACGGCGTGTTCGAGCACAAATCGGACAGCGAGCTCAGTGCAACGTTCGCCGAGATCGCGCGGCAAACCCGTCGTACAGGCGGCCCCGTCGTCGGCAGCGCGAACTTGAACCCGCCCGGCGCCGGCAGCGCGTTTGGCGTCCATATGGTCGATGTCGAAGTCGATCCGGACACCGGCAAGGTCACCGTACTCCGATACACCGTTGTCCAGGACGCGGGCAAAGCCATTCACCCCAGCTACGTCGAAGGCCAACTCCAGGGCGGCGCCGTTCAAGGGATCGGTTGGGCGCTCAACGAGGAGTACTTCATGAACGACGACGGCCGGATGATGAACGCCAGCTTCCTCGATTACAGGATGCCGACCTCGTTGGACCTGCCAATGATCGACACGGTCATCGTCGAGGTCGCCAACCCAGGGCATCCATTCGGCGTCAGAGGTGTCGGCGAGGTTGCGATCGTGCCGCCGATGGCCGCCGTCGCGAACGCCGTCTACCACGCGATCGGAGCGCGCATGAATGTGCTGCCCATAACGCCGAAAGCGATTTCCGAAGCGATGGCGAAGTAGTTAGGGCGCATGTGAACAACCCGTAGTTAATCAAAAAGGAGCCTCGCATCTCAGCGCAGGCTCCTTTTTGTGTATCCGAAATTCGTGTGCGACCGAAACTACTCCTCGGACACCTTTACCAGCAGCTTGCCGAAGTTCTCACCGGTCATCATTCCGATTAGCGCGCCGGGCGCTTTCTCGAGGCCGTCGACCACGTCCTCGCGATACCGAAGCTGCCCGGTTGCCATCCATTTGGACATGCGCTTGCGTGCCTCATCGAATCGGGCCGCGAACTTTGTGACCAGGAATCCTTCCATCCTCGCCTGATTGACGATCAGGAAGCGTAGGTTCCGGGGCGCGAGCTCGGGCTCTTCGAGGTTGTACTGCGAGATCTGTCCGCACACGGAGATTCTGGCAAAAGTGTTGATGCGCTCCAGCACCGCGTCGGTGATGTAGCCGCCGACGTTGTCGAAGTAGACGTCGATGCCGTCGGGGCAATTCGCATCGAGGGCCGATTCGACGTTGTCGGTTCGGTAGTTGATCGCTGCGTCGAAGCCAAGGTCGTTGATGAGGAAATCGGTCTTCTGCGCCGACCCCGCGAGGCCGACGACCCGGCACCCCATGATGCGCGCGATCTGACCGACGACCTGGCCCACCGCGCCGGATGCCGCGGAGACGACAACGGTGTCGCCGGGTTCGGGGCTGCCGACGTCGAGAAGCCCGAAATACGCGGTCATCCCGGGCATGCCAAGCACGCCCATGAAGGTGGACAACGGGCCAAGTGAACGGTCGACAATCGCCAGGTTGCGTCCGTCCGAGACGGCGTATTCTTGCCAACCGAGAGGGCCTTGGACGATGTCGCCGACCTTGTACGCCGGAGATCGCGACTCGACGACTTCTCCGGCCACGCCGCCGACCATGACGCCGCCAATCTCGACGGCGGGGGCGTACGACTGAACGTCGTTGAGCCTGCCACGCATGTACGGGTCGAGCGAGAGCCAGATGGCCCTGACGACGACTTCGCCTTCATCGGCGCGAGGAAGCTCGGTCTCGATTAGTTTGAAGTCGGACTCTTTCGGATAGCCGACTGGTCGGGATGCGAGGACGATCTGACGATTGATCTGTTCGGGCACGAAGCGACACTCCTGACGCCGCCCTGACCCGAGAACTGGCCGTAATCGGCCGCCAGAACAGCCGCTACTTGAAGTTCGTCTCTCCGGCTCGGATCGCGGGGGCAATACGATTTTCGAACGGCGTGCGCGGGCAGCTCCACCCTTCATTATAGGCGCAGTATGGATTGTAGGCGTAGTTGAAGTCAACTAACAGGCTGCCGTCGTGCAGGTGTTGAACCTCGAGATATCGCCCGGCGCCGTATGTCTCTTTGCCGCTCGTGCCGTCGGCGAATGGCAGGAAGATCTCTCCGGCTTCTCCGTCCATGAACAACGTCAGACTCGCGTCCTGGCCGTCCACGTCGAACGTGATGCGGCCCCATCGAACATAGCGAGCGATATCGCCGGTGTTGGTCTGGACATCGACGATCTCGCGGTCGTCGAACAACTCGGGCTTGGCGACTATCCGGAGGTCGTCGTTTTCGTCGAAATAGTTCAACCCGCCGAAATCTTGCTGCTGGTCATGCGACAGCGGCGCTTGGTGGTCCTCGCGAAAGAATTCGTCTTTGGCGATTCGAAAGTCTGTGAGCTCGGTCATGTGGGAAGCCTCCCGATTTGGATTCATCACTGCATTAGACGCTGCCACGCGAATTCGGTGCAAGCGCCACGCAAACTCCACTCATCCGCGTCCGTCGCCATGCTACACGGCACTGGATCATGGCGCCAGCAGGTTTGACCGCACGGCTTACTGCCCGTAGAATCGTCCGCAACACGAAAATGGAAACGGCGGCCTCCCCCGGTTGAAGCCTGTGGAAAGCCGATCCGTATGCAGATTCGTGTGGGCGTGATGTAGCTGTGCGAGGGGTTCTGTATGTACATTCAATGGTTTCGTGACGCGGATTGCAGTGACGGCAGCCTGGTCGGAGGCAAGGGAGCAAACCTAGGAAGATTGATGCGAGAAGGCATACAGGCGACTCCGGATTTTGCGTCGACGTGGCGGCGTACCGGGAATGCATATCCGGCAATGGGCTCGAAACCATGATCGGCCGGTTGATCGGGGAGGCATCTGCTGACGACATTCAATCGATGAACGCCCAGGCGTCCGATATCGGGGATTTGTTCACCGAAGCAACCGCGCAGGACGGCATCCTGGCTGAGATCACGAATGCATACCAGCGACTGGCTCAAGATTGCGGGTCGTCCGATTTGCGGGTGGCCGTCAGGTCGTCTTCAACCGCCGAGGACATGCAGCAGGAGAGTTTCGCGGGGCAGTACGACTCCTACCTGAACGTCCGTGGAGAATCCGAGCTAATCGACGCGGTCAAACGCTGATGAGCTTCATTGTGGAACGCCGAGGCTATTCACTACCGGCACGCCAACGGTTTCGACCATTTTGACGCCGCGATGGCCGTGGTCGTTCAGCAGTTAGTTCCGTCAGAAGCGTCGGGCGTGCTGTTTAGCGTCAATCCCGTGACGAGCGATCTGACCGAAATCGTGGTTAACGCCGGTTTCGGACTCGGCGAAGGGGTCGTCGACGGCTCCGTTGAGGTCGACTCGTTCGTACTCGACAGAGAGACCGGATCGATCGTGCGGCGCTCCGTATCCCCCAAAACCCGATTGGTCGCGTACGCGGACGGCTCCGGCACACAACAGTTATCTGTGCCTTCCGAACGCCAAAATCAACCGGTTCTCACCGACGCTCAACTCAGCGAACTGTACGATCTCGCGTTGTCCGTGGAGGAGGTTTACGAGACCCCTCACGACATCGAGTGGGGCCATGACGGAGATCGCTTCCACGTGCTCCAGGCGCGTCCCATCACCGGCCTCGACCGGTTCCCGATGAAATGGGCGAACGAAGAAGACAAACAGCACACCCGGATTTCGCCTCCACAGCGGGAAGCCCGACCTGTGCTGCCGTTGGATGAGCTCCGCGACAGCATGTTCTACGTGGCGCGTATGGAAGGCTTCTCTCGAATCGGCGGCGGCCCGCTCGCAAACGCCCATGTGATGTTTAACGCCTACCCATTCGAGGGCGTCGTGCCGATCGATGCACCGCCTGAAGAACTTGCGCGTCGGCGAGAGGCTTTCCAGGCCAAGCTTGCAGCAGCGTGAGCCAAGGGGAGCACCATCTGGTTGGAGCACTACTCCCCGTACATCGATTCGACCAACCGCAGACTCAACAGGTTCGACCTCAAACGCGCCTCAAACCAAGCCTTGATAAACCACATCGACGACGTGCTTCGCGAAGCGGCCGAACCCTGGGCAATTCATTGGAGTCGCGGCACGTTTGAGGCCAGGGGACGCTGGGCGAAAGCGATGCCGGACCTGACAGGCATCGACGACGGTCTGAAGATCATGACGGCGACGCTCGGGCCGAACAAATCCACCGAGACCATCAACTAGATCACGAGGTTGGCCCGGACTGTCAAGACGTCGCCGGTCGTCGCTGAACGTTTCGCGTCGGTCGATCTAAACGGCCTGTACGACGCACTCCACGACGATCTGAGCACGATGGAATTCACGTGCGAGCTCGATGAGTTCATCGAGGAGTTCGGCTACAAATCGGGCGCGGGTTTCGGGTCACACAGCCCGCTCACGTATCCAACGTGGAAGGATACGCCGAGCATCGTGTTGGACATAATCTCAAGGTATCTGTCGCTTGGCGATGAGGCGTTTGAAGCGAACGTGCACTCGATCCCGCAAGAGGCGCTTGATGTGATCGATGAGGCGCGTGAAGCGATCGGAGACGACCAAGACAAGAGGGCCCGTTTCGATCACGAATTGTCCCTCGCCCAAAAGACGAACGCGGAACAAGAAGACCACGATTTCCACCTCGACCAAACGATCGTCGCGTTGCTTCGACTCCCATGTATCGAGGCCGCGGCCCGGTTGCACGAAGCTGGCGTCATAACCGAACGCGACGACGTGTTCTTCATCAAGATGGAAGAACTCAAGGAGGCGTTGACCGACCCGGCCGCGTTCGACTACAAGCAGTTGGTCCGCGCGCGGAAGCTTCTCCACAAGTTCCGCGAGATGCTTGATCCGCCGGCGACGGTCGGCGGGGACTCTGAATCGACGCCTGCCCCCGCCCGCCAAGACGACAGGGAAGACTCCGCCATACTAGCGGGCATCGTAGCATCGGCAGGTGCCGTCACGGGGATCGCCAGAGTCATACCGAACACGGATGTTGTGCCGGATATAAACCCGGGCGAGATACTGGTGTCGTACAACGCCGGCCCGATGCGGACGCCGCTGTTCCCAGTCATCGGCGGCCTCGTCCTCGACGGCGGAAACGTGCTGCTCCACGCCGCCGTGGTTGCGCGCGAATACAAAATACCCGCGGTGTTCATGACCGGTAACGCATCCAAAGTGATCGAAGACGGCCAAACGATAACCGTCGACGGGTCAGCCGGGATCGTCCACCTGCGGTAATCGACGCGCACGGAAGTCTTGTCACGTCGCCGAGGGTTCATGCATCCCTGCGCGGCCCGAGACGCTTCGCCTCCGCGGATGGCTCAGCATGGCGAAGGGGGTAGGCCACGCGGTGTCATCCTGAATCCGCAGATGAAGGATCTGGCTAAACGTCGGATGTTGCGCCCCGGCGCGACCCGATCAGCCTCGCCTCGACGGATGGCAGGTGGTCACTCGTGGAGGTTGTCACAACCACGAAACCCAGGTTTGGCCCTGAAGAGCCAGAACCCCGTTCGCGGTGTGGGCTTGGCCTTGATGGCGATAATCAAGACAAGTGGCGCCGCACAATATGTGTCATTCCGAGGCCGCGGCCGAAGAATCTAGTCGTTGAACACGCACTTTTGCCTGCAAGACCCCAGATCCTTCGTCCTTCCACGAAGGGCTCTGGAAGGCAGTTGGTTTAAACAAGTAGTTGGTCGATGACCGCAAAGGGCAGAATACTGGTCGTGGCGGCGGGTTCGGCCATCAGGCCGACCGTTTCCGGTAACATTCATGCTCACGACGGAGCGCGTCGTCTACATCCTGTCATCCTGAATCCGCAGATGAAGGTTCTGGCTCAACGTGTGCAGCTTCGAACTGCGAGGCTTTAAGACGCTTGCCGTGTCTCCGCATTCGAAAACAAAGCACATGCCTGTCACTTCCTCAACCGCGTACGCCTACCCTTCGTACATCGCCCGCCCCCCGACGATCGTCTCTTCGATTGGGATGTCTTTGATCGCGAACGGGTCGACGCTGGTTATGTCTTCGCCTAGCACCACGAGATCGGCCAGCTTGCCCGCTTGGATCGACCCTTTTGTGTCTTCCTCGAAGGATGCGTACGCGCCGTTTTGGGTGTAGATCCGCAACGCTTCGTCTATCGTGATTCGCTGGTTCGGGCCCCATAGTTTGCCGTTCATGTCGGTGCGGGTTACGCAACTCTGGATGCCCATCAGCGGCTCGAACGGCCCGGGCGGGTAATCGGTCGCGCCCGTGGATACGACCCCGGAGTCGATGAACGACCGCTGGGCGAACATCCACTGCAACCGGTCCTCGCCGTAGAAGCGCATCTTTTCGCCGTGGTAGTAGACGTACGTGCAAAACGGCGTGGCGATGGTCCCGAGCCGGTTCATGCGGCCGAGCAAGTCGGGATTGACCAGAGTGCAGTGCTCGATCCGGTGCCGCGGGTCATGGCGCGGATACGCGGTCTGCGCCTTGTCGTAGGCGGTCAGCGCCATGTCGATGGCAAGGTCGCCGTTGGCGTGGATGCATACCTGAAATCCTGCCTTGTGCATCTCCATGACGGCCGCATCAGTTTCTTCGGGAGTCATAGCCCGGATGCCGTGGTCGTGCGAATCGACGTACGGCTCGGACAGGTACGCGGTGCGGGCCGCGATCGCGCCGTCGGACACCATCTTGATGCCGCCGAGTCGCAGTCGGTCGTTTCCGAATCCGGACTTCAAACCAGCGTCGCGCAGGGCGGGGAAGTGAGCTCGTCCCGCCAGCATATACACCCTGAGAGTCAGGTCGCCGCTGTCTTGCCCTTCCTGGTACGTGTTGATCTCGAGGTCCGAGACCATCGCGTCGTGAACGGACGTCAGGCCCGCGGCGCCCAGCATTCCGCAGATGGTCTTCAGTCCCTGGCGGCGGGTCTCGGAGGTGACTTGAGGCAGGGAATCGCGCAGCGGCTCGATGGCGCGTTCGTACACAACGCCGTCGAGCTCGCCTGTGGTCGCGTCTCGGCCGAGGCGCCCGCCCGGCGGGTCCTCGCTTTCGTTGTTGTAACCCGCCGCTTTGAGGGCCGGAGTGTTGAGGTAGTAGACGTGACCCGCCCGGTGCGAAACCATGATCGGGAGCTCGGTCGTCACCGCATCGAGGTCGTCTTTGTTTAAGAATCGCGACTCCCGAGTCTTGGTGTCGTCGAATTTGAATCCTTGGATCCAGTCGCCTCGCTCCGCGGTCGCGACGCGTTCTCGGAGCACGTCCTGAATCTCGCCGATGCTGCGCTGGTCGCAGTCGGCGGCCATGACGTGACGCGTCCCCGAGCTCAAAACGTGGATGTGCGCATCGATCAGACCTGGGATGACAGTCTTGCCGCGCGTGTCCCGAATAACGGTGCCAGGGCCGACCAGGCCTTCGATGTCGTCGTCGCTGCCGACCCCCACGAAGACGCCGTCGCGAATGGCGAGAGCCCGAGCCCGCGGCTGAGCGGGATCCACTGTGACGATGTTGGCGCCCTTGAGTACTGTGTCGGCGAAAAGGTGAGATTTAGCCATTTGCAGCCCTCCGTATACCGAGATGTTGGGAAGATGGCGGTATCGTATCAGCGCTGGTCCACGCGGACAATCCGTGGCGAGGGGCAGCACGTCTGCTCCCAAGCCCGCGTTGCGGGGACGTGCAGCGGGGTCAAGCAACCGAGATTCTCAACAGCGGCGATGTTGCCATTCGGGAATGCAGATGATACTATATCTCTATTCTGGCGATTGATTTTCCGCCAACGACGGCTAACAAGTGAGATGAAGTATCAATTATCAGAGCGCGAATCTCCAGAGAGACCTGATGGCGGTCATCGAAGACATGGGGCTTCGGATCACGCAGGCTCGGCGGCAGGTCGTCGAATTGCTGGATCGAAAGCCTGACGGCTTCGGCGCGGAGGAGATCAACGCAGAGTTGCCCGGCGTCGGAAGGGCGACCGTATACCGCACAATCAGGCTGCTGCTGGACGCGGGCGTCGTTTGCAAACTGGCGCTCAGAGACGGAACCACCAAGTACAGCCTCGCCCGATACGAGCACCACCACCACACGGTCTGCGTTCGTTGCGGAACCGTGGGCGAGTTCCGAGACTCGACCATCGAGCGTCTCGTTCGCGCCATCGGCGGCGAGGTGAACGGCGAGATTCTCGGCCACCGCATCGAATTCGACATCCTCTGCCGGGATTGCTTGACCGTCTCCCCAGAGTGAAATACCGGCAACCAAGTCATCTGGCTCAGGGTCGCATTCCAAATTGAGACACCGTATCAAACGCGCAAATCTGCCGATGCTGGCAGTCATATCCTGCCTGGCTATCGCGACCTCCGTGAGCACGGTTTGCGGCTCGTCGGACAAAGCTGCGAACACCTCTGACGACAGGCTGCAAGTCGTGACGACGCTGTATCCGCTGGAATACTTTGCAACGCGAATCGGAGGCGATCTGGTGAGCGTGGTCAATCTTGTCGGCGCCGGCGTTGAGGCTCATGATTTCGAGCCGTCCACTGGCGACATGCGGACCATGAGGAACGCCGATGTTGTCATCTACAACGGTCTCGGATTTGAGCCGTGGATGGATCGGGCCATCTCAAGTCTCGATGATCCTGAGATGATGGTCGTCGAACTCGGCCCAATGCTCGGGATGCGTCCAGACGCGATCGATCCGCATTATTGGCTCGATCCACTTCTGGCACGAGAGCAGGTGCAGGCAATCAGCGACGCGTTGTCCGGCGCTGCGCCGTCCCTCGCGACCGAATTTCGACGGAACGCGGACGCCGCTGTCACAGATCTCGACGCTCTCCACGATGAGTACGCGACCGGTTTGACGGACTGTCGGCTGAACACCTTTGTCACCGCGCACTCTGCCTTCGGGCATCTGGCGTCTCGATACGGCCTCGATCAAGTGTCCGTGTCGGGCTTGTCTCCCGAGGCCGAGCCTTCGCCGTCGAAACTTGCCGAGCTCACGCGGGACATCAAATCGACAGGCGTGAAATATGTCATGACAGAGACCGCGTCGACACGCGGCTTGCCTCACGCTATCGCTGACGAAATCGGCGCCGAGGTCCTGAAGTTGCATCCGTTGGAGTCGCTGACTCCGGACGAAGCCGACAACGGAGTGACGTACTTGGACATCATGGCGGAAAACCTGACCGCGCTTCGAACGGCGCTGGAGTGCTCGTAATGAATCCAGCTCAAGCAACGGATATGATCTGCCTCGAATTCAGCGGCGTCACGTACAGATACGGCTCCGTCGACGCGCTCTCGAACGTGAGCTTCAGCGTCGAATCGGGCGATTTTTTCGCCGTGATGGGCCCAAACGGCAGCGGCAAGACGACGCTAGTGCGGTTGGCGCTTGGTTTGACGACGCCGACGTTCGGTGAGGTCAAACTGTTCGGCGTACCGGCATCCAGCTTCGATCGATGGGACTTGGTTGGATACGTACCCCAAACGATGGACGGGATCCACTCCCAGTTTCCCGCGACGGTTCGAGAGATCGTGACACATGGGCTTTACAAAGGTTTCGATCCGTTCGGATTCTGGAGACGCGGACGCAATGAGATTGTCGACCGAAGCCTCAAGATCGTGGGCATCGAGGATTTAGCGGGCCGCCGGATATCAGCCGTCTCTGTCGGGCAGCAGCAGCGTGCGCTGATTGCCCGAAGCCTCGTCCGGCAACCCAAGCTGCTCATTCTCGACGAACCGGAAGCGGGCGTCGACGCCGTGGGCCAGGAGCAGCTCTACTCGGTGTTGCGCCGGCTCAACACCGAGCAGGGGATTACCGTTCTGATGGTGTCTCACGATATCGGAGCGGTCCTCCGACAAGCGAAGACGGTCGCGTGCATCAACCGAACCGTCGTGTTCCACGGACCCGCTCACCGAATGACCGAAAAAGAATTGTCCGACCTCTACGGCCTTCCGATGGATATGCTCCTGCATGACGAACTCCACGAGCACAGATAATGTTGAAGCGAGTCGCATAACCATGCCAGAGATACTTCAATACGATTTCATGATACGGGCGTTCATCGGTGGGCTGCTCGTCGGAGGGCTCGCCCCGGCACTGGGTTTGTTCCTCGTGCTCCGAAGGCTCGCGTTGATCTCAGACAGCCTGTCGCACGTCGCCCTCACGGGCGTCGCGATTGGCCTGCTGACGCGAACGTATCCACCAATTGCGGGTCTCGGCGCGACCGCCGTTGCGGCCGTCGCCATCGAAACCGTCCGGCTGCGACGGTTGATGCCAGGCGACGCCGCGTTGGCGGTGGTGCTGTACTCGGCTCTGGCCGTCGCGGTCGTCATCATCAGCCTTGCTGAAGGGTTCAACGTCGACCTGTTCGCCTACCTTTTCGGGAGCATCCTCACGGTGACCGCCACCGATCTGTGGCTTCTCGCGGGATTGACCGTGATCGTGATCGGCTTCGTGGTTGTGTTCTATTCCGAGCTGTCGCAGAGCTCGTTCGACACCGACCTCGCACGATCCAACGGCGTCCACGTATTTCGCGTCAATCTTGCGCTGGCCATCCTCACAGGCGCCACGATCACGCTGTCGATGCGGGTTGTCGGGGTGCTGCTGGTGGGCGCTCTGATCGTGGTTCCGGTGATGGTCAGTCTTCGGTTCGCGACCGGACTCAAAGTTGCGCTGTTCGGCGGTGTCGCGGTCGGCGTCAGCAGCGCGCTGGTCGGCCTGACCATCGCGTTCTACGCGAATGTTGCTGCAGGCGGCGCGATCGTGTTGACGTCTGTAGGCGTCCTGGTCATTTCGATGACCGCGCCGTACGCTACCAACCGATCGCGACGGTTGCGCCGACGAGCCTGACGCGCGATGTTTGTATCGTCCGCAGGCACGGTGAAACAACCCTTGAGACGTTACGGGAGGCGCAGATCGTCCAATCTCGCCTGGAGTTCGTCCGGGATCGTCGAGTCGCACTCGACGTATTCTGAACTCGCCGGATGCCGAAATCCGAGCTTGTGGGCGTGAAGAAAGTGCCGTCCGAGTCTTGAGTCCGCGGTACCGTACGTGCCGTCGCCGACAACGGGATGGCCGATGGACGCGAAATGGACTCGAATCTGGTGAGTCCGCCCTGTCTTGAGGACCACATCGGCAAGCGTGTGCCTTGGAAATTGTGTCAGCGTCGAGTACACCGTGGTCGCGTTCCTGCCCGAGTCGATGATGGCCATGCGCTTACGATCTCGAGGGTCGCGACCGATGGGCGCCTCAATCACGGCCTCCGGAGGCGACAACACCCCGTGGACCAACGCCGTGTAGCGTTTGTCGATCTCGCGCAGTTTCATCTGGTTTGACAGAACCGCTTGAGCCGCGTCGGTTTTGGCCACGACCATCAATCCGGAAGTGTCTTTGTCGAGCCGATGCACCAATCCCGGTCGCATCGTTCCGCCCACCGTCGCCACCTCGGGTCGCATCCCTAAGATCGCGTTGACGAGGGTCGAGTCCGGGTGACCCGGCCCCGGGTGAACAGGCAATCCGGCGGGCTTGTCCACCACCATGAGCCAGTCGTCCTCGTAAACCACGTCGATCGGGATGTCCTGAGGCAGCATGTGGGACGGGACCGGCTCCGGGACCGTCAACGCGACAACTTGTCCGGGTCGAAGGCGGTAGCCGGCGTCGCGCGCGCGGGAATCGACCTGCACGGATCCGTCGACTATCAGGCGCTTGATTCGCGACCGAGACAGATCGTGACACCGGTCGGCCAGAAAACGGTCAAGGCGTTGCCCGGGACCGTCGCAGGTGAACTCTCGGATATCGGCCACGAACTCGGTTCGCTCAGCCGCCGGATTCGGAGGGCTGTTCACCCCGAGGCTCGTTTTCTCCGGTCAAGAGCAGGGTGGCGATCAGCAGAGTCATGCCGATGAGAATCGAGGAGTCCGCGACGTTGAACGAGGGCCACCAACCGACGTCGATGAAGTCCACCACCGCGCCCATGCGGAGTCGATCAATGAGATTGCCGATGGCGCCGCCAAGCAGCAACCCCACCGTGAACCGCGTCGGCCGATTCCTTGTGGCTTGGGTTCGGTAGTAGTAGACGATGAACCCGATCGCGATAATCGACGCAAATGTGAGGATGCCCGTTCTGCCCGGAAACAAGCCCCACACGGCGCCCGAGTTAGTGCCGTGAGTCAGTCTGAACAGTCCATCGGCTGGCCACGACTCCCCGAGGGCCAGTGTGCCCTTGATGATGATTTTGGTGACCTGATCCGCGGCGATAGTGCCGATCATCGTGACTAGCAGCAACCACTCGCTACGCATCGCCTGGGCGGAGAATGCGTTTCTGAGTCCGTCGAAGCGGGAACTGTTTGGTTGTTGTTGGACCACGCTCATCTTGCCGTCCGGTTATGCGTCGATTTCCGTAGCTCGAAGCATAGCATACAGGCATCGCTTCGGGCGCTTGCGCGTGCGGCCCGAACGTTGCGAACGAAGGTCACAGCATTCCGGTTCGAAGCCATGTGCCTCGAAGGTAGTACCAGGTGAAGATTGCCAATCTAAGCGTCATCCCGAATACGATCGCCCAGGGGATGCCGAGTTCCTCCAACGAGGTGTGCCGAGACAAGAAGTACGCCAACGGCAGCTCCAGCAGCCACATCGTGGAAACCGTGACGATCATCGGAGCAAGGGTGGCGCCCGTCGTGTTGAACGACTGCGTGAACACCTGGACGGTGTTCATGGAGAAATACCCGATTGCCAGCACCTGGAGCCACAGCGTCGCTTGAGCGACGAATTCGGCGTCGCTGTTGAAGAACGACGCAACTTGACTCGGGAAGATCAAAAAGACGGCCGAGATGGTCACCGAGGCAACCGACGCGTATACGATCGCCCAGAATACGGATGCCTTAGCCCGTGCCGGCAGATTGGCCCCTAAGTTCTGTCCGGCCAGCGCTCCGGCAGCCCTGCCCATGCCGCGGCTGGCGTGCAGCACCGTGTTTTCCGCCCTGCGAGTCATCGCGAACGCTGCCAAGGCTATGTCGCCGAACGATGCGACGATGGCGACGACGATGAGTTGCGACACCGCCCGTTGCGCTCCGGTAACCGATGCCGGCAACCCGATCTTGAGCACCCGCCAGATGAGCGGGTAGTCGACGTAGTAGCCCTTGAATGTCACGTGCAGCCTGGATGATCCAACCATTAACGCCCTAGCGTTCATGCTAACGCCGACTGTCTGAGAAATCAGGTTGGCGACTGCCGCCCCGGCGAGACCTAAGTCCGGAAAGATCCACCATCCGAAAATCAGGAACGGACTGAACACCAGGTGTCCCACCCTGGCGACCGTTGCGGCTCTCAGCGGGGTCATGCTGTCGCCCGCGGCCTGTAGAGCGCCCGCGGTCATGCGCTGGTAGCCCATCATCGCCATCGCGAAGAACTGCACTCGCATGTACGGCGCCGCCTGGGCTACGACCCCGTCGCTGAGCCCAAGAATCTGTAGCAGCGGAATCGTCAGGATCAACCCAAGAGTCACCAGGATGACCGAGTAGGCGGTTGTGAGTGTCAGCGCCTGCAGCACCACGTGATTTGCGTACGCGACCTGTTTGGCGCCGACGGCTCGGGAGATCATCGACCTCATGCCGGAATCCAGGCCCATCCGCGCGGTCATGAGCATCATCAAGTAGGATTGTGATACGCCTAAGCCCGCGATGGCCTGGAAACCAAGCCTGCCCGCCCAGATGAGATCGGCGAGTTGGTCGACGACACTGAGGAAGCTCTCAGCTACCTGAGGCCAAGCCAGGAACCAGAGGTTTCTTGGGATGCTGCCCTTTGTGAGGTCTTTGGTCGCGTACGCGGACCGCCTTCCGCGGCGGCGCGTCCGTTCGCCCGCGGCAGGCGGCTGCTCGGAAGGCGGCGTGGCACTGTGATCAGCGCTTGAGTCAGGTGTTGAGTCTTCAGCCATCCACGATGTTCCATCCATGTGAACGGCCGCGTGGCCGTCTGGCAATCGCTACCGTATCGGATACGAAAAACAACGTCAATAATTCATCGGCGAAATCAACTCTGACGTATTCGCGTGCTTGTGTTGCGTGCGCTATAATTACATGTAATTGCAATACAGAGAAGGAGCGACAGGTGATCACAGACGAAAATGAACAACGAGAAGAGCGCCACGTGATCGAGATTCGTTTGGACGACGCGGACGACCTGGACAACCTGGACGGTGACGGCGCCGTGCGTAGCGCTGTCACCCGAGGAAAAGATGCGGCGTCATCGGTGGGAGAGACCATCCGAGAGACGATTCAGGCTGTGCGCACGGCCCGACCCTCGGTCGTGATGGTGCGGATCAACAAAGAAAGCCTGGCCAGGCTCGATGTGTTGGTCGACTCGGGAATCAATTCCAGCCGCTCGGAAGCCGCAGCCTTCATGATTGCCGAAGGCATTAAGGCGAAGAGCGATCTGTTCAACAAGATAGCGGAGAAGACCGAACTGATTCGCAACACTCGCGATCAACTACGGCGGCTTCTCGGCGAAGACGAGGCCGAGACAATCGCCGAGCAGCCTGACGAAGCTCCGGCAGACGAGTCGGAAGAATGCGCCTAAAGAGCCTCGATGAGCAGCTCTCGCAGGTCTGATTTGCCCATCGCGGTCGGGAGCGTTTCGACCCGATCCCACCGGGTTTCGTCTACGACTTTGTCCATGTCGGCCTCGTTCAAGCCGAGACCGGTCAGCGTAGTTTGCAGACCGCATCGCCTCATGATGCGTGTGATGAGTTCGATGGCTGAGTCCAGGTCATCGACGCCAAGCGCCTGCCACAATGGCGGAAGCTTGTGCCTGATGGCCGGCGCGGCTCGTCGGAGAAATCCGCAAAGCGTCGCGCCGACGGCTTGGCCGTGTTCAACGCCCCAAAATAGAGTCAGCGGGCTTCCCACGGCGTGGCAGGCGTTCGGCGGACTCTGCGAGTAAGCCATCCCCGACATGGTCGAAGCCATGGCGCACGCGGCCCTGGATTCGAGGTCGCCTTGGATCGTCGATCGCTCCAAGTTTGTGGCGAAATTCCGGATCACGTCCAGGTTCAGCGCGTCAGATATGGGCTGAGACCTGGTTGACCAGTAGGACTCGAACGCGCTCGTGAACGCGTCCATGCCTGTCACTGCCGCGAGCGATGACGGCATCGACATCATGAGCCCGGGGTCAACGATTGCCGTGTCGGGAAACATCAACAGTCCGCCGAGTCCGAAATGCCGCTTGGCGTCCATGTCCCACAGCGCGCTGCCCGACGTCACCTCACTGCTGCTGCCTGACGTTGTCGGGACGGCGACGAACGGCAACCCTTTGCGTTCCAGTTGAACCGTCCGCTCCGCGTAAGCCAACGCCGGCCCGTCGTGAACGCTGAGGACCGCCACCGCTTTCGCCAAGTCGAGTACGCTGCCGCCGCCGATGGCCACCACGATGTCCGCCGCGAACGCCTTGCATTCAGTCGTGGCCGAGTCGACCGCCGCCGGTGAGGGAAACGGTGCAACGCGGTCGAACACCGTGACTTCGTATCGATCGAGGCCGTCCAAGACCTGCTGCAAGATGCCGCGAGCCTTCAAGCTTCGTTGTCCCGTCACGAGGAACACCCTCGAACCGTCCGGCACGAGCCCGCCCACTTCGGCGGGCAGCGACCCAAGCGCCCCGTTGCCGAACAGCACACGAGTGGGATGCTCCCAAGAAAACGATGGGACGAACTGATCTTGCACCGGCGAACCTCCTGCGATTGCAACGTATGTTATCACCGGCAGCCTATCCGTTCTCGGACCCGTCACGCCGCATGCCGAATCGCTTGACACCGTCGTCAGCACGGATAGAATTGGGCGATAGTTCGATCGACACCCACCGAGAGCGAGGAGGAAGCCGATGGCCCAGATCACAGGCGCCCAGCTAGTCGTGGATTCCCTCAAACGAGAAGGCATCGACACTTGCTACGTGTTGCCGGGAGACCCGGTCGGCCCGATTGTCAATGGAATCGCCGAGGCCGGCATAAAGGTCATTTCGGTTAGAAACGAGCAAGCCGCAGCGATGGCGGCGCAGGCCCACTCGTACTTTACGCGGTCGGTCGGGGTGTGCATCGCCGCCTCGGGAGTCGCGCAGACCAACACACTCACCGGAATCGCCAACGCACAGGCCAACTGCTGGCCTTTGCTCGTGATCGCCGGTTCCGCCGAGCTCAGGCGCCGGAACATGGGCGACTTCCAAGAGATGGCTCAGGTCGAGTCCACCGCCCCGTTGAGCAAGTGGGCGTACGCGGCCGAGAGCATCGAACGCATTCCGAACCTGATCAATTTCGCTCTCAAGACCGCGATGGCGGGCCGACCCGGCCCTGTGTACCTGGACCTACCCGCGGAGATGATCTCCGGCTCTGTAGAAGAAGACATCGTGCCGATTCCGGAGCCCGCCCCTGAACCGGCGAGGCCGTTGGCTGAGCCGCAGAAGATCAAGCAGGCGCTAGATGTTCTCGCCGAGGCGGAAAATCCGCTGCTGATAGTCGGGAAGGGCGCCGCGTGGTCATGGGCCGAGGACGAGCTCAGGCAGTTCGTCGACAAGACCCAGATCCCGTTCCTGACGTCCCCGATGGGCTCGGGGATGCTGCCGCCCGACCACCCGATGAACGTTTCGTCCGCCAGGACTCAGGCGTTGCAGGGTGCAGACACGATACTGATGGTCGGCGCACGGCTTAACTGGATCTTCCACTTCGGCCAGCCGCCTCGATTCGCCGACGACTACAAGCTAATACAGGTCGATATTGAGCCCGCCGAGATCGGCACCAACCACGCGGCGACGGTCGGTCTTGTCGGAGACGCGAAGATGGTCATGGGCCAGTTGGTCGATGGGCTCGACGACAATCCCGTCGAATTCGGCGAAACCCCGTGGTTGGCCGGCCTCAAAGAAAAGGCCGCGCAAAACGCCGCGAGCATCGCGCCGATGCTTGATTCCGATGCTGTGCCGATGGGCTACTATCGCATCCTGAAAGAGATCAGGGACTACCTTCCCAAAGACGCCATGGTGGTCGCGGACGGCGCCAGCACGATGGACATCTCGCGTCAGGTAATCGATATCTGGAACCCCAGGCATCGCATCGACGCGGGCATCGCCGGGTGCGTTGGCACGGGCGTGCCGTTCTCTCTGGCGGCCAAGGTCGTCTACCCCGACAAGCCGGTCGTCTGCCTTCAGGGCGACTGGGCGTTCGGGTTCAATGGGATGGACATCGAGACGGCGGCAAGATTCGATCTCGCGGTCGTGTGGGTCGTGTTCCAGAACGCCAATATCGATAAATGGGTCAGAACTTACGTCGACGGAGCCGAAGACCCGAACGATTTCAAGCCGGACGTACGGTTCGATCTGATGATGGAAGCATTGGGAGGCCATGGCGAGTACGTGGACAACCCGGATGATCTTCGTCCTGCTCTGGAGCGATCCTTCAATTCCGGCAAGGCGTCCTTGGTGAACGTGATCATGAACCCTGGCGCGGGACGCAGGGAGCAGCAGTTTGCCTGGCTCGCCCGCGAAGGGCGCATGGGGTACTAGCGTCTGATCGGTAACGCCGCCTCGCCCAGTGAGGGCTCGGCGTCAACAACGAAGACCTGTGGCATTGGCAGGCGGTATTGCCGGCCAATGCCATTTGTTTGACGGCGATTGGGTTTTTGACTCCCGAAATCGCTTTCGGAACATAAGGTCCCGCGATCCGAACGGTCGAGAACCGGGTCAACACCGATTCAGATTTACAAACAGGCCCGCTGCGTATAGAATGTTCCGAACGGGCTGAGAGTGATTTTCGTGAAAGCGGACTCTCGGTCTTTTTGTTGATTGGAGCTTACCGTGGTACAACGCCGACAATACATCACACCCGCGGGTCACGATAAGCTGCAAGCTGAACTCGAACATCTCATTGCGGTGCGGCGACCGGACGTGGCTGGCAGAATCCACGAAGCCACCGAAGCCGGAGGCACCGCCGACAACGCCGAATACGACGAGGTGAAAAACGACCAGGCTTTCATCGAGGGCAGAATTCAGGACCTCGAAGAGATTCTGGCCAACGCCGTAATCGCAGAAAAAGACGAAAACGCCAAGGATTCAGTCCAGTTCGGCTCGGCGGTGACCGTTTCCGGCAAAGGCAACAAGAGGCAGGTCTACCACCTCGTCGGTTCAGCCGAAGCCAACCCGCTCGAAGGCAAGATCTCGAACGAATCGCCGGTTGGGCGCGCGCTGCTCGATCACAAAGTCGGCGACCAGGTCGAGGTCAAAACCCCGGCGGGCGTCACCACGCTAAAGATCACCAAGATCGCCTGAAGCGCCCGTCGATCCGCCAGACGTCGAACGACACACAGTGACTCCCCGAGATGGCGTCACCGATTTGTGTCAGGCATCCGATGAACCAATCCCAGATGAACCCGTGTGCCCAGGAGGAATGGCGCCGTGCCACAGCCCGAAGATGAGCTGTTCCAAGTAAGACTCGACAAGCTGGACCGCATCCGATCCAAAGGCATCGATCCCTATCCCCGAAACTACGAGCGGTCGCATCTGGCTCTCGAGGCCGTGCAGCAGTTCGAAGACAACGAGTCTAAAGAATCTACCGAGTCGCCAGCAGGGTCGGTGTCCGTCGCGGGCCGAGTCACGGGAATGCGCGGAATGGGGCGTGCGAGCTTCCTGGATCTGCTCGACGGAAGCGGCAAGATTCAGGCGATGTTACGGCGCAACACGCTCGGTGAGGCGTACGAGTTGCTCTCCGAGCTCGACATCGGCGACTGGGTCGGCGTCAGCGGACCGTTGTTCCGCACCCGCATGGGCGAAATTACCGTCGAAGTCCAAACCATCACGGTTTTGAGCAAGTCGCTACGACCGCTGCCCGAAAAATGGCACGGCCTTTCCGACGTCGAGACTCGCTTCCGACAAAGGTATCTCGACTTGATCGCCAACCCCGAGGCCCGGCAGGTCGCCGTTCAGCGCAGTAAGATCGTCAGCGCGATCAGACGGTTCATGGACGGCCGAGATTTCCTTGAGGTCGAGACTCCGATGTTGGTGCAGATAGCGGCAGGGGGCATGGCTTACCCGTTCGAGACGCATCACAACGCACTCGATCGACAGCTCTTCCTCCGCATCGCGACCGAACTCCACCTCAAGAGACTTATCGTCGGCGGCCTCGAGAAGGTGTACGAAATCGGGCGGATATTCCGTAACGAAGGCATCGACCTGAACCACAATCCGGAGTTCACGACGCTCGAGAGCTACGAGTCTTTCGCCGATTACAACTCGGTCATGGAGATGGTGGAGCAGCTCGCGTACCATCTCGCAACCGACGTCATCGGCTCAGCGACGATCGCCCGGGGCGACGATACGATCGACTTCACGCCGCCTTGGCCGCGCCTGGACTTTTGCGGCCAAATCCTCGAGCACAGCGGCATCGACATCATGCAGCACACGGACATCGAGTCGTTGAAGACGGAGATGCAACTCGTCGGGGTAGAGGTCGGCCGCCAAACGAGTTGGGGCGCCATGGTCGACAAATTGCTGTCCGCGAAAGTGGAGCCGCATCTGATGCAGCCGTGCTTCCTCGTCGACTACCCGGTGGAGATGTCTCCGCTGGCGAAGAAGATGATCGACAACCCAAGATTGGTCGAGCGCTTCGAGGCTTTCGCCGGGTCGATGGAGATCGCGAACGCGTTCACCGAGCTCAACGATCCGGTCGACCAGCGGGCGCGATTCGAAGACCAAGAGCATCTACGCTCCCAGCTTCCCGACGAGGAATGGGACCGGCTTGACGAAGACTTCTTGGTCGCCATCGAGCACGGCATGCCGCCCACGGGCGGACTTGGCATCGGCATCGACCGCCTGACCATGCTGCTCACCGGCCAGCACACCATCCGCGAAGTCGTGCTG
>JASMDM010000033.1 GCA_030752795.1 SAR202 cluster bacterium | reverse complement strand
CACTGGGTCCAGGTTCGCTTGGGCATCGCCGTCGTGATCCTCGGACGGGTTTGTAACTATCGCGTCGAACAAGTTCGCCTAGTGTCATTCCTTGGCTTCGCTTTGTTCCAGGTACGTTGGCTCTTCGTTCTTTTTTTCATGTGCCGCCTGCTCCGCAGGAGTCGCGGCTCCGAAAAGTTTGTATGTTATCCGTACCGACATTTCCGATTCCCATATTGAAGTTGTACCGGCAGCCAGACGCTTGAGCGCTTCATAGAACAACGGCTCTGGCCACGACTCACTTCTGGCTCTCTTGCTTAACCCTGTCGCGGCGATTTTGAATATTCCTGCCGAGCCTTCAGGTGTTTGTTCTGTCGCTTCTCTGATGGCCAAAAGGTGATCGATCGAAGTTCCATCCCAACCCTCCTCTGTCACGTCTGCCCGGATGTCGCGCCGACCCGCCACGTCTTCGTTCGGAATTAAGCCGAACCATTGGGCTCGGACGTATGTTCGCATGTCATCTTGCCATCCTTCAAGGGCGAAGAACACGTCCAAGTCGTTAGTCTCGATTTCTTCACCCGTCACGGCCGCCCAACGTTCCCGATTAGCGTACGCCCTCGCCCACGTGGCAAGTGTTGTCACCCTGCTGTCTTCGCCTTCTGGGATCAGAACCTTGAGCCGAGCGATCCAAAGGGCCGTTCGAAAAGTTATCCTCGGCCAGTCAACGTTCTCGATTTGGAATCGGAACGGCGCCGTTGTGCTCTTCGAACCGCTGTCCATCCTAGAGCGCCGCATATCAGTATGTCAGTGATGGCATGGCACGACCAGCAACGTGTTTGACGATATTTGGCGTGAGCCACTGAACCATGCGACTCCGCCGCGGGGAACGAGTCTACGGTCCCGTCAGGTGTCAGCAATCTCTTGGCTACATGGCACTTCTCGAGTCTCTATCACATCAGGATCGTGCGAACGGACGATCAACACAGAGCGCCAATGAGGACGCCCGAGCTTCACCGTGAAACCTGCCGGTGGCAACGGAGCTCGAACTTGACGACGGCCGAAGGCGGAACGACTGACCTGGAAGCCAAACATTCACCCTCACGAACCACGGCGCCTGCGACACCGTGGGCCACTCGACCGAGGGCCGATGGACAATCGACGAAGGGGGCAGTGTCTATGGGAAGTAGGGACGAGTCCGCAGGTTTGCTTTTGGCATCATATACTTCGTACGATGTGATGCTTGTCTTTTTTCTGTCAAAGACCGTAGCAGTTGAGAAGTGTGGGGATGAACGTCTTTTGCCGGGGATGCGGAGAACAGAACTCCGCTGAGGCGCGATATTGCAGCACATGTAGGTCTCGCCTGTCCGAAGGCAGAACCGTAACAGAAGATTCGGCGCAGGCGCATCGAACCAGGCGCGTCTTGTTTATTCGGCGGAAGCGGCTTATGATCTGGAGCGCCGTCGCCGTCATCGTTCTGGGCCTTGGCGTTTGGATCGGCGTGGCCAACTTCGGCACGGCACGATTTCTGCCGGGCCCGTCTTCTGACATCAGCGCCGCGCCTGTTGACGGCGATTGGCCCATGGTTCAACGAGATCCAGGGCATGCCGCGTCCACTAGCGGCAACAGCGCCGAGCTCACCGGCCAAACGAAGTGGCTCTTCGAGATCGACTCTCCCATCTTCACCTCACCGGCTGTAACCGGCGATCGCGTGTACCTGAGCACGGGCGACAGCAGAATTCTGGCGCTTGACGCCAGATCCGGTGACCTACTCTGGGAACATGAGGTCAGCGGCCCCGTGAACTCGTCGCCCGCGGTGGCTGGCGACTTCGTGTACGTCGGGTTGAGAGAGGGCACGGTTCTGTCGTTGGATAAAGACACCGGCGACGTGCAGTGGGATTTCAGGACCGGTGACGCGATCTACTCATCGCCTTCCGTGCATCAGGGAGTGCTGTACATCGGATCGAGAGACGGCAAAGTGTACGCATTGGACGCCGTGACCGGCGATGAGCGCTGGAGCTATCTGACCGGAGGACGCATTACCTCCAATCCCGCCGTGAACCAAGAAGTGACAGCAGTCATCGCACAGGACTGGTACCTCTATTTGGTCGACCACAGGACAGGCCGGCTTCGTCTTGATTTTCCAACCTCGTCCGTCAACGGCTCGCCTTCGTTCCACGACAATTTGTTATTCATATCTGACGAGCGCGGCGTCGTCAGGGCAATCGATTGGCGGCAAAGCGAGAAGCCGTTCGAGAAGTTCGCCCGTCGGGTGAGGACTCAGTTGTTCGCGTTCGGCCTGACGGATTCGATTCCGCCGCTGAAGGGGTCGGTCTGGGGTTTTCGGGAGTTCGGCGAGACTTTCATCGGAACTCCGGCGGTGGCAAACGACACCGTGTACATCGGCTCAAATTCGGGGACTTTGTTCGCGATCGAGGAACTCACCGGCGAATCTCGTTGGCAGATCAATGTGGGAGCCCCCATTAGCACGTCTCCTTCGGTAATAGGCGATTCCGTGTTGTTCGGAGACAAAAGCGGCGTCCTGCACTCGGTCGACGCCATCACGGGCGACCCGCAATGGCAATTTACCGCCGATGCGCAGATCTCTTCCACCCCTGTTTTCGCGAACGGGACGCTGTATCTCGCGTCCCGAGCAGGGTCCCTCTACGCAATCGAGTAGACTCGCACAGCACGACGTCGGAAGCGCCCGAGGCCGGCTCCCACGAGCCCAAGAGCGCCCGTACAGCATCGATCAACCCGGTCGTTGGACTGAGGGGAACTCAAAGATCGCAGCCAGCGGCCACGCCAGAGCATTCGTAATGGACCGATTCGCAGAGTCGCTATGGGCTCGAGATCGCGATGTGCTGATCGGCCGGCACGTTGTTCCTGATTTCGACGTGGCCGTTCACCCACTCCACCCGAACCTCGTCGATTGTCGTAGCGTCGCCGACGCCGAAGTGGGCTATCGTCCCAGGTTCTTGAGCCAGGTAGTTTGTAGAGGCGTGGAGCTCGCGCATCTGAATCACGCCGCCGACCGTGACGTAAACGCGCGATCCGATGCCGTCACGGTGAAGCGGAGCGGCGCCCTCCAGCGTCACTTTGAGCCAGTGGTTTCCGGTTGACGTGTCGTTGCGAAGGAGCACGGGCTCGCCCGGATTTCGGATGAACACGCTGCCGTCGAACACATAGTCGCTGTTGTTGGTGATGAATATATCGAGATCGCCGTCGTTGTCGTAATCGAACAGGATCACGCCCCTGCCCTGGCCCCGGTGGGCGGCGCCGGCCGTTGAGGCGACCTCGTCGAAGACTCCGTCTCCACGGTTGTCGAACAAAACGGCAGGCTGGTCGTTAAATTCCGCGGGGTCGCCGTCGCGCTCATCCTGTATCCAGCCGTTTACGTGGTACAGATCCAGGTCCCCGTCGTTGTCGAGGTCGCCGAAGCTGGCGCCCCATCCCCAGCCGCCTTCGCGTACGCCAGCGTCCTCGGTAACGTCGGCGAACTCCATGTTTGCGTCATTGCGATACAGGCGGTTGCCGGTGCCTCCGTGACCTGCCTTTTCCGGGCTGGTTTGGCCGAAGATGCTGGACACGAACCAGTCCAAGTCGCCGTCGTTGTCGTAGTCACCCAGCGCTGCGCCCATGCCGTTCTCATCGGTGAAGGTGTCGGAGGCGCCGGGGACGAGCTCGAACATGCCGCCGCCGACATTCCGATAGGTGCGAGACATCCCAAAGTCAGCGACGACGGCCAAATCGGTCAAGCCGTCTCCGTCCAGATCGGCGAACCGCGGAGCAAACACCCACAGGTCTACCGCCCGTATTTTACGGAACTCGGAGAGCTCAAGCCGACCCTGACCTTTGTTGCGGTACATGAACAAAGGAGTCATGCCGTCAGAGCCCATGACGGAATCGGGGCCCAGTCGCGGCTCGTTGGGGTTTCCGGATGTCCCGTAGAGTGCGTTCAGGTCCGATGACGGGTTGGAGTAGGCGTCGTATGCCTTGGTCCGCTCGGAGTTCCACTCACCGATCACGAGCTCAAGCAAGCCATCGTTGTCAGCGTCGCCCCAGCTCGGACTCGTGGCGAACGATTCCGGTTCGGTCAGCGTCGTGGAATCAACGGCGAATCTGCCGCCTCCGCCGTTGATCAGCAGGAAATGGGGCGCATTTTGGCTGGTGACGACGATGTCGATGTCACCGTCGTTGTCGAAGTCGGCCGCTCCTGCTGCCGCGCCCAAGTGTGGCGGCAGGACAGCCCCTCTTGTCGCCGATTCCTCGGCAAACGTGCCGTCGCCCTGGTTCATGTAAAGGGCAATCGGGGACTCGCCGCCCAATACGAAAAGATCGACCCAACCGTCGCCGTCAAAATCCTCGGCCACGGCGCCGCCGAACATGTCCGACGGCTCGGGCTTGTCCGGGATTACGTCCTGGACCATGTGCAGATCCGTGACGCCCGCCTGAATCGTCACGTCGGTGAATCGCATCGCCGTTGCGCGTGCGCCGGCACTCGATACAGGTTCGAGGCCGGAACTCGCAGACGCGGCTCGAGCCGACTGGGCTGACGCAGCGATGTTCGATTGGTCCGCATTCCGGTACTCCGCCCGTATCCCGAAATCGACGTCGCCGCCGAACGAGACGAATAACAGCACAACCAGCCCGCCGATTGCACCCAAGCCCCAAGTGCTCGCGCCGTACGCGGCGACAGCCCTGTTGGGCATAACTTTGGTCAAGCCCCAGAACGTGATCGGCCCACCCGCGGCGGCGGTAAACAGCAATGTGGCCGCCGGAGCCGTACCCATGCCCGCGAGCAACAGCACCGCCACGAGCGGAATCTCGAACAGCAACGGCACGTTGATCGCGATGCCGAGGGTTGCCGCGATAGCAATTCCGAGAACGTCGTCGCCGAGCCATCTGTTGACAGCGTCGGGGCTGATCCATTGGATCGCAAGTCCGCTGGCGAATCCAGCGAGGATCATCACCGGCGCCAAGCGCACCACGTGACCGGCAGTAATCTTCGCCCAATCGATGAAAGCCCCTCCCAGAGCCTCTCCCCAACCGGCTTGGTCGGGAAACAAAGAATTGGTGTCGACCTGAGGCATGTCGAGCGCGTCGTCTTCATTCCGTACGAGCTTCGCGACCAATGGACCGATCAGCAGGGCGCCGATCAAGCTCAATCCGATGCGTGTGCCGCCTATCAACGGCACGAACACCAACGTGGCCATGATGACGGCCGGTAAATTCAGCGTCGACGACCCTTGAGTAATGGCGAGGATTGTCTCGACCCCTGAGCCCCGTCTGCGGAACGCTGAAGCCACGGGAACGATACATGCTGAGCACAATGTCATCGCAGGGCCTACAAGGAGCCCTTTCAGCGATCCTTTGATCCCGGTGGACGTGAGGTTCCAATCGCTGGTTCTCGGGAACAGAAACGCTTCAGTGAGACCCGCAACCAGGAACGCGAAGGTCATGCCCACTGTCACCAAGTCTAGGTAGGTCATCGAGAAATCCCACCATCGAGACAGAAGGGAGGACTCCGGCGAAGATTCGATGCAAAAACCTTGGAAACATTCAGCGACAGGGGATGTTGCGACCGCTAGATCGGCGCGAACCGTATCCAGCTTCGGCACGCGGTTGAACCATAGGAAGAGCGCCAGCAGTATCGCCAGCAGTATCAAGCCGACGATGCGCCGTTTCTTCGCGTCAGTGTTGTAGATGGAGTTCAAATAGCCACCGTTGGGCGTCTGTGGCACATGTTGCATTTCGCTCCGGGGTTTCGAGCGGTGGGGGTCTGACTCGGGCCGTCACCGATATTCTGCCTCGATGGAACGGAGGCAAGATCAAAGATATGCGGCACTCGAAATCCGAAGCATTCCGGATCCATTGCCAACTTCGGAGGCTAGTCGCTCGTCGGAACGAATGTTGGGGCGGCACGGGCGGGGGCGTGAACTCGATGACATGCCCGCACTTGTTCAATCCCCACGCCAGAGGCTGAAACGCCGCATAGAGGCACAAATAGATCGTCAACAACAGAGGGGGTGCGGCGAGCCTAAACGATCGCCACACCCCCTGCCGTTTTCATCACCGGATTGTTAAGGCGTTGGCGCCTTAGTCCCTGAAGCCGGTTTCGTCTTCTCTTAGGTCTTGGTCAACCCAGACGTACGCCCACCTGGAGGAGTAGTCCACGAATGCGAGGACGCGCTCTCCGTTGTGATTTTTCAGCCAAGGCTGCCAGTAGTCGCCACCCAGGCCCGCGGGAGTCTGGACGGACGGGGCCAACTCAAGGAACTTGCTGGACGCCGCTTTGATCAGGCGCGCCTGTTCTTCTGAGTCGGTGGCCGTGAGAACGTCCTCCCACATCTGGTTGTACTCGGGGTCGTTCAGGTTCGACCGGTTCCACTGGTGGCCTACCCTGAAGTCGTTCAAAGCGTTCGGGCGACCCGTAACGTTGTTCGCGAAGAAGTCGAACTGCTTCTCGAACAATCGGCTCTGCAGAACCGGACCGTCGACGGGTTCCATGGTTACCTTGACTCCGATGTCGTCCCAGAATCCAATCGAAATCTCGGCCGCTTCGATCTGCATCTGGTTGGTGTTTGAGATCAGCAGGTCGATCTCAAATCGCGTGCCGTCGCCGTCTCTGGTCAGGCCAGCTTCGTCGAGCAGCGCTTCCGCTCCGTCTGGATTGTACACGTGGTAGTCCTGCACCGATTGAGGCTGCATGCTCAGGTCTTCGTAGTGGAGCGGCCATTCGGGTTGCAGTGGGAAAGCGAGGAGGACGGAATCGCCCTCGAACAGTGCCCTCGTGTAGACGTCGCGGTCGATGGCCATGTTCATGGCCGTTCGGACTTTGATGTCGTCAAACGGAGGCTTGTTCATCGGCATGAAGTAACCGAAGGAGTCTTCCATCGCCAGGGCGCGACCCAACTCAGGGTTGGTGCTTTCCAAGGTCGGCCTGTCTGACGCGCGAACCCGCATCAGATGGTCAATCTGTCCCGTCCGGAGAGCAGCCAGTCGGGTGGCTTCCTGAGGGATGATGACCTGTGTGACGCCGTCCAGGAATGGAATCTGATATTCCGTTCCGTCGAACGTATATTTTCCCCAATAGTCGGGGTTCCTCTCATGTTCGATGGTGCTGCCGGCCGTGTAGGCCTTGATCATCCAAGGGCCAGTGCCGGAGTGGTTCAACGGATCTTCGACACCGAGCTCAAGCGTCTCAGGAGCGTCCGCGATGAGGTATGGTCCCCACGCAAACTCGTAGCCCCAGAAAGAGATTGGCTTGTTGGTGTGGTAAGTGAGCGTATCGTTGACGCCGTCGCCGTCGGTGTCGTCACCGGACACGCTGTCGACGAAGTCATGTCGGGGCCAGCGGCATTCGATGACCCGTTGAGCATCGGCAACCAGCTCATCGACGTTTACAGCGCGACCGAAGGTCGGGTTCTTGTTCTGCCACTTGATGCCTTCGCGCAGATGGAAGCTATATGTCAGAGGATCGGGCACTTCCCAGCGGTCCGCCAGGGCGCCCGTGGCGAGTTTATCGGTTCCAATGCCGAGCCTCGGCTGGAACGTGGTCAAACCTGAGCCTGATGGGCCGAGATCGTAGTCCCCGATCAGGAAGTTTTCGACTGAGAAACTAAGTTGTGTTTGCCCTTTGAACTCGCACATGTTCCAGTTGCCGCCCGGGTCGCTTCCGAGCGCTACCCTCAGCGTCCCGCCATAGGTTGGGCCGGAAGTCGTTTCGACGACTTTCGCAGAGGTCTGTAGTTGTACCGGAGAAGTCGATACTCCGGAAACCGCGGGTGCAGCCGTCGGCTGCGCTTGCGCGGCCGGCGCTGCTGGCGCTGCTGGCGCGGGCGCTGACGGGGCTGGCGCGGGCGCAGGTGCAGGAGCCGGAGCCGGAGCCGCAGGCGCGGGCGCAGGAGCCGCGGGCGCAGGGGCAGGAGCTGCAGGCGCTGGAGCGGGGGCGGGCGTGTCGTCTGCATCGTCGTCCGACGAACAGCCTGCCAGAACCAACGCAGCGATCGTCGCGACGATCGCCAAGCCGATCCAAGACCTTAACTTACCGTTGTACTTGTACAAGTTTTCCTCCCTAGGTGAGATCTTTAAACGGCGCCCTCGGTTGGGCCACCGTTATTCACTATTGTTGGACTGTTGAACTCAAATCCGGCCGTGTGCGCCTTTGGCATTTCTGCGCATCGGCATTTTGCCTCACGGCGATTCGGTGGAAGACGAGCTCAGTGTACCGCCCCTTTCTGCTCGTCACTTCTGTTGCCCTTCGTTGCCGTCCGGATTCCTTCGGTTTAGTCGATAGAATATGCCCTCTTTGTTGGCCTGACCGGATCGTTGGCGGTCGGTGATTCTGCTGAGGGCATCTTGCAGCGGGTTGCACGGATTATTCGAAACGCTTACCGGTCGTCTCTTCGCAGATTGTCGCCGGACGATATCCACGTTCGAGAAGCGTCCGCTGTGCAATCGCGTTCTAGAACCGTCCCGCCGATCTTCCTCTCAATTTCGGGTCCAACAGGTCTCTTAGCGCGTCCCCGAACATATTGCTGCTGTAAACGACGATGCTCAGGACAAGTCCTGGCCACACCGACAGCATGGGCGATGAGAAAAGGTGATTCATTCCGGCTCCGCTGAGCATGCCGCCCCAACTGGGTTGTGGCGGCGGTACGCCGAGGCCGAGGAAGCTAAGACCGGCTTCCGCCAACATCATGCCCGGCATACGGGTCGTGACCAACACCAAAAGAAATGGCGCAACGTTGGGAAGCATATGCCGTAGCAATATTCGCAACGTCGACGCGCCGTTGGCTTGGGCTGCTTCGATGTACGCGTTTTGCCTGATGCCGATGACGGCGCCTCTCACGGATCTTGAGCCGCCGAGACCGTACGACAATCCCAGGATAAACACGATATTCCAAAGGCCAGGCCCCACGACGGCCACCAAAAGAATGAGCAGGATAAGGTCCGGGAACACAAGCCACGCGTCGATGAACCGTTGGATCGTGAGGTCGAATTTGCCGCCGAAGTATCCGGAAGGCAGGCCGATGGAAACGGAGATCACCAAGGACACCGCGCTGCCTACCACCCCAACGATCATGGAAATGCGTGCGCCGTATATGATGCGACTGAATATGTCGCGTCCCAGATTGTCGGTGCCCAGGAAATGTTCAAATGACGGCCCCGCCAAAAAGTCCTGCCGGGACATTTCGTTAAATCCGAAAGGAGCAAGCACATTGGCGAAGATGCCGGTGACGAAGAAAATCAGCACGATAACCGCTGACGCCGTGCCCAGCGGTTTCGTCTTGACCATTCTGCTCAAGAAGTCTACTGTCGGGTTCTTTCGTCGAAGCGACCGCGTGGTCTGCCTCGGCGCTTCGATGGGCGCCTCAGGGACTCTGGCTTCCTTTTCTTCCATCGGTTCCCTTCTACCTGTAGCGAATCCTTGGGTCTAGCAAGGCGTAACTCAGGTCCGTTAGCAGAATAATGATGAGCACGAAGACGCTGAACACCAGCGTCACTCCGACGATCAATGGATAATCCCTGATGAAGGCAGCCTCAACTGCCAATCGCCCCATGCCCGGCAGGCCGAATATCTGCTCGATTATTACTGATCCACCGACCACAACAGGGACGTTCAACCCGATGACTGTGATCACTGGGATAAGCGCGTTCTTGAGCGCGTGTCGAATCACGACAATCCGTTCGTTTAGCCCTTTTGAATACGCGGTTCTGATGTAATCTTCTCTCACGACCTCCAGCATCATTGTTCGAGTCAATCTCATATTGACTCCGTTGATAGCCATCCCCAGGATGGCCGCTGGAAGAATGTACATTTTCAGATTGCCAATCGGGTCGTCCCAAAGAGAGATGTTGATTATCGGAGGCGACCACCCCCACCATACCGAAGGGAAAACGACGACCATGATCCCCACCCAGAATGATGGAACGCTGATTAACAATATGGCTACGCTGCGGGCGATATAGTCGCCCACCGTATCCTGTCGGATCGCGGAATATATGGCGATCGGAAACGAAATCAACAACGCGATAATAATGGCCAATATTCCCACTTCGGCTGTCACGGGCAATCTCTGGAAGATGTGATCTCTCACTTCGCCGCCGATGAATATCGACTCCCCAAGATCGCCATGGAGCAGCAGGTCTCGCCACCATCGCAAATACTGAACGTGAATCGGAGCATCCAATCCGAGCGACGCCTCGAGCTGCGCACGCAACTCCTCCCGGTTTTCTTTCCCCGAGAGGTCCATCTGCCCGACCAGTACGTCGATTGCATCGCCGGGGATAAGCCGGATGGCTACGGTCGTCAATGCAACGACGAGCAACAGCGTGGGGATGGCTAACAACAGCCTCCGAACGATGTAGGTCCTCATAATCCGAAGTTACCCTCAGTGATCAACTCTAATCCCTTTAGCTTCAAGCTGAGGGATCACTACGTCTACGGTGTTGTCGTCCAATGGAGCGCCCCAAAGCGTAATCTTGGTTCCTTCGCCGAACGTGGAATCCAAGAAAGGCGAAAGGTCGGTGATGTCGTTTTGCGAGAGTTCGACCAAAGTGAGATCGGGCAACAACGCCAGAGGAGACACGTCGACTATGTTGTTGCTAGTGAGATTGACAAAGGACAACTCGGTCATATTCGCTATGACCGATATATCGGCGATATGGTTTTTCTGTAGATTGAGTTCGGTCAATTTGGTCATCGAAGCAAGTGCGGAGATATCGACAATCTCGTTATCCTGCGCCCAGAAAAAGGTTACGTTGGTCAGTCCGGCGACCGACGATATATCGACCAAATCGTTCTGAGTGAGGTTGAGTTTGGTAAGAGTCGTTAGTCCGGCAATGGGAGCGATGTCGCTTACCTTGTTCTGAGTGATGTCCAGATCTGTCAGATTGACCAGACGCTCCAAGCCGGTGAGGTCCTCGACAAACAAATCCAGGGCCAAGCTAAACTCGGTCAATTGTCCTAGGGATTCGACGAGTATCCGTCCATCGGGCTGTTTCAAATTCAGCCGAATCTTCTCTTCGACGTATTCATCAGGGAAGATGGAGCCAGACGATCCCGATCCTTCGCCCGTAGAGTCACCCGTAGAGTCACTTGAGCCGCCACAAGCAATGAGGGCGAGTGTCAACAACGTGACACCGATCACAAGCAATCGTAATCTAACCACCGTGTTCCTCCTAAGTTTCGAAAACCAACCTCCGCCCGTCGACCCAGCCACTTCCGAATAGCTTTCGGCTGATCGCCAACTCAGACACGGTATGGCTCAGATTAGCAGCAGACTATACGACGGCTGCCACATGCTGCCAACCGAAGAACGTGCCACGAATAACCGTTCTTTCCGCTTCTGAGCGAACACGATTTTCGAATACGATTTCCCGTCAGATGGTTCAGAGAGGTTCTCGGGCAAGGGAGGCGGACGAGCTTCCTGTTACGCTTACATCGGCCACACGGAGCGGGAGATTCCTGCGGACACTGAGGTACTGTACCAGTCTGCGAGGACCGGATGCAAGCATTGCGACCGCCTGATTTTAATAGTGCAATCGCACCAAATTAAATGTCGGGAAACTGCTTCAGGAACGTAAATTGCTGAATTGTTGCAGACCGCATTGCACGATCGGTCCTTGATAGCAATGGCCCAGTTTAATTGATGGCTCACTTCCGTATGCCTGATATTCTGGGTATATTCAGTTCCATTCCCGAAACAGCTTTCATGAGTTAAATAGTCGCAAACATCAATCATTTGGCCCCATTAATCGGCCGTCACTCCGTGATTCGATTGCTTAAGTACAACGACGACAATGGTTCGTTGGATTTCTCGGCGCCCCATGTCGGTTGCGATTCCGGTATTTCATTCCGGATAAGAAGCGCAGCGGCGCCGAGCCAGAGCCTTAATTCGCATCATGACACCTCATCTGTTTCGGTAGTCGTCGTCGAGAGGAAGATTAGATGGCACTGTCACAGGTTCAGCTCGAACACCGATTCTCGATTTCAGAGAACGCCGATCGCTTCTTGACCGCCGCGAACATTGCTCGTAGACTGCGAGAATCGACCTCGCTCAGGCGTATTCCGCCGTGCCCACCGCCGGGCGATGCCAACGCCGTTCTTCATAGGAGAAAGAAATATGGTGTCTGATCCGAACAACAAGTCGATAAGCCTGGCTGAAGCCGCCAGACTGGTGGAAGACGGGTCAACGATCTGTCTCGCTGGCAGAACAGGGAGGGCCAACCACCCGATGGCCTTCGCGTACGAACTCGCCCGGCAGAAGGTCAAGAACCTAACCGTAATCGCCGTGAACAACGGCCTGAGCATCGACCTCCTCTGCGGCGCCGGTTGCGTGAGCCGGGTCGAGTCGTCATGCGTCGGCCTCGAGGAATTCGGCCTGGCATCGAACTTCCGGCTCGGAGTCGAATCCGGCGAAATCGAGGTTCGAGAATATCCCGAGGATCTGATTACTCCAAGATTCTACGCGGCGTCTCATGGCATGCCGTTCTATCCTGTCCAAGGCCTGTTTGGCACTGACATACTCAGGGTCAACGAAGACATCGTCGAGGGCAGCAGCCCGATCAGCGGCAAACCGTTTAGCGCCCTGCCACCGGCAAAACCCGACTGGGTGGTGATGCACGCCGCCGTAGGCGACACTCGAGGCAACGCGGTGTTCTTTCTGGGGTCCGGCTACTCTTCGCTGGGCGAGCTGGAGGCAACGAGAACGACTAGGAACAACATCATTACGGTCGAACGGATCGTGCCTCATGAGCAGATTTCAAAGTACATACCCACGCAGTTCCAGAGAAGCTACCTGCCGACGATTCCGGAGTTTCGGACGAGGGCGATCGTCGAGGCCCCGTACGGCACGCACCCGAGTTCCTCAACCGGCGTGACTGAAGCTGACAACGAGTTCATCGGCATGTACGCCAAGGCCGGGCGGGCGAGACTGAAAGGCGACCCCGGAGCTTGGAACGACTTCACGGACAAGTACGTGTACGGCTGCGAGACACATGAAGATTACTTGAACCTGGTAGGCGTCGGCACACTGGCGAGCCTGAGGGACGTAGGAGGCGCTCTGGTATGAGTGAATTAGTGCCAACCAAATGGGAGATCATGGCGTCGATCATCTCTCACGAGCTCAAAGACGGCGACGTGATGTTTCTCGGCATGTCGACCGGAGAGATCACCACAATCTTGCACACGTACGTTCCCGGGGTCGGTTTGGCTTTGGCTCGGCGATCACACGCTCCCAACTGCTACATCACATCAACGGATTCGCTTCTCATGGAAGGGATCCTGGGCGACAACATGCGGGTCATTTCGGCGGCGAACATCTATCTCGGCGAGATTGACATCGGCCTGTCCTCGTGCGCCCAAGTCGATAAGTGGGGCAACCAGAACATCGTGTCGATCGGCGACTACGACAATCCAAGCGTCCGGCTGGTCGGCCCGATACTTCAGCCAACTCACCTCGCATACATGCGGCGAGAGATCATCGCGGTCGATCACGAGGCCAGGAATTTCGTGGACAAGGTCGACTTCATATCAGGCGTCGGGCACCAGGATCTGGGGGACGTGTCGCGCGAGGCCCTCGGCCTCCCAGGCACCGGACCTTGCATGATAATGACGGACCTTTGCATCTTCGACTTCCCGCCCGAGACGAAACAGGCGACCCTGAAGTGGATCTACCCCGGCGTGACCGTGGACAAGGTCAGGGCGAACACCGGGTTCGTTCATGATTACATCCCAGAAAACGTCAACCCAGCGCCGTTGCCGACACAGGAAGAGATACGTCTCATAAGGGAAGAGTTCGACCCCGGCGCCCAACTCCTGCCGCGCTGATCGAACGAGACGAGCGTCAGTGCTGCCCGCGGAGAACATCGACCCGGTTGTGACTGGTTTTCGCAGCCGGGTCGTTTGATTGTTGCTTAGGGGCGATCGGGAGCGCTGCCGATCCAACGCGTGTTGTAGTCCCGCAGGTATTCGCGATGCTCCCGGTCGTCCGGGTAGGCCTCGCCGTCCGGGTATGGGTAGCTTGACATGCCGTGGAACGGGAGCGGCGCCACGGTGTTGCCGTGTGCGGTGTCGCGCCACCCGTCCTTGACGTAGCCGTCGACGTACAACAGGAAGTCCCGGGTCCACCCTTCTGGCAACGCGGCGACACTATCCGCCGGGAAGGTCAAGTCGATCTCCTCGCCGTGGTGCACGATAACGAATTGGTCGTCGAGCTCGTGCAGCAGCGAGGTGACTTCGCCGTACCGGGTGTAGTACCCGGCGTGGTCGGCGAACGGCGCGGTGTCGACGGGCTGGTCGTGCAGGAATACCGGAGGGTTCTTGCCGTCGGGCAGCGACAGCTTGGGGTATCCTCGCCAATCGAGCGCCGCACGACTTGGGGCCAAGGTCGTGATCTTGACCGGAGCATCGCCGGCGCCGGCGCTGACCCTGATTCGGTCCCAATAGATCTCCATGTTGGTCGTAATTCGGACTCGATAGTCATCGGACAGGAACACGCCGGTCAGATCGACGGTCATCGTTTTCGGAAGACCCGAGGGGAAGCCAAAATCTTCGATGACGTTCACCCATCCAGTTTCGTCGCTCCAGACCTCGAGCTTCGGCGCCTGCAACGGCACCCCGTCGTCCAGGGCTTGCCGGACGCTCTGCGAGTTCCAGTACTCGATCCAACCATCCATGAGCAGCAGAACTCGATCGGATCCGGACAGATCACCGAGGTCGAGGACGATAGAGTGCGTCGCGCTGATTCCTTGGTACGGAAGCAGCGGAAATGTCGGATAGTTCCGATCGAGATCGCTGACCGCAGCGAGGATGTCGCGCCCGTCACCGTCTGTTGCGAAAATCGGCGGCCTGGCATCTGCCGTGACGTGAACCTTGAACTCGGGGAACGGCGGTCCCATCTTCAGCACCTCGTTAGGGTAGATCTCCGTGCCCGACGGATGGTCCACCACCAGCAATCGGACTTCATCGAGATAGCTGACTTCTTCGAGCTGCTCGGTGATCTTGATCGAGTACTGCCCGCCCTTCTCCAGCAATAGGCTGCCGTCGATCCTGACGTACTCGTCGGAGTCGGGCTGGTAATAGGTGTCCGGTCCGACCAGAATGCCGATGAAGCCGGCGCCCAGGAAGTCGGTGATGAACGTGTAGCGTTCCCCGTCCCACGTATACAGGAGCGGACAGGACGACTTTCTGCCCTGCTCGATGACGGTCAGATCGCGATTGACCGAAAATTCGCTCGGGCGCTGACGGAGTCCGCTGGGCCACAGGACGTGAACCATTCCGATCTGCTGTTCGTCGCCCAATCCGAATAAGAGCTCGGAGCTGTTCTGCGATAGGTATCCGGATCCGCCGCGAACCTCCCTCTTCTGCCAGAGCTGTCCTGCTTTGATCTCGATTTTGCTTCCGAGGCCCATGCGGTTGCTGCCGTCGCCCACGGTCGTCAACTTGAGCCAGGCGTTCTGGTTGCCGCCGTCGTTTTGTATCAACACCGGTCGGGCGCCGTTGTTCACCACGAAGATGTCTGTGTCTCCGTCGTTGTCGTAGTCGCCTAGCGCCATGCCCCGTCCGCGATCGATCGCCACTTCATGCAAACCCGTTTCGGTCTCAACGTCCGAGAACGTTCCATCTCCTCGATTCGGGAACAAGACGATCGCGCCGTTGGACTCGCCGTATAACAGCGATACATCGAGTGCGCCGTCGTTGTTGTAGTCGATAAAGGACGCTCCCCACGCCGGAACGTCGTCGCGCCGATCGGCCAGCGCGCGAAACGACTGGTCGGTTGCGAACGTGCCGTCGCCCTGATTGACGATGAGCGATGTGCCGTTCGTCAAACCGGAGTTGACCAGCAGGTCAATGAAACTGTCGCCGTTGTAATCGCCGGCCGCGACGCCTCGCGAGGCCACAACGCCGGCCAATCCGGATTCACCGGTGACGTCGGAGAAACTGCCGTCCCGATTGTTGCTGTACAAGATTCCCGGCTGGCCGTCGTTGCCCAGATAAAAATCGACATCGTTGTCGCCGTCGTAATCGAAGAACACTGCGCCGACGCTCGGAGCGGCGCCGTCCAAGTTGGCGTCCACCGTCACGTCCGAGAATGTGCCGTCTTGGTTGTTGAGGTAGAGAACGTTGTGCTGGCCCGGCACGTCGTGCGGGAATTGAATCGCTTCTCCATCGGCTATCGCATCGAGATCGACGTAGTTGGCCACGAAAAGATCGAGATGGCCGTCGTGATCGATATCGACGAACGTGGTGCCTAGACCGAATCCGGTGTCGCCGACCCTCGCTTGAGCCGTCACGTCCGTGAAGGTCCCGTCGCCTTCGTTGCGGAAGAGCACGTTCGGACCTGCGTTCGTGACATACAGGTCGGGGTCGTCGTCGTTGTCGAAATCGCCGAATGTCACGCCCATCCCCTGCCCCGTGTGACCGACGCCTCCCTGGTCCGTCACGTCTTCGAATGTGCCGTCTCCGGCGTTGCGGAACAGGACGTTTGCGGACTCCGTGTCAGTCGGTCCGGCGTTCGCGATGTAGAGGTCGAGATTGCCGTCGCCGTCGTAGTCCAGGAACGCGGCACCTGAGCCGAAAAAGGACGTCACCTGCTCGCGCAGGAGTTCCCGGTACAGCGTCACCGGCTGGCTCCGCCATATGTCCGGGTCGGTCGATCCGCCGTGCGCGAAGCGTATTCCCAAGCCTTGAGTCACGTCCGTGAACCGAACGGCCGTGGCTTCGGGCGAGACGATCGCATCGTCGGGGCCGTCAGGGTCTTCGACCGCCCGGGCGTACCTACCTTCGTCGAGATAGGGTCGCGTGCCCAGGTCATCGGCCTGTCTACGAATGACGAATTGGTTGTACGCGAGCATCTCGTTCAGCCCGCCCGTCTCGTCGCCTTCCTGGAGCAGGATGAGCCCCAGCGTGTAGTGCGCTGCGGCCATCGCTCCGTCGACCAGGATCGCCTTTTCGAGCCGTTCGCGGGCCTCCGACATCCGGCCGGCATCGAAGTAAAGCTTGCCGAGGAAATAGTTGGTGAAAGGATCGTTGGGGTCCGACAGCAGGGCCTCGTTGAATCTTTCGATCGCGTCCGCCTCTTGGTCTTCAAGCAGATCCAGCCGGCCCAAGAGATAGCTCGATTGAACGCCGTCGGGGACGAGCTTCACGGCTGCCAGCAGGGCTTCACGCGCTCTCTCATCCGATCCGCTGTGAAAGAACGCTATGCCCAGATTGAGTTGACCGTGATAATAATCCGGGTCGAGTCCTGTCGCCTGCCGGAACTGATCGGCCGCTTCGGTGGGTCGGCCTGATTCAAGTAGCTCGATGCCCCGAGCATTGTGAATGCGAGCCTGGGCTACCCCATTCGATTCTCCGCTGCCGACAAAGATGAAATAGCCGCCGACCGCGACGGCGGCGGCCGCAACGATGGCAGCCAGCAACAGCTCACGGCGTGACACTTCGGTCATCGAAGCGGTCCCTTCACGGTCGATCCTTGGAGATGGTCAGCACCTGATTGACGCTGACGGCACTCAACATCTGCAAATGACCGTCAGGCCAACGGACCTCGACTGAATCGACGATGTCGTGGTCGCCAAGCCCGAAGTGGACTCGTACATCGTTCATCGAAAGGTAGCTGGAACCGGCCACGACCGTCTGCCTCTGGCTCGTGGCGCCCGCGCCTATGGTTACAGTTGCGCCTATGGCCTGTCTGTTGCCAGAAAAGCCGTTCAAATCGAGGGTCAGCCAGTTGCGGGCGTTGCCGCCTTGGTTCCGGAGCAGCTTCACGCCATCGCCTCGGGCCAGAATGAGGATGTCCAAATCGCCGTCGTTGTCGTAGTCGGCGAAAGAAGCGCCTCTCCCGACGTCTTTCGTCGCCCACACATCGCCGGCAATGTCGTTCACCAGGACGAAGCCTTCCTCGCCTCGATTGCGGAAGAGGAGGTTTCGCATCGTGTCGAGGGTCGTCGGCGCCTCCGGCGGCTCGAACGTGCTGCCGTTAACCACAATCACGTCCAAGCGCCCATCGTTGTCGAAGTCGATGAAGCCTACTCCCCAACCCACGTAGCTGAGCGATCTCTCGCCCACGTCGGCGGCGATCCGGTCGACGAACCTGATTTCGTCGCCGTTTGATAGCTGGGACATGTTCCGAAACAGAGCGTCGTCTTGCGCAATCCAGTGAGTCACCCAGATGTCTTGGTCGAGATCACCATCGTAGTCTCCGACGGCCACACCCATCGAGCCGCGAGCGTCCGCGGTCCTCGCGTACTCGGCCATGTTCTCGAATGTGCCGTCGCCCCGGTTGATGAAAAGCGCGTCCGGAGAGATGTCGTTGGCGACGTAAAGGTCCGGCAACCCATCAGCATCGAGGTCACAGAAAACGGCCTGCAGGCTACGACCCTCGGCATTCGCAACTCCCGCGACCGAACTCACGTCATCGAACGTCCCGTCGCCGTTGTTGCGGTAGAGCTTGTTGGCCAGCGGTTCGTACGAGAACGGATTCAGGGTGAACGGAATATCGAGGCCGTACTGTTTGTTGAGCAATGTCTCGACCTCAGAATCGCCGATCTCGAAAGCGACATAGTGGGGCACGTAGAGGTCAAGGTCGCCGTCCAAGTCGTAGTCCGCGACCGTCGACCCGGACGGCCAACCGGACTCGATCCGGAGTCCGCTCTGCGTCGTCACGTCCTCGAAGACGCCGTGGCCGCCGTTGCGGAAGAGTTGCTGCCTACCGAAGCCCGTCGCGAACAGGTCGATGTCGCCATCGCCGTCGTGGTCGAACCAGACCGCGCCCATGCCGAGCCCGGCTTGTTTGATTTGCGATCGTGCGGTCACGTCCTCAAACGTGCCGTCGCCGTGATTGCGGAACAGCTTGCCCGTGTTCGCTGGGTTCTCACCGAGTTCGTCGCGCGAGCTGTTCACGATGAAGAGATCGACGAACCCGTCGCCGTCGTAGTCGCCCCACGCGGCGCCGGACCCCATGTCTTCGATGAGGACGGACGTCCTAACATCGTTGAAGTGACTGAAGGCGATGCCTGATTCGGCCGTGACATCGACGAATTCCACGCCCTCGTCTTCGCTCCGAACAACACGCTCCTCGTCCGGGATGAAGCCTGTCGCTTCCTCGACGCCGGACCGGCAAGCCGTGAACGTCCAAGTGGCGGCTAGGAACAGTACGGCGAGCGCCTGAGCAACGACCAAGCCCGAGAGGGGGCGGCTACTCGCTTTCGCCAATGGCAAAGAATCTCCCATCCCACGTTCCTATGAAAATCGTGCCGTCGTGCGCGACCGCCGGCGGCGCCTCGATCGCCTGCTCGACCGGAATATCTCCCAGGCTGAGTTCCCACTTTAACTCACCTTGGGGTGTGAGCGCGTAGAGCGTCCCGTCCCATCCGCCGAAATAAACCGTACCGTCGGAAACCACCGCGGGGGACGATCGGATCCATTGGGTGAGCGGGAACTCCCATTTGACCGCCCCATCCGGGCTGATGGCCATGAAAGGGAAGGCGGCAGTTTGCTGAGGTTGGCTCGACCCCAACGGCGCTGTGCCGGTCGTGCCGACGTATATCGTTCCATCGTGCCCCAGAGCAGGCGATGTGAATACCATCAATCCTTTGCCAACTGGTACGGCCCATTTTTCGACGCCTTCTGGGGTCAGCGCGTACAGCTTTCCGTCCGCCGATCCGAAATACACCGTGTCGTCCAATGCGATCGCGGCCGGTGAGTCTATCCGTCCTCCCGTCTCGAACGACCATTTCAGTGTGCCGTCCGGGTTCAGCGCGTAGAACGTGCCGTCGTTGGAACCGACGTACACCGTACCGTCACGTGCGATCGAGGGCGCGGCCCTGACGTAGTCGTTGGTGGCATAGCTCCAGACCCGAGCACCGTCGAAGGAGACGGCTTGAAGCGACCCGCCGTGGTCGCCGAAGTAAATCGTGCCATCGCGTGCCGTCGCCGGCGAAGACAGGGAAATGCGGTGCGACAGGTCCTCGGGGTCGTACCGCCAAAGTCGCTGGCCGGCCAAGGACACGGATTGGAACGCACCGTCGTACGAACCGAACAGAATCGAGTCACCTTGCAGCAGGGATGTCGTCCGAATTGGCGCGGGCAGTGCTAGGCTCCAGACCTGTTCGCCTCCAGACGTGAAGGCGAACAGGCCGTGCCCGGCAGACTCAAATCGCTCGCCTTCCGCTGATACGTAGACAGTTCCATCTTCTCCGATAGCCGCGCCCGCAAGGATACGATGGCTAAGTTTCTTCTCCCATTTGATCTCGGGAGTTTCGATCGACGGGGCGTTTATGCGGTTGGAATGGAGGCTGTCGTGACCCGACATGCGCCACGCGCCGTCCTCGCGCTGAATCAGACCAACTTTGTCGACGACCGATTCGGAGGTTGGCTTGTCTCCTGAGTCCGAAGAAGATGACCCGCTGCATCCGGCCATGATCGTCGCGAGGACAAGGAGTGCAACAACGATGAGTGGACGCATAGTTGATCGCGCGCGGCAACGTCGAGTGGAGTTGTCGACGGCTGCCCATCTAACCAAGGCTGTCGTAGGCGCCGTCTCGTTCGGCTGGCTCAGATCGACCTGCACCTATTCGATGTTCCCGGCCACCTGATTCACCACATCGACCTCAATGCTCGAGGACGAAAGATCGGTGATCGGGAAGGTTAGGCCGCTGTTGTCGGTGGCGGAGTCCACGATCTTTTGATGGAACTTGCGCATCCTCAGCCTCGCCTCAATCGTGAGAGGTCCATCGGCGTCTTCGGGCACCTCCATCGTATAAGTTACCTTCTCCGAGAAGCCCGGGAAGATCACCCTGAGGTACGTCGTGCCAACCATGTCCCAGAGATTGTGACGGTAGATGACGTTGCCCTCTTCGTCAATGGGGAACGACCTGAAGTAGTGGGCGTTCGGGTCGACGTAGTTGTTCTCGTCGATCCAGCCCGTGTGCGACAGAGTGTTGCCCGAAGCGTCGAGAACCTTCGCCTCGATCCAGGTCTGGATCAAGTCCAACGGTCCGGTCGGAAACTCGTGGCCGGTTTTGTTATTGTCGATGACCACGATGTATTCGAGCGTCTCTCTGGGTTCGACCGTCTCCGGCGCCACAACGTTCGTGCCAATCACGGGCCCCGTTTCCCATTTGTCCTGAATCTCGGGTATCTCGATCTCGCCCTTCAGCCATTGCTCGGTGAGCTCGACCTGCTCGTGGTCTTCAAGCAGCCATGGGATAGCCTGGTTGGCAGCCAACCAGCGATGGCTGCGATGTTGACCGGGATGAGGACCATACGGGTCGCCGTCGCTCACGCCCGAGCTCACTTCCTGTTCGTTCGGAGTCAGGGGCATGTGGCACTCGATGCACACGATCGTCTCGGGATCGTCCGGGCCTTTATTCCACTTGCTCTCTTTCCAATTGTCGTACTGGTTCTGCAGCCTGACCCAGCCGAAGTTGTTGACCTCTTCATCGAGGTACTGCTTGTGGCACGTGCCGCAGAACTCGGGCAGCTTGTAGTGCCCCCGCGAGAGCGATTCTCGGTGAGTTTGCGGGTAAGCGCGGATCAGGAACTGACTGAGTTTACCGAGAAAGCCGTCCTGGTCGTCCAACTCGAACAGGTATCTGGGCGGAGGGGTGACCTGGTAGTTGCCGTTCCCTTTGGCGCCGAGTATGGCAGTGATGCCGTGGCAAACGGTGCAGGATATTCCTTCCTCGTAATGGAGAGCCTCTTGGCCTGATTTCCCTTCTTCAGCGAGTGCTTCGGCGACCACGGTCGTCAGGTTGCCCGAAAGAATCGGGATCGGGTTGTGACAGCCGCCGCAATACCTGGTCGACTCGATGCCGGTGTCTTCTTGCATCGCGCTGGCCACGGTGGTGTAGAACATATCGCTGGCCGACCAACGGTGGGCGCTGGCCTCCCATTCGTCGTAGATGTCCTTGTGGCATGTGCCGCAGTTCTCCGAGCCCGCCAGCACGTCAGCGTTGAGCGCTCCGCCCGTGCTCGTGTCCACGTTGCTCGGCATGAACGGGTCTTCGCCGTACTTGAGGCTGTAGGTCTGAGGCGGGATGCCGGCCGAGATGTCGGGCCCGCCGGTAACAATCGCGAAACCGACCCCGACGACCATCAGCAGAGCGGCAACCGCCGAACTCCCCCAGACCAGTCGCAACTGCGGGCCTCGCACAACAGGCAGCAAATCCAGCGCGGCTCTACTCCTGACCCGAAGCCAAACCCGAACCAAATGCCAACCCAGCAACGGGACCAGAACGAAGCCGCTCCAAGTGTGAACGGTGTCAACCCAGTAGCTGATCTTGTCTCCGAACCACGCCTGCCATGTAACGACTAGACCGCTCACGGCACAGATGACGAAGAGCCACAAGCTGATGTGTCCGAGAAGCCTGCCGAAGTCGAATCGCTGCGGTCGTACCGTGAAGTAATGCTTCCACAGGTAACGGCCGATAATCGCGCCGGCGATAAGTCCGAGGAAGGTATGGAACAGAACCAGCCACTGGACGGCTTTCCACGCCCAGCCCTGCGACTCCATGAAGTCTGACGGCAGCGGGGCCAGGTAGATGACCAGACCGCTGACGATGAGATAGACAAGCAACCAGATCGTCAGCGCAAGCAGCTTCGAAGCCCATCGCTGCGCCCGCCCCTCAGGGTTGCCCGCGGGAGGGTTCAACTCTTATCTCCGGTGAATGACGTACGACTGATTGAAGGTCCCCTTATTGGATTCGGCACACTTGATCGGCCGTCGTCCATCAAGCCAATCGTTCAACAGTTGCAGCTGACTTGTCTGGAGCGAGCCCAACGCGCCTTTGCTAATTGCGCAACTTTACCACTCGAACCGACCGAGCCATGGTTCCCGAGACACGAGGTTTTCGTTGGAATCATTTTACATCGCAGCATTCTCCGACTCAAATTCGCCGAGCGGCGTTTTCGTTCTGGAGCAAGGGGTGAAGTTGTCGTACAAAAGAATTCCCGCGTCATCGAATATCTGTGTCGCAAGAATCCTCCAAGTGAACTGGATCATTGATTGAATATCTAGCTGATCAATCCGCATCAAAGTGGCAATCAGCATTCCAAGCGAACCGACCAACCACAACCGCGAATCGATGGAAGACTCCAGCCGGTAAATGCGTTCTATGGACAGCGCGTGTACCGAAACCACGAAGTTCTATCGATCTCGGAGACACCAATCCACTCCAGGGCACACCCGCCGAACCACGTATCATGAGCTTTGTATTGTCACGACGAGGGCGGATGGTGTACCTTTTGCGCGCCTTCACCTTGTGATCAATAAAAGCTATCAACGACTGGAAGATAATCGCGGACGGAAATCGTAAACTGAGAAGGATGAGACATGCTTGAGCAGTTCCATGTGCCTGAAGATATCGCGATTCGTGTGCGGCAAGAGAATATGCGCGCGACTGTTGAGGACATCTTTCGCAAGATGCAGATGCCCGAGGAGGACGCGGTTCAGGCGGCTGACGTGCTCATGTACGCGGACATCCGGGGCGTCGAGTCTCATGGCGTCAGCAACATGATGCGGGCGTACGTCGCCGGATTCCAGCAGGGGCGGATTAACCCGACTCCCGACTGGAAGATCGTTCGCGAGGCGGCGGCCGTCTGCACCATCGACAGCGATCGCGGTCACGGGCTCGTGATCGGTCCGGTGGCGATGAACATCGCCATCGAACGGGCCGAGAAATACGGCATCGGATCGGTGTCGGTGACCAACGGCGCGCACTTCGGGGCCGCCGGGTATCACGCGATCATGGCGCTGGAGCACGACATGATCGGAATCGCGATGACCACGGGCGGAGTCAGCGTGTTGCCGACTCAAGGATCGGAGCGAATGGTCGGGCTCAACCCGATCGCGATTGCGGCGCCGACCCGCAACGAGCCGCCGTTCATCTTCGACGCGTCTATGAGCTCGGTGGCGGGCAACAAGATCGTTCTGGCGAAGCGGCTCGGGGTGAACGCACTCCCCGCGTGGGTCGCAGGGCCCGACGGAGCCCCGATCATGGACGAACAGCCCGTCCCCGACGATTTCAAGATCCTGCCGCTCGGCGGGACACGAGAGATCGGATCGCACAAGGGCTACAGCCTTGCGGTGATGATCGAGATTCTCTCTGCGGTGCTGTCGGGGGGGGCCGGCGGTCCTTTCCGACGTGGCGGAGCGTCGCATCACTTCATCGCCTACAAGATAGACGCGTTCGTGGACGTCGACCTGTTCAAAGACGACATGGACGCTTATATGAAGGCGCTGTCCGAATCGACGCCCGCGCCCGGCGAAGACAGGGTCGTGTACGCCGGACTGCCCGAGCACGAAGAGGAGATCGAGCGCCTCGCGCACGGCATCCCGTACCACCCCGAAGTCATCGAGTGGTTCCAGGGCATCACGGCTGAACTGGAACTGCCGGACCGGCTCGGATAGGGATCACGCGCCGAGCTTTACAGAACCGCGACCCCGATCACGAGCACAACAGCAGCCACCATGGAAACGCTCATCGTGGTCACTGCCGCGACTCCGCCCCAGTCCTGGGAGAATGGGTTGAACAACGTCGCAAACTTTCCGGTGATCGCCATCGGAGTTCCGTACATGAGGAGATCCCGTTCGGCCTGTGGTCCCGCTGTTTTCATGATGCGGTTTACATGGCCCATCGCTCGTGCCATGGGGGCCATCATTGCGCGACTCTCGCCCTTGGCGGGCGCCTGCCCTGCTGAAACGCTTCGAAGCGCCTGTCGCAGGCCGCGTTCGTCGCTGGCCCAAAGTGCGCGGAACACGAGTTTCCCTTTCGTGTCCATCAAGTCGGCGGCGTTGGGTTTGCCGTCCAGGGCTCGATGAAGAGTCCCGTCGATGTCGTCCACAGCGACCGTCCAGGAAGGATCGTATCGCTCCTTGAATATCCGAGCGTGTTCATGTTTTTCAATCAAAGTATCGGGTTGAGGAATGTTCTCGCCCGGATGTGCTTCCCTGACATTGACCGTGACGAATTCGACTCGATCTCCGAACTCCGAATGGAGCCGTTTCAGCGTAGGCATCGAGCTCGACGTCATCGGGCAAGACAGAGAACCCAGGATCACGAGGAGCGGGCGCTCTCCAACGAAGTCGGATTTCGAATTTGATGACCGTCCGTTGTCGGTAATTCGAAATCCGGAAAGTCGTCTCCAGACATCGGGGCAGACTTGCTGAATCGCATGTCGTTTAACAACAGCTTCGTGGTGAATCGCTTGTAGCGATAGACGTTCTTGGCTGACACGTGTGATCTCCTCGCGGCGCTGAAATCGCCGAACCGTTCTGTCGCGGAGGCGCACGACCGAAGGTCGACTGGCATTTAGGCGACTTTCGCCCGAACCTCACGTTTTAGATGCGAATACTACGACTGAGGGATGCAGGGTCTGCACCCAATTTCGAACCAGATCAGGTCGGGTCGATCGACCGCATTTGCACGCGATGCTACGCTTCGGCCGTCGCCCCGGTTCGTGCCAGAGCGAACGGCGACGATTCGGGCGGAGACAGTCAACTGCCACTGAACATTGAGGAGTCGAGACTCGAAATCCGTGAATGCACACGAATCGATTCGGAGGCGAAGGATGGCCGATCAACCAGGTCACGAAAACGCGGTTCGGGATTTTGTTGCGGGGAAGTACAATTGAGCGCAATCGGTGCTTCTTGGACTCGAGGAGCAAGGCTGCGACGTCCCCGAGGAGCTCGTCAAAGCCTCGACGTCGTTCGTCGGCGGTGTCGCGCTGTCAAAGAACATCTGCGGGCGCCCCGCCCCGCGTACGCCAGGACCAACGCCATTTTGGAACGCTTCCGCGAGCGGTTCGGGACGACCCAATGCGGCGATCTGACCGCCAGTGGGTCGATAACTTCGCTCATCCAGATCGGGCATACATGTGCGGCGAGCTGGTACAGTTCACCTTGGACCAACTCCCAGAGGTTGCCGCCCATGACCAGGAGTCGCCTGGGTGGGAAGAAGCCTGGCGGGACGACTACCTGACCCGCCGGGACAAGATCAAGTAAGAAGCGCGACGTTCGGTTTGGCCGACTCGTTCTGAAGCGAATTGAGCACCGGCTACGAGGACCCTTGGCGCCGCCTTCGGGAAACGACCCCTCGTTAGTCGCAAAAAAAGCCCTGCGCCCTTGTTCCAGGGCGCAGGGCTAATGGTCTCGCTTACTCGCGTAGGTTAGTTCAGGTTCATGACCGAGTCGATCAGGTCCGGCATCGTGCGCTCGACGACGATCGAGCCGCCGGACTCGGCTCTGATTTCGACGTCGAACCTCGTGTCCCCTATGACTGGGTATGTGTTCGAAAGTCCGGTCAGTCGGACATTCAGCTCGACTTTTTCGCCGGACTCCAAGAGATCGTCACCGTCGTTTTGACCGACGAACGTGTTCGTCCAGTAGACATCCCTGACCACCCGGTTCTTGTCCGTGTAGGTGAGGACGAGTGTGTGGTTGCTGTCGGAGTCCACAGGCCGTTGGCGTCTGAGTCGCCGGGTTCGCTGACGTCGATCGGTTCCCCTTCGAGCGCGTTGGCCAAAGTTATCAGAAGCGAAGTAGCCTGACCTTGGCCGACAATGCTGTCCAAGTTTACGGTCTGAGCTCCGCTGTCGACGGCGAGATAAAACCCCACGCACTTGATGGCCGTCATGTCGCTGTTGTCCGATATCGCAAGCGTCACGTTGGTCCATGCGTCCGCGATCAGCACCGGAATGTCGATGTTTTCCAGTGGACTACCGCATCCGGTGGTGTCATCCACGACGATCTCGATGTCACCCGACGCGGTGAGGGTGCTCCACTTGGCCCATAGTTTGATCGAGTCGATGGCGCTCAAGTTGATCGTGGCGGAGAGGTTTATGTATGCAGCCAATTGAGTGGTGAATGCGGCATCCATGACGATGTCCGCACTGCCGGTCTCTTCTTTTTTATCCGTGGTTTCAGCCGTCACGGTCGGAGTGGAAGTCGCGCCGAATAGGTTGGCTGTCCAAACAGAATCGCCGTCCGAAAGCGTTTGATCGGCGGTGCCGTTGGATACAATGGAGCCTTTGAGCTCCATGGAACTGCGCGCTCCGGTCAACCCAGCGTGGATTGTCTCTTTACCGCGTTCGGCGGAGAAGATGCCCGTTGACAATACGGTGAACGCGAATACGGAAGCGACTACCACGAACGCAATCAAGATGACCGCGGTTTCCAAGCCGGTGACCCCTCGCTCTTGTCCGACCAGCCGAAATCCGCCTTTCGGAAGCTTCATTGTTGTCTCCTGCTGATGCCTCGGAGTGTTAATTTGCTGCCCTGGTTCCAAGATTAATGCCGAACGGTTGTGCTCGAAATCACGCCGCCACGCAAAACAGTGTCGGGAGATATCGGGTGTTTGTGAAAGCTTGCACCCATCGGTTAGCGCGCGCCATTGACTCAAACATCCACCTAGTTACACACGGAACAGCGGTGTGGTTTCCTAGAGCGCAAGCGCGACCCGAGCAGGCCGAATCCTACATCCCAAAAGAGATACGTGATAGAATGGCGTACGGCATTCGGGAGCAAGCCAAGGCATCGAGTTTACTCCCAGCGTCGATTCTCCTAACTTGGCAACGGAAACGTCATGTTTTGGGCGCTTGTAGCTCAGTTGGATAGAGCGCAGCCCTGCGGAGGCTGAGGCCGTGGGTTCGAGTCCCGCCAAGCGCGCTTTGACCTTTCCTCATTTTCCCAAACCGATAGCCGCCCGATGCGGCGCACGTCCGTCGGCAACCCAATTCAGGGTCGTGCTCGGGCCCGGGCGATTAGCTCAGCTGGTTAGAGCGTCTGTCTTACACACAGAAGGTCAGAGGTTCGAGTCCTCTATCGCCCACCAGCCAAACGCAACGAGGCAATCTGCATCGTCATGGAATTCGTGTCAACACCCGATGCGCAAATCGATTCGCGGACAACAATCCGTCGCTTGTCCCGAGTCCACGGTGGATCTGCGATAAACGGCGGCGGCACATCCGGACTTCGCTCCGGCTCGACTTTAGGAGACTGAGTTGCAGGACCACGAAGGTGCAAGGCAGATAGCCCAAGCTATAATCGACAACGTCGAGAAGGTAATCATCGGAAAGACCAGGTCCGTCGAGTTGGGTGTGATTGCACTCATGTGCGAAGGTCACGCCCTGATCGAGGACGTTCCCGGCGTTGGGAAGACCATGCTCGCCCGCAGCATTGCCCGATCGGTCGGTTGCGAATTCAAGCGCATCCAGTTCACCCCGGACCTACTTCCGACAGACGTCACGGGTGTGTCGATCTACAATCAGGCGTCCGGCGACTTCGAGTTTCGGGCGGGTCCGATCATTTCACAAATCGTGCTCGCGGACGAGGTCAACCGGGCCACCCCGAAAACACAGTCGGCGATGCTCGAAGCAATGGAGGAAAAACAGGTCACCGTCGAAGGCATCACGCACGCCGTACCAACTCCCTTTATGGTTATGGCAACCCAGAACCCGGTTGAGTACGAAGGAACGTTCCCGTTGCCCGAGGCGCAGCTCGACCGGTTTCTGCTGCTCGTGAGCTTGGGCTACCCGACCACGGAAGAAGAACTGGCGATTATCGACGGGCAGTTGCTCGCCCATCCGATCGATTCGCTGGAACCAGTGGCGAACGCTCAGCAGATCCACGAACTGCAGGAAGCGATCCGGAGCGTATACGTGGACGAGCTGATCAAGCAGTACGTCGTCTCCATCGTAGAGTCAACGCGTGTCCATCCGGACATAGCGCTCGGCGCCTCCCCTCGAGGGTCATTGGCGCTATTCAGGGGAGCGCAGGCGCTGGCAGTAATCAGGGGGCGGGACTTTGCTCTGCCTGACGACGTCAAAGAGCTCGCCGTCCCGGTGTTAAGCCACAGGATCATCGTCTCCGCCGCGGCCCGAATGCGCGGGGTCGCCGCGGCTGAGATCGTCGGAGCCACCATCGATCAAGTGCCAGTGCCCGGCGCTCAGGCTGGCTATCGGCCTAGCAGCTAGCGAGCATCTCATCAAGACGTATTTCCTCGGCAGGTTCTATCTGATCATCCTTCTCGGAGCGTTTACGGTATTTACCGGGATGGCTACCGGGTTCGGGCTGTTCTTCCGATTGGCGTACATTCTGGGACTCACGACAATCCTCAGTTTCGTGTGGAGCTGGTTGAACGTGCGGCGTCTGAAAGTAACGGTGGATCGCCGTTCGCAGCGTGTCCGAGTCGGCGACGAAGTCGAAGAACGATTGACTATTCGGAACCGAAGCAAGGTGCCGAAACAGTTGCTGGAGGTCGAAGACCTGAGCGACATCCCCGGCTATTCCAACGGCAGGGCAGTCACGTTGACCGCCGGTGGATTTAGATCCTGGTTGAGCTTGGCGCCTGCTCGAAAGCGCGGCATCTACACACTGGGTCCGGTGCGAGTGTCCAACACGGACGCGTTCGGATTGTTCCGACGAGAACGCCTTTTCGGCGGAACCGATACGTTGATCGTCTACCCTCAAACCCATGATCTGCCAGGGTACAACGTTCCGTCGTCCAACATTTCGGGCGAAAGTTCCTCGAGGCGGCGATCGCATGACCTGACGCCACACGCCGCGAGCGTCCGTGAATACGCGTTCGGCGACAGCATCAGTCGCATCCATTGGGCGAGTTCCGCCCGGATGGGGCGAATGATGTCCAAGGAGTTCGATCTTGGTCTGTCGAGTGACGTTTGGCTGTTGGTAGACCTACATCGAGACGTTCAGGCTGGCGAGTTGGAAGACAGCACCGACGAGTACGCCGTCTCCATCGCCGCCTCGTTGGCCCGCAAATATATTGAAGCTCAGCTCCCGGCAGGACTGATCGCGTATGGCGACCAGCGATACGCGCTGCCCGCGGATACAGGCGGAGGCCAGTTCGATCGGATCATGGAGTTTCTCGCCATGAGCAAGGCCGAAGGCTCGACTCCCTTGGAGGAGGTTCTGCCCGAAGAAGAGCAGCTCTGGGGTTACCGCAGCTCACTCGTTGTCATCACCTCGTCGCACCGAGCCGGTTGGGTCAGCGGGTTAGAGGAGCTTGCGCGACGCCGCGTCAAAGTCTCGGTCGTCCTTTTGGACGCAAGCAGCTTTGGCAGCATGTTTGATCCCCTGGCGCTTGTGCCCGAGCTCTACGCCGCCGGAATCTCTCCGTACGTGGTGCGCAAAGGTGATGCGATACCGCTCGCTCTTGGCAGACCGTACGCGATGCCGGCGACACTGCCGGAGGCCGGTTCGTGAGCAATCAAAGCGCGGCAACTTTCTTTGCTTCCATTCCGGCTCGGATCGAGCCGTTGGGAAGCCGTCGCCATCGCGCGCTCGTCATGTGGGATCGAATCAGCCCCAGCCAAGGGTGGGCTACGTTCGCGATACTCGCGCTGACGCTTTCGATCGTGAGCGAGTCGATCACGGCTGCCGAGTGGATCCAGATTCCTGGGTTGACCTCGACGTTGTTGCTGGCTGCGCTGATTGGCCTTGGTTTGGCGAAGATCCGCCTGCCGTGGATCGTCGCGCCCTTGGTTGGTTTGGCGTTGGGCGCCATGTTCATCATCTGGAGGGCGTCTTCGCTCTTGGAAGGTGAATCGACCGCAGGCCGGATTCGCGAGCTGTTCGACAGGTTGGACATTTGGTATCAGGCGGCGGTCGACGGTGGAATCAGCACCGATTTGCTGCCTTTCATCATGCTGTTGCTGACCGCGGCCTGGATTTTGGGATTCTTCAGCTCCTGGTTCATCTTCCGGTGGAACAATGTTTGGGTAGCGGTCGTGCTCGCAGGCTTGGCGATCCTCACGAATCTTAGCTTCCTTCCCGACACGTACGCGGCCCGTTTCTTCTTGTTCATGCTGATGGCGATGCTGCTGGTCGTGCGAATGGACTCCGTGCGTAGGCATGAGGTGTGGCGCCGATTGCAGATCGGTTTCACACCGGCTGGCAGTTGGCTGACTCTACACGCGTCGCTGTGGCTCAGTCTTCTGGTATTGATGATCGCCGCTCTTCTGCCTTTAAAGATCATCGTATCGGACCCGATAGCCGATTTTTGGCGCACTGCCCGCTCCCCTGTTGCACGAGTGGAAGACACGTTCACGCGTCTGTTTTCAACTCTGCCATCGCGCAAAGATACTATGGGTCGCTTCTTCGGCAAGACGTTGCCTTTCATGGGCAAGATATCGTTCGGCGGCGACGTCGTGGCTTGGGCGGACACCGAATTCCCGTCGTACTGGCTCTCGCAGGCCTACAACTTCTACACGTCGCAGGGTTGGATAGCGTCGGGCACCGAGCGGATCGACGTCGGACCGTCGATTCTGCCGCCGCCTAGCATCGACAACAGAAAACGCGAAGCAGTGGAGCAGACGATTCAGCTCAGCTTCGAATCCCGCAAGTACTTGTCCGGCGGAGGGTTCGACTGGGTGAGCAGACCTGCCACGATCGAATCCTTGGACCCCAGAGAGTTCGAAATCGATTTGAACGATCCCTCGAACGACGCCTGGTACCCTCCGGATATTCAGGAGCTCGCGGAAGTGTTCCGCGCCGACATTAACGAGCCGCGACTTGAACCCGATGACGTATTCGTGGCCGGGAAGTTGCCTGACGACCTGGTCCTACTGGACATGGTCGAAGACGAACTAGGCGGAATCGAAACGATTACGCTACAGCGCAAAGCGCAGATCGCACCCGATCTGGTGGCTTGGCTGTTCAAAGACACCCTGCCCGAGAACGCGCAGTATCGCGTCATCTCCATGGTTTCGGTCGCCGAAGACGACGACCTACGAGGGGCCGACACGAACTATAACAGGTTCATTTCGGACCACTATCTTCAGCTTCCGCCGACATTGCCCGAACGCGTGAGCGACAAGGCCGAAGAGGTTACCGCCGGGATGGATAACCCGCTGGACAAGGCGGTCGCGATCAGGGACTACCTGCGCGGACCGGAGTTCATCTACTCTCAGGACATCGACGCCCCGCCTCGCGACACGGACGGTGTCGATCACTTCTTATTCGAAACCAAAGAAGGGTACTCAGACTACTTCGGATCGGCGATGACAGTAATGCTTCGCTCGGTCGGAGTGCCCGCGCGCCTGGCCGCGGGATATGCCCCCGGCGAACTTGAGCCGCAATCGGAGATGAGATTCATAAAGGACTCGGACAGCCACGGATGGAGTCAAGTCTACTTCCCGGAATACGGTTGGATAGATTTCGAGCCAACACCATACTGGCCCGTACATCAACGGTTGATTCCAGATGAGACAGTCGTGGACTTCGGAGGCGGACTCGGCGAAGGCGATTCGAGCCTCATAGATCCCGAAGACATGCTCGACTCATTCGACGATGGGTTCGAAGAAGAAGGCGCCGGCGGCGGCTCCAGTTTGGCCGATCGAGCGATCGACCTAACGGGTTACCTGATACCCATTGCCATTGTCGTCGGGGTGCTCACCTTCGTAGCGTTGTTGGGCAGGTTGATGTGGAACATTGGCTTGGGCGGATTGTCGACCGAAGAACGTCTCTACACGAAGATGAGCCGATTGGGCTTCTTGGCAGGTCTACGCCGACGGCCGCACCAAACTCCCTGGGAATACGCCCGGACCATAGCTCAGGTCGTGCCGTCCGCGGAAGACAACGTGGGGACCATCTCCGAGGCATACGCTAGGATCAGATACGGGCGACGCCCAACGCAAGACGAGACGGAACCCGACGAAGAGAAGATCGATAATTTGAACGCGGCGTGGAACAGCGCGAGGTGGCGATTGCTAGGCCGGGCGTTCAGCCGGCTCACACCGCAATCCCGCCAAGCCCGCGCGCCGGCGAGGTAGCGACCCATGGACCTGTATTACGATATTTTCGAAACGCAATTCGGCTGGATGGGCGTGTTGGCGTCGGAAACCGGGTTGAGGCGAAGCACGCTTCCCCAGGATTCTCCCGACGAGTGCGCCTATGAACTCGGCCCCGAAGTCGCGCTGGCTTCGCAGGAGCCTGACAGATTCGAGGATCTCCGCGATCGATTGTGGCGATACTTCGACGGCGAACACGAAACGTTTAAGGACGTGGCTGTCGACATGGAAGGCGCGTCGGAATTTTATCGGGCCGCTTGGAAGGCGTGCCAATCGATACCGCACGGAGAGACGCGAACTTACGGCTGGTTGGCCGAACAAGCCGGGAACCCTCGCGCGCCGCGCGCCGCCGGTCAGTCGATGGCGAGGAATCGCCTGCCGATCATAGTGCCCTGCCATCGCGTCATCGGCAGCAACGGAAAGCTGACCGGGTTCGGAAAAGGCGCCGAACGGATCCCACTCAAGCGGCGATTAATCGACGCGGAAGCGCGATAGCGGTATCGGCTCAGCGCAACGAGCGCTTGGGGCCGCTACGATCCTTCTTCGTCCAACGAGACGTCCAGCTCGGACTTGAGGATCTCTTTGGCGTCGGCGAGACGATCCTCGTCAACCAGGACTCGGCACGGGTACGCCGACACTCCCAAGAACGACGACGTGTCCCCTGCCCTGACGAGTGCCGGAATCCCGGCGTCGCGAAGAACCTCGCTCCACAACTCGGCCACCAACTGATCGGGCGCGGTGGCGGCCCGAACCCACTTCAATTCGCCAGACTCTCCACTACTGCCCTACCCGATTCACCCAACAGATCCCCCAGGCGACCCTGCAATTCGTCCGAAGCCCGAACACGAACCAGAGGCCAGTCCAGCCGGTACACTTGCCCGCCTGCGGCGATTTCGAGCGACACCTCGTCCGGTCCCGAGAACTCCAGCAACAACCTTTTAATGTCGTCCAGCAAAAGTTTGTCGTCGATCTCATTCGCGGATTCTCTTATGAGTAGGTTCAGTCGCAATTGTGGTTCCACCGGTAGAGGCGGCGTCGACGGCAAATGGGCCAATGCGGGCGCGGCGGTCCCGTTCGTCCCAGGGGCGTGGACGCCGTTGGTCGTAGGCTGGTCGGGCGAAGTGGGCGACGCCGATGTCACACTCGCGGCCGATGGGCTCGCGATGGCAGCCGTTCCGGCAGGGTTGGGAGTTGCCGTTGCGGCAAGAGCCTTGGATTCAAGATTGGGTGCGTACTCTTTGACGTCCGAGCACGATATGCTGACGTCGTCATCGCGAAGTCTCACCGTGCCGGCGACGGCGACGATCTTGCCTTCTTCCCACAGGTCTCTCGTCAGGTCCAGTTGTTCCTCCCACACGAAGACCTCGACCTGTCCGTCCATCAAGGAAAGAGACGCGATCGCGAACGGCTTGTTCTGTTTGGTGAACCGATGCGTCACCGCCGATACTTGCCCAACGAGCGATATCTTCTTCCCGGCCATTTCGGGACCGATGTCGCTTCTGAATTTGACGGTGTCACTGCCCGCGGACGCCAGAAGACTCGCCAACGAGCTCGCGCTCGACAACGCGACGCCCAGCAGATCCCGTTCCCAGGTCTCGAGGTCTCGCGATGGCGTGGTCACTTCCGGACGCACTATGTTTGCGAGCGGCGTTGGGACCGAATCTCCGAACAGGTCGAACATCGAAGATTGGTCCGAGTCTCGAAGTCCGGCTTCGCTTTGGGCCAATCCAAGAATGCGCTCAATGCTCGTGAGCAACGCTCCGCGATCTCCGAAATCATCGAACGCGCCCGATCGAATCAAACTCTCGAGGCTGTTGCGCTTGAGCCCGCTCATGTTTGCGGACCTGCACATCTGCTCAATGGACTCATAGGGGCCGTCTTCGCCTCTGGACTCGAGTATGGGCTTTATGGCGGCGGCGCCCACGTTTTTGACGGCAGCCAATCCGTATCGGATCGCGGGCGTGCCGTCGGAATTGTTTTCGATCGTGAATTCGACGCCACTGTAGTTCACATTCGGCGGAAGCACGGGGATGTTCAATCGCTGACACTCAGCAATGGCGGTCGTGACTCTGTCCGTGTTGCCCGTGTACGAGTTGAGCAGCGAGACCATGTACTCTGCCGGATAGTTGGCTTTGAAGTACGCGGTGAAGTACGAGATCAGGCCATAGCTGACGCTGTGTGCCTTGTTGAAAGCGTAGCCCGCGAACGGCTCGATCAAGGTGAACATCTTCTCGGCGAGCTCACACTCGAATCCCTGGGCCTTCGCGCCTTCCAGGAATTTTTGTCGTTCCTGCGCCATGATTTCGACGTTCTTCTTGCCCATAGCCTTACGAACGATGTCGGCCTCGCCCAGCGAGTAGCCGGCGAAGGTGCGAGCAATGTGAAGCACCTGATCCTGGTACACGATTACGCCGTAAGTCTCTTCCAGGATTTCCTTCAGCGCGGGGTGCGGGTAGTCGGGCTGGGTCCGGCCGAATTTGGCATCGATGAACGTGCCGATGTGCTCCATCGGACCGGGCCGATACAAAGCGATCATGGCCGCGACGTCTCTCAGGGACGACGGCTTGAGTTCCTTGATGTGGCGAGTCACCCCCGCGCCTTCCATCTGGAAGACGCCGGCGGTTTCGCCGCGAGACAACAGACCGAAGGTTTTGGCGTCATCGAGGGGGATGTCTTTGAGGCCGAATTGCAGTCCGCGGTTTTGCGCCAATAGATTGCGGGTCCTGGCCAAGACGGTCAGGTTGACCAGACCGAGGAAGTCCATTTTGAGCAGACCGAGCGCCGCGACTGGTTCCATGGCGTACTGAGTCGTCGTCGAGACGGTGTTTTCGTCTGCCTTGGAGGGACGCTGCAAAGGCACGACGTCGTTCAACGGCTCTTCGGAGATGACCACTCCCGCAGCGTGAGTGCTCGAGTGCCGGGTCAAGCCTTCCAATCCTTGCGCGGTGTCGACCAGCCTCCTAACATCTTCCTCAGTATCGTACGTCTCTTTGAGTTCGGGGCTGAGCGTTTTTGCTTCCTCGAGGGTGATGTTGAGTTTCAGCGGAATCATCTTAGCGATGCGGTCAACATCGCCGTACGACATCGCCAGGGCTCGTCCAACATCTCGCACGGCGGCCTTCGCACCCATCGTCCCGAACGTGATGATCTGGGCGACGTGCTCGCGACCGTATTTTTCGGTGACGTAGTTGATCACTTCTTCACGACGGTCATCCTGGAAGTCCATGTCGATATCGGGCATCTCCTTGCGCTCCACGTTGAGGAAGCGCTCGAAGACTAGGCGATACGGCATCGGATCGACGTCCGTGACTCCCAGACAGTACAGCGTCAGGCTCGCCGCGGCGCTGCCCCGCACCGCGAAGAAGATGTCCTGGACGCGCACGAAAGCGGCGATGTCCCAGACCACGAGGAAGTAGTGATCGAACTGGGTCTGCCGGATGACCTCAAGCTCATAGGTCAGGCGTTCACGATACGTCTCGTCGGCGCCGGGGAGTCGCTTTTCGAGCCCGTCCCAGCACAGCTTGGCAAGATACTCGGTCGCCGACATCCCTGACGGCGTTTCGTATTGCGGGAGGCGCATCCGGTCGAAGTCGATGTGAATGTCGCACATCTCAGCGATCGTCTGCGTGTTGGTCAACGCTTCGGGGAGATTGGGGTACAAGGCAGCCATGTCGGCGGCGCTCTTGAGATAGTACGAGTCTTCCTCCATGCGTAGCCGCTTCTCGTCCTTGAGGTTGGTGTTGGTGTGAATGCAGATCAGGATGTCTTGGAGGTGTGCTTGGTCCTGCTTGATGTAATGCGAGTCGTTCGTGGCGACGATCGGGATTCCCATGTCGGAGTGGAGGCGCATCAATCCCTGATTTATCGCCGGAAGGTCCGGGACGTTGCCGTGCTCCATCAGCTCGAGATAGTAGTCGCCGAACACTTCGCGGTACCAGCTCGCGGTCGCCGTAGCTTCATCCATGCGACCCTGCGCGATCAGCGAGGGCACTTCACCGCTAGGGCAACCCGAGAGTACGATCAGGCCTTCGTGGTGCTCTTCCAAGGCTTCACGGTCGACCCTGGGCTTGTAGTAGAAGCCTTCGAGGTGAGACTTCGTCACCAGCTTGACGAGGTTCCCGTAACCAACGTTGTTCTTGGCCAAGACCGTCATGTGGAAGGGGGTTTTGTCGGCGGGATTGCGCTCGTGCCTGCTGCCGGGCGCGACATACATCTCGCAACCAATGATTGGGCGGATCCCAGCCGATTTCGCCAGCCGGTAGAAGTCGATTGCACCGTACATCCCGCCGTGGTCGGTGATCGCCAGGCTTTCCATCTCCAACTCTTTTGCACGAGCCACCAAGGGTTCCAGTCGACTTAATCCGTCGAGCAAGCTGTACTCGGTGTGCACGTGCAGATGAGTGAACACGGCCCCTCCATGAAACAAATTCGGCCAAACGCCAGGGAGATATCGAGATTATAGCACCGGCCATTGAGGGGCGATGCAAGGGTAGAGATCGCGGAATAATGCGGTTTACGGGCCTACCGCTTCGAACGCTTCCACCCTAGTGCCTCAGCCTGTGTTTCCGTGCAAAACCACGCCTCACCGTCGCTCTCGTCGATGACGGTGGTCGAGTAGAATAGGCCGCCCGGCACATGGTAGAGTCGTTCGGCGCTAAGCGGATCGACATTGCCTTTGATGATCGGATCCGTGCTGCCGGAGAAATCGCAAATACCGGGCCCGCCCGGTCCGAGCGGGCTGGGAAGCGTGCCGCCCATGCTGAATCCGCCGGGCGCGACTGGCGTGGGTGTCGGCGAATCGGGCGCCTGGGCAACCGCGTCGCTCCAGACGCCGCGTTTGTTCACCTCGGCATCGGCCTGAGCGTGCAAGAACGCTTCGACTTGATCGAATTCCGCCGGGTAGTCTGCCACCATCCCCCAACCGCTTGTGAGGAGTTTGGTGTTGACCATCTCGCCATCCGCGTAGACGTATCTCAGCAGCGCGCCGTCCGTGTCTCTGTCGACCAGATCCTTTGCCAGCACCACGGTTTTGCCCTGTACGAGAAACCGGTTGAATTCCGCGGCTCCGCCCGAATCGCCAGAAATCGGCACTGCCACGCCAAGATATCGAACCCGGTAGACAGAGCCGGCGTTCTCGATTTCGACAGTGACGCCATCCAATATCTCGACCACCGTTCCGAGAGAAGGGTCTTCTGCGGATGAACTTTGGTCGGGTGTCGACGCAACGACAGGCGGCGGTTCATCGGGAAGGTCAGAAGGCGAGCAGGTTACGACGACCAAGGTTCCCAAGAGAGCGACAAAAGCAGCGAGAGCAATGCGGTTGCTCACGAGGTTTCCGGAGGGGTGGGCGCTTGAATCATCAACGTGATCGGCCATCGAGATTGCCTTCGGCGCGATTTCGGTTGGCGGAGAGCAACCGTCAATCCGTTAATGGTTGTACGACCGTGGCGATAACCAGGTTCTCGTACAGCCCCGGTTCACCGGTGGCTATGAAATTGCCGAACGCATCAATGGAGCCCGCCGTCTCGTCCGCGAGCCCCCAACGCACGACAAGCCCAGGCAGCAGCAGGCCGTTCTCGTCCGTACCGTACGCCATGAAATGCACCGACTGCTCTTGCGGTACGGTTGACGTGACAGGCGAAATCTCAGCGATTGTCAACAAACCCGTGATGCTCACGTCCACGGTGTCCGACCGAACGATCTGCTCGCCGTCCGCATCTTGCGTAGCAACCACTTTCGCTGAACTCGGATACGAGCCTGGTTGCGAGGAAGCTTTGAAGCTGCCGTTTTCGTTGATGGTTCCCGCCGCGTCGTCCGTCATCTCCCAATGGATGCCGACGTTCTCCGCGGGATGTCCTTCGGGGTCGAAAGCCCTCGCGACCAGGATAGTGCGGCCGCCCGGGCCAATGACCACGTTGCCAGGCCGTCCGACAACACCATCCAGCTTGCGGGTCGCGCCGTCGCCTCGGACGATCACCGATGCGAAGTCGGCGGCGTGGATCACGCCGCTCTCTCCGGGAATAATCGCTTCGACTTTCACGGCCTCCGTGTAGACGCCAGGGAAGACGCCGGCCGTGAACATTCCACCGCCTGTTATGCTCCCGGCTTGCGGTTCGTCGACGCTCCACCGCAACTGGGTTCCGGTCACAAGTTCCCCGAGTCCGTTCAGCGCAACCGCTCTTAATTGCATGTTGTCGCCGAATTTGATGTGGACTCGCTGAGGCAGCACTTGGACGGTCATGTCGTCCGGGCCCGGTCGTTCTTCGAGGACGTTGACGTCAATCTTCTCAACTAGGTTTTGTCCCTGCCATCGGGCGGTGACCGACACAGCGCCGGTGAACAATCCCGGAGAACCCTGGACGTTCAAATAACCAGAAGCAGTCACACTGCCCAAAGAGGCCTCATTGACTCGCCAATCGAAACTGACCCCGGGTATAACAAATCCGTTCTCGTCGTATGCGATCGCTCGCATCCGGAACAGTTGCCCGGAAAACACCGCTGGGCCCGCCGGCAGAACTTCGATCGATGCGATGCTCGCCGGTCGATTTTCACCGACGACCGTCACCGAGATCAACTCGGAAGTTTGATCGACTCCGACGCTTGTCTTGTTTGTCGCCGTCACGGATATCGCGTTGGGATAATCTCCGGGGATGATGCCGGCCGTGAATTTGCCGTCGGGGTTGATCGAACCCGCCCTTATGTCTTTGACGATCCAGATGAGCTTAGCTCCAGTGTCGATTTCGCCGTCTTCAAGGTAAGCTTGCGCGGAGAGCGCAACTGTCTCACCTGAATCCGCGACCACAACGACGGGAGAGACAACGACTCGATCGAGTTGACCGACAGACTTGTCCGGTTCGGTAATTCGGACCGATGCGAACACCTCTTTGACGACGGCGGGAGGCACATCGCGCGTGACTTCCAGCGCGGGTGGCGCCGCCGCCGGAGGCGTCAGGTCGGTGGACGAGCACGCCGCCAACGCCAGCGCGACGACCACCGCGGCCGCGTACGCCAAAATGGCCCGCCCCACATAGCGAGACGTGCCGGCTCTGGTTCTCGGGCGCCTGAGATGCCTTTTCATCCGAACTATGTTATCCACCTTGCACACGATCCCTCACGAACGAGACTCGTATTGATTCGTCGCGTTGTAACGTGCTGTTAATTCGTGCGCGACCATCGTCCTGAATCACAAACGGGACCGAACTTGCCGATACATTATATCCGACAGGCGGAATCAGATCGATTGACACTTTCCTGCTTCTAACGCCGGGTTGTTTTTGAAGCAACAATTCATAGTCGATGGAGCTTCCGTCGTCGTGGGTGACGTATTCCGGCAAGTCGTACACCAGTGATACAGATCGGCTGGAGCCCGCGGGAACGACGACGAGCCCGGAGAACACCGCCTTGTCGTGCATCGCGGACACCGCGCCCGTCTCCTGACCCGGCATTCCTTTGCCGATCTCCACTGAAACGCTCAGTTCGGGCAATGGCAATTCCGACTGATTGAGTAGGCGACTCCCCTCGGACATGTACACGCGAACGAAATCCCAATAACACGCATTGATGAGCTGGCTGTAGTCAGTGCCTCGATTAAGCCACTGGGGTTCGCAAGGCGGCGAATCCGGTCCGCTGTGATTCGTGTATTCGACGTTGAGAGTCGCCCGAGGTCTTCCGTCTCTGCTCAGGTCCACCAAATACGAAATTTCTCTTTCGATATTTCTATCGACTTTGCTCCACCCGATATTCGAATCCACGACGTAGAGGTAGTCGCCGGAAAATGGCTCGACGACGCCCGCCCAACCCAGGGTTTCGACGGCTTTCTGGGCGTCCGTATCCTCAAAATAGAATACCAGGTCTCGTGACTCAAGCGCGCCGAGGACGGCTGAGGCGAGCCTGATCAGCCCGGAGAGCGAGCTCTGGCTGGCGAATTCTTCGATCAGCCCTTGAAGCACGAGGTCCATGTAGGCGCGACCGTAGAGGTCGGTGCCCCGCTCCAGCACGGTGATCAGGTTGTTCGCGGTGATGGGGTCGCCGCCCTCCGGAGGTGTTATTCCGCCAACCGCCTGCACCAGTCCAAGGAGCGCCCATTGGTTGATCGCGAGGACACCGTCGACATCTTGGTTTTGGCCGATCTTGAACATCGCGCTGGCACTTTGGGCAGTCGCCCGAAAATCAGGGTCCCAAGAGACGTCACGCAGCAACCACACCCAGGCGTTCATGTGCTCTTCGAGTCCGGGCGGCGCCGCCGGATACAGGACCAACCGATCCCAATCGTCGACGCGCACGACATCGTAATATGTAACTCCGTCGAGGGCGCCATCCTGTACGGTCATGGTCCAGATGCCGGAAACGAACCCGCCGGCGCCTCGCAACTCGTCAGCCGACTGACCCAGCATGAGGTATTTGCGAGCGTCGCCATGGCCTAGCAATTCGTTCGCAACCGGTGCGATGCCGTTCACAAGCTGGAGCCCGGCCCGCACTTCGGCGACGTAATCAACGATTCCCGGCAGTCCGGACGAACCTGAAGGCAAGCTGCCGTCGGCGATGAGTGCTCGCAGCGTCCGTTCCGATTCGCCCAGCCTTGCTATCACGTCGTCGATCTCGCCTGTGCGGTCTCGCAGCGTTGCCAGTGCCTCGGGCAGAATTCCGGCGCCGTCCAAAATGCCGCCCTCGGACTGGCTGATAATCTCATACGCGGGCCTCAGCGCTTCGAATCCAATCACGCCGGCCTCACCGATCACAACCGCGGCATCCACCAGTCGGTCCAGTGCTTCGAGCTTCTCAGAGAACGCGCCGAAGCCGCCGAGATCGGACACGGCGTCGCCGACCGCAGCGGCACTCGCCTGCGCCTCGAGCGCCGTTTGGCGAAAGCCGGTGAGAGCCGCGTAAATGGGGTCAGAGGCGCCGTTCTCAATGACGCCTCCTCCTGAAAACCGGTCAAGCAAAGGTCGCGAGGCTTCGGCCAGGTCCAAGAGCACGACGGCGACACGCGAGGCGCGCTCGCCCGCTGTCGCGGCTTGAACCAACGCGTCTTCGGCCGCCTCCAGGTCATTGAAGACGTCCGACAATCCGGGAACCCGTGTCACGACGGAGTACCTGGATGTCCGACCAGCATCGGGCATGTTGACGGCGCCACTCTCGAATCCGGCGCGGATCTCATCGAGGTTGGATCGAAGTTCGGCAATCCGAGCTTGGTCCTGAAACCGAACTATCGCCGATTCAGTGTCTTCAAACGTGTCAATAAACTTCCCGGCCCACCCGATTAGCGACGAGGCTGAATCGAGATCGGACGTGATGCGGTCAGCCTGGGCGGCAACTCCTGCGGACTCGGTCGAAATCAGAGGCAGCCACACCATCGAAGAGCCCAATTGGCCAACCCAACGCACCAAGCGCAATGGGAGCGTGGTTCGGTCGCGCAGATGGTCCACGTCAGCGAGAGCAACTTCCAGACCTGAGCCTTTGTCGTCCGCCAACGCCTCGTTGACAGCGCCCCCCAGTTGTGCAAGATCAACGTCGTCCGCCAACATGAGACCGTAGCCGGCGATGCCGATCGCAATGATCACGAACGTCAATCCGGCGACGCCGATCGCTCCAACGATGGGCCATCGCTTGGATAGGTGGACTTCGATAGCCCGTCCGATCCAAACAACAGCTCGGTCCAATCTTCGAAGAGTCTCAGACACGACGCTCCGTTTTCCGTTCGCTCCGCTCGTGAACATAACTAACTATTAGCGGTTTCAGCGGAATGTTTGTCAAGCCCTTAACTGCGCGAAACGTCGTGGACGGCCCCATTGCAGGCACATTTGGGACGTCGGTGTACGGCTTGGTCGCGGCCGAGTGGGTCCACGAAAACGCGATGTACGCAGCTTCTGTTGCGGTCGGGTCCCTGCCTAGGTTAGTCGAGCGAATCGAGGAAGGCGGCCGACCAGCGGTCGCAGGTACCGGAGGAACGCGGGTTGGATCTCACCGCTTGAGGCGTCCAGGAACTCGGCAGGCATCGTTCTGACTTTGCCGCCAACGGCTTCGAGCGGCGCCAAGCCCGTCGTGCACTCGTACCTGGTTCCGGCGATTCGTTCGAGCGTGACGATTACGTCGTTGTGTCCGTCAAGCGCCGCACGGACCGCGGCGCGACCGGCCATCTCGGCCTCTCGGACATCGCGAGGCGAGGCAGCGGCGACGAACGAACGCTGAATCGTGCCGGGCTTCTCGTACCGAACTCGAACGCCGAGACGTTTTGCGACAAGGCTGGCGAGGTATCGGGCCGGGCCGTCGTAATAGGCATGGCCGAAGTCGTCGACGAACCACGGCTCGGATTGCCCGCCAAGTACGCCGTCCGCGCTCCGAGCGTTCTCGGAGACGACGGCGACCGCGAAGCCGAAGCGTGTGTACGCGTCCTCGACCCGCGACACGAAGCGATCTTCGTAGATCGGCGTTTCGGGCAGGCAGATTACGTGGGGGGCGTCGCGCTCTTCCCGCCTGCCGAGCGCTGACGCCGCTGCCAGCCATCCAGTGTCTCTGCCCATCACCTCTTGGATCGTGATCGGCGAGGCAACGCCCATCGCCTCGGCGTCGTTGCCTGCGCCCATGGCCGCGAGCGCGACGAACCGCGCAGCGCTGCCGTAGCCGGGACAGTGATCGGTCAGCACCAGATCGTTGTCGATCGTCTTCGGGACGTTGACCTCGACGAGGTCGTATCCGGCCTTCGCGGCTTCAACAGTGAGCATGTGCCCGGTCTCCGCCGAGTCATTGCCTCCTACGATGAACCAATAGCCGATGTCGAGGGCGGCGAGCTTGTCCAGGATGATCGGCACGTCTTCAGGCGTGAGTTTGTGGCGCGTCGACCCGAGCGCGGCGCCGGGAGAACGGGCGACGCGCTTCCACGTCGTCTCCGGCACGTCCGTCAGATCGACGGTCCGATTGTCGAGCAAGCCATCCAGCCCGTGAGAGGCGCCGTAGATTCGGTCGAACGCGCGAGACCCGGCGGCTTCGGCGGCGATCCCGGACAGGCTGCTGTTGAGGACGTTCGTGCAGCCGCCCGACTGCATGATTAGGACGTTTTTCGGGTGGAATGTCATTTTAGGCGTTGCCTGTGTTTGATTGAGTTGAGTTGGCTGATGTGAACTCTCGTTTCACGGGTTGGCCGGAGGCGGACTGGCCGTAAACGGCCAGATCACCGCAGTTCGGTTGCGGAAGTTATCTTGAGTGCCTGCGTCGACCGGGTGGGCAGATGAGTAGTTGGCGACCGATTGAATCGTGACCACTGCACCGTTTGAAGCAGAACGATACGTGGCAACTGAATCATATCGAGGTCTTTGGGCGATCGCATCCTTCCTTAGACAAGATTCTTCATCTGCGGATTCAGAATGACATATGTCCGTTGCATCTACTCAATTTCAGAGCAACCGTCGCTCCAAATCCACCAGTTTGAGCTTCGCAGGCGATCTGTTCCGTCGCGCCTCACAAGCCGAGCTTTGCCGCGAAGTCCTCGAAGTCGGTTCCGTGCGCATCCATCCAGTCTTCGGGTTCGACGTCTACTTCGCGGTCGGGGCCGTGTTCGTCGGGACGGCCGACGAATCCGGTCTTTAGCCCCACATCATGCGCCGCCATCAGATCGTATTTGTGCGCGGCGACCATCATGAGTTCCGACGGCTCAACACCCAGCAGGTCGGCGGCGCCAAGGTAAGACTCCGGATCAGGCTTGTAGTGGCGGACACTCTCCGCGGACAGGACGCAGTCCCACGGCAACCCGCCCCACTTGGCCATATTCGTCAGCAGGGCGACGTTGCCGTTGGACAGAGTCGAGATTATGTATCGCGACTTGAGCCGATTGAGTCCCGCCACCGAGTCCGGCCATGGGTCGAGGCGATGCCAGGCTTTGTTGAAATCGACTTTTTCTTCCTCGGTGAGTCCTGTGATGTTGTACTTCGCCAGGAGTTCGTCGAGCACCATGCGGTGGAGATCGTCGATCTTCGTCCAGGGCAGCTTGCCCGTTCGGACGAGGTCCATCGACGGCCGGTATCCGCCGCGCCACGCGTCCGCGAACTCGACCCAGTCGACGCCGGTGATGCCTTTGGCTCCGCCGAGCTTCCGGCCCTCGCGTGTGATGCTTGCCCGCCAATCAACGACGGTGCCGAAGACGTCGAACGTCATCGCTTTTACGTTTTCTATTCCCATGCCTACCTTCCTCATCGCCCAGTGGCCAATTCCAGCAACTGCTGGAAAGCAAAATTCCAACCGTCTCGAATGTTAGGCATCGAGTTCCGACGTGTCAACATCGACGCCCAAATCGACTGCAGCATTCCACGGCTGTCAATCGCCTGGCTTGAACACTGATAAATCAGCACCGCCTCAGCGAACAAGCGACGATTCGGACCATATTGACACGTCACAGCAGTGGTGTCATAATCGCTTGGATTGGTCTGACCACCTGATGTTTAATCGATGAGGTACGACGCTGCTTCAGTCCATCAAAAAAACACGAATTCCCGAGGAGATCGTCGGACAGATCTACGGTCTCGTCCGCGACGGCGCCCTCAAGCCAGGCGACAGGCTTCCTCCGGAACGTGAACTCGCCCAGCAGATGGGCGTCAGTCGGGCTTCGGTGCGCGAGGCCATGCGGTTGCTGGACCAAAAGGGTTTGGTAGTGATTCGACCCGGCGCCGGCACGTTCGTGACCGAGGACGTGATCGAGACCATCGTCCAAGCGTTCTCGCCGCTGCTGAACGAGTCGGGCGACGGCGTTGGCGATGTCTTCGAGATGAGGTTGCTGCTCGAACCGCACGTCGTGTCGCTGGCGGCCGAAAGGGCATCGCAGTCCGACATCGACCGGCTGGGCGAGATTCTGCGACAACAGAAGGCCGAGATCCAGGCGGGCGGCACGGGCGTCGCGTACGACATAGCGTTCCATCAAGCCATCGCCAACGCGACGAAAAACTCGGCGTTGGTCGCGGTCAATCAAGCGATCTCCGGCATCCTGAGCCAGAGCCGCGAGGACGCGCTGATGTCTCCGGAACGTTCGCAGAAGTCGCTGCAATCGCACGAACGGATCCTGGTCGCCATCGAGAACCGCGACTCGGAGGCGGCTCAATCGGCGATGCACCAGCACATCACGCAAATCGACCGGGAGGTCCACGATCTGCCCAGTCGCGACAACACCAAGACAACTCTGATCCAAGGGCGCAAACGGCCGTAATCGATCAACAGAACCGAGTCGATGGGACGAACGGTCCTGTCTCAAAGAACGAATCAACGAAGTCAGGGAGGTGATCATGACAGTTACCGCTGTCGAAGTCGTTTTCAGAGGGATCTTCCAAAAGACTCTCTCTCGCAACCTATGCCGCAACATCGTGCTCGCAGCGCGGAAGGAAGGCAAAATCGGCACGGCGTTTGGACGGTACAGCGATTCGCCCGAACGCAACGGCATTCCGGCGAAATACTTCGCCGTGGTCGCAGACGACGGGCTTGAGCTCGAAGCCAGCCTCGCCACGTATGAGCCCACCGCCGTCGACGTGACGATAGTTGTCGACGACACCCTATGCAAGGGCATCGAGTCGTGGGCTTGGGCCGGACTTCAGCCGATCAACGCCATCACCAAGGAAGGCGGGACGATACTCGTGACATCTCTTCAGGGGCCAACCGAGCTTCTGGAAGACATTCACGTTAGAGATGAGTCCTACAACCTGGCGATACTCAAGGGCGCAAAGAGCTTCTCGGGCATGTGGGTGTTCAAAGACGACCACACAGATGTCCGAGTGATGGGCGCTCTCGCAAAGGTCTGCCCGCAGCTTGCCGGCCTGCAAGCGTACCTGGACACGATCGCCGACCAGGGCAATGACGAGCTCAAGAAAACCTCGGCGCGAAACGCCCATGATCGCATCCAGAGCACGCCGGTCGAACCGGGACAGGGCAACACCGAGGAGCCGTTCTCCTTCGTCATGCCCGGTTGGCGGGAGATGGAGGACGCGCTGGTCATACCTGCTGTCGAAACCGGCGGCGGGTTCCGCGGCGACGACGAAGGCTACCAACCAGGCCGGAACCAATACTTCAAGAAGTGGTCGACCAGGACGATGCGGCCGGTCATCAACTTCGAGACATGCACGAAATGCACCCTGTGCTGGCTCCAGTGCCCGGACACCTGCTTCGACGTAACGCCCGAGGGCGTGTACGACGCCAACATGGAAGCCTGTTGCGGGTGCGGCGTGTGCGAGGAGGTCTGCCCGATCGCAGAGTGTGTCACGATGGTGCACGAGTCCGAGTTCAACGACAACGCCAGCCAATTCGAACACTGGACGAGCGATCGAGACGGCTACATGAAGTGGCTCGAAGAGAAGATCGCGTCGGCCAAAGCCGAAAAGGGCAAGGTGGGTCGGTCCCATGGCCTCTACGAATGGGACAGCTACAAAAAAGAGATCGAGATCACGGGGGTGGCAAGTGACGACTAGTACAGATTCCCTCGCGAACGAACAGTTAATCAGCGGGTCGGAGGCGATCGCGATTGCCTGCGCGATGGCCGACGTCGATGTCATCACGGCGTATCCGATCAGGCCGTACGATACGGTCATGCAGTACGTGTCTAAACTAATCGCGGACGGCGCGTTCAACTGCGAGTACATCGTGGCCGAGAGCGAACACTCCCAGTTCGAGATCGTGAAGCACGCCTCCGCTGTCGGCGCGAGGACGTTCGCGGGCTCGTCCGGAGTCGGCTGGCTCTACGCCTACGAGGCTCTTGCCGTGACCACCGGACTCAGGCTGCCGGTTGTGGCAATGGTCGGCAACCGCGCGCTGGACGACCCCGGCGCATTCGGTTGCGAGCACAACGACGCACTTTCCGTCCGAGACCTGGGTTGGATGCTTCGCTGGGTCGACACGGCGCAGGAGGCGATGGACGCGGCGTTCATGGCGTGGCGCGTCGCCGAGGATCCGCGGGTGTATCTGCCATGCGCGATCAGCACCGACGGCGCGTTCCTGACCCACTCGCAGCAGATCGTTCAGGTCCCCGACCAGACGCTGGTCGACCAGTTCCTACCTCCATACGACCGCGGCAAGTTCGTTCTGCATCCCGACAATCCGATCACCATCGCCCCTCAAGTCAACGAAGACTGGCTGATGGAAATCCGGCGTCAGACGGACGAGGGCATGCGCCGATCCCGTGAGGTGATCATCGAGGCGCACAACGACCTCAAGCGCATCTTCAATCGGGACGACGAAAACCCGTTCATCGAGGAATACATGACCGACGGCGCAGACGTGGTGCTGGTCGGCATGGGAACGCTGTCGCTGCCACTGCGGGTCACCGTCAGGCGGTTGCGCGAGCAGCAGGGTCGCAAAGTCGGTTTCGTCCGCGTGCGATGGTTCAGGCCGTTCCCAGACCAGGAGCTGCGCGTGTCGCTGTCGAAGTTCAAGGCGGTCGGCGTGATCGACCGAGATTACTCTCTCGGCGCCCCGCAAAACGGCGGAGTGCTCTACACCGAGGTCCGGTCGGCGATGTACGACGCGGACGTCAGGGTGCCGATCGTCGGCTACATCGCGGGTCTCGGCGGCCGAGAGGTCACGATTCAGTCGGCGACGGAGATGTTCGACCTGACCCAGAAAGTAGCCGACACCGGAATCATCGAAGAGGAACTCCGATGGATCGACGTGAGGTGAGGATCCAGGGTCGAGGAGGAGGCGACGGCGGCGGGCCCCGACCAGTGCGGGGCGAACTCAATCAAGGGACCCGGAGGGTCTCTCACTCATGACAGGAGCACACATATGACGACTACAAACACTCTCTCCGTGATAAGCGGCGTTCACGATTCGCCGCTTGAGGAGTACTACACATCAGGACACAGAACATGCCAGGGCTGCGAGTCGGCGCTGGTCATGAAGCTGATGATCAAGGCGGCCGGGCCTCGCACGATCGTGCTCGGCAGCACCGGGTGCATGTACGTCGCCAACACGACGTACTACTCGACGCCGTGGGTCGTGCCGTGGATGCACACCCAGCTCGGATCGTCCGGCTCCGCGGCCACCGGCACCGCGGCCGGCCTCAAAGCGCTGATGAGCAAGGGCAAGATCAAAGACGAGCCGATGAACGTGATCTCGTTTTGCGGCGACGGCGGCGGCATCGACATGGGCCTGTCAGCCATCTCGGCGTCGCTGACGCACCTCCAGTACAACCACCTGGTGTTCTGCTACGACAACGAGTCCTACGCGAACACGGACATCCAGGACTCAGGCGCGACGCCGTACGGCGTCAACACGTCGTTCAGTCCGCCGGGCAAGCTGCACCGAATCATGCACAAACGCTGGAAGAAGAACATGGCCGCAATGATGGCTGTCGGACATCCGGGCGTCCGGTACGTCGCCACGGGTTGCGGCTCGTACGCCGTCGACCTGATGAACAAGGTGCGCAGAGCGTTGGCGCTGGGCGGCCCGACGTTCATCCACACGTACGACCCTTGCCCCAAAGGCTGGGACTACGACCCGATGTACTCGCACGAGCTCGGGATGCTGGGCGTCGAGACCGGAATCTGGGTCCAGTACGAGATCGAGGACGGCGAGCTCCGCCTCAACGGCCCGTCGCGCATGATCGAGGCTGGCCGACGCAAGCGCAAGCCAGTCTACGACTTCCTGAAGCGCCAGGGCCGCTACGCACACTTCACCGACGAGGACGTCGACTACTACCAGGAAAAGATCGACGAGATGTGGGAGAAGTGGTGGCTGCCCGGCATCATCCCAATCCACCCAGAGGACGCGATTCCGGCGGCGCCCGAGTAGACGCCAGAACGGTAGAAACTCAAAAGGCTCCGCCGCTTGGCGGAGCCTTTTTTGAACGGTCGGATCTGTCGTTTTCGTTCCCTGAATGCCGCGCGGCAATTGGCTGTCACTGCTGCACCCTGGCTGCCCGCGAAATCGAGTAAATTACACTTTAGGGCGCATCGAAAACCAGTCTGCTAAAGCACAGCACAGTTCATCCGCTACGAATCCAGTTGGGCGACGGCCGGGCGGGCGCACAAACACTTGGTGTTATGACGAAAAGACTTGTAGTTTGGCCGCAATTACTTCAGACACGGAGTAGGGAATGATAGCGAATTCAAGTGTTGAGGGCAAATGTTCAAACAACTCGTGAGATCGAGAAACTGTGATCCAGTTATCGCCACCGAAAGGCGACTAATCCAAACTCGGAAGGTGGCCCAATAGGCTTGACGGTATTCAGTGGAGTCCGTAGACTCGCCAATGTCAAAAAGTCGGTTCTTTGGCCGCCACTTGCTCGACATGAGCGATGTCCGTCACGTGGTGAACTTTCCGAAACCGCGAGAACGCGCGGGGATGCCAGGAGCCGGCTGTCAAAGGCTTAAGGAGAGGATGCTATGGCTCAAACGTATGCCTGCCGCGATGTTGGGGCCGACCGTGACTGGAAGGCGATCGAGCCAACTGAAGACGAGCTTATTGCAACGGTCGCCGCGCACGCCGCGAAGGTTCACCCAGAAGATGATTTGACACCAGAGGTATGGGCGGAGGTCCGGTCGGTCATCAAAGATGAGTAAGGCTACATAACGGGCCATCGCCGTGCCGAAAGGGAGAACCCCGAGCGATTGTGCGCCAGTTACTCCCAGCTCATCCGGTGGATGTCGAAGATGTCTCGACCGGCGAGGACGCAACGCTGAAGTCAAATATCCTGGCCTCGGCGCGGCGGTATCCCGAACCATCGCGTTGCAGACGCTGGACCTCTTCGACTGTGTTCTGCGAGAATACTTTCTCACCACACACGGTGCGGACAAGAGCCGGCACGTTTTCGACCTTCACAATTGGGGTGGATTCCCATGCGCAGAACGAGGTCAGTCGTTCGTGCATTACATTTCCGCACAGCTTACACTGCATACGGCGCCCTCCTCGTAAAGTTCTCCGTCCAGTCACCGGGACGCAGGTCAGGCCAATATGCTGTGATTACCAAAGGGTCGGCGGCCATGTGACCAAAACGTGCCCGACCCTTCCCTGGATTATACCCCAGATCAAACAACTCGGCTTCGGATAGTCGTTTGCGTACGGTTCGATAACTTGGGGATCGTCATCGCAATGTAGATCCACGATGTCGTGAGTCTGAGGCATCTCGCGCTCGAGTAGGCGTTCGGCAAAGTGGGAGTGAAATCGCAGTCTGGCAGCCTGGGCTTCAGCGGCCAGCACCGCGACGATTGCCTCCTGCATAGATCTCCCCGCCTATGATTCCGTATTGATCGCGCCAGCACGTACCTGTTGCGAGTGATGTCACTGCACCAAGATGCCACCGCTACGCGAAGATTACGAAGCGGGCGAATTCGGGTCGCGATCTTGGAACGGTCAACGACATCTGATATGTTCATGTTATCAGGCGACAGCGTCTGAATGTCCGGTCTCGTTGACACTCCTCCGGCGCCCAGCCTATAATTCAGCCAGACACGGTGTGGGGCTGTAGCTCATCTGGGAGAGCGCGGCGTTCGCAATGCCGAGGTAGAGGGTTCGAGTCCCTCCAGCTCCACCACAATGTTCGATGGCGGTCAGCGGTCAGCTAACAGCTTGATGCGAACTCGGTCGTCAGTTCACCCTCTTTGCGATCAATCTCCCGTGGCAGCGCGTTGTGGGGTTCTTCGTCGAGGAGTATCGACCGGCAAAATCACTCAAGGTGGATAGTATCACGGCGACGATTCGCCGGCGGAGGCCTCGAACCGCTATCCCACCTGGGCTGTGCGGATCAAGGCCTCCGTTTGTGCAAATGCCCGAATGACTGGATTGTTATCGCTTGATGCCAGCCAGACCACTCTGGATACCTTCCGCCGCCCATGACGCCCAGGGCATGCCCATGAACTTGAATCCCTTGTCCACGTAGAAGTTAGGGTCCATACCGGGCGGGATGAAGTACATGCCGGCAACCACACCGTGGTTTTTGGAGGCGGCGACGATCTTGTCCAATCCCGCTTGGTACGTGTCGCTCGGATAATCAAGCGGCACTTCAAGGGCGATTGAGAAATCTGACGGGCCAACCAAGAGAACGTCTATTCCCTCGACACTAAGTATCTCGTCTATGTTGTCGAGAGACTGTTGCGTCTCAATCATTGGAATGATGACCAGCTCTCTGTTAACCGTATCCATATAACCGCGGTAGTCTGAGGTGTCACCCCACTCACCGCGGGCGCCGGCGCTGCTGCGATCGCCAAGCGGGGAGTATCTACAAGCCCTCACCATAGCTTCGGCCTCTTCTTTGGTGTTTACCATGGGCACAATGATGCCTCGGGCGCCGGCGTCCAGAGCGAAGCAGATCAGGTCCGCGCGGTTTGCGCTAACTCGGACGATCGGCGTCGCCCTCGTTCCGCGCATAGACTGGATGGCTGGGATTAGTTGCTTGACCTCCACGGGTGAGTGTTGGGTGTCGAAAAGTATGTAGTCATAGCCGGCGTCAGCCAACAAGGCCATATCGCCAGTCGCGTTCCCTGACGTTCCGACAACGGTCTTTCCGGATTCCAAAACCTCTTTCAAAGTGTTCAATTAACAAACCTCCAGTTTGCTCAATGGATAATGGTTGTGGGTCCGAGGAGATTCGTACCCCTGACTACGTGATTTGTACAGTCCCGACTGGATCCTGGCATGTCTTCAGAGAGCACACCAAATCCGACTCGCCCCATGTTGAACTGGGTGCGCCCAAAGGGTCCGCAGTCCTCAGCATTGGCGATTATACGGTGCCTCCGGAACACGGTCAATCGTAGTGTAGCCTACTGCGCCGATGCTTTGTTTAGCGACGACATGGTTATCAGGGCTGGCGGCCATTGGCGTTCGTCCGGCTGACGCCCATCGAAACGTGCTGATATAATCGGCGGACTAAAGCGGCGGCAAAGGGTGGTGGTGGAGAATGCAGATCATGGGGACTGGCGCGTTGGAACGTATTACGGCGATACCGCATTTCGCCTCACTAGGACACCACGGTTATCGCAACACGTGGGCAGCTGGCCTGTGGTCCGGCGCCGCGATGTGGACCTTCATCGTGGCCGTGTCATGGTTGGTGCTGGACGAATCTGACTCCTCTGGGTGGGTCGGATTCATCACGTTCTCCGCGATGCTGCCGTTCCTGTTGTCGTCCCCCATCGCCGGATTGTTGGCCGACCGCGTCGACCGCCGAAGATTGGCAGTGATCGCATTGAGTGGCGGCGTGGTCGTGATGGGCGCCGTTGCGATCCTGGCGATTACCGACGTAGTTGAGCTTTGGCACCTTGCGGCGTTGGTCTTCATAAACGGAATACTCCGGTCAATACTCGAGCCGGCGATTCAGTCGCTGATCCCGAATCAAGTGCCGCAGGAAGACCTGCTCAACGCGATCACCCTGAATTCGGCGACTCGACACGGCGGCAAATTCTTCGGCCCACTTATTGCTTCTCCATTGCTCGCGATCGAATCGGTGGGCGTGTCCGGCGTGCTGGTTGTATGCGTTGTGTTCCAGGCAGCAAGCGCCTATCAAATGTTCCAGACGCGCACCGTGTCGAAGGGCGAAACAGCTCCCGAACAGGGTTTGGCCAGGTCGTTTGTTGACGGTCTGGTTTACATCTACACGAACAGGACGATCGCGATCTTCATCTTGCTGGTGGCGTTTCACTGCGCGCTCGTGATGTCGTTCGAATCCATCTTGCCGATTTTCTCCCGCGAGGAACTCGGCGCCGACGACGGGTCGATACTGGGCTTCCTGATCATGGCTTTTGGCATCGGATCGTTCTCCTCGGCAATCCTGATCGCAGGAATGCGGAGCGAGCGCCGGAAGGGCCGATGGCTTCTTTGGAGCGGCGTGCTCAGCGGTCTGACCCCAATTCTGCTCGGATTCAGCCCCGTCATTCCGTTGGCAGTCATCGCCGCCGCCGGAATGGGCGCGTCCCAGACCGTGTTCATGGCTTTGACCAACACCTATGTCCAGACGATCGTGCCGGACCGTTTGCGGGGACGAGTCTCCAGCCTGTACTTGCTCCACGCCGGCGGCATAATGGCTTTCGCCAACCTCGGGTACGGATTCCTGGCCGACGTGTTCTCCGCTCCACCGATTCTAATCGTGACTGGGGCGATCTTCTTCGCCGTTGTGGTTGGCATGGCGGTGAGCCAAACAGATCTGCGGCGTGTCTACCGCACCGGCAGCGTGACTTCCGCACGAGTCGGAGTGAGTGCATAGATGGCGGTTCGCAAAGCGGTCATACCGGTGGCGGGTTTCGGCACGCGCTTTTTGCCGGTGACCAAGGCCATCCCGAAAGTGCTGATCCCCGTTTTGGACCACCCTGCGATCCACTACTGCGTCGAAGAGGCTTCACGGGCCGGAATCCGGGACATTGTTTTCGTGGTGTCCAACGATCAGGAAGCGATCGGGCGCTACTTCGATTCCAACCCCGAGCTCGAAAATCACCTTGCGAGCCGGTCTGGCACCGCTCGACTAGACGCGTTGAATGCGATCAACAGCATGGTGAATGTCACAACCGTTCTGCAAGAGGAGCAGCGCGGACTCGGGCACGCTGTGCTCATGGCCAGAGACGAGATCGGCAATGAGGCGTTCGCAGTGTTCCTGCCCGACGACATCATCCGCCACACCAGTCCGACGATCGCCGCGATGGTCAAGATTCACGAAGAGAACGGCGCGAACGTTTTGGCAGTGAAGCAGGTTCCGGACTCGGCGATACCCAACCTGGGCATCATCGATCCCGATCCGGGCTCCAGCGACGTGCGGCGAGTGCGCGGGATGGTCGAGAAGCCTGAGCTCGAGGAAGCCCCGTCCGACCTGGCGATCATCGGCAGGTACGTTCTCGCGCCCGAAGTGTTCGACGCAATCGAGAGCGCGGGCAAAGGCGCGTTGGGTGAGATTCAAATCACCGACGCCATCGCGAAGTTCATCGACGGCCCGGGCGTCTTCGCGTACCTGTTCCCTGGGGATCACTTCGACGTGGGCATGCCACTCGGAATGTTAAAAGCAGCGATTCACGAAGGGCTCGGTCGAGACGACATGCGCGCCGAGCTCGTTGAGTACATGAACAATGCGTTAGAGAGCGGCAAGACGGAAGATTAGGCTCAAAGAGGGGGTTCTCGATGGACAAGGCACTCAACGGCGTTCGAGTAATCGACCTGACACAGTTCGAGGCCGGCACCTCGTGCACGCAGATGCTGGCATGGCTCGGCGCTGACGTCATCAAGGTCGAGGAGCCCACGAGAGGCGACCCCGGCCGGCGCTTGTCAGGCGTCGGCGGTGACAGCGACTCCTCGTACTTCCTCAACCTCAACTCCAACAAACGCAGCATCACCCTCAACCTGAAGACCGAACGAGGCAAGGAGATCTTCTTCGATCTCGTCAAGCAGGGCGATATCGTTGCGGAGAATCTGGCGCCGGGCGCCCTTGAGCGGCTTGGGTTGGGCTACGACGTTCTCAAAGAGATCAACCCCAAGATCATCCTCGCGCGGGTCAAGGGTTTCGGCACGTACGGCCCTTACAGCGGCTACAAGAGTTTCGACCCGATCGCACAAGCCGCTGGCGGCGCGATCTGTGTGACCGGCGAGCCCGATGGTCCGCCGATTCGACCGGGCATCACCATCGGCGACACCGGGACCGGTATGCACGCGGTCATCGGAGTTTTGGCGGCGCTGTGGCAACGCGAGGCTACCGGCAAAGGCCAGCAGGTCGAAGTCTCGATGCAGGACGCGGTGCTCAACGTGGCTCGTATCGCGATGAGCGGATTCAACGACACGAAGAAGGCTCCGCCCAGGCGCGGAAACCGTTGGCGCGGCAGGCCCGGATACGGGACGTTCAAGAGCGCGCCCGGAGGCCCGGACGACTACGTGTTCCTGTCGTCTTCGCCCGCTCGCCGGAACATGTGGGACGCCCTGTTCAAAGCGATGGACCGTGAAGACTTGCTCGAGGACCCGCACTACACCGATTCCGCGATGATCCCTGACGCCACGGAAGAGATCAACGACGTCATCGAAGCATGGACAATGCAGCACACGAAGCACGAGGCGATGCGGATTCTAGGCGAGGCCGGGGTGCCCGCAGCCGCGTGCCTCAACGCCGAGGACATCTTCTACGACGAGCACCTGCGCGAACGGGAAATGATCGTCACGATCGACCATCCCGAGCGCGGCGAGTTCATGGTGCCGGGTTGCCCGGTCAAGCTGTCCGACTCACCGGTCCGGGTTGAGCCCGCGCCGTTGCTTGGCGAGCACACGGCCGAAGTGCTGGGCGACATACTCGGTCTCGACGCCGACAACGTCGCGGAACTCAGGGACCAATCGGTGGTGTAGGTTGGCGTGTTGCTGACTGAAGTGCTTGGCCATTCTGAGACCCCGTGGGCGGGTTTGCGTCGCGCCCGAATTTTGATCGTCCCGTAGCGGAAAAGGCGGTGTACCCATCCGCCCGCCCGCGTGGGTTTTGGCGCTGGGGCACATCCCCCAGTCCCCTTGCCAGAGGGGCGCGCGCCTCTGGACTCCCTATTGCGTGCTCCGAGCAGGATCAAACCTGGAGTCGTAAGAGGTGAAGCCATGCGGAGGAGTTGAGGTGTCGCAACAATCATTTCGGTCGGGAGTGTGGGACCAGCCGCGAACCAGTTGGAGATCTGTTGCCAACATCCGTCGGCACTGACCGCTCGCAGTTCCTACGGGCGGTCTCGTCGATTTTCATGAGTTGTGAAGGAAACGAACGATCTGAGACCTAGCGGCAGACGTCGTCCACATCGAGCCGGACCGTTCACTCGCAGGGTCAGGGTAGCGATCGACGAGGGGCGCTGTTTCCCTGTTGTGCGTCCTTTTCGAGTTTCTCGGCGATTGCGGCGAGTATCCACTCTCGCATGGTGAGTCGCTCGCCGAACGCGGCCTCGCGGACCGCTTCGATTGCGGTCACCGGGACCGACGTCAGCATCCAGTTTTTGGCGATAGTGCCGTCTCGTCGTTGGATCGTCATCTGGACCTCCTCGTGTTGTGCTTGGGGTTGCGGCCTAGCCTAGCGTATGGGCCTCAGTTCAGCATAGTTGACTCAGCCATGCAAGTTGCGTCCGAGTGTAGGGTATGTGTGTAGGGTAGACACTACCTTTAAGTTAAGGTCTGGGCCTAACTTAAAGCCGGTCGCTCTCGCCTCGTTGCGATCTCGCGAATTAGGCCGAGGCGTGAGATGGGTTGATCCCACGCGTCCTGGGCTCGGAGGCTCTTCGGGTGCCATGTGCCCCCGTCTGAGAGGATATGTTCGGCGGCGTTGGGGCCGCACCCGTCGGGGAAGCAGCCGTCGCACTGGTATTGCCCGCCCACGATGTCAGCGACCACAAACTCACGTAGTGCATCGGACACGTCCATCTCGTCCATGAGGGTATCGGCCTCAATTGCGGACAGATGGTCTGAGGGCGCGTTCGCAAGGGCGGCGATGAAATCAAACGCCTCGTTATGGGTGCACCATCACCTTGATGGCGCCGGAGTTGCGCTTGTCGTCCGCGGCAGCGAAGGCTTCGCCAATCGACTCCAGTGGAAAGTGCGACGTGATGAACGCCGACGGGTCGACCCAGCCGCTGACCAAGAGTCGGAGAGCCGTCTGGTATTCGGAGACGCCTTGCCATGACGAGTAGCTGTTCGACCAACGAATGTTCAGCTCTTTGCGGTACGCGGACCGAACATCAACCGTCGGAGATCCCGTGAACACGCCTAAGACACTGACGGAGCCGCCGTAGCGCGCCATGCCGATTGCCTGGTCGATCGTGGACGACTTGCCGCCGACGGTTTCGAACACGGTGTCGGCGCCGTGGCCGTTCGTCGAATCGAGCAGCGCCTGGACCGGGTCGCCGTCCGAGATCGCGAGCACGACGTCCGCGGCGTTCGCTTCCATCGCGATCGCCAACGGCTCCGGCCTGGTCCCGACCATCACGACCTGTCCCGCGCCGTACGCTCTCGCGAGCTGGCCCAGGGTCATGCCGATCGCGCCGGTGCCGATCACGACCACTGTGGAGTCGGGTCCGACCGGCATACGATTCAATGCGTGGACGCCGCACGCGTAGCAATCCAGTTGCGTAGCCGCGTCGAACGACACGCTTTCTGGCAGCACGTGGCAGCTCGTAGCGAGGCAAACGTCGAGCTGCGAAAAACCGTGGCTCTCCTGTCGCTCGCCGTTGCGGAATCCGCGATCGGCGCAAATGTGATTCTGGGCATGCCTGCACGCTCGGCACGCGCCGCACCCGAGCAAGTGCTCGGCTTCGACGCCGACCCGTTGACCGGCGGAGACATCCTCGACGCCTTCGCCCAGCGCCACGACGTCCGCGGCGAGCTCGTGACCGCGCTGGTGCGGTTCGCGGATACCGTCAACCGGCGGAGCTCGGTACGGGTGCAGGTCGCTGCCGCAAACGCCGGCGGAACGCACCCGAAGCAAAACCTCGCCCGGACCCGGTTCGGGGTCTGGCAACTTCTCGACTCGTATATCGTGTCCGCCGTAGAAGACTGCTGCTTTCATGTTGCGTCCGGCACCCTCTGAATAACGATCGTAGTTACGTCAGGCTCTCGTCGAGGATTTCGAGAAGGTCCTTCGCCTGCTTCACGCCCTCCAAGCCTTTGGCGCCGATGCCTTCTTCGAACATCTGGAGGCAGTACGGGCACGACACGCCGATAGTGTCGGCGGAGGTCTCAAGGAACTGGTCCGTACGGACGTGGTTGACGCGCTCGCCGCGGTTCTCCTCGATCCACATGTGTCCGCCGCCCGCGCCGCAGCAAAATCCGCGCTCACGACGTCGGTCCATCTCGACGAGTTCGAGCCCCGGTATGGCGTTCGCGACCTGACGGGGCGGATCGTAGACGTCGTTGTGGCGTCCAAGATAGCAGGAGTCGTGATAAGCCATCGACGACTCCACCGTCGCGACGGGCTTGATCTTGCCCTGCTCGATAAGCTCGGCGACGAACTCGGTGTAGTGCAGCACCTCGTATTCGCCGCCCAGGTGCGGGTACTCGTTCTTGATGTTGTTGAAGCAGTGCGGGCAGATGGTGACGACTTTCTTGACGTTGTAGCCGTTCATCGTCTCGATGTTTTGCATGGCGAGCATCTGGTAGAGGTACTCGTTGCCCATACGACGAGCCGGATCGCCGGAGCACGTCTCCTCCGCGCCCAAGATCGCAAAGTTGACGCCCGCGCGCTTGAGCACCGACGCCATCGATCTCGCGACGGCTTGGCTGCGTTGCTCCAGTGCGCCGGTGCATCCGACCCAGAAGAGTACGTCGGCGTCCGGGTGGTCGGCCAGAATCTTGATGTCGAGGCCTTCGGCCCAGTCGGTCCGTGAGTAGGTCGTCCCGCGCCACGGGTGGCCGCGCTGTTCCATGCTGAGGAGCGCGTTCATGGCGGTCTCGGGCATACTTGCCTGCTCCATAACAAGGTAACGGCGCATGTCCACGATGCTGTTGATGTGCTCGACGCCTACCGGGCACTCACGCATGCACGCGCCGCAGGTCAAGCAATCCCACAGCGCTTCTTCCTGGACCCAAGTCCCGATGAGCGGCGTCTTCTCTTGCTCGTCTTGGCCGTTCAATATGCCGGGCCCGGTCTCGAGCACGTGCTCTTTGATGCCCTCGACGATGTGCATCGGGGACAGCAGCTTGCCGGTGATGTTCGCGGGACACGCGTCGGAGCAGCGGCCGCAAACGGCGCACGCGTAGCCGTCCAACAACTCGCGCCACGTGAAGTCCTGTACCCGACTGGCGCCGAAGGCCTCAGCGGTTTCGAGATCGGTCGGCGTGATCAGCGTCCCACGGGGTTCCAGGGAGCGCGTGTACCAGTTCAGCGGAGCCCCGACCAGGTGGATGTGCTTCGAGAGCGGTATGTACATGGCGAAACCCAAGATGATGCCAAGGTGGAGCCACCAGAACAGGGCCTGAAGTCCGTTGGCAAGGTTTCCGTCGATTCCGGCGTCTATCATGACTTCGCCGATTGCGTTGCCCACGGGCGGCGTCGAGTGCGGACCGCCACCGCCGGACGCAACGTATGCGCCCTCGGTCAGCAGTGTGAACGCCATCAACAGCCCGATCAGTATCAGGATGTAGCCTGATTCTTTTTTCTGCGTCAAGTCGAACGATAGGCGGTTGGGCTTGACCACCCATCGCCGCACGGCGACCCACACGAGCACGAAGAAGAAGATCGTCGCCAGCACGTCCAGGTAGAAACCAAATGCCTCGACGCCTCGCTCGGTCAACACTTTCTCCGAAAAAGGCCGCCAAGCGGAATCAGCCCATATGAACAGGCCGTAGCTCGCGGAGAACGACAGGAATCCCCAGAAGATGAATGCGTGAGTGAGTCCGCCGCGGTCGCGTATTGAGACGCTCTGGAGCACCTTGAGCTGCGCCACGACAATCGAGGCGGCTGGGAGCAAGCGCTTGATCGGCGGTGAGAATCGGTCGGGCCGTTTCCCGATCATTACGAGCCTGAAAACGCGCCTCCAGAGGATGTATCCCGCGCCTGAAAACGACAACGCCGTCAGCAGGTAGACGCCTATCCAGATCGGTATCGCGCCAAACAGATTCTCGGGGGGAACCATCGCTGCTCCTGCGCCGAAAATATGGGTCGCTCGACGCCTGTCGGAGTGTAGCACAGGGCGACTGCATGGGCTACTTGGTGAACGTCGTTGAGTCGGACGGTGCATCGGTGCTCTGGCGTTGACGCCCAAGCTCCCGGCCCCAGGCTCGGCCTAAAGACCGAGGCCACCATTGGTCTCAGATTGGGCTTCTCGTGCGGGACAGCTCACAACGTGGCTCCGGACCCTACCTGAACGCCATCAGCACCCACGCGGTTGTCGCCACCCAGAGGACGATCGATGCCGTCATCGGAAAGTCGGTGAGGATGATCTCTTCGGGGTTCTCGCCCAGATTGTGGCTGTGCACCAGATACATGTATCGGAACAGCCCGTAGCCGACGAACGGGATGGTGAGCATCATCGTGTGGTTGTCCGGAAGGTTCGGCGCCGTGAAGGTGTATAGCGAGTAGCTGATCATCGCCGAGGTCGCCACGACGCCTGATAGTTGGTCCAGCAAACCCAACGAGTATCGGCCCAAGATGCCGCGCTGATTGGCTGCGGCCTCGCCCGCCGACGCCAATTCGCTCCTTCGTTTCGACAACGCGATGTAGAGCGCCCCCAAGCCAGTGCAAAGATACAGCCACGGCGAAATCGGCACGTCCAGCACGGCAGCGCCCGCCACGACTCTCAGCACGAATCCGGCCGCGACGGCGAACACGTCCAGCAGGATCACGTTCTTGAGCACGAATGAGTAAGCGACGGTCGTCGCAACGTAACCTACCGCGACGCCGCCGAACATCGGATCGAGAGCGAACGCTCCGCCGAGAACCGCCGCGATCAGCGCGACGGCTACGAAGAGGGCTGGTTTCGCGGCGAGATCGCCTGATGCGATGGGCCGTGTTCTCTTGCGCGGATGAGCTCGATCGCTTTCGGCGTCCGTGACATCGTTGATGATGTATACGGCTCCGCTCAGAGCGCAAAACACCGCCAGAGCTCCGAAGCTGCGCCCAACGAACTCGAACGCGGCAGACAGATCGTCGAGCGTCCACGCCTCGTTGATCGTGAAGAAGAGCGCCAGGAAGACCAGCAGGTTTTTGGTCCACTGCCGCGGACGCATCGTCCTCAGCAGCGCCACGAGTGTATTAGGCAGCTCGGTATGGCCTCCGTTTGAGATCGGATCGCGCTTGCCGGATGATATATGCGGCTGCTCGCAACCGTCAATTCGGCTGCCGACCGGATGATATATGCGGCTGCTCGCAACTGTCAATTCGGCTGCCGAAATGGGTCGGGGTTCACGATGCGTCACTATCAATTTGACACACATGAAAACACTCCGTTATTATGACTTTTAGCAGTCAACCAATCCGACTGCTAACGCGAAGTAATCAATCATTTAAGGACACGTGAGGAGGTCTCGAGAGCATGGCTACAGGCACGAAGGTTTCGTTCAAGCCTCTCGGTAACCGGGTGGTCGTTGAACCCCAGGAATCCGATGAGCAAATGAGCGCCGGGGGCATCTACATTCCCGACACGGCAAAAGAAAAACCGCAAGAAGGCACGATCGTCGCGACCGGCCCAGGCCGATTGAACGACGCGGGTGAGCGAGTTGCCATGGAGGTCGCGGTCGGCGACACCGTCGTCTACTCGAAGTACTCCGGAACCGAATACAAAGAAGGCGACACCGAGTACCTGGTGCTCCGCGAGGACGACATCCTATTCAAAAAGTAGGCAATGAAGCCTCGACGAGTCGGGGCCAGGAGGACTAGATGGCAAAGCAGTTAACTTTCAGTGAAGAGGCGCGAGCCTCGATGAAGCGTGGGATCGACACCATGGCGAGCACCGTGGGCGTCACCCTGGGCCCAAGGGGCCGCAACGTAGTATTGGACAAGAAGTTCGGACCGCCCCAGGTTTGTTCCGACGGCGTGACCATCGCCAAAGAGATCGAGCTCGAAGACCCGTTCGAGAACATGGGCGCCCAGCTTCTCAAAGAAGCCGCCAGCAAGACCAATGACGTTGCAGGCGACGGCACGACCACCGCGACGGTGTTGGCCCAGGCCATCATTCAAGAAGGCTTCAAGAACATCGCGGCAGGCGCCAATCCCATGGCGTTGAAGCGCGGCATCGAGAAGGGCGTAGTCGCACTTCGCGGCGCGGTCGAAGCGATGTCCACCCAAGTCGAGGGCCGAACTCAGATCGCGCAGGTCGCTTCCCTGTCGGCGCACGACGACGAGATGGGCAACCTGATTGCGGACGTCATGGAAAAGGTCGGCAAAGACGGCGTCATCACCGTCGAAGAGTCCAAGGGCCTGTCCTACGAGCAAGAGTTCGTAGAGGGCATGCAGATCGACCGCGGATACATCTCTCCTTACTTCATCTCGGACCAGGAGCGGATGGAATCCTTGATCGACGACCCCTACATCCTCATTACCGACAAGAAGATCTCGGCCGTTTCCGACATCTTGCCCGCCCTAGAAAAGATTCTCCAGGTTGGCAAGAACGTCGTCATCGTGGCCGAGGACGTTGAAGGCGAAGCTCTCGCGACCCTCGTCGTCAACAAACTCCGGGGCACGCTGAGTTGCCTCGCCGTCAAGGCGCCCGGCTTCGGCGACCGCCGCAAGGCGATGCTCGAGGACATGGCGATTCTGACCGGCGGTGTCGTCATCAGTGAAGAGGTTGGCCGCAAGCTCGACTCGGTTACGGTCGAGGATCTTGGCAGGGCCCGCCGCATCGTCTCCACCAAAGAAGAGACGACCTTCGTGGACGGTTCCGGCGAAGAGGACGCGATCCAGGGCCGGATCAACCAGATCAAGGCCCAGGTCGATGAGACCACCTCCGATTTCGACCGCGAGAAGCTCCAGGAACGCCTGGCCAAGCTCTCCGGCGGCGTGGCGATCATCAAGGTCGGCGCGGCCACCGAGGTCGAGTTGAAAGAGAAGAAGAACCGAGTCGAAGACGCTCTGTCCGCGACCCGAGCCGCGGTCGAAGAGGGAATCGTGCCCGGTGGCGGATTGGCCGTCATCCGAGCCCGCGCAGCCCTCGACGATCTCGACCTTTCGGGCGACGAAGCCACCGGCATCGGCGTGTTGGCCAGGTCGCTTGAGTATCCGATCAAGCTCATCTCCGAAAACACCGGCGTGTCGGGCGAGGTCATCCTCGACGCCAGCCTCAAGAGCGAAGGCGACTGGGGATACGACGCGGAAATCGGCGAGTGGGGCCACCTTCTGGAGAAGGGAATCATGGACCCAGCGAAGGTCACGCGCGCGGCCATCGAAAACGCCGCCAGCGTCGCCGCGATGGTGCTCACCACCGAATCGCTGATCACCGACGTTCCCGAGAAGGAAGGCGCGGGCGGAGCGCCGCCGATGCCTCCGATGGACTACTAGTCCCCATCTCGAAGCAATGAGTGCAGAGGCCCCGGTTATCCGGGGCCTCTGTTTTTCTTTGCGCGGGTTCGGCATCCACGCGGAGTTTGGTTTGGCCCGCATGTCGTGACGATGTCGGTCCGAATATGACCGGTTCTCTGGCCGTTATGGTGACAATCGAAATAAGTGGCGCCAACAAAACATGTCATTCAGAGGCCGCAGCCGAAGAATCCGGTCGTTGAACTAGCACTGTTGCCTGAGCAACCCCAAACTCTTCTTTTTTTCAGGAGCGCCCATCATGGCAAGAAACGTTGCGCAAAACGTATTGGGTAAATGACCATGGCGACTTATGCGACACTTGAGTATGGGCGGCCCTTCGACGAGCTAAGGGCGAACGGACGGGAGCGATGCTCACCATGGACGGATGCTCAGCATCGTGAGACGCGTCGGGCACAACTTGTTTAGTTGATGACCGTCACGACCGATTGCGACACACGCCGAAGACGGCGTCGCGATCGATCGCAGAGCGGGTCTAGAGTGGTTGCGTGTTTCGCCCCCATTATGCATCGCTATGCGCGGTAGCCGTCGCTGGTCCTGTTGGTCGTTACGAGATTCGGGGCGCAGACGGCTGGAGGGTTTGAAACCCTCCTCTACGGAATTGTGTCGGACGCCGGTTGGCATGGTCCGTCATGAATGTCATCGGACGCAGTTGCCGTCGTTGGATTGACCGGCTGGTTAACCCCGGTTCCTCGGCTGAACGACGCCCGACGAAGCCATCTCCTTGACATTGCCGAGTCGCACGTTGTAGGATTTTTGTGCCCATGACAATTGAATAAGTCGCAGCTCTTATCAAGAGTGGCGGAGGGATCGGCCCCTTGAAGCCCGGCAACCCGCTTGAGCGCCCATCCGCGCACGAGATATGGTGCCAAATCCGACGAGCGTTACACGCTTGAGAGATGAGAGCAGTGTCCTTAATTTAGGACTTCTCTGCTCTGCATTGGGAAGTTCTTTTTGTATTGAGAACCTACCGGCCCCATCCCCACCCGTTCGCACGCAGCTCAGTTCGTCGCAGGAGGGTATGGTGAAGTCCGCTGGCTTCTCTGGATTCAGCCCGTTAATCTGGCAAGGCGACCGCCTCAGCCTGATCGACCAGACACGACTCCCGTTGGAGGAGGTTTGGTTCGAGACATCCGATTACCGGGAGGTCATCCGGGCAATTCAAGAGATGCTCGTGCGGGGAGCGCCCGCCATCGGCATCGCCGGGGCCTACGCACTCGCACTGGCGGCGATGGAGCTGTCGGGGACGGCCAACGGTGACTTCTCCGAACGGTTGTGTGAAGCTGCTCGCGAGATCAAAGGCGCGAGGCCAACCGGCGCGAATCTGGCGTGGGCTGTCGACAGGCTGCTGGCGCGTTGTTTGGGAGCTCAGTCAACGGCGCAATCCACCGAAGAGATCGTTGCCGACCTGACCTCGGAGTCCGTGGCTATCCACGAGGAAGACTTGGCCTTCAATCACCGCATCGGCAAGCACGGGGCCCGGCTCATCCCCTGGGGTAGCCAGGTGCTGACTCATTGCAATGCCGGCGCGTTGGCGACGGGCGGCTACGGCACGGCTCTCGGCGTCATCAGGACGGCTTGGAACGACCAACGCATCACGAAGGTGTTCGCGACCGAGACGAGGCCGTTGCTTCAAGGCGCTCGGTTGACCGCCTGGGAGCTCTCGAAATCGGGGGTCGACACCACGCTGATTACCGATTCATCGGCCGGTCAGCTTCTCAGGCGCGGGTTCGTCCAGGCGATCGTCGTGGGCGCGGACCGGATCGCGGCCAACGGCGACGTCGCCAACAAAGTCGGCACGTATTCGCTGGCGGTGCTGGCAAAAGAGACCGGGGTGCCATTCTACGTGGCGGCGCCGACAGGCACTCTCGACCTTACGCTGTCCTCCGGCGAGGAGATCACAATCGAGGAACGATCGCAAGACGAGGTGCTGGAGTTCGCGACCAGACGAACCGCGCCGCCCGGCGTCGATGCGATGAACGTCGCTTTCGACGTGACACCGGGCAGATATATCACAGCGATCATCACCGAGCAGTCGGTCGCGAGGCCCCCCTACCTCAAGTCATTGTCGGCGCTCGGGGAGGCCAACGTTGGCTGATTTCAGGGTCGGCTTCATCGGAGGGTCCGGCCTGTACGACATGGATCGGATCGAAGACCGAAGCGAAGTGTACGTGGAGACGCCTTTTGGCGATCCGAGCGACGCGATCATCACGGGTACGCTGGACGGCATCGATGTCGCATTCCTGCCTCGACACGGCAGGGGGCACAAGCTCCTGCCGACAGAAATTCCGGTCAGAGCCAACATCTACGCGTTGAAATCCTTGGGGGTGCAAAGCATCGTGTCGATCAGCGCGGTCGGCAGCCTGAAGGAGCACCTCAAGCCGCTCGACGTGGTCGTGCCCGATCAAATCATCGACCGAACCAGAGCCCGTCCGTCGACGTTCTTCGGCGACGGGGTCGCGGCCCACGTTGGATTCGCGGACCCGTTCTGCCCAACCCTGCGTCCACTGGCGGTCAAAAGCGGAATCGCGGAAGGCACCGACACGCACGCCGGAGGCATTTACGTTGTAATGGAAGGTCCGCAGTTTTCGACGCGGGCCGAATCCACGCTTTACCGGAACTGGGGCGCGAGCGTAATCGGCATGACGGCCCTACCGGAGGCCAAGCTAGCCCGAGAAGCAGAGATTTGCTACGTCACCCTGGCGTTCGTCACGGACTACGACGTGTGGCGCGAGTCCGAAGACGAGGTGTCCGTCGAGCTCATCGTTCAGAACCTATTGGCCAATGTTAGCACAGGACAACGAATCATTCGACGGATGATCGCCGAGATGCCGAATCTCGCTGGGTGTTCGTGCCGATCTGCGCTCGAGAGCGCGATCATCACGAACCCGGACGCGATTCCCGACGCCGCGCGAGAGCGGCTTGGGTTGTTGATCGACAAATACGTGAAAGACTGAATGGAGGAGCGAGAATGCCCGAACAGGTTCAGGGCGAGCCCTATTTCCGGCTGACCCTCGAAGAGGCCGCGGAGATGTATAACGACGACGGTGTGGTGGTGGTAGATGTTCGCCGAACGGATGAGTATTTGGAGGGCCACGTAAAAGGTGCCATTTTCATCACGGTCGACGATATTCTCGCGCGGATGGACGATCTGCCCGACGACAAGAAGCTGCTGTTCATTTGCGCCGCTGGCGTACGGAGCGGGCTTGCATGCGAAATGGCCGCGGCCATGGGTGTTGAATCCGAGAGGCTCTACAACATCATGCCTGGCACCGAGCCGTGGATCGAAGCCGGACATCCGACGAGTTACGGAGCGGACGAATAGGCCGGACCGATCGCCTGGTCATTTTCGGCCTCGACGGCACGCTGTTTCGGACCGAATCGGTCACCGTTCCAGCGGTCCAGGAGAGTTTCGAAAGCATTGGCCTGCCGGTGCCTAACCCGGACGTGATCCTCTCGTTCATTGGCCAACTTGGCAGCGCCATGGCTCAGTGGGCCGGCCAATTGCACCCGGACCGGGACGTCGATCGATTGATGGCGGAAATCGACAAGCGCGAACTCGAACTCGTGCGGACCGTTGGGCGATTGTTCGACGGCGTCGCGGACGGATTGGTCGATCTCAAAAGCGAGTTCGGCGCGTTGGCGATCTGCTCGAACGGCGGGGCCGCGTACGTCAACGAAGTGTTGGACGCAAGGAAGATCCGGCAACACTTCAACTTGGTCAGATACAGGCGTGAGGACGATGTCTCCAAGTCCGGCATGGTCAAGGACGTGGTCAACCATTTCGAAGCCACGCTGGCCGTGGTGGTCGGCGACAGGCAGGACGACGTTCGAGCTGCCAAGGAAAACGGTCTTGGATCCGTCGGCGCGGGTTACGGGTTCGGCAAAAAGGGCGAGCTCGACGGCGCGGACGCGATCGCGGAGAGTTTTGGGCGCGTGCCCGATCTCGTCAGACCGGTGTTCGATATAATCGGAAGAGACTAGGCTCGGATCAAGGCTGGAAACCGGTGGCGAGAGTCCGCCAAGTACGGACACGGGGGTGTGCGGAAGGGCCGGCTTGAGTTGAGACGATCACGATAGGAGACTAGATAACGATATGAGCCTCTTGGTAGTCGGCTCGGTGGCGTACGACTCGGTAAAAACCCCGGCGGGAAGCCGTGAAACGTCGCTTGGCGGATCGGCAACGTACTTTTCGATAGCGGCCAGCTATTTTTCGCAAGTTAGTCTCGTGGCAGTAATCGGCGACGATTTCATGCCCGAGCACGTAGAGTTGCTCGAATCTCACTCGGTCGACGTGTCCGGACTCGAACGACGCAATGGCAAGACGTTTCGATGGTCCGGCGTCTACTCAACCGAGGATCTGAATCAACGCGAAACGTTGGACACCCAACTCAACGTGTTCGCCGAGTTCAGCCCCGAGTTGACCGAAGAACAACGTGCAACCGAGTACCTGTTTCTGGCCAACATTGAGCCGCGGCTCCAAACCCAAGTTCTCGAGCAGATGTCGCCTCGGCCCAAGCTTGTTGCTTTGGACTCGATGAATTTCTGGATCGACGGCAGCCGCTCCGATCTCGACGCCATCGTTGCCGCCGTCGACCTGATTTTCATGGACGAGGGCGAGGCCCGCGCGTTTGCGGGCGAAGAGAACCTGGCTCAAGCCGCCAAACGCATCCATGCCGTCGGGCCCAAAATCGTGGTGATCAAGCGAGGCGAGCACGGCGTGCTGGTCTCGAACAGCGGAGATCTTTTCGCGCTGCCCGCGTTCATATTGGACCGAGTCGTAGACCCCACTGGCGCTGGTGACTCGTTCGCCGGCGGTTTCATGGGCATGCTCGCCGCGACCGGCGATCTTTCGACGCGAGGAATCAGGCGAGCCGCGGTGTTGGGCTCCGTGATCGGTTCGTTCACGGTCCAGGACTTCAGCGCGGATCGCCTAGCCGCGTTGTCGCACGACGAAATCACGGACAGATTCGCGGCGTTCGAAAAACTGACAACTTTCGCGGGACTTGACGACGGGGGCCCTCTGCCGCGCGGGCAGTGATCTGAATCCCGTATCCCGTCCACATGACGTCGATCCGTGGATCGACACCGACACAACAAGGAGGAAAATTTGACAACAAACAACACAGCCGGAGACGTGCTGGACCTCTCTCTAGCGGGCGACGGCGTCCGGCGCATCGCATGGGCGGCTCGCGAGATGCCGGTCGTCAACCAAATTCGCGAGCGATTCGGTCGAGAGAAGCCGCTCAACGGCCTCAGCGTAGCCGCCTGTCTTCACGTGACCACCGAGACGGCCAACCTGATGTTGGCGTTGCGCGACGGCGGAGCGCAGGTCGCACTGTGCGCGAGCAACCCTCTCAGCACGCAGGACGACGTCGCGGCCGCGCTCGTCTCCGAATACGGCATACCCACGTTCGCCATCAAAGGCGAGGACCGAGACACGTACTATCAGCACCTCCAGTCCTCGCTGAACAACAAGCCGAATCTGACGATGGACGACGGCGCCGACATCGTGGCATTGGCCCACACCGATCGGACCGACGTGCTCGAATCCATCGTTGGCGGCACCGAAGAGACGACGACCGGAGTCATTCGGCTCGCGAGCCTCGCCGCGGACGGCAAGCTCTGCTACCCGATCGTGGCGGTCAACGACGCTGACACCAAGCACTTTTTCGACAATCGATACGGAACCGGCCAGAGCACGCTGGACGGCATCACGAGAGCCACCAACGTGCTGTGGGCCGGTAAAACGGTGGTAATCGCGGGTTATGGTTGGTGCGGACGCGGCGTCGCGCTCCGAGTTCGGGGAATGGGCGCTCACACGGTTGTAACCGAAGTGAACCCGATCCGTGCGCTGGAAGCCGCCATGGACGGCCACCGAGTAATGACGATGGCCGACGCCGCTGAAATCGGAGACATATTCATCACCGTTACGGGCGGCATGAACGCCATCGGACGCGAGCACATCGAGATTATGAAGAGCGGCGCAATCGTGGCCAACAGCGGCCACTTCAACGTCGAAATCGACATCCCGGCGATGGAGGAACTGGCCGACGGAAAACAAACGGTCAGACCATTCGTCGAGGAGTACTTGATGGGCGACGGGCGCAAGCTCTATTTGCTCGGCGAAGGCCGGCTCATCAACTTGGCGGCGGCGGAAGGGCATCCGTCGGCGGTAATGGACATGAGCTTCGCGAACCAGGCGCTGTGCGCTGAATACCTCGCGGAAACCGCCCAAAACCTCGAGCCGAACGTGTACCCGGTGCCCAAGGACATCGACGAGGAAATCGGCAAGCTCAAGCTGGCGGCGATGGGGGTTACGATCGACACGCTCACGGCCGAGCAGGAGAAATATCTGGCCAGTTGGGACGTCGGAACATAAGCAACGAATCGTCAGGGTCCACTCCGGTTTCCGTGAAGGAGCATCCCGGTTGCTACGGATGCGGCCAAGCCAATGCGTCCGGACTGCGATTGCACATGGAGACGCAAGGAGATCGCCTTCGAGCGAGCTTCACGCCGGCCAAACGGCATGAAGGGTGGCCCGAAATCGTCCACGGGGGGATCATCGCTTCGCTTTTGTACGAGGTCATGGAGAATCTGGCCTACTACCGGAAGGACATCACGATGATGCGCTCGATGGAGACCCGATTCAGGTCGCCCGCCGCGGTCGGCGAGATGGTCACAGTGGAATCTTGGCTCGATAATCGAGCGGGCAGAGAAGTAAAAGTCAGAGGCGAAATCAAGAGCGCGGCGGGCAAAACGATTGCCGACGGCTCGGCGACTCTCGTGATACTCAACGAAGAACAACTCGCCAGACACGGTTTGGCATGACGCGGAAGGCGACGAGCCTCGCGCCCGACGCGGGGAATCTTGCCCGAACCAACTGAAAATCCGATCAAGCAACGCCCCTTCGAACCGGGGCTGTCACAGGAGGAAAATCAATGGCCTTTAGCTTTACCGACTCCCCCTCGTATCTGTTCACGTCGGAATCCGTGACGGAGGGGCACCCTGACAAGCTGTGCGACCAAATATCCGATGCGGTGCTCGACGAGATCATCGCCGCGGACCCGTTCGCGAGGGTTGCATGCGAGACCTGCACGACCACAGGAATGGTCGTTGTCATGGGGGAGATCACGACCAGCACATACGTAGACATTCCATCCATCGTCCGCCGCACGATTCGCGAGGCCGGGTACGACGACTCGGCATATGGATTCGACTACCAGTCCTGCGGCGTGTCGGTCTCGATCGACAGCCAGTCGCAAGACATCTCCACCGGCGTGTCGAACGCACTGGAAACTCGTGGAGAAGATGGCGCCACGGACGTCGAAAGTCTGGGCGCCGGCGACCAGGGGATGATGGTCGGGTTCGCATGCAACGAAACGCCCGAGCTCATGCCGCTGCCAATGGCTCTGTCGCACCAGCTTTGCCAGAGAATGGCCGAGATCCGAAAAGAGGGCTCGCTTCCTTACATGCGGCCGGACGGAAAATCTCAGGTCACGGTGGAGTACGAATACGGCGTCCCCAAGCGCGTCCACACGGTCGTTTTGAGCACGCAGCACAGCCCCGAGGTCAGCCAATCGGTCATCGAACGAGACCTCATCGAACACGTGGGCAAACATGTGATCGATGCAAAATACATCGACGGCGACACCCGGTGGGTCATCAACCCGTCCGGCCGGTTCGTCATCGGCGGTCCCGTCGGCGACACTGGATTGACCGGACGCAAAATACTTGTCGACACGTACGGCGGAATGGCTCGCCATGGGGGCGGAGCGTTCTCGGGCAAGGATCCAACGAAAGTCGACCGATCCGCGGCTTACGCGGCTCGTTACGTTTCCAAAAACCTTGTCGCGGCCGCGGTCGCCGACCGAGTCGAGCTCCAGGTCTCTTACGCCATCGGCGTTGCGGCGCCGATATCGATCTCAGCCGAGACGTTCGGCACCGCCAAAGTGTCGGACGAGACGATCAACGAACTGATCGAGAGGCACTTCGATCTTCGACCCGGAGCGATCATTCGAGATCTGGATCTGCGACGGCCGATCTACAAACAGACCGCCGCGTACGGCCATTTTGGCCGAACCGACATCGATCTCCCGTGGGAGAAGACCGACAAAGCAGATCAGATTCGGAAGGAAGCGTTCCCGGACGGCGCCAGCAACTGACGTTACGCTCTGTGCGATCAAATGGATCGAGGTTCCGCGTTCTCAAGGAGTTGACTCGTGGTGATTAAATTCGGCACCGACGGCTGGCGAGCGATCATCGCGGAGGACTTCACCTTCGAGAACGTTAGAATCTGCGCTCAGGGCACCGCCAACTTTCTGATCGCGAACCGGCTCGCGACCCGCGGGTTCGTGATCGGATACGACAACCGGTTCGCGTCTGAAGACTTTGCGCGCGCCGTCGCCGAGGTCATCACCGCGAACGGGATACCCGTGATGCTGTGCGACAAGGCAGCCCCGACCCCGGTAATCAGCTTCAACCTCCTGCGCAAAGACGCCGGCGCCGGCTGCATCATAACGGCCAGTCACAATTCAAGCATCTGGAACGGCTTCAAATTCAAGCCCGACTATGGGGGCAGCGCCTCGCCGGAAATCGTGGAGCGGCTCGAGGAGCGAATCGCGGCCGTGGAACTTGCGCCTGACATCAAGCGCATGGACCTCGCCGAAGCCGAACGCCAGGGACTGCTGGAGCATTTCGACCCCGAGCCTGAGTACCTGGCCCACGTCGCTAGCATTGTCGATGTCCAGTCGATCCGCAATGCCGGTCTGAACATCGTTTTCGATCCCATGCACGGCTCGGGCGCGGGCTACTTCAGCAAGCTTCTGGAAGGCGGGAACACGCGCCTGATCGAGATACGCGGGGAGCGCAATCCGTTGTTCCCCGGGATGGCTCAACCAGAGCCGATCGAACAAAATCTCGCCCCGCTCATCGACGCGGTGGCCGACTACAGCGCGGACATCGGACTCGCGACCGACGGAGACGCTGACCGCGTCGGCGTCGTCGACGAAGACGGGCGGTTCCTCACCACGCTGCAGACGTTTGCCATCCTGTGTATGCACCTGCTTGAGAACCTCGGGCAAGATGGCCCGCTAGTTCGATCGATAACGATGACTTCGATGATCGACCGACTGGCGGAAGTCTATGACGTCCCGTTGTTCGAGACCAAGGTGGGCTTCAAGTATCTGGGCCCGGTGATGATGACCGAGGAAGCCATCGCCGCGGGCGAAGAGAGCGGCGGCTACGCGTTCCGAGGCCATGTCCCGGAGCGGGACGGCATCCTCAGCGGGTTGCTGATGTTGGACATGATGGTCAGAACCGACCAGAACCCGTCAGACTTGCTGGCGATGCTGTACGAAAAAGTCGGACCGCACCACTACGACCGGCACGACATTGCTTTCGACCCCGATCAACGGGATGAAATCCGCCAGCGAATCCAGGTGTCGGGGCCGTCTTCCATTGGCGGCAAGCCCGTGGTCGGCATCGATGAACAGGATGGCGTCCGGTTCCTGCTCGAAGACCGCCACTGGGCGTTGATCCGATTCTCGGGCACGGAGCCGTTGCTGCGGATCTACGCCGAAGCGGAGTCGCCTGCCGCCGTCGCCGCGCTGCTCGACGACGTACGAAAGCTGGCGGGCGTGTAGCGCCCGGTGGCAGCGAATCAATCGACACCCCCGACGCTACATGGGCGCTGATCGGGCACCCCACTACAGACCCGAGCAAGGCAAGGTCATCAGGCGGACATTTGCGAACTCTCAACGATAGCCTGACCAGCAGTCTAGTGTTCGTTGCGCGTTCTTCGCTGCTTCGCATTTTGACACTGATCTTCCTGCCATCTTCACGGCTTGTCCGTCTTCAAGCCACAGTATCGACACATATGGCAAACTTCGGATTATGAACAATCCCAAGAGCAGGGAATCACAATTGGTTAATCATGATCGCAACGATTCCCGTATTATTTTTAATCATTATGGAGTGAGCACTCATAACCACACCCAGATCCTTCATGTGATATCATCTTCAACCGAAATATGATATCACGATGGTTCTCGGAGGCAGATCTGTTTGAATTTGAGAAGATCGGCAGAATCTCTGATGATAGCAATCAAGGCTCGATCCGTAGCCTTGACTGGGCTGATCAGAATACCAACAATCTTGAAGGCAACCGTGCTTCTCTGCAATGGCGACGATCACTTTGGTCGTGGGACCAGTACCGATAGCCGATGCGGAAGTCAGTGAATGGACCGCCGTCGCGGCTGGCAACGATCATTCGGTCGCTCTCAAATCGGACGGCACTCTCTGGGCATGGGGCGGTTCACTCGGGGCCGGAACCACCGCTCAACAATCCGTCCCAACCCAAGAACACACCGGCGCGACAAACTGGTCAGCCATCGCCGCGAGTTATCATCACACGGTTGCCCTCAAGTCTGACGGCACACTCTGGGCATGGGGCGACAATGCCTTCGGAGCGCTCGGAGACGGTACCACGGCCGACAAGAATGCGCCGACCCAGGAATCGACCATGGCGACCGACTGGACCGCGATAGGTGCGGGCGCATATCACACGGTCGCTCTCAAATCTGACTGTACTCTATGGGCATGGGACAGCAACAACCACGGTCAGAACGGCGCGATAACCAACGGCCCTGCGACGGTCACCTCTCCCACTCAAGAGTTGACGGGCGCGGACAATTGGTCCGCCGTCGCCGCCGGGACGTATCATTCTGTCACGATAAAATTAGACGGCACGGTTTGGGCATGGGGCAACAACACCACGGGCCAACTCGGCGACGGAACTTATGTCGGCGGGCGGACTCCGACCCAGGAATCGACCGGGGCCACAAACTGGTCTGCCATCGCTGCCGAGCTTTACACGGTGGGCCCCAAGTCAAACGGCACCTTGTGGGCTTGGGGTGCGAATTACTCTGGTGAACTCGGCGACGGGACTACCACCAGGAAGAACACCCCAACCCAAGAATTGACCCAGGCAACAAACTGGACTGCAATCGCTGCGGGTGACTATGAGGGCAAACACACGGTCGCTCTCAGGTCGGATGCACCCTCTGGGCGTGGGGCTACGGTGACTTCGGTTAATTGGGTGCCGGAGATGCGTGGAAGAGCGTGCCTCAGCAAATTGGAGCAAACGCGCTTTTTTCGGACCTCGTACCAGGACTAGGGCTGTTCGGCACCGCAGCCTTGTTCGCAATGCTGGCACTCGCATCGCTGTGGACAAGCCGATTTCGCATTCTCAGCGACACTTCCATTTTGGCGCTTTTTCGCATACGAGCGCTGTGACAACGTAATGCAAACGCAACGATGGCGCGAGAGTGACGCCAGAGATTGTAGATGTGCTGGCTCACGCCTTAGTTGTTCCGATTTCCTCATCCAGTCTTCCATGATCGGCGCAAGTTAAGCAGATCCACAGAGAACTGATTGGTACACGCTCTCTACTTTTGTTGGTCGTAGAAATTTGTGCGGACCAAATCCGTCGAATAACCTTGGACATGCTTGCACGATGCCCTTGTCATTGGGTGTCTGAGCAAGTCCACAGCCAGCCGAGATTCTGGTCGCTCTTCCGTGCCGAGTGTATAATCGATCTGTTCCCACTCGATTCGATAGGAGATACCTATGCCGTCCGGCGACACGCGCTCTATGCTCGAACCAGCGCAGCTGCTTCTCCTTCTGGACGGCCACGCCCTTTTGCACCGCGCCTGGCACGCGATTCGCGACCCACTCACCGTTCGCAGCACCGGCGAAGAGGTCAGGGCGGTGTTCGGGTTCTTCAACAGCTTGCTCAGAACGCTGGCAGACCGGAAGCCCTCGCACCTCGCGGTCACGTTCGACCTGCCCCAACCGACATTCAGGCATGAGAGTTTCAAAGAGTACAAGGCTCATCGTCCTCCCACGCCGCCGGAGCTTCGCAGCCAGTTCGGGCGCATTCGGCAGCTCATCGAGGCGTTCGACATTCCGATCTACGAACAGGCCGGATTCGAAGCGGACGACGTCCTCGGCACGCTCTGCCGGCAGGCCGAAGAGCAACAGATCGAGACCATCGTGCTCACCGGCGACACGGACACGTTTCAGCTTGTGTCGCCCTGGGTTCGAGTGCAGTTGAGCTTCGCCGTCCAAAAGAAGACCCTTTACGATGCGACCGCCGTCAAGGAACGATACGGCGGGTTGGGTCCCGAGCACATCGCGGACATCAAAGCGCTCCAAGGCGACACCTCCGACAACATTCCAGGGGTGCCCGGCATCGGGATCAAAACCGCGATCAAGCTGCTCACCGACTACGGCAGCATCGACGGCATCTACGAGAACCTCGATTCCGTCACGCCGCCCAGAGCCAAGCAAAGCCTGACCGACAACCACGGCCTTGCCCTGCAGGCGCGCTTCCTCACGACGATCGTCCGCGACGTGCCGGTAACGTTGGATCTCGAAGCCTGCAAATTCGGAACGTACAACCGAAGCGCGGTTGTCGACGTTCTGCAGGAACTCGAGTTCTACAGCATGGTCGACCGCATCCCGGCGTCGGATCAAGCACACGGCGGCGGCGCGCAGTTGATGCTGCTTCCCGACGAGGAAGAAGCGGAACCGTCGGACTACATCATCGTTGACGACGACGCGAGACTCGATGAGCTCGTCTCCGAGCTCAATCGCCCCGAGGGTTTCTCGTTCGACACCGAGACCGACTCGATCGACCCGATGGCGGCGAACCTCGTCGGGCTTTCGTTCTCCAACAACCCCAACAAGGGCTGGTACGTGCCCGTGGGCCATGCGGAAGGCAAGCAACTCGCCATGGACCGCGTCATAGAACGGTTGCGCCCGATTTTCGAAGACCCTGCGGTCCCGAAGGCAGCGCACAACGCCAACTACGACTTGATGGTGCTCGAGGATCAGGGCGTGTCGTTGCAAGGGCTCGAATTCGACACGATGCTCGCCGCGCACGCCAGCGGACGTAAGGCCGTCGGGCTGAAGGCGCTTGCGCTGGAGTTCTTCCATCACGAGATGACGCCGATCACGGAGCTGATCGGCACCGGCCGCAAGCAGATCACGATGGACAAGGTGGACATCGGCGAGGCGGGGAAGTACGCGGCAGCCGACGCCGACTTTACCGAGCGGCTTCGAACCTCGCTGACGCAAGAACTCGGCGAAGGGCCGTTACGGAAGCTCCTGGACGACGTCGAGGTTCCGTTGGTCGATGTTCTGGTCAGGATGCAGCGCGAAGGCGTCGCGGTAAACTCCGAACTCCTCGGCAGAATGTCCACGGAGCTCGCGACGCAACTCGGCCAGATCCAGGCAGAGATGTACTCGGCCATCGGCCACGAATTCAACATCAATTCGTTGAAGCAGCTTGCCGACATTCTGTTCATCGAACTCCGGTTGCCTCCGAGCAGGAAAACACGCACGGGCTATTCCACGGACGCGGCCACCCTAGACAACCTGAAGGATTTTCTCGACAGCGGGAAGGCCGAGAACGTCGATCCGAGAGCTTACGAGGTGCTGGGCCATATCCTCGAGTATCGGCAGTTGTCCAAGATCAAGTCGACTTACGTCGATGCATTGCCCGGCCTCATCAACGCCAAGACCGACAGGATCCACACCAAGTTCAACCAGGCGGGGTCGGCCACCGGCAGGTTCTCGTCAAACGACCCGAACGTGCAAAACATCCCTGTGCGCACCGAGTTGGGACGCCAGGTGCGGAAAGCGTTCGTGGCTGAAGACGCGCCGGACGCGACGCTGCTGGCCGCCGACTACTCGCAAATCGAGCTTCGCGTTCTGGCTCACTACACCGAAGACCCTGGGTTGTTGCAAGCCTTCCACGACGGCGAGGACATCCACAGCGCTACGTCGTCGCTGGTTTACGATGTACCGATCGACCAGGTGACGGCCGACATGAGACGCTTCGCAAAGATACTCAACTTCGGCGTGCTGTACGGCATGACATCGTTCGGCATCTCTCGCCAAACCGATCTGAGTCCCGATCGAGGGCAACACTTCATCGATCTGTACTTCGAGAAATACCCGAAGATTCTCGATTATGTCGACAGGACGAAGGAGCTGTGTCGCGACAACGGATACGTCGAGACCCTCCTGGGCCGTCGCCGATATCTGCCGGATGTCAACGCGCGCAACTATCGAGTCAGGCAAGCCGCCGAGCGCGCAGCGATCAACATGCCAATCCAGGGCACCGCCGCCGAGATCATCAAGATCGCCATGGTCCAAATCATGGAGCGCATGGATGACCTGGGCATGAAATCGAAGATGATCCTGCAGGTGCACGACGAGCTAATCTTCGAAACGCCGAACGACGAGTTCGATCAGATGCGCGAGATCGTCATGGAGTTGATGCCAAACGCGATGTCGCTGGCGGTTCCGCTGGACGTCGAGGTCAAGTCGGGGCACACCTGGGGTGACATGGGGTAACCTCTGGGGTGAGCCTCAGTGTCGAGCTCG
>JASMDM010000032.1 GCA_030752795.1 SAR202 cluster bacterium | reverse complement strand
CGATGCGTAGGTTGCCCGTCGTGAGCGGCACGACGACATAGGCGAGCGAGTGCACATGATGGCCGGTCTCAGCGCCCGGCGAGAAACGCCACTCGTGCACCGTGATGCGATCGTTGTCGATCAGCACCGTATGGCGCGCCCGAGTCAATTCACCCTGCCTCGATCACGATCCGATCCGATGCGGTTGCAGTAATCGGAAGCGGCTGGCCGCCTTCGTCGATCTTGCCGTCCCGCATGCGGACGATGCGATCGGCCTGCGCTCCAACGCCGTCGTCGTGCGTGACCATCACGAACGCTTGGTTGTGTTTCTTGTTCAAGCCTCGGAGCAGCTCCATGATCTCGGCTGAGCGTTCGCTGTCGAGGTTGCCGGTCGGCTCGTCGGCCCACACGATCGCGGGTGTCGTGACCAGCGCTCTTGCGAGGGCGACCCGCTGCTGCTCGCCGCCGGAGAGCTCCATCGGCCGGTGCGACCCTCTGTCGCCGAGACCCACGAGCCCGAGCATCTCACGCGCCATCGCGTTGGCTTCTTTGCGGGGCGTGCCGCCGACAGTCAGAGGCAGCTCGACGTTCTGCGTTGCCGACAGCACCGGAAGCAGGTTGTAGGTCTGAAACACGAATCCCATACGGCTGTGGCGAAGCTCGGTTCGCCGGTGGTCCGGCATGTCGTGGATGGTCTCGCCCTCGAGGAGCACGTTGCCTCCGTCGACGGTGTCCAAGCCGGAGAGGCAATTCAACAACGTTGTCTTGCCGCACCCGCTCGGGCCCATCACCGCGACCATCTCGCCGCGTTCGACGCGGCGACCGCGGACCCGTTGCTGCGGTAGGTCTTGCGTACGTCTGTTGCGTGGATTATGTAGTCGATGTTCATAGTTACTCCTGATGCCTAAGAGCTTCAGCCGGCGGCATCCGCGACGCCTTGAGAGCCGGGAATACCATAAATGCCAGAGACGCCACATATACGAGCACGGCGACCCCTATCACCTCGAACCAGGGAACCGCGAACGTGCCGCCGGCTTCCCTGACGAACAATGCGTAGAGTCTGTACCCACCGAGCAAGCCCAGCCCTGTGCCCAGCAGGATTCCGACAAGAGCGATGAAGGACCATTCGATCAGCATGCTGGCCAGCACCATCCCGGTCGGAACCCGAGCGCGCGCAACGTCCCTATCCCTTTGCGTCGCTGGTGAACCGAGCGGGCAGCGATCACGGCGAGTCCGGCGATGCCGACGATGAGCCCGAACGCCAGGAATCCTTGGAAGATGCGCAAGAACGTGCTGATCTCAGAGAGCTCCTCGGACAGTTCTTCGCGAACCGCGATAACGCGGGCGCCCGTTGTGACCAGCGCTTTTTCGATCTGTTTGCCTCCCGCGGCCAGGTCAGTCCCCTCGGTCAGCTTGATCGTGAATAGCCGAGGTGAATCTCCTCGGAAGGAGGAATCGGAGAAATCTCGCTGATACGCGTCGATGCCCACGACCACGCCCCAAAGGACGCCAGAGTTGACTTCGATCGACTCCATTCGGGCTGCGACAGTCTTCTCGATGACCTCTCCGGTTTCGGGATTAAGCAGGTTGACGGCGTCTCCCGGCTCCAGGAGCGCGTTCCCGATGCTTTCGCGTTCTCCGTCGAATCGACTCGAGACCACGACCAAATTCGGGTCTGCTATCACTGCGGCCCATGCTTCGGCGTCGGTCTCAAACCTGTCTATTTTGAGTTCGAGCGGGTAGCTGCCCCGTTCGACGAAACTCTGAGTCACACCGTGAACGGACTCGATCACATATCTGTCTTCGGGCAACCTGCTCGTAGGCGACCAGGGCGATGATGGCCACGATCGCAAGGATAAGCGCTCCCGGTATGAAGGCCGAGAGCAGCACCTTCCCCTAATAGGCTCCGAACAAACCGCACGGACATCACCCCCTTCGGGGCGCGTGATGTTTTCTGCTCAGTTTAGGCCCGCTCGTTTGGAGCGTCAAACTGAGTGCAGTCAGCGCCTCGTTAATGGGGAAGGGATGTCTCGCGCGCCGGTTGCGTGCGAGATTAGACGAAACGCGCCTTTTACGCTCGCGATTCGACGTTGCGAGTGAGCCACCATTCGAGACTGTCGGACAATGCTTCCCAGCTCGCTTCGATGATGTTCTCTGAACAGCCGACGGTGCTCCAAGTCGTTTGCCCGTCCGTGGATTCGATCAGCACACGAACGACCGCGCCTGTTCCCGCGCCCCGATCCACGACGCGCACCTTGTAATCATCCAGACGCACCGCTTCGAGTTCGGCATAGACGCCGAGCAGCGCTTTCCGGAGCGCTCCGTCGAGTGCGTTGACGGGGCCGCGCCCTTCGCCGGCCGTGTGCATGACCTCGTCGCCAATGGACACCTTAACCATGACACGCGACGAGATGCCGCGACCGGTCGCGGTGGCTTCGGGCCGGCTTTCGATCACGGCGGTGAAGTCAACGAGCTCGAACGGCGGCACGTACTCGGGCAACGTTCGTCGGACCAGTAGCTCGAACGACGCCTCAGCCCCCTCGTAGTGGAACCCGAGCGCCTCCTGGTTCTTGACGATCTGGAGCAGCTCGGTAGCCTGCGCCGAGGTGATCGTGACCCCCATGTCCATCTCGCGGACCTTGGTCAGGATGTTGCTGCGACCCGAGAGCTCGGAGACCAGAACCCGCTTGTCGTTGCCGACGGTTCCGGGTGGAATGTGCTGGTAGCTGTGCTCGACTTTCGCGACCGCCGCGGCGTGCAAGCCGCCTTTGTGCGTGAACGCGCTTGTCCCGACGTACGGCTGGGATGTCGGAGGCGGCATGTTGGCGACTTCGGCGACGTAGCGTCCGACGTCGGTCAGAATCTCGAGCTGCGCGTCAGAAACGCAATCGATGCCTCGCTTCAGCTTCAGGTTGGCGATGATCGAAAGCAGATTGGCGTTCCCGCATCGCTCGCCGTAGCCGTTCACCGTCCCCTGAACCTGTGCCGCTCCTGCATCGATCGCGGCCAGGGCGCCCGCGACGGCGGTATCCGCGTCGTTGTGGGTGTGGATGCCCAGCCGAACATCGGACTCCTGCGAGACCTGGGTCAAAATCCCGGCAACCTCGTTCGGCAGCACGCCGCCGTTGGTGTCGCACAGAATCACGCACTCGGCTCCGGCGTCGGCGGCGACCTTGACGCACTGGACAGCGTAGTCGCGGTTTGACGCGTATCCGTCGAAGAAGTGCTCGGCGTCGAAGAACACCCTGCGGCCCCGTGCGACCAGATACGAGATGGTGTCGGCGATCATCGCCAGGTTCTCTTCCAGTGACGTTTCGAGAATGTGGGTCACGTGGAGGTCCCAGCTCTTGCCGACCAGCGTCACGACCGGAGTTTCAGCTTCGAGCAAAGTCCGAACCTGGGAGTCGTCCTCGACGGCCACGTTGGCGCGTCGTGTGCTGCCAAACGCCGCCAGCGTCGCGTGAGTCAACCTCAGTTGCTTCGCGCGTTCGAAAAACTCGGCGTCTTTCGGATTGGAGCCCGGCCAACCGCCCTCAATGAACTGCACGCCCAACTGGTCGAGTTTCCCGGTGATCGCCAGCTTGTCCTCGACGGACAGCGAAATGCCTTCGTACTGGGTGCCGTCTCTGAGCGTCGTATCGTAGAGGTCCACTTGTTGCATGATCCGTCCCGCCATCCTTTCTCGTCCAGCCATCGCATTCGCAATCGCCCGATTGCGACGCTCCGCCGCATCTTCCGACTCAGTCGAGAGGCGTGCCTCTCGACAACACAAAAAAACCCATCCCAACCAAGGGACGGGCCAACCCCGACGCGTCGGGGGAAGTTACCCGCGGTACCACCCAAGTTCCCCGAACACATCGGGGCGCTCGTGTAAGGGTACGTTCTCATACCCCCGCCCCGGTTATCGGCGGGCGAATCCGGCGAAGCCTACTCAGTGAAAACCATTCGGTCCGCGGTTCGGGAGGGATGTCCCAGGGAGATCCAAGCGTCTGCTCTCACCATCGGCCCGTTCTGTGCCGCGCCGCCAGACTCGCTGCTGCTCGACTATTCTCCGTACTCTTCTCCGTCATTACCTTGCATATATCGTGTGTGGACTAAGATTAGCGAGCCACATCACCCGTGTCAAGGATGGTGGTGGCTGGCGGGCAATTCCACACAAAATCCTACCGTAGTACGTGCTCTTGGGAACACCCAACTCGACCATGACCTTGCCCTTGGAACCGCGGGAGGCTTCGACCTTTTCTAGAACTTGAACTTTCTCATCGGTGCTCATGCGCCGAGACGGCTTTCGCCCAGCGTTGGTATCGCCGTTTTTTCAAACGATGAAGATCAAGGGACAAACTCAGCTACCAGAACCTTCAGGTCAGCGCTTTCTCGCTTGAGATCGTCGATCTCCTGGCGTGTGGCGTCTCTGGTTGTGTCCCGACTCAGGCGCTGCTTGCCCGCTTCCATGAATCCTGTCCTGAGCCTGTCGAAGGGTCTTTCGTCCACGAGTAATAATTGGCGGGCTTGATGCCTTCACGACGGCACAGCTCGTTGACGGTGACCTCCCGCCGGAAGCCCTGTAGGACGATGTGGATCTTCTCTTTTGGAGTGTATTTCCTACGGGTGGCCGGATCGAACCTGACGAACGAATCGCTTGGTGTCCTGGCTTCGCTCTTGTGCGGCTAGGTTTTTATCTTCTGTGTTCTCGATCGCTGCTGCTCCTTCCCTGGGGACATTCTATCCCCCTGTCAGGAGCTCGCTTTATCTACCGACTGTCTCTTTTAATTTCAGGCCCAAATGTGTCCCACTTTCGCTGACGGTCTACACTTGGCAAACGTGCCACGCTGCCCCACCTTCGTATTCCGACGACTCCGTGCCCCAGAGTCGCAGGGAATATAGCACAGTCCGACGAGAGAGCGGGCGGCGTGTCGTCAACATCGTGATGATCCGGCAAAGGCCCCCGTGAGCATGTTCGGGAACCAGAATCGTTACGAACCTACAGCTTTTCGACGAGATCAGGACCGAATTATGATTTCGACGCGTCTGTGCGCTGAGGCAGTGGTCATCGACGCACGTTCCCACAACCGCAACAATTCCAGATCTTCGGGGACGCTTGAGCTCACGCCCAGCGCCAATGCCTGTCGATAACCCTCGGCGAGTTGTCAGAGGCCGGTGATCCCGTGTTCGATTGTGGCGTCAAGATCTTCGGCGATGACTTTCCTGGGGAGAAGCCGGTCCTGCCGGATGCTGTCGCGCAGAGAGTCCGTCATATGGTTGACGAGGACGATTCCTCCGGCAAACAACATCCCGAACACGATGGTTTCCGCGATCAGCAGGCGCGGCAAAAGGCCCATGTGGTGGATGGATTGCCTTATGCGACCCACGATGGAGGAGGTTGACAATGAGTCAGATTCCGTCCGGGCGCCATCTTCCATGGGTTGGTTCGAGGCAATCATTCAGCCGGCCCGCAGCTCCATGTCGCACGAGTGGTCGCACCGAAAGTAAACAACTCGGGAATCGCACGATCGGACGCGTTCCCGATTCTCTGATAGCCTTCAAGTCACGTTCCGGCATCGCATCTCGACGGGTTGACCGACTTGCAGTCCGTTGCTAGACTCCCGCCATCTGCCGCATCAATGCACGCCGCCGTGAAGTCTGGCACACCCGACAGGTTGGCAAACTTCACCGTTGTGATCAATCGTATCGACAATGCGTCAGACAACCGTGACAGATTGTTCGGCATTGAGCCGGCGGAACCCAAATCTACCGTGTTGTCGAAGCGAGCACCCGATGGAGCTTTGCACGAGATATCGCTGGACTTAGGCGCCTTGCCGCGTAACCGTGATCGTCGGACGCCTGTGATCGGATTTCAAGACTGGGCGGTTCTGGACCAGAAAGTTCCTGCAGTTCAAGCGTCCTAAGAGCAATATGCGTTGCGAGAGGCGAAATGAGATCAACCCTCACTGACCGGCAACTCGAAATCATTGAAATCGGAATGAACGCGGAGGCGATTCCCGGGATTGCGGTCGCTCTGGTTGCAGACGGCGAGATCGCCGCGTCTGAAGGATTCGGTTTCCGAGACCTCGACCAAAGACTTCCGATGACACCCCAAACGGTGACTCCGATCTGCTCGCTCACCAAATCGATGACCGGAACGGCAGTCATGCAGCTCGTGGAACAGGGCAGGGTCTCGCTGGACGAACCGGCACGGACGTACTTGCCGGATCTGATGATCTCCGATCTTGAGGCAACCCGCAAGATAACACCCCGCGTCCTGCTAAGCCACAAGAGCGGCATGGGACGTACCGGACACCAGCCGCCGATGTGGACGGAAAAGGTCTCGCCATACCGAGACCGCGCCGATCTTGTATCCCGACTGGCGAACGTCATGCTGCAGACGCCTCCGAACACGACATGGTCCTACTGCAACGAAGGTTTCGTGACGCTGGGACACTTGGTGGAGACCGTCAGCGACATTCCGTTGGAGGAGTATTTCGAGACTCGCATCTTCGAGCCAGTGGGCATGGACGACACCCACACCAGCTTCGACGCGTGGCGCGCGTCGGCCGATCGCGCCCACCTGTACGAGCGCAGCGGCGACGGCTCGACTGAAGCGTTCCTTCCCGCGAACTACAGCATCTACCTCTCGACCGGGGGAGTCTCCAGCACAGCGCTCGATCTGGCGAAATACCAAATCGCCAACATGAATTACTCCGACAGCCCACTACTCGGCGCGGGTTCGCTGGAGCAACTGCAAAGTATCTCGATGCCTTTCGGCGACACCGGCACGGGATACGGTTTGGGCTGGCAGATCCGCTGGGTCGGGTCGCGAAAGGTCGTCTCTCACGGGGGCGGATTGGCTGGAGTGGCAACGCACTCGCTCATCGTCCCCTCGGCGGGCATCGGTGTCGTGGTGCTGTCGAACCTGGGCGGAGCCAACGTCGCCTTGATGGCCGAACAGCTGGCGTCGACAATGTTGGACGAACCAATCTTCGTCTCCGATCCGCGCGACGCGCCGCCCATCCGCACCCGGTACGTCGTTCCCGAAGGGACGGCGGCCGACTGCCTAAGCGTGTACGTGTCAGACGAAGCGACAATCGAGATCGTGGGCGATGGCGATCGAATATCCGCTATACGGAGTGTTCCCGAAGGAGGCGCGGAGGAAGCCGCCCTGGTAGGCATCGGCGACGGACTGTTCATGGCCGCCGAAGGCGTGCGCAGTCGGGGTTCGCTTGTGTACTTCGTTCGAGACGACGACGGTGGAGTGACGAGTCTGTTGACCGGCGGCAATCAACACTGGCGATCTTAACGGAGCCAAGTGAATTCGCCGAATCATTGGGGGCTGGCGCGGCCCTTCCGACCCGGATCTCGATGACGACCCAAACGTTCGGGTCACACACTTGTACAATGATTCTCGTTGTTGCGCTGAGATGATTAGGCGAATGACATCGAGCGAGCGTGAAATTGACGATTCAAAATCCATGTGGGAGGCGCACAAATGCCGACGAACAAAGTCATAGAGAAGATGCGACGCGGCGAAAAAGCGGTGGGCATATCGCTGAGTTTCTACGCGGACGAGATCATCGAGCTCGCCGGAGCGATGAATCTCGATTTCGTGAGCTACGACGGCCAACATGCGGCGATCACGCCTGAAACGATCGATCGGTTCTGCCGCATGTGCGACGGCTGGGGGCTCACTCCCGCCATGCGGGTCCCGGACCAGATCCAAAGCAACATCCTCAACTATCTCGACAGAGGCATGAGGGTGATCACCATCCCCGACCTTGAGACCAAGCAACAAGCCGAGAAGCTCGTCGAGTACTGCTATTTCGCTCCCCGCGGACGGCGCAGCTACACAAGCAAACGCGTCACCCGCTTCGGGTTGGAGACGAATCTGAAGGCTGCGATGGACAGAACGAACGACGAGCTGCTGATCGTGCCTCAGATTGAGAGCATCACGGCCTACAACAACCTGGATGAAATATTGACGGTCAACGGCATTGAGGTCTTCGCAGGCGGACCGAATGACCTGGCCCAATCCATGGGATTTCCGGGGCAACCCGATCACACGGATTGCATCAATGTCACAGACGAAGGCACCGATAAGATCCACGCTGCCGGCAAACACCGCGACGCTGACATTATGGTTTCGGTCGACGCCACGATAGCCGTAAAGGACGCAGTCGACGCCATGCTGTCGCGCGGTTCCGGGATCAAGGGTGGTTGATCCGCGATCGGTCGGGAGCTCCGGTCGTAAGCCGACAGAGCCATTGAGAACCGAGCAGCGCCTTCGCCCAGCTTTGGGTGACGTCAGCGGTTTTGCCATTCTTCATGAGATCATCGATGAAACGACGCCCATTCGCGTGACGAGCGGACCGATACGCTGCCACCCGCTAGATTGCAAGGCCATTCGCCGCCTCCGAAGGCAGAATCAAACAAACAGGGAGACACCATGACCACAGAGCACCAGGCGTGGCTAGCATTGACCGCCGAAGACGCTATCGCCCCGGACTTGCCGATATGCGATCCGCATCACCATTTCTGGGACCGACCTTCAAACCGTTACATCTTGGAGGATCTGCTTGGCGACACTGGCTCGGGTCACAACATCACCGAAACGGTGTTCGTCGAGTGTAGCTCGGAGTATCTCAAGGAAGGCCCGGAAGCCCTGAAACCGGTGGGCGAGACGGTATTTGTCCAAGGCATAGCCGACGAAAGCGCGGCTCGAAACGACCGCACAGAAGTAGCCGCGGGAATCGTGAGCTCGGCGGACTTCACGCTGGGAGACGCGGTGACCGAGGTTCTGGAAGCCCACCTCAAGGCCAGCCCGAATCGGTTCAGAGGAATACGACACAGGGCGGCTTGGGACCCGAACATCAATGCCAGTTCGACCGGCGCTCCGCCTGAAGGGATACTGTTGGATGCAAAGTTCCGAGAAGGGTACGCTCGGATGGAACCGATGAATCTGAGCTTTGAGGCCTGGGTCTATCATCCGCAGATCCCGGAAGTGGCAGATCTGGCCCGGGCGTTCCCGAACATTTCGATCATTCTCAATCACATCGGCGGCCCCATAGTCATCGGTCCCTATAAAGGGCGCCGCAACGAGGTATTGGAAACCTGGGAACAATCGATGGCTGACCTGGCGACCTGTCCCAACGTATTCGTGAAGGTCGGCGGTCTGGGCATGACGTTCACCGGATACGACTGGCACGAGCGCGACCAACCGATCGGTTCTGAAGAACTGGCCGAGGCAATGAGACCGTACTACCTCTACTGCGTCGAGAAGTTTGGCGCCGATCGTTGCATGTACGAGAGCAATTTCCCGGTGGACAAGGCCTCGTACTCGTACAACGTTATGTGGAACGCCTTCAAACGCATCTCGGAGGGTTTTTCGGACTCGGAGAAGGCGTCGCTGTTCAGGGGCACGGCCAAGCGGGCTTACCGGCTGGGAGCCTTCGCCTGAAGCTCAAGGTCGCTGAATTCCGAGGCGCGACGGATGATCGACGCGCACTCGCTGGCGGAACGTCATCGCATACGAACGCCCAACGGCGGTGGGTCACACGGAACTAGCCGCAACTTCATCGATCTACATAGCAAACAAAACGACATCCGCTCGTCGAACGGATGTCGTTTTACGGAATCTAGTACTTCGGCTCCCTCGGGAGGTCACGCCATCAGCGATCCGTGTTCGGTGCGAGCGATCACGTGGTCTTGAAGTTGCTCCGGCAATTCCACGAAGACGGCGGAGAAGCCCCACACTCGAACGATCAGCGTCCGGAACTCGGGCGAATCCGGATTCTCTCGCGCCCTGAGCAGTGTCTCCCGGTCGATCACGTTTATTTGTAGGGTCGCAACCGAGTTCATCTTCAGGTGGGCGGTGAGCAGCGCCACGAACTTCTCGAAGGCGTCCTCGCCCTGGACGATTGCCGAATGCAACGCGATGTCGAACACCGAACCGTGAGAGGCCCGTGTCAGATCCACCTTGGCCACCGATCGCAGCGCCGCGGTCGGGCCGCTTCGGTCCATTCCCACCGCTGGGGAGAAGCTGTTGGCCGTTAGCTCGCCCCGGCTCCGGCCGTCGGGCGAGGCTGGCGTGTCGCTCTTGCGATGGATGCCAAAGGACATGAATCCGGGCGCCCACTTGCCACCGGGACCGTCCTCGTTGTGCGAGTTCGCGTGGACGCCGTCACAGAAGTACTCGGAAAGTTCTTTCAAGATCGAATCGACGTAATCGTCATCGTTTCCGTACTTGGGGGTTCGATTCTTCAGCGTTTGTTGGAGAATTTCGTACCCTTCGAAGTCCGCGCTCATCGCTTCGCGCAGTTCTGCCCACGTCAGCGAGCCCTCATCGAAGATAAGCTGCTTGATTGCCGCCAATCCGTCGGAGGCGTTGCCGACCTGGGCAAGGATGCAGCCGTTGATCGCGTATCGAGCGGCCGCGGGCGACGCTTCCGCCATGCAGTCGTCGATGCTGGCAGCGAAGAACGGCGCCGTTATCGGGCGCTTCGGGCCGGGCGCCGCGGGCATCGCCTGAGCCAATCTCGACTTGAAATCTTCCATCACATCGTCGAACGTCGAGAGCTGTTTGTTTTCGGTGTTCATGACGAGCTCGATGAGTATAGGCAGCGCGTCGTGCACCTTGAATTTAATGGTGCCCCTGCCGCCCATGATCAGCTCGGAGCAACCGTCGTTGCAGTAGTCTCGGGCTTCCTCCAGCGGGATGCCCAACTTCACGAGCGACGGGATGGCGACCTCGTCGTTGAAGACCGCCAGGGTGTTGGCGCCTTTCGCCAGCACGGCGGCACACGCTCGCACCAAGTCAGGCGGCGAATCGTCGAAGAACCGAACGTTGATCTTCGGCTCGGGCAACATGATTTTCCCCGACGCCTCGATGCACATGTACGTGACCTCATTGGAGGCGTCACGGCCATCGAAGGTTTGGCCCGCAAGCGAGATGTTTCGCAGCGTGTCGTTGTCGGCCAAGTTCGCTTCCGGGAAATGGTTGAGCTTCAGGAACAGGCACTCGAGGAGTTCCTGCGCCTGGTCACGCGTGATGAGTCGCCGGTCGATGTCTCTCTCATACAGCGGGTACATCCATTGGTCGAAGCGCCCGATGCATCCACGTCCGCCGAGCACGCGCACGAACTGCAGTTGTTGGAGCGCGGAATGGAACGACGCCGGAGGTCCGCTAGCGAGTTCTGAGCTGATTTCAGAGATGCGAGCCAACTCCGCCTTCCTGGCAGGGTCGGATTCGGCCGCCGCCAACATGGTAGCTTCTTTGGCGTACTTCGCGACGTAGCGGCAAGCGGCGTCGTAGGCGATCTCGACCGCTTGGAGGAAATCGCGGCTGGCGGGGTTCGTCTCGGTCTGCAGTCTGGCCCGCGCTTCGTCTCGGACTCCAGGGAAACCTTTCGCGACGAGGAGGGCGTGTCCGGGTGGATAGTGCGGATCGTATTCGCCGAGGTCAATTGAATCGGCGACTTCAGGCGTCGCCAAGCGCGCGCCGACGATCATTTCGTCCGGTTGAATGAACGGATCGCTGGCGTCCAACAAGCTGGCGAAGTCCTTGGCGTGACCGGTCAGCGTGCTCTCACCGGAGCCGGCTACCGGCTTTTGGACGATCGCGGCTTCGTGGGTCTTGTCCCAGTACATCTCCCGCAATCGGTCGATTCTGCCGTTGGATTCGAGCTCCAGACGATGGCTGTCCGCTGTCGATCGCGTTGTTATCAGCATGATCTCCGTCTTTCTTGGCGGCGCTGGTATTGGGCAACGCGCCATCCATATCAAGCGTAGGATATGTTATTTTAACGATGATTTCCACATCGTAGACAAACCGGCGTTCGTCGGGGCGGCGTCTGCGCTAGTACGAACCGAAAATCGAAGAACAACGGAGTGAATGAAGAATGGCTCCTGACCAAGCTGAGACAGCCGTCATTTCAGGTGCGCGAACATCGAGGCAAACCGGCCGAATCTTCGACATCCAGCGATTCTCGATCCACGACGGCCCAGGCATCCGGACGACCGTCTTTTTGAAAGGCTGCCCGCTCCGGTGCGTTTGGTGCCACAACCCCGAGGGGATACTCACCGAGCCGGTGCTCTCGTTCGCGGCCGATAAGTGCATCGCCTGCGGCCTCTGTGTCGCTGCCTGCCCCAACGAGGCGCACTCGATGGACGCGAAAGAGGGGCACGTCTATCTGCGAGAAAGCTGTGACGCAATCGGAAACTGCGTTGCCGTTTGCCCGTCGCGGGCGCTTGAGCTCGTCGGCAGGGACGTCTCCTCCGATGCGGTGCTTGACCAAGTGTTGCGCGACCGGCTGTTCTACGAGACTTCCGGCGGCGGCATGACGCTGTCAGGCGGCGAGCCGCTGCTGCAGATCGACTTCGCCGAAGCGCTGCTTCGAGGGGCGAAAGAAGCCGGGGTCCACACCGCGGTGGAGACGGCTGGACACGTCACGTTCTCCCGCCTCGAGCGCGTAGCGCCATACACGGATATGTTCCTGTGCGACGTCAAGGACACGGACGATGCCCAACATCGGGAAAACACCGGCGTCCCAATCAGGCAGATACTGGACAACCTAAAAGCACTTCACGACTTGGGCGCTTCGATGCTCGTGCGCCTGCCGATCATCCCCGGCCTGAACGACCGCCCGGACCATTTCGAGGGAGTGGTCCGTCTCGTCGAGCCGTTGACGGATTTGCTCGGCGTCGAGGTCATGCCGTACCACAGCCTGGGCGTTGGCAAGCGTCCGCGATTCGGCATTGAGTCGGACGGGGCCGACGACCCCGAGCCGCCGAGCCAAGAGACCCTCATCGGTTGGGTGACCTCGTTGCGTGACTTGGGCGTCAACGTCGTCAATCGGATCTGATACTCATTCGCTCCTTTCCGTTTGCAAGCTGCCAGATTGTGCACCTTAATATGGTAGCCGTGTTCGGCAAGTTGCACGGATGAAAATTGGCCGAGCACTATCAACGGCGGGTCAATCAAGCGTGTCGCGGGCCCCGAGAACGCAGGTCTCCCCATGGACAGACATTCTCATTGAACTGTTAACAACTGACATAATCGATGCCCATCCACAATTGGTCACCAGAAGTCTTGACACGGGGATGTGCATCGGCTAACATTGCTTCTTGCACCTTAACAACTGGATAGTGGAAGTCAACCGCAATTTACATAGAGTTTGATCCTGGCTCAGGACGAACGCTGGCGGTGCGCCTAATGCATGCAAGTCGAACGGGCGAAGGGGCTTCGGCCCCCTAGCTAGTGGCAGACGGCTGAGTAACACGTAAGTGACCTACCCCGAAGCGGGGGATAAACTCGAGAAATCGGGTCTAATACCCCGTAAGTTCTTCGCACTTCGATGCGAAGTAGAAAGGTTTCGACCGCTTTGGGAGGGGCTTGCGGCCTATCAGGTAGTTGGTGGGGTAATGGCCTACCAAGCCTCAGACGGGTAACCGGTGTGAGAGCACGATCGGTCAGAGGGGGACTGAGACACGGCCCCCACTCCTACGGGAGGCAGCAGCAGGGAATCTTGCGCAATGGGCGAAAGCCTGACGCAGCGACACCGCGTGGGGGAAGAATGCTTTCGAGTTGTAAACCCCTTTTCCCGGGGAAGAGAACGGACGGTACCCGGGGAATAAGGTTCGGCTAACTACGTGCCAGCAGCCGCGGTAATACGTAGGAACCGAGCGTTGTCCGGATTTACTGGGCGTAAAGTGCGCGTAGGCGGTCTGTTAAGTCTCATGTGAAATCTCCCGGCTCAACTGGGAGGGGTCATGGGAAACTGGCAGGCTTGAGGGCAGCAGAGGAGAGTGGAATTCCCGGAGTAGTGGTGAAATGCGTAGATACCGGGAGGAACACCAGAGGCGAAGGCGACTCTCTGGGCTGTACCTGACGCTGAGGCGCGAAAGCGTGGGGAGCAAACCGGATTAGATACCCGGGTAGTCCACGCCCTAAACGATGGATACTAGATATGGGGGGTATCGACCCCTCCCGCGTCGCAGCTAACGCGATAAGTATCCCGCCTGAGGAGTACGGCCGCAAGGCTAAAACTCAAAGGAATTGACGGGGACCCGCACAAGCAGCGGAGCGTGTGGTTTAATTCGATGATAAGCGAAGAACCTTACCAGGGCTTGACATGTTTCTGACAGGCCACGAAAGTGGTCCTTCTTTCGAGACAGACTCACAGATGTTGCATGGCTGTCGTCAGCTCGTGCCGTGAGGTGTTGGGTTAAGTCCCGCAACGAGCGCAACCCTTGTCGCTAGTTACGATGTCTAGCGAGACTGCCCCTAAACAGGGTGAGGAAGGTGGGGATGACGTCAAGTCATCACGGCTCTTACGTCCTGGGCTACACACACGCTACAATGGCCAGCACAGAGGGTCGCCAAGGTGCGAACCGGAGCTAATCCCACAAAGCTGGTCCCAGTTGGAATTGCAGGCTGCAACCCGCCTGCATGAACGCGGAGTTGCTAGTAACCGCAGGTCAGCACACTGCGGTGAATACGTTCTCGGGTCTTGTACACACCGCCCGTCACGTCATGGAAGTCGGTAACACTTGAAGTCGCTGGGCCAACCCGCAAGGGAGGCAGGCGCCGAGGGTGGGACTGGTGACTGGGACGAAGTCGTAACAAGGTAGCTGTACCGGAAGGTG